>NZ_CP028487.1:623250-1246500 GCF_003048255.1 Yersinia massiliensis
GCCACAAGGATATAGGACGCAACCTGCGCCCCCTTCCAGCTCAGTCATCGCCTCCTGCAAGGAGAAATGAGTAAGAGTGCCTCTACGGCCATAGAAGAGTTCACCATTTCCCCGATTGATAGTGGCATGTTTTTTTGCTTTAACGGTGTCGAAAACTAAAGATGATGCCCGTTGAATCACGGTATTGACCGAGCCTTGGGTGAATTTTTTACGCCTGCCCGCGCTGACCAGGTGTGTTTCAAGTTTTTCTGAGGTTGGTTTGTTTGCAGACATGATTTCCTTATGACCTTTTTATCAGCGATGCCCAAGCTTCATTGGCGAGCATGTATAGGGGACGTTATTTAGTACGTTAACATGATGAATGGTGCGTGGACGTAGCTTTTAGCATGAAAAAAACTCAAGAGGGTGACCCGCTATATTCTGTGGTTTTATCATGGGAAAATGCTGTGTATGTGACGAAATAGGATATTTATTAGAGGGCTATAAGCAATGACGTTCGATGTTGCCAATATATCACCGTGTTAAATCAATTAATGACCTCTGTTTACGATTAGTGTCACTTGCGCTGTACAGCCAACAATTGAAGCCTGCTCGTTAAGTAACGTAGTCCCTGATATTTGGCGAATTCTTTTTTTTTCTCAAAAAAACGGCGTAAACACTAATGATAATTACTATCAATCCCTCATTTGTTTGATATGATCGGCACCTAGATTTCGTCCTTAAATTGAAATGCATATTGGGTGGAGGCACAGCGTGAAAACAGCTGGCAAAGAAATTAATGAAAAGTCATTCGCCAAAGGTCGAGTGATGACAGGGGTGGTGGCATTATTGCTGGTGGCCGGTTTAGCAGGTCATGTGCAGGCTGCACCAAGTAACGGTAGCGCCGTTGCTTCATCTGTTGCGTCAGCAACCTCAACAGAAGCAACAACAGCAACATCGACCCCGCTTCCGGCACCTGAAATTACCCCCGCCGCTGAAGCCGCAATCAATACAAATGTTAGCCCTACACCGATGGTCCAGCCTTTGACTGCGCCTGCTCCACAAGGTTTGGCGATGGATTTATCTGTTTGGGGTATGTATCAGCATGCCGATGTGGTGGTTAAAGGTGTCATGATTGGCTTGGTATTAGCGTCAATTGTCACTTGGACCATCTTGTTCTCTAAAGGGACTGAGCTATATCGCGCACGTCGCCGTTTACGACAAGAACATGAAGTTATTGGCGCAGTGACTGATTTGGACACTGCATCCGAACGAGCGGAAGTGTTTGCCGCAGATAGCATCAGCAGCCAATTACTGCGTGAAGCTCAGAATGAACGTTTGCTATCGGCGGAATCGAGCGACAACAACGGCATCAAAGAACGTACGGCTTTTCGTTTAGAGCGTCGAGTTGCTGCTATTGGCCGCCAAATGGGTAAAGGCAACGGTTTCCTTGCCACTATCGGTGCAATCTCACCCTTTGTTGGGTTGTTTGGCACGGTATGGGGCATCATGAACAGCTTTATTGGTATTGCACATTCCCAGACCACGAATTTGGCCGTTGTCGCCCCCGGTATTGCTGAAGCTCTGTTGGCGACAGCATTAGGCTTAGTCGCGGCAATCCCTGCGGTGGTTATCTACAATATCTTTGCTCGCTTGATTGGTTCTTATCGTGCACAAGTCGGTGATGTTGCAGCACAGGTGTTATTGCTGTTAAGCCGTGACCTTGACCTGAACAGCAGCGCAGAAGCAAAGTCATCTAAGCAGCCTCACCAATTGCGTGCGGGGTGATTTATGGCGATGCGGATGAATGATAACCTCGATGAAAGCGGTGAATTACACGAAATTAACGTGACCCCCTTCATTGATGTCATGTTGGTATTACTGATCATCTTCATGGTTGCAGCACCATTGGCAACTGTTGATATAAAAGTCGATCTGCCTGCATCGTCAGCAGTACCACAACCACGGCCGGAGAAACCGATATTCCTGACGGTTAAGGCGGATAACCAGCTTTATGTCGGTGATCAGCAAGTTGACCGCGATACGTTAGCAGCAGCGCTGGATAAAGTGACCCAATCCAATAAAGAAACCACGATCTTCTTCCAAGCAGACAAAGTGGTGGATTATGAAACCTTAATGAGCGTGATGGATGCGTTACGCAAATCAGGCTATCTCAAAGTTGGGCTCGTTGGCATGGAAGCTGCTGGCAGCGCTAAATAGTTTGCAACCGGTGCGGTGGCTAATACACCGCACCTGCTTATCGTTATTTAGGTGTGTTGCGGCCAACTTCGTTGGAGGATTGAACCCCTAGAGCCCCCATCAGCTCGACTTCTAACTGATGGGCATTATCTGCCTCGTAATAATTGTCTTCGCCAACGCACTTTTTCCAATCAATATATCTTCTGGGGTCCTGAATCTTCTCCGGATCATAGTCAATAGCAATAAAAATCATCTTTATATTATTATCTTTGATCTTTTCACACATACCTTTATCGATCAGTTTTTTAGTAATATAAAACCCTGGGTTTTCTCTATATTTTTCATCATAACTCTCGACCCCGTCAGAGATTATTATCATTAATTTCTCTTTGTCATCATCATTGTTATTTCTGAATAAATTATTTGCATAGAGAATACCTGAACTAGTAAGTGTTCCACCAATAGGTGTCATATCTAACATCGAATTAATAATATTGGTGTCTTGATAGTCCTCTAACGAATATGCATCTGATAAATTTAGACAAATCTCATCGTTTATTATATCTTTTATTGGAATGTCGATATATTTAGCATCTGAGTTTATTGACTTAATCGTTGCATCATAATCTATAGTTTCACCTATGATTTTAATTTGGGTTAAAGCAGTATAAATATAACGAATTTTATTATAGAGTTGTTCTGCCTCACTTTTATAATCAACTGGTAAGGTTCTTATCCGATCGTAAAAGTATGAGTGTCTTTCATCAAATAAGTCAATGTCCGCATATTTAATATCATAAACTTTTTCTATGTTCTCAAGGCCTGATATTTCACGTAGTTTAGATGCAATATATTTCCTAAAGTAATCATTTTTTTTGCTATATTCTTTAGCGATAAAAGGAAAATGACAATATTCTTGTGTCTGATTATTTTCAATTGTTTTCCTTTTGGTCCCCCATGAGTAGGGTATAAAACCAATGGTTTGAATATCTGCATTTCGTAAGATAGTATTATTTACCCTGATAAATATCTCTCTTAGAACATCTATTTTTTTAATGCTAGAAATATTGTTCTTAAACTTTTTCTCCATTGATTCAGAATAATCTACAACAAAGATGACATCAGTTTTTTCATTATGGTCATGTATTATTGTTTTTTTTGCCACAGCAGTATCTACTATATCTATCGTTTTTATTTTATTAGTGATAGGAGTCTTAGCTAAAAATTTTGCTGAGTAATTCATAAACATTTTCGCCTTATAAACAAGCTGGCCACAATAATTATTTATCTCAATCTCTGGTGTCGAGAAATTTTCTAATGGCAAGTACGCATGAATATACTGGCTCACCAAGTCCCGATTTTTACTTTCTTGACCGGCATCTGGAATATCATCATTCTCGACGGTTAGCGCGAGTGTGGCTTGCTCTATAGCATCAGATAGTTTTGCTTTTTTTTGTAAATAATGTGAAACCTCAAAAGATAAAAATATTAAGCCAATAAAAAAGGGGAGAATAAGAATAAAAGGCAATAAAATCGAACCTTGTTTGTTGGTTATAAATAGAAAAATTGACTTATATTTATGAGCAATATACTTCTTATAAAGCATAAGTATTTTTTTTAATTTCATTATGATATCCCTATAAAATAAGAACTAGCGTTCAATCGTCACCGCAGATGATTTTATGGAAATAGCGGTACTCCCCCCCGCTCCAACACTGAATAGCGTGGTATACCAAGGTGAGGCAGATAAGCATAATGTCACTTGATATAATGGTAACCAGCGACCTGTATTGGTATAGGGTGATAATGCTATCATTTTATGCAGAGGTTGAGTGGGTTGGCAGGCACCCATGCTAAATGACAACGTTTTATTATTATCAATACTTTTAATCTCAGGAGGTGTGGCATGAAAATGCAATGTCTCTACTGTCATTGCTATATCGTTTCTTTGCAAGCCTGAGCGAAGTAGCATTTCTTCGGAGAGAACTTTCAACTCGCTAACCTGATTTTGCGTCAATTGAATATCATCAGCGTATAAACTCCCCCGTTCTCTGACTATCCCGGCAATAGAGTATGAGATACGGTCTAATTTACCCACCGTAGATTGATATGCGGCGACTGAAATCATTAGCTTTATTAGTAATGTAATAATGAAAACAACAAAAACGAATTCAACGATAACAGTTCCATGACAGTTAACTATAAATTTGCTATTACTCATTTTCTTGTACAAAGATCACCTCGCGAGATAATAAGCTATTAGCCCAAATTGAGGGGATTGGAAACAATATGGGCTTATATTCATAACGTACGCTATAACGTGCTAACTTCTGAGTAGAGTGATGTGTGGTCATTTTTTTTGAAGTAATATCTGCGATGCTATTGGCAAATTCTACTGTTGCGACAGTGTTGTCTGGGCTAATGAATTTTCCGAACATACCTTGCTGTTCGATGATCTTGCTATTAAATATCGACTGATATGACTCACTATTTATTTCCTTGTTCTTAGCTGTTTTTGCTGCTTCTGAAACTGCCAGATCGAGGCTGGCAGATATATAGATAAGACGTGATATTTCTGCTGAGAATAATAAAGTGAATATAAATAGAACGAAGACTATACTAAATTCAATAGTAACAGAACCGGTATTTGAACGATAAAATAGCCATTTTTTTTTACACATCATATACCTTTATCGCTAATTTCTATTTGGTGAAGATGCTCTACTTGTCTCAATGCTAATAACAACTCATCAGGTTCGGTTGCCATTTTTTCAGCAATTACTATCTTTTTGGCATATTGTGTGTCACCTAATTTAATAAGTGAAAATACTAAGTTATGTAAAATTTGCGAATTTCTATTGCCGGCCAAATAGTCCGGTAACAGTATTCTCACTGCGTCGGTATAACGATTATCAAGCATTGCCACGACAGCGATATTATTCATTGCTATTTCATCGTTAATAAATAAAGCTCTGGCTTGTTCAAAGGCTTTTTCAGATTTTTGCATATCACCACTATCAGCCAATACAATACCATTCAAGTTATGGGCTTCGGCATTATTAGGTGCGATAGTCAGTAGCTCTTTGACTGCAATTTCTGCGGCAATAGTTTCATTTTGATTGATAAGATTTTTGGTTTTTATAAGATGAAAATATTCGGTTTTTTTATCAGTGACTGATTGTAAGTAATATAATGATGACTTGCTATCTCCAGCAAGGTAATATGCATTTGCCAATTTTATTCTAACGGTATCATCCTCTCTTGTTTTTAACTTTTCCCGATATAAATTGATGAGTCCACCATGGTTATTAGCTTTAAGTAAAAGGCTTTCACGGTAAGTAAATTCTTTTTGATTAAAAGTATTAGATGTACAACCATTAATTAGAAAGATGAAAATAGAAATTGCCATGGTGGACTTAATTGTTTTGAACATATGTGATTAACTCCAATACACTTGGTGATATAACGAGAACAACAAAAGGGATTAGGATGAAAATGAATAATGGTATTGTTAGTTTTGTCGATAACTTACTAATTTTTTCCTCTGTAATTAATAACTGCATTTCTCGGATGTCTTGGGATAACTGAATAAGCTGGTCGTAAACGGTAGAGCCAAAACTAATGCTATATTGTAATGTACTGCAAAGCATTCTTATTTCTGTTGCAGTTGAACTTTGGTGTAATTCTTTAATGGCGCTGTCTAACCCATTAATTTCCGCACGCTTATTCATATTGGAAATGATAGAGCTTAAATCGGTGTTTATTACTTGAAATTTTTTTGCTGTATAGCTTAGTGAGCTGTCTATCGTCATCCCCGATTGAACACAAGCTGCTGTAATATCGATAAAGAAAGGGAGTGTTCGAAGGATAGACGTCGTTCTTTTATTAATGTAGTTACTTATAATTATCTTTGGAAGAGTAATCATCATTGCAACAGTAATAAGACCGATAATCATCAATGTATTGAGGTTTATGGATATAATATCTGTAGCGATAAATAAAATCGATATTACTATAGCTGTTGCAATTATTAATATCTTAAAATAAGTGATATTATGCAAAATGAATGGGAGGTTGATGAAGTTTGATAACTTCTTTTCTTGGTGCTTATGCTCTTTTTCATTGTCAATTTTTTCTCGGCTAATTATTTTATAATAAACTGAAATCTTATTTGATTTTGCTTTTTTTGTGAAAAACAGACTGATGAAAAATAATATTATAATAATTAACGCTATTTTCATAATGTTTTCCTCAGCATTTTTCTTATTATTACTAGCCCAGCAATTTCACTGGCGATTACGTAATAAAAAATCATCCGACCAATAGGGTGGTCCCACATTGAATTCATTGTGGCTGGGTCAATAAAATAAAGAAGTAATGAAAATAATATTGGCATAAGTGATATTATGTTCACAGACATCCGAGTTTGTGCAGTCATCACAGCTTTTTTCTGTTCGGCTGTTTTATTTTTTGTGGTCACCGAGGACAGCCGGCTTGTCAGTTCCCTCAATTGCCCACCTTGTTGAAGATTCAGTAAGATTATAGTGATAAGAAAAAAGAACTCTGGGTAGTTAAATCGCTTATAGGAGTCATATAAAACAGACTCTGGGGATTCTCCTACATTCAGTTTTCGGCAAATTAAATTGAGTTCATTGCCTAATGGCCCTTTTATTTCATTGCCACAGCGCTCTAATACTTGATTAATGCTCGCACCACTGCTGGCGGCCATATTAATCATCAATAGGACCTCAGGAAAGTCATTGTTAAAATGAGACCGATGAATCTTTCTTGAAATCTTCAATTGAAAGAATACGATGCTGCTAATGGTGAAGATAAAAACAAAAATATTATCTATATGAAACCAATATAAGTTAGAAATGAAAACTAAAGTTGAATATATAACCGGAGCGATTATATGCTTGTTGTTTCTTTCGATGATAATATTTGATATGTAACTGGTCCATTCTGATAATATCCTTCTGTAAAATGAAAGAAAATGCACTTTATCTTTTGAGGGTTTGAATTCAGCATTACTAATGAATTTTTTTATTTTTATCCATTTTAAGTTAGTTAGTGCGAATAAAATAATGCCAGAAAAAAGCAATATGTAATAAGTCATTATTTCACCAAGGGGAATATACTGATAAGCTCATTTGATAAATTGAAAATATCAGCATTTCTTCTTACTGAAGAACGACTCAATAAACCATGATTAGTAAATTTTCCTTGAATCTTGCCTTCCTCATCACGTTCTTTATTGGCTTTGAATGTAAATATATCCTGTAGAACGACATTCTCACCTTCCATTCCCATAATTTCACTGATATAGCATATCTTGCGCGAGCCGTCATTCATCCGGGAAACTTGAACAATAAGATTTATCGCAGATGCGATATTACGTCGAATAGTTAATATAGGCATGTTAACTGGCCCCATCATGATCATACTTTCCAATCGAGTAATCGCATCACGAGGTGAGTTTGCATGCAGTGTTGACATCGAGCCATTATGGCCCGTGTTCATGGCCTGGAGCATTTCAAATGTTTCCTCGCCTCTGCACTCTCCAATAATTATCCTATCAGGCCGCATACGTAAGGAGTTAACAACCAAATCTCTCATAGAAATTTGCCCAGTATTCTCCAGGCCAGCTAAGCGTGTTTCCATCCGTACAACATGAGGTTGTTCAAGATTTAGCTCTGCTGCATCTTCCAATGTAATCACTCTTTCATTTTCAGAGATATACTTTGATAATGCGTTGAGTAAAGTCGTTTTGCCCGATCCTGTTCCGCCAGAGATAACAATATTTATTCGGCAACTGGCTGCAATAATGAGGAAATTTGCCATATCACTGCTCATTGCGCCCATATCGACTAAGTCTTCTAACTTTCTTTTATTATTACTAAATTTTCGGATAGAAAGAGCAGTACCATCTAAAGCAATGGGATTTATTACGGCATTGATTCGGCTCCCGTCAATAAGCCGAGCATCAGCAAGAGGTCTACCTTCGTCTATACGGCGGTTTACCCGTTGCATTAAGCGTTTGGTAATATCTGTTAGTTGCTTGTTATTAATAAAGCGCTGATGACTTAAACTGATTAAGCCAAAACGTTCAATAAATACTTTGTCAGGTCCATTGACCATAATATCGCTAATAGAATCATCTTCCATCAATTCTCTTAGCGGCCCGAACCCCGTTATTTCATCTGTAATCATTACGATAATATTTTTCTGATCTTGGGTGGTTAACTGATGCTCGTTATCATTAAATATTTCATAAAAAGTTTGTGAGATTAGGTTGTTAAGCTTGGCATAGTCATTAATAAGATATTCTACTTTATCAATATCAATGTTGGCCAACATTTTTTCTCGAATAATTTCCTGTGTGGTTAATGATATTTTCATTATTTACCTTTTTATTGCTAATGTTTTTGTGAAGCTATTAATCCATGCAATGTTACACTTGGATGTGTCAGTTCGCATGCCTAGTGTTTGTTTGGTTAATTCAGTGATTAGTTTTTTTCGACGACCAAAATATTTTTTGTCACTGATTGAGCTATTTTCTTTGCTTATATAAGGGATCTTGATATCAATTTTCCGACCTAATAAAGACGGTATGTCAGATGTATCTAGCATATCTTTTGTGACGACTCTACTTTCATTTAAGCAAATAATTAATTTAATGCCACGTTTGTTATCCCTCTTGAATCTTGAGTGAATGTCGATGAATTCTTTAGCAGTGCGAACTGATGTCATACTATTATCCAGTAGAATAATAATGCAGTTGGAATATTCAACATAATCAGTCAGTTTTTCTTTTGTCGAATTATGAATTGGTTGATCAAATACGACAAAGTTATACTTATGACTTTCTTTAGTGCTAATGTCATTTAGATTTTTATCTTTACTTTGCATGAGGTCAAAGTTTTTCTGATACTCAGTTAAATCACTTGCTATTTTCTTTTCTGTGATAAGGTCAAGATCTTGTGAACCGTTATTACCTTGCAATAATAAAGTGGGTAATTTTTTTATTTGAACGACCTCATGTGCTAAATGATAACTAAGTAGGGTCGTGCCTATTCCTCCTTTACAGCCAAGCACGCTGATAAAGAATGCTTTTCTATCTTTTTCTACCTGAATACCTTTAAGTAAAAGTTGTGTTAGCTCCGCTGATTGTGACTGTATATTTAAGTATAAAACCCCCCGTTCAGTTAGCTGTTGCGCGATAGAGATTGAGTCAACATCACCTACTAATACACACCAGCAGTGACGCGAGATATAGTTATTTGCTAAAGCCAATAGTTCATCAACATTACTATTATCACCGATGTCAACAATAACACCGCTGGTTTGATCCGATAAACTAACAGACGGTACATTGAAAATATCTTTGTTGATCTCATTAATATTATTCATGTCGGCAAGCCGAATTTGTTCGGAAACTACCTCAATGAGCCAATGCCTATTAGAAATAATCGTGATGCTATCCTTTACCTTGCGCTCTTTTCTACTGATCAGATCCTTGTTAAGAATTAATTGCATACATCACCATTGTCACTAGCGTTTTTCTTGTTGTTGTTAACAGCACACCCGAATGCACTATTTTTTACTGAACGATAGTCATTATGTTGATAAGTACAGGGCTTATATCCTTTTTTTCCTTTACACGCTGTCTTACTTTTAACAGTGTTTTTTCCCTTTTTTAAAGTAAAGGAATAGTCGTCTTCAACCGGATTTATTATTATTTTTGCTTGAGATAAATTGGAGCTGAGCAGTACTCCAATCATTATTAATAATTTCATTTTATAAAACCACCTTTACGCATAAATTCTTTTGCCATTTTTTCTCTTTTAATCTCCATAATATGGGTGAAATTAAAGAGACGTTCGAGGGTAGATGTTTGCATGAAACCGGGTAGTTCCACTTCTTGCTTTGATACTGGTTTTACCAGGTTTACTGTCGCGATCACGACTAATTCAGTTTGTCTTTGTTCGGTATGCGCATTACGGAAGAATGCACCTAGTATCGGTATATCGCCTATAAAGGGTATTTTTTTGAGCGATTCTCTTTCTGTGTTGCTGATAAGGCCACCCAAAATAAAACTTTCTCCGTCCCCCAGCTCTAATGTAGTCGCGGCTTTGCGTGTTCTCAATGAAGGATAAGAATCCCCACCCTTAGCATCAAATAGCTTGTCAATGCTGCTGACCTCTTCATTTAGAAGGATACGTATACGTTTGCTTTCATTGACTTTTGCACCAACATTGAGTTTGATGCCAAATTCTTTATAAGTGACTGTTTGGCTATTTTCTGTTGATAAGACAATTGGTATTTCACCGCCAACCAAAAATGACGCGCTTTCGCCCGATAAGACGGAGAGATTGGGCTCAGCTAAAATCCGTGCAATTGATTCATCATTGATGGCGTGAACGAGTGTGCTAATCCCATTGGCATTGAATTTTATAAACTGGAATGAACCAATGGCATCTCCTACCGTATTCCAATCTATGCCGATATTCTCAGTGAAGTCTTTGGTGACCTCAGCAATGGTCAGCTTGACATTCACTTGATTAGATTGTGTAACGCTTATCTTATTAATCAGACGAGAATAATCGGGCGTGCTAAAATATTGTTCCTTACCGATCGTTTCTTTCTTGCTACCAATCGCTTCCCCCACAATACTGACGATAGTATCTTTAGCCTCTTCGGACGCAACTTCTCCAGTTAGAACGTAGCTAGTCTCTATTTTATCAATTTCAACTTTACTATTAGGGTACTCAATATTTATTCTTTTATTTACAGCATTGATGATGCTGTTTACAACAACGGTTCTCTTTGTGATTTCTTTATTTTCATCGTTTAATAATATTAATTCTGCAGTGCCCTCTGTTTTGGCATAAACAATAATACTATTTTTACCCACTAACTCATAGTCGGCTACCTCTGCGGATGAAATAAAAACAGTTTCTATCTCTTCTTGAGTCTTGACAATGTATGACTCCCCCGGAGATATATAAACTGATTTCGCATTAGCTTTATTAAATGCTATTAGAATAAGAGCAATAATAAATAAGGAAAATAAATTCCAACTTAGATACTTTATTTTGGTTAATCTCATCCTCTTAGCTCTCTTACTGTGTGTAGTTTAGGGAAGATGTCATGTAGACTTTTTGAACGATGGCTGTCATTACCCAATCTAACCTTGGGCACAAGAAGAATGTCACCCGCTTTCTCTGCCATATGTATTAGATCCAGTTCATCTGTATGTATTATGGCATCTATATAACCAGTAAATATCTCATCAGTCTTTTGATTACTTTTATTTTTTTCTGATAACTCGCTTGAAGAATACTTTTTTATCCTTATTACTTGTATGTTAGAAATGACATTAGTTAATAAGTAGTTTTGTGATTTTCTATCATTAAATTCATTTGTGTCTATGTTAATGCTGTTTTCTAATCCTTTTCTCTTATCGGTTTCACGTGTTCTTAGTTGAAGCATTATCATATCGCCAATACTTAATGCATCGAGTAAATATGCTTCTTCTTGTGTAATATTGAATCTGTAGATAAGTTCATTATTCTTTAATGTTAACTGGCTAAATTCACGGCTTTCCGGTGAAACCAACATATCATTAGTAATGTAAGATCCTGCTGTAATATTTGATTTCAATAAGTGACTATTGATCATCTTAATATTTGAAATATCACTATTTATTAGTTCACTTGATTTGCTAACCATGATTTTATTGAGTTCGTAATCCTCACTCGTTAGTATTTTACCTGAGGGTAGGGGGCGTGTTGCTTGTGCTAGTAAAATATCAACATTTTGCTCTTTTTTCTGTTCGCCAAAGCTTGTGAGGTTATTCGCATCATCTTTATTATTGTTCAGGATACCTGCGACACCGACTGTCACAATTACGAGTGAAAATAATAGAATAAGCTTACGGTTCATTATGAATGACCTTCATATTGTTGGAGTAGTAATAACTTAATGTTTAGAGATACAGCGATAATAAGAAACCTAATGCGATTGCCACGGCATAGGGAACTCCCCTGCGTTGAATATCTGCACGATTGATCAACATTCCTATCATCATTACGACACCTCCCATGATGGCGGTATAGAGGATGAAGTTCAGCGATTGCTCTGCCGTTAAAGCCAAGAGCAATACGGTGATCAATTTAACATCACCTCCGCCGATCAATTTAAAATGGAATAGGATATAACCTACTATCAATGCAACTAACGGAATGACAACACTAACTGTATTGTGTTGGGTAAAGCTAATAACTAAGGTTGTGAGCGCTATAGTGATAATTGATTTATTAGTTACGATTCGGTGGCGAATATCACTGTAACAAACCACCAATAGCTGTAGCACTAATATAATAATGAGCAATATACTAAGGATGTCCAAGACGATTCCTTATGTTATTTAGTAATATGGCAACCTTAAGTTGCCATATTGGAGACAATAGATTGTTACTATCAATTAGCTGTTAGTAACAGAGGCTTTGGCTGCGGTCACCAAATCAGTGACAAGAGTTGTTAATGGTGTTTTAGCCGCCGTAATAAGGATACCTGCTAAAGCAATAATCATTACATATTCAATAATTGAACCGCGGTTATCTTTCATAAACGCTTCGGTTTTCAGTTGTGCAGTAACATAGCCTTTAGTGATTAAGTTCATCATATTGTTTTCCTTTAAATTAATGGGGCATTCCCGTTATTTGTCTACTATACTCATCGAATGTTTCTCTACACGTTACGAATCAATATTTTCGTCTCGTTCGTAGTGGTAGCTATTAAATGGTTTTTTGGGGGCGAATACCTTTTTGTTATCATCATTTAATCTTGTTTATTTATTCTCATCTTAATAATGATATTAGGAATGTGGGCCATCACCATTAAATAAGATGATAACGATTAAGATTGAGAGAAATGAAAGCCAGCAGAATGAAAAGAATGCCAGTAAAGAGATCAGTTTCTTCCAGTGGTAACTTTGTAAAAAATTGGGCTTGACCGGTGGTTGAGGTGCTAATGTCGGTACATTCTTTGTTATCAATGGAATGGGCATGGCTAGGGGGGGATTCACCATTATCGGTGTTGCATTATCGCTAATCTGCTGCTCAGCCTTATGACAAACTGCCATTTGGCTGACTGTCCCAGTATAGCGAACACCTTTACGTGGAATTGTATGGATAAGTGATTCTTTCAGCCCCACCTGTACAAATGCCTTACGTAGCATATAGAGTTGCCCGTAATAGCTACTTTCACTGACTGCACCTCGCTGCTCTTTCCACACCTCATTGATAATTTGTTCTTTCTCAGTAATGCCATTTAGTAATAGCTGTAAAAATCTGAGATTGTTCTCAGTCAAAATTGCCACTTTATTATCGGGGCCGTTTAAGCTACGTTGTGCGGGCGAGAATAGCACTGATCCTTCCAATTTAAACACGATATCATTTTTCTCCATATTCAAGGCTCCCTATTCTGTATAAGATTAATGCATGTTCTTTGAGTGTTTTAGTCATTTACCCTGCCATAGATAAGTTATTTATTGCTATGTAGGTACTTCTCTTTGAGTGTTTTTATGGTGAAGATTATTTCTATCATTAATAATGGTAGTGAGTGAATCTGACGGCTTACGTTATAATTCTCATTTATCTTAATACTTAATCTATCTATTCTTGCATGATAAATTTGTCATTAACAAGTCAGCATTTCTACTAATTATGGAATTAGTTATTATTTATCATTACTATTTCTCAGTATTTTTATATTTCATTGTATTTTATATTTTTTATTGTTAATTAGATTGTGAGTAGTATTAGAGGCTTATATATCTTTGAATTTCTATTATGTTTTTATAGCTAAAACTATAATTTTTATTTTCTATAAGCTATACATCAGACACATTAAGTGAATGAGCAGCAGATGCTTGAATCCGCGTTGAGATGGAAACATTTGGAGTAATAACCACTTTACTCAAACTTATTGTTATTTAAGCTGGGCTGAGTTTCTCTAAGGCGATAAAGAAAAAGCCCTAAATCCGGAGAAACAGGACATAGGGCTTGTGCGAATCTCTGTTGAGATGCTTAGGAAGATGCGTGGTCCTTTTTATGCAGCAGCATATAAACTGCCGGAATCACTAACATAGAAAGTAGTGGAGCACTGACCATCCCGCCGATCATCGGTGCAGCAATACGTTGCATCACTTCGGAACCGGTGCCGCCGCCCCACATTATCGGTAGCAGGCCTGCCATAATAGTCGCCACTGTCATGGCTTTTGGCCGCACTCTCAGCACTGCGCCTTCATGAATAGCGGCACTCATTTGGCTGGCGGTCAGGGTAATACCCGATTGCTGATGCTTTTTCACGGCCTGATTAAGGTAAAGCACCATGATGACACCAAACTCTGCTGCCACCCCCGCCAGCGCAATAAAGCCGACAGCCGCGGCGACAGAAAAGTTGTATCCCAGCCCATATAGCAACCAAACCCCGCCGATCAGAGCAAAAGGTAGCGTTGCCATGATGAGTGCGGCGTCGCGGACACTGCTGAAAGTCACGTAGAGCAGCACAAAAATGATCATTAAAGTGACTGGTAGCACCACTTTCAGTTTCGCAGTGGCTCGCTCTAGATATTCAAATTGCCCTGACCACCCGAGTGATACCCCTTCAGGTAGCTTGACTTGCTGAGCAACGGCTTGTTGCATTTCAGTGACGGCTGATTTTAAATCTCGCCCACGCAAATCGACATACACCCAATCGGATAAGCGTGCATTCTCGCTTTTTAGCATGGGTGGGCCTTCCGTGACTTTAATATCAGCCAGCTCAGAGAGCGCCACTTGCCCACCACCGGCCGTCACAACTGGTAAATCACGCAGCTTTTGCAGGGAATCACGTATTTCTCGCGGGTAGCGCAGATTGATGGGATACCGTTCACGTCCCTCAATGGTTTCACCGATGTTTTGTCCGCCAATCACCGTTGCCACCAGTGATTGCAGCTCTTTCACTGAAACGCCATAGCGGGCAGCGCGTTTACGGTCAATATTGATATCCACATAGCGTCCTCCGGCTAAACGTTCAGATAGCGCCGAGGTCACCCCGGGTACTTTGCGTACCACCTGCTCAATTTGCTGCGCCACTTGCTCGATTTGTTGCACGTTCTTGCCGTTGACTTTGATGCCGACGGGGCTTTTGATGCCGGTCGACAGCATATCTAGCCGGTTGCGGATGGGGGGAACCCACAGATTGGCGATACCGGGAACATTCACTGTGGCGTCTAGCTCTTCGATCAATTTGTCCATGGTCATACCTGGCCGCCATTGATCTTTGGGTTTAAAGCGGATCGTGGTTTCGATCATCGTCAGTGGGGCGGGATCGGTGGCTGTCTCTGCTCGTCCTGCTTTACCAAATACCGTTGCCACTTCCGGTACGGTTTTGATCAGCCGATCGGTTTGTTGCAGCAAGTGGCTGGCTTCTCGCACCGAGATCCCCGGTAGGGTGGATGGCATATACAGCAAGTCCCCCTCATCCAGCGCGGGCATAAATTCGCTGCCTAATCGACTGAGTGGATACAACGTGGCCAGTAACAACATCCCCGCGATCACTAAGGTGGTTTTAGGCCGTGCTAACACGGCGGTTAATACCGGATGATAAAGGGCGATCAGTGCGCGGTTGATCGGGTTAGCATTTTCATCAGGGATTTTCCCACGAATAAAATAGCCCATTAAGACGGGGACGAGCGTGATCGCTAAACCTGCGGAAACCGCCATGGCGTAGGTTTTGGTAAAGGCCAGCGGGGAGAACATCCGCCCCTCTTGGGCTTGTAAGGTAAAGACAGGAATAAACGATAACGTGATAATTAATAAGCTGCAAAAGAGTGCGGGGCCGACTTCAATCGCCGCCTGCTCTGATATACGCCAATAGTCTTGGCTGGCAGGTGTTTGACCAGGGTGATCGCGACGCCATTGCTCCAGCACCTTGTGCATGTTCTCGATCATTACGATTGCCGCATCCACCATGGCTCCAATGGCAATCGCGATACCGCCAAGCGACATGATATTGGCATTGACGCCCTGATAATGCATCACGATAAACGCACCGAGAATCCCGAGCGGCAGGGTGATGATAGCCACCAGCGCCGAGCGGAAATGGAACAGAAACAGTGAGCAGATCACGGCGACGACTAAGAATTCCTCCAGCAGCTTAAATGACAGGCTGTCGATGGCTTGAGTGATCAGTTGTGAGCGGTCATAAACCGGTACGATCTCCACGCCTGCGGGTAAACTGCGCTGAATCTGTTGCAGCTTCTCTTTCACGCCATTGATGGTTTCCAGCGCATTTTTACCGTAACGCATCACGATGATACCGCCAGCGACTTCCCCTTCACCGTTCAGTTCTGCCACGCCACGGCGCATTTCTGGCCCCATGCGGATACTGGCAACATCGGACAGTAAAATAGGAATGCCGTCGCGAACGGTAATCACGATATTGTTAAAATCATCCGGCGTTTTTAGGTAGCCGCTGGCTCGCACCATATACTCGGCCGCCCCCATTTCTAGCACGGAACCGCCGCCTTCTTGGTTGCTGTCACTAATGGCGTTAGCAATCTGTTGATGGGGAATATTCAGTGCGCGCATGCGTTCGGGGTCAAGGACTACTTGGTATTGCCGCACCATGCCGCCGACGCTCGCGACCTCCGAGACATTTGGCACGGTTTTTAGCTCAAATTTCAGCGTCCAATCTTGTAATGCGCGCAAGTCGGCCAAACTCAATTTGCCAGTTCTATCGATCAACGCATATTCATAGATCCAACCTACGCCCGTGGCATCTGGCCCCAGTGAAGCTTTCGCCTCGGCGGGCAGGGTGGATTGCACTTGGCTGAGGTATTCGAGCACTCTTGAACGCGCCCAGTAAGGATCGGTACCATCGTCAAACAGCACGTAGACGTAAGCATCGCCGAACATCGAGAAGCCGCGCACGGTTTTGGCACCCGGCACCGATAGCATCGTTGTCGTCAGTGGATAAGTGACTTGGTCCTCCACGACTTGCGGTGCTTTACCGGGATAACTGACGCGAATAATTACTTGTGTATCAGACAGGTCTGGCAGCGCGTCAACTGGGGTTTGTTGCAATGACCAGATCCCCCATGCGGCCATCATTACCGCACCGAGTAACACCAACAGCCGGTTGCGCAGTGACCAACGGATAATGGCGGCAATCATAAATGGCCTCCATGGATATCGGTACTGCTATTGGATTTCGCGGGTTGGATTTGGCGGATCTGAGCTCCTTGTTCATTGAGCGTGAAGGTGAAGTTAACCTGACTGCCGACGATAATTTCTGGGGCTAAATTCCCTTTCGGTAATTGGAAGTCCATGGTCATGGCTCCCCATTTCAGGGCAGCAATTGGGCCGTGCGATAGCGTAATGTTTTGCCCATTTATCGCTTTGACTTCCCCCTGTACCGAGTAGATATCTGCTGGACTCTCTGTGGCTTGATCTGTTGCCGGCGTGGTAGCTTCAGACGTGGCCTCCATTTGCGGCAGCGCACTTTGCAGACTCGCTTCCGAATCGATCAAGAACTGGCCCGAAGTCACCACTCGCTGGCCAACATTGAGCCCTGATTTGATCTCTACCCATCCATCTTGCGTTGATCCCGCACTGACCTCGACCGGCTTAAAGTGGCCGTCTCCTTCCGCGAGCAGGACAGTATTGCGATTACCCGTCATCAACAACGCTTCCTGCGGGATCGCCAGCACTGGTTCAAGATTATCGTTAGATGCCGACTGCACACTCAGGTACATACCCTGTTTTAGCTTATGTTGCGGGTTTTCCAGCACGATACGTGCTTTTAAGGTACGGGTCGCGGGATCGATATTGGGCAGTAATTCACTGACTTTGCCGTGGAAAGTCTCACCTGACCAACTGGCTGTCGTGGCGGTAATGGTACTCCCCAGCGTGAGCAAACTGGCTTGTGATTGCGGATAATCGACGACGATCCACACCGGATCGAGGCTGGCTAACTCGAATAGCGATTGGGTGGCCGTCACTTGCGAACCGGCGCGAATATCGAGTTTATTCACAAAGCCATCAGAGGGGGAGCGTAGTGTCACCCGCGTTTGTGGTTGGCCACTTTTCTCGACGCTGCGGATGACGGCTTCTGGCATGAACTGTAGCTGTAACCGCTGGCGCGCCGCGGCAGTTAACGGCGTGTCACCTAATGCGCGAACCGCCAGATACTCTTGTTGTGCCGCACTCCATTCAGGCACCCAGAGCTGAGCTAATAGCTGATTTTTTGTGACCGGTTGTTGGCTAGCATTGACGTATAACTTTTCAATAATGCCATTTGCCCGTGCCGCAATAATTTGTACGTTACGTTCATCGGTCGTCACTGTGCCATAACCGTTGAGGCGATAATTGAGTGGGCGCATCTCAGCCAGTGCGGTGCGTACTCCCAGATTTTGCTGTTGGCGAGCGCTGATGGTGACCCCGCCATCCTCTGCCGTTTCACCGGCATAGCGCGGAACAAGGTCCATATCCATAAAGGGGGATTTTCCCGGCTTATCGAAACGTTGGCCGGGAGACATGGGATCATACCAATACAGCACTTTTGGGCTGTTTTCAGGGGATATGTTCGCAGAGGAGATGTTCGCAGGTGATTCGGTTGTCGGGGCCGCTTGTGAGGCGGGTTGGCCTAGCCAATAACCGGCGAGCCCACTGATCACTGCCACGGTGACCCAGGTTAAACCTAAATGTTTTTTCATTGCATGCGCTCCTGCGGGGTCAGATAACGGATGGCAGCCCAAGTACGGGCCAACTCTCTGGCGGCATTGCTGGCATTGAGTTGGCTATCGAGTAGGGCGCGTCGTGCTTCTAACACGCTGCTTAAATCGCTTTTATTGGCCTGATATTGCGCCAGCATTAAGTTAACGCGCTGTTTTTGCAGCGGTAATACTTCATTGGTTTGCCGCTGCCAGAGCTGTTGGGCGGCTTGATACTGCGCGAGTAAGGTGTCGAGTTGTGCCTGATGATCGCGGGTCAATAAGGTCAATTGATCGTTGGCTTCCATCGTTCGCGAAACATCAGCGGCGTAATCTTTGTCTTGGCGTTGTGAGCGAAACAGTGGCAGGTCAACAGTCACCATCACACCGGCCATATCCTCATATTCGTCTGCCCGTTTGGCGTAATACACTTCAATGCCAACATCGGGCGTGGCGGCAATTGCGGATTGCGCGGAGCGCGCTTTGGCGACATCGGCTTCACGGCTGGCGAGCACAATCTCTGGATGTTGATTGATGGCTTCACGCAGTACGGTTCTCTCGGCAGGCAAGCGGGTAAAAGAGGGCATCGGGCCGCTGATGTGATTGACTTCAATGCCAGTCAATTGAGTCAGTTGCGTTTGTGCCAATGCGACATCCCGCTGTGCGTTGGTCAATCGGTCTTGCATGGCTGAAAATGTCAGGCGAGCATCAAGGACACTACTGGGCAAGGCACCACCACTGGCGACCCCCGCACGTTGTAGCGCGACTTGTTTTTCGCTTTCCTGCACCAGCACCTTAGCATCGCTGACTGCCTGCTCGGTTAGGGCTAAATCCAACCAGGCTTGAGCAACTTCTTTTTGTAGGCGAGTACGGATGGTTTCGCTGCCCGCTGCCGTTTTACGGGCCTCGGCACTGAGGGTGTCGGCTTTTCTTTGCCGTTTATCACTGCTGATGTAGTCCTGCATAATCCCAACGCGCTGCATGGTCATACCTTCGCGAGTAAAACGGCGAGCATTGCTGCCACCAACTGGCAGGTTTTCAATACCGAACTTCAGTTTGGGGTCCGGTAATTGCGTGGCGGAGCTGGCCATGTTCTCCAGCGCATTGACCTGATGTTGATTGGCCGAGAGTTCGGCCGAATAGCGTTCAGCAGAAGAGAGTGCCTGTTCCAGCGTGATATCTGCGGCATAGCCCATCGCGGGCAGGCTAAACATGGCAGCCATGAATAGGCGGGCAAACCCGAAACGTGGCGCAGCCGTGGGCCGCCCCTGCCGTGGGTGATTGAATAATGCGTTCATGATGACTCCCGCCTTACGGCTGCTGCGCTGAAATGGCGGTTAGCTGATAACCCTGACTCGTTTGAATAAAACTGAAGGTGACCGATGCGCCAACCGGCAAGGGGGCCGCCATCAGGCTATCTGGCAAGTCAAAGGTCATGGCCATCGGCGGCCAGTTCAGTGCCGCAATGGCGGTATGAGCAATAGAAACGCTGGTGGCGTTCCACGCTTTTATCTGCCCGCGAGAGTGATAGATCTCGGCGTCAGACGTGGTGGCATCGGCCATCATCGCCCCATGATCATGGGACATGGGCATCGTGTCGGCCATGGGGGAAGTCGCGGCAGACAGGGGAGCAGAGAAAAGTGTAATGGTGGAAAAAAGTGTAGCAGCAGAAAAAAGTACGCCCGCAGCAGCGGAGACAACACGAGATAAAGTAAGCATAGGAATGGCTCCAAAACATAAGAAAACGCAATACACCGCACGAAAGCGGCCTAAAGATGCGGTCAAATATGTCTGGATCTATTCTCTAAATCGGCAGAAAACGATTTCGGTCGGGGGGCCGACAATGGGCGGGGTTTGCCAGTCAAGGCGATGAATACGTGGATTTTGTTGCCTATCCGCCAGCACGAGCTCTGTATTGGTGGGTAACGCAGCCAGTACCAACATACCGCTATCAGACTGAATGGAATCTGGAATGCAGTGCTTCTCGCACAGTGCGTTTTGCGCCTGACCATGGGACATGTCCATCATTGCCGGCATGTCATGCATTTGGCTCTGTAAATGCCCCTGGTGTTGGGTAAAAACAGGGGAGGCGGCAGGGGCGATATCACATTGATGGCTGGCAACAGCCAATTGTGCATTCAGGATCAACCAGCAGGCGATCAATAGCATACCGCACAGGCGCTTTTTACTGGCGCGCATCTGATGCATAAGCTGTGATCTTCCCATAAGTGCGGGTCCCATGAATGCTAGCCATTGAGGCGGAATAAGTCGCGGTATGACATGATGCTGCCAGCGAGTATAGGACTATCCCTCTGTTTTTAGAATGGTTTTGTCGGGTTACATTGAATGAATAGAAAGGTTGCGCAAAAGTTAGTGCGCTGAATTTCATCTCTTTATTCCTCATTACATCTCAGAAATAGTGTCAATCGAGGCGAAAATTTACTTTTCTTTAATCAACATGCGCCAGAACATCAAAAGCTATTTGTTTAAAACCTATTTGTTCAAAACCTATTCACCTGAAAACGATTAAGTGCCGAGCTGGTTTTTGGGGCAAATGAAATTAAGGTATTCAGATGACATAATCCGGCATCATATTCTTGTGGTGGATAATGATTCTCAATATTATTTGTCTTAATTTCTGAGAAATTTGAGTCTACTAAAAAAGGACAGCCCGTGAGTTTGGCGAACCCCTATCCAGATAGTCAGCAGTTGTTAAATTCCCCCGAGGCGGGCAGCGAGGCATGGTGGCAACAGATTGCGCAGTGGGGAACGCCATTGGCTGAACCGGTGGATGAGGGCCGCGTTAAACTGACATTTCTTTGGCGTGATCGGTTAGGCAAGGCGCATGACGTTGATTTTAGCCATGTTTATATTGATGTGAACGGCCTGACCGACCATCACAGCACACACCCGCAAACGCTCCAGCGGCTGGGCCAGACCGATGTTTGGTATTGGCAGGCCGAAGTCGAATCTGACTTTCGCGGCAGCTATTGTTTTATCCCCGCCACGAAAGATAAGCATTTGACGTTACCGCAAGGCAGTACCAAAGAGCAGCGCTTAGCACAGCGCAATTGGTGGGTTTCATTAATGAGTCTGGCAGAGAACGATCCGTTCAATCACACGGCAGCCCATGCCAGTTATTGGGGGAAGCCACTGTCTGGCGTACATTTAGCCGATGCTTTACCGCAAGCGGCTTGGCAGCCCATCGATGCCGGTCAGCAGCTACCCGCCGATCCACAACGGCTGCAAGTGATCACGTGGGACAGCGCATTATTAGGTAACCGTCGCCAAGTGTGGGTCTACTCGACGCCGAGTTCTCACGCTGAAGATGTGGCTGAGCGGCCATTAGTGCTTATGCTGGACGGCCAATATTGGGCGGAAAAACAGCCTATTTTTGGCGTGCTGGATAATGAAACCGCGTTGGGTCATCTGCCAGCTTCCGTGTATGTGTTGATTGATATCATTGACCAAGCGCACCGTTCTCAAGAACTGCCTTGCAATGAGGTTTTCTGGCAGGCATTACAAGCTGAGTTATTACCTCAAGTGGCGAAGCTGCAACCCTTTACGGATCAGGCATCTCGTACGGTGGTGGCGGGGCAAAGTTTTGGTGGTTTGGCCTCGTTGTATGCCGGATTACATTGGCCACAACGTTTTGGTTGCGTACTGAGTCAATCAGGGTCTTTTTGGTGGCCTGATACTGATCATGCGAAAAGATCGGCAGTGGATACCGCAGTGCGTCAAGGCTGGTTGACTCAGCAAGTGCTTCAAGGATTGGGGGCAGGTCACTCATTGAATATTTTCATGGAAGCAGGCCGTCGCGAAGATGTGATTTATCAGGTAAATGAAGTCATGAGCGAGGCGCTAAGGATAGCGGGGCATCGATTGCAGTATCGGGTTTATAGTGGCGGGCATGATTCGTTGTGTTGGCGGGGTGGGTTGGTGGAGGGGATTCGGGGGTTACTAGTCGGCAATGGGGTTACAAGCGCGTGACCCCGCGCGGCTTGCCTGCTTCGCAGGGGGGGACGGTTGTTTGGTTTGGTTTGGTTTGGTGATCGGATCTGGTTTCGGTTGATATTCGTTTGGTGATCACTTTAACTTCGTCGCCTCAACCGAGTCGGGCCGCAGGGCGGCGGCCCAACACCCGCGCCTTTGCGCGAAATATTGTGGCTGCGCCATTCCCTCCTACAGCTTGCCGGCTTATCGAACCGGTGCTGACTCGCTCCCAGCTCGACAGCCCCTTTCGCCGCGTCCATGCGGCTCATTCGGCCTGCAATCTTTGTCGGCAATATTCCTAATTGCGCTCAAGGTCAAAAGACCCAAGACCCAAGACCCAAGACCTATAAATCATGGTTTTGATTTTGAAGTTTAAAAGCACATTTGAGCTGCCGAGTGAAGAGAGAAGGCAAGGAAAACGGGCAGGACGCCCGTTTTAGGCGCCATGAGCAGGGATGCGAATAAAGCCGTCCGTCAGCCGAAACGATGAGTGAGGGAACCTGCGAAGCAGGCAAGCGATGCGTGCGCAAGCGCAGGGTTCCAAGGGGTCACGCGCTTGTGACCCATTGGCGGTTGAGGCATCAGAGCCAAGGTGAACACTGAAGTTATAACAACCGAACCGAGCACCTTAATGAATATCAACCGAAACCAGATCCAATCCTCAACCGAACCAAGCACCAAACAAAACGCCTATCAACCGAAACCAGATCCGACCCTTAACTAAACCAAAAAAACAAAAATTCACCCCCTATATCTCCCCTTCGGGATCACCAACGGCGTCCCCGACACCGGATCATCAATAATCAAACACGGCATACCAAACACGTGTTCGACTAAATCAGCGGTAATCACCTCGCGGGGTTTACCTTGCGCCACAATCTGCCCATCGCGCATGGCGATAATGTGAGTGGCATAACGGCAGGCGTGGTTTAAATCATGCAACACAGCCACCAGCGTGTGATTCAATTGCTGATTAAGATGGCTAAATAACTCCAGCAAATCAATCTGATGGGCGATATCCAAATAAGTCGTGGGTTCATCCAACAACAACAGCGGCGTTTGCTGCGCCAAGACCATCGCAATCCACACTCGCTGGCGTTGCCCGCCGGATAACGCATCCACTGACCGCTCTGCTAGCTCACTGATCCCTGTCGCTTCCATTGCCTCATGGACCGCCAAATTATCCGCCTGCGTCCATTGCTGTAACAACTTCTGATGAGGGTAGCGACCGCGCGCCACCAAATCTAATACGCTGATCCCATCCGGCGCTTGCGAGCTTTGTGGCAATAAACCCAAATGACGTGCGACATACCGAGTATCAACACTGGCGATATTCTTGCCATCTAAAATCACCTGCCCAGCCTGCGGTTTTAGCAAACGGCTTAACGCACGCAGCAGGGTCGATTTACCACAGGCATTGGGGCCAACAATCACCGTAAATTCACCATCGGGGATGGCGACACTCAGATTCTCGCTGATGATTTTGCCGTCATAGCCTAACGTTAATGCATCGGCTTGCAAACGGGGCGCAGTATTGGTTGAGTTAACCGTCTTTGCTGAGTTAACTGTACTCGCGAGATTAACAATACTCATGATCGCCCAGACTCCCGGATTAAAAGCCAAATAAGATACATCCCGCCGATACTGATCGTGATAACACCGACGGGCAATTGATTAGGTAAAAAGAGGTGCTGAGCGCAGAGGTCAGCGGCAATTAACAGAAAGGCACCCATTAATGCCGAGGCCGTTAGGGTCACTGACGAGGTCCCCGCTAAACGCCGCGCAATTTGTGGCGCGGCTAAGGCGATAAAGGATATTGGCCCTGCCGCCGCGGTGACGGCTGCCATCAAAATAACCCCAATCGCCATCAGGCTCAGGCGCGTTCTCTCAACCGGAACACCTAGCGCACCCGCTGCGTCATCGCCCATTTCCAGCAATGGCATACGGCGGCTCAGTAACATCGCAGCGACGATAGCGATAACAATAAATAGTACTGAAGGCAGGCCTTTTGCCCACGTCAAACCATTAAGTGAACCTGCCCCCCACGCGGCGGCGGTCATGGCCGATTCGAGAGAGGCTGTGATCGTCAACCAAGTGTTAAATGCCGTGAGCATCGCCCCCATGGCAATCCCCACAATAATCAACCGAAACCCTTGAATGCCTTGCCGGTATGCCAGCAAGTAGACTGCGATGGCAGACAATAATCCCCCCACCAACGCGCTGCTGGCAACTTCAAAATAGTTGCCATTAAACAATGTGATAGCCACGAGTGCGCCCGTATAGGCACCCGCATTAAAGCCGATGATGTCTGGGCTGCCCAATGGGTTACGCACTAATGATTGAAATATCGCGCCGCTGATGCCCAGTGCGGCACCAAAAACCAGTGCCATGACGGCGCGAGGTAAGCGCCATTGATTGACGATAATATCGACCGGCCCTTGGGCTAGCCCGAATAAGGCATTCGTCACTTGAGCAGGGGAGAGCGGCAATGTTCCAGCCATTAATGCCAGCAGTGCAGCGAGCACACAAACCAGTAATAACAGGCTACCGACGATCACACTACGTGGCCGGATACGCAAGTTTATTAGGCCGCCAGGGCGACCCAAGAGCCATGTGGTGGGGGCAGACTTCATAGTGTGGACATCCTTTTATTGCTCCGTACTAACCAGATCAGCAAAGGTGCGCCGATAAAGGCGGTCACGATAGACACACGTAATTCACCCGGCACTAAAAAGCGCCCAACGATATCGGATACCAACAGCAAAATAGGTGTCATCACCAGCGTGAAAGGCAGGATCCACACTTGATTTGGCCCAACAATCCAGCGTGCAATATGCGGAACCATCAGGCCAACAAAGGCGATTGGGCCAACCGCAGCCGTTGCGCCGCCGCACAGTAAAGTGATGGCGACGACTGCCCAAAATTGAGTACGACCAATACGAGCGCCAATGGCGGCAGCCAGATCGTCCCCCATATGCATAGCATTGAGTGATCGCGCCAATAATAAGGCAATCACTGAACCCACAATAATGACGGGGGTCACCGCCATCACCACCGACATATTGCGAATATCCAATGTACCGGCCTGCCAAAAGCGGATGCTATCGTAAATTTGTGGGTGAGTGAGTGCGATACCAGAAGTGATACCGGTTAAGACTGCACCAATGGCGACACCTGATAATGTGAGGCGCAGGGGACTCACTCGCCCACCGCCCATCGAGCCGACCCAATAGACCAACAGTGTGGTGATTAGCGTGCCGATGAATGCGGCAACCATATAACCCGAAATCGCATTTGCGCCAAAAGCAATGATGCTGATGACCACGGCAAAGCTGGCTCCAGCATTCATGCCGAGAATTCCGGGATCCGCTAATGGGTTACGGGTTAGCGCTTGGATCACCGCTCCCGACAGCCCCAACGCGGCACCGGCGAGGACACCGATTAAGGTTCGGGGCAAGCGAGACTCTAAGATCAGAATGCTATCTGCGCCATGGCTCTCACCGAGCAAGCTCTGCCACACCACGGACAAAGGGATCGCTTTTGCCCCAAACATCAGGCTGGCGGCCATCACGAGTATCAAAACAACAATACTGAGTAACAGCAAAAGTATATGTTTACGCTGTGTTTGTGCACCTAGCATGGGCGCAGATGTCAGCGTTTTTGTTGATGATGAGTCCGAGGAATAAGCTGCTGGCATTGTTACTCTTTCTTAACAAATGATTATTCTTATCGATTTGATTATCATTATTATTTGTGGCAGGTATGTTAGCACGAGTTTTTATTGGAATGGAGGGGATTTACGCTCAGCTTGATGCTGCTCAAATGATGGGGTCAATTGGGTATGTTTCTTGCCTTAACGGTGATGGTCCCACCGCAAAAGGGGTTATCTCGTCGCCCTAACGAAAGCCAGCCGACAGGGATAAACCCTGCCGCTGGTATGAGTACATGGAATCGAAAGATTACAATGAACTGACGGCCATCGCCTTAGCGCGGTTAATGCTTTGAGTATGCAGTTTTGTCCAGAATAACCCGTATAAACCAATGATAGCGAAGCACCCTAATGGCATGACAAAACCTAATGCCATGGAATAAGCATCAGCAATACCGCCCATGAGCATGGGCATAACGGCCCCACCGACAATGGACATCACAATGTAAGAAGAGGCTTTTTTAGTTTGTTCACCTAAACCGAAAATCCCCAGCGCAAAGATGGTCGGGAACATAATCGACATAAAATAGAAACTCAGTACCAGTGAGACGATAGCCAACCAACCTTCTGCGAACATGATGATAACCATCAGCACACAGTCGATTGCGGCAAAGATCCACAGCAATTTATGGGCCGAAATCTTACTCAGCAATAGCCCCCCAGTGAATCGACCGATCATAAATAGCCCGAAGCCACCGAAAGCTAATAATTGTGAAGCCCCACGTTCCGTAAATTTCCAGCCCTCAGGGGATTGCCAACTCCAGCTATCAGGTAAAAATGCGGCGACGGTTTGCTCGAACAACGGAGAATGGTCGACAACATAGTTGATAAAGAAGCTAAATACGCCAGTTTGCCCTGCTACATATAAGAACTGCGCAACAATGGCTAATACGAAATGAGGCCGCTGCCATAACGAAGGGCTGTTCTGAGCATCGCCTGCTTGAGGAAGATCTGATTCGGGCGTGATATCCGGAATTTTCGTGAAGAAAAAGACCAAGGCTAATATCGCGACGGCCAAACCAATGCCCATATACGGGATAAATAAAGCATCGTTACTGGTATTCACATCACCTGTCGCTGACAAGATAAAATGCCCGCCGATGAGCGGTCCAAATATCAAGCCAATGCCGGTACAGGATTGTGATAAGTTCAGGCGTGCTGCACCTTGCTCTGGTGAGCCCATCACCGTTGCAAAAGGGTTCGCAATCGTTTCAATGCAGGTTAGACCTGTCGCCAGAATAAATAACCCAACGAGAAAGGCCCAATATTCCCCGATACTGGCAGCAGAAATAAACCAGAATGCCCCCAGTGCAATTAAAGCCAAACCAATAAAAATCCCACCTTTATAGCCATAGCGTCGGGCCAATATCCCCGCAGGGATAGCCATCACGAAATAACCAATGTAGTTGGCAAATTGTACTAATGCCGATTCGGCTTTAGACACTTGCAACGTATTTTGAAAATGCTTATTGAGAATATCAATTAACCCGGTGCTAAAGCCTAATACTAAAAAGAGACAGGTAAGTAAGAAGAATGTAAACCCGTGGTTTTTACCATCAGGCGTGGTGAACATATTTTTTATGCTCATAATATTACCCCATAATTTTTGTTTTCAGGTAAAAGGCTCCCTACCCATGGGAGGGCATATCTTTTACCTGTGCGAGGGTGAATAATTACATCATTTTATTGACTTCATCTGCTGTGGGTGGATTTGCGCCTTTATTACAACAATTTAGCGCAGCAGCGATGCTGCCAGTCTTTAGTGCTTGAGACAGCATATTGTCATTCAGTTTTGCCCATGTTTTACCGTCAATCCCATCAACTAAAACCGATAACAATCCTGCGGTGAAGGTATCTCCAGCACCAATGGTGTCAGCCACTTCAACAGAGGTAACTGGCTGATATATTTTTGATTCTTTCGTGTATACCCATGCCCCATCACTGCCGCCCGTTATCGCCACCATCAAAACACCTTGGGCAAACATCCGGCTCAAAAAATGTTCGACACCTTCATCAGGTGCAAGCCATTGCAGGTCAGATAAGCTGAGGCGCAGTAATTGTATTTTGCCTATAATGCGATTAAATCGATCCAGATAAGCTTGGCGATCAGGAATTAAACTGGGGCGAATATTCGGGTCAAAAGAAATAAACCCATTGAGTTGAGTTAAATAGTTTTCCCATGTTGTTCCGCAAGGTTCTTGCATGAAAGAAATAGACCCGAAGTGATGTAATTTTGCATCAATCGGGGCTGGCAAATCTTCCGGTTGAATAATGACATCAGCCGCTTGACGAGAATAAAATGCATATTCAGGTTCAGTATCGGGATGAGTTAAGACAAAAGCCAACGTTGTGGGGGCGGGGCTGCGACTTATTGCCTTTGTTCCTACATGATTTAACTCAAGATGCTGTAATAACAGATTGCCGAACATATCGGTGCTCAATTGTGTGCAGTAATCAACTCGTGAGCCTAAACGGCCAAGCGCAATTGCCACGTTATACGGCGAGCCACCGGGATGAGGGGTAAAAGCCTGACCGTCATGAGTAAAGTCGATCAAACTTTCGCCATAGCAAATAATCCGGTTCATTTTCACTCCTGACATTCAGGTTGGCTAATAGGATAAGGGCCAAGATCGACGACTTCGATGTCGGGGCCTGAATCTTTACCTGATAGCAGCATGTAGGTGGCCGGTTTTTCCAGCGCAAAAGGCGCGAAATGCCATGTATCACGGTAAAGAATCAAGCCAAATGATCCATCCATATGCACTGCCACCAGTTTTTGCGGATCAAGTTCTCCCGGCGCGCCGAGTACCATCACACTCTTTCCCTTTAAGGGGATAAAAGCTTCTTCCATCAAGCGATGTCGCTCTATTTGCTCCATCAATAATGGGCGTGGATAACAAATAAGATAACTGGCGACGGGATGCTCATTGAAGTCATTGGCATCGCAGATATTGTGATAGCAATCAATATCTCCTCTTGCGAGGGTCGGTGGTGTCGTTGGTTGACCGACTAACCGCGCAAATGGTGCAAGGTTCTCTGCGGTTGGTTCGATCAGTGGGATGGTATGTAAGGTCATCGTCATATTTATCCTCTAATAATTTCCTGGTGTTGGCTTAAAAAAATCAAAAAAGTCAGCTTTAGTCTGCACGAGTGGTAGATGCGCGAACGATTAATTGCGGATCAAAGCGTTCTGAAAGCGCAGGGCCGCTGATATTGCCCCGCAGACGCTCTATTAATAGCTCCGCAGCATGTTTCCCCATTTCATAGACTGGTTGGCGTATGGTTGTTAGTGGGCAGGGGAAGAAACTCGCCCAATCGGGATCGTCGAAAGCCACGACAGAAACTTCGTCGGGCATTTTGATATTGCGCTGATAAATGGCATGTACGACGCCAGCGGCAATATCGTTATTGGCAGCAATAATGGCTGTTGGGCGCTGTGCGATGGGTTTGGACATGAGTAGATGTGTTTGCTCACAAGCATCGGCAAACAATGATGTGGTTGCGGGAATCTCAATCACATCTCTGGTGGCTTGTTCAGGGCAAGCCTGACGAAAACCAGCCAGACGTTCAGCAAAAGTAATGGTCTGTGTACTGCCGCCGATATACGCGATACGCGAGTGTTTAAGCGCCAGCAAATGTTGTGCGGCCATTTCCACGCCAAGCATATTATTGAGCAACACTGTGTCGCTGCCGATATGGCCGGAAGTACGGTCTATTTCGACCACTGGAATATTGGTAAAACGCTGCAAGTTGTCGCGTGTGTTATGTGTTGGGGTGATGATCAGCCCTTGCAGCATATGGCTACGTAGCTGTGTCATCAGTTGTTCTTCACGCAGCGAATCTTCATCGGTACTACCGACAATCAGGGTATAGCCTGCTTTATAGGCGGCATCTTCCACTGCTTTCACAATGGTGCCGTGAAAGGTATTAAGAATATCGGACACGACTAGGCCAATAATTTGCGATCCACCTTGGCGAAGATTCCGCGCAAAGATATTGGCTTCATACCCCAGTTCGTCAATGGCTTTCATCACCCGTTCACGGGTCGCCGCCGCGACTTTCTCGGGCCGAGTTAAGGTGCGCGATACAGTTGAGGCAGAAAGACCGGTTTTCTTTGCGATATCAATGATATTGGCCATACATCACCTTGATGACAACGTTTGCATAAATGTTTAAAAAAATAAATTCATACAAAACAAATTAATAAGAATAAAAAGCGAGGTTGTCACTGAAATAAATGACAACGTTTGCATTAAATTATGTTGAAATAATAATTCAGGCGACCAAATAATAATCATAGGTTGATCACATTCTGTGCAATGAGTGTGGGGGATTGCCTGCGTTGCAGGTGTTCTCGGTTGGGGGCTGGATCGGATCTGGTTTCGGTTGATAGGCGTTCGGTGGTCACTTTAACCTCGTAGCCTCAACCGAGCAGGAGGGCAGGCCGGCCCTCCTGCACCAGCGGCTTGCGCGAAATATTGCCCTGCGGGTAAACCTCCTACGTCTTTCGGCTCACGAGCCAGCGCGATGGGCATCCTTGCCCAAACGCGCTTTTCGCGGCCGTCCATGGCCGCTCACTCTACCCTTCATCCTCGTCGGCAATTTTTCTGATTGCGCTTAAGGTCAAAAGACCCAAGACCCAAGACCTAAGACCTAAAATCATGGTGTTGACCTTGAAGTTTAAAAGCACATTTGAGCTGCCGAATGAAGAGAGAAGGCAAGGAAAACGGGCAGGACGCCCGTTTTAGGCGCCATGAGCAGGGATGCGAATAAAGCCGTCCGTCAGCCGAAACGATGAGTGAGGGAATCCACGCAGTGGACAAGCGATACGTGCGAAGCGCGGGTTTCCAAAGGGGCCACGCTCATGGCCCCTTTGGCGGTTGAGGCATCAGAGGCAAGGTGATAGCTGAACTCATGTCAACCGAACCGATCACCAAACAAAACAACCGGAGCCACCCGCGAAGCAGGCAAGCGATACGTGCGAAGCGCGGGTTTCCAAAGGGGCCACGCTCATGGCCCCTTTGGCGGTTGAGGCATCAGAGGCAAGGTGATAGCTGAACTCATGTCAACCGAACCGATCACCAAATCCCTCACCAAACCGATTACCAAACCAATCCCTCCCTCATCCCCCAAAAGCCCCCTCAATCCTCGCTAACAAATTACTCGCACTATAATAATCCAACCGGAAAGTATCGTATCCCACGGCATAAACGCGGTTATGCTCAACTGCTGGCGTGTGCGCTAAAAACGGATTCCGCTTCAATGCATCAACAGCGGGTTGGCCACCCGAGAATAATAAAATTGTCTCACCGTTCAGCCCCTCAGCCAGCTTCTCACCGCCTAACTGGACGATATCCTTACGATGCCCCATGCTCGTATTGCCCTTTACTGCCGCAGGAATGTCGGCCAGCGTGAAACCCAATTGCTGCAACAATTTCCCCTGAGCGGAGTTCTCCGTCCATAAATTGGCTGTGCTGGCCGCGGCTTGATAGACAAAAGCGGAAGTTGGTTGTGGTGGTAGGGTAATATTCTGCTTCACTTCATCCAGCCGATGAGCAAATTGATCAACCACTTGCTGTGCATCAGACTCATGACCCGTCGCGTGACCCAATAAAATCGCTAACTCTTGCCAACTCTTATCATCGTAATTAATCACCAACGTCGGCGCGATAGCGGATAACTGTTCATACAGTTTTAGCGCTGAATCTCCCCCTGTCGCGGAAATAATAATTAAGTCTGGATTCATACCGGCGACGGCTTCGGCATTGGGCTCTGTTTGATACATCGGCACCAGTTGTTTGGCCTTAGCAATCTCTGACCACTGGGTAAAGAACCCCTGATTATCCGCGACGGTCGTATTGGGAACCGTGGCCCCACTGGCGATAATCGGCGCATTGATCGCCAATAAAGTGCCTGTGATGGTGATGCTGGTGGACACGATTCGCTTGGGTTGCTGTGTCAGCGTAACTGGGCCTTTTGCCGTCTCGACCGTACGTGACCATGCCGGAGTGTCTTCTTTTGCCGCGGATGTCTCGGTTTCTTGCGCCGGTTTACAGCCGGATAACCCGACAGCGAGGCACAAGCCACCCAATAAAAGGAGCACAAAGCGTGATGTTGTCGATGAAATGGGGGGCGCGTTTCGGAACATGGCGGCGGTTTCTCTCTCTTTATTTAACAATGCTGAGCCGTAATTTATCACGCCATAAAATGAATAGTAGTCATTATTATTTCGATTATTCTTTGTGAGGGGAAGAACAAAGTGCTGACGAGTTAAGGACAATGGCATCAGCATGGGGTGGCTGACCTCCTTTACAGATGATGAGTTACCAAGCTCACCCTAATCAGCATTTGAATGAATAAAATGGCTATTTCTTCTTCATCGTTTCTTGACTTAAAAAGCAGTATAAAAAGCGGAACTAAAAAATAGATAAATTCTGCTGCATATCGGACCTGACCGTTTTCATTCGAATTTTTGTTAATTTTTTATTTATTTCTTCCAATCTCATTTAATGGCCTATTTAATTCTGCTGTTGTAATAAGGTTAATAACGTCACTGTAAGTAAATTAATTATTTGGCTTATAATCCTAATGGTAAATAGGGCAATGAATGCTGTATTTATATTCAAAATAAATACATAACCTATAAGACACTCAATGATTTATTTCATGATTTCCGATCAAAATTAGCGATCGTTATTTACATTTTAATAGGTAAAATCAATCAGTTGGTTATTATTGATCGGCTTAGTTGATCTTTTGCATTGATTTTATGCTATTTTGGCTCTTAATCCTGATAATAAGCTTTTTGCTCTGCCTGATTTATCAGCGATAAACACCTTGAAATCTCAAGGAAATAAACTAAAAAAATAAAGCACAAGGGTGTTCCCGTGAATTTTCTAAGACATATCACCATCAGGGTAGCGTTATTATCTATTCTTGTTATATTTTTGTTACTTTGGGGGGGTGTTTCAACATTTACTTTATTCTCGCTTAACCAATTGACGCACTCTTTACAGCTAAGCTCAATACAACAGAAAAACATTAATATTATTAATCGGGGTAACGACCAATATTTTCGTATAGTCACACGTTTAAGTCGTGCCGCCGCTTATCGTCAAAATGGATCTATTGCCGATGCCGATCGCGAATTGGCTTCGGCAGGTGTTGCACTGAAAAACACGCAAGATGCGTTGGCTAAATTCAGGCTACAACCCCATGAATCGATGGATGCGTCACTGACGGATAAAACTCTGCAAAGCTGGACAACGCTACTCAGTAGTGGGATAGAGCCGATGTTCAAGGCGGTTGCGGAAAACCGTTTTGATGAATATAACAATTTGTTTAATAAGACTTACCCGCCACTCAGCCGTGAATTTGGTGCCGCAGTAGAGAAGTACAATGCGACTGTCGATGAGGCAACAGAATCTGCAACTCTAAGGATAGAGGAATTGGTGACTTGGTGTGTACGGGCGTTGGTGGCTGCATTAATTGCTGGTGTCATTATTCTCGTCTTAACCGATCGCTACATCGTCAGTTATTTAATCCGCCCACTCGATAGCATTAAGCGGCACTTTCAGCGGATGGCTGACGGGCAACTCGGGCAACCAATGGCTGAGTTTGGTCGCAACTGCATTGGGCAGTTGATCCCTTATTTGCGTGAAATGCAAAGTAGCCTGGTGAGCACGGTATCGACGATACGCAACAGTACTGATGCGATTTATACCGGTGCCGGTGAGATAGCCGCAGGCAATGCGGACCTTTCTTCACGTACAGAGCAGCAAGCGGCCGCATTGGAAGAAACCGCTGCTAGCATGGAGCAGTTGAATGCGACAGTGAAGCAGAATGCTGAGAATGCGCATCAGGCCAGTAAGTTGGCCGATAATGCCTCTGTTACAGCGCAAAATGGTGGGCGCATTGTCAATGATGTGGTCGCGACGATGAGCAGTATTACTGACAGCTCCCGTCGTATTGCCGACATTATCGGTGTGATTAACAGTATCGCCTTCCAAACGAATATTTTGGCGTTGAATGCTGCCGTTGAAGCGGCTCGCGCCGGTGAGCAAGGCCGTGGTTTTGCTGTTGTCGCCAGTGAAGTGCGCAATTTGGCACAACGCAGTGCGCAGGCTGCCAAAGAAATTGAAGGGTTGATTAGCGAATCTGTTTCCCGCGTGAATATTGGCTCGAAGCAGGTTTCTGAAGCGGGCGAAACGATGAACTCTATCGTTCAGGCAGTGACCAATGTGACCGATATTATGGGCGAAATCGCGTCTGCTTCTGATGAGCAAAGTCGTGGTATCAGCCAAATTGGCCAGGCTGTGGCCGAAATGGATGGCGTTACGCAGCAAAATGCTTCCTTGGTGCAAGAGTCAGCTGCGGCAGCGGCCTCGTTGGAAGAACAAGCGCGCCAACTGACCGATGCGGTTTCGGCGTTTAAGTTATCGGATAATATATAAGCGAAATAACCTTGCTTTAAATAAGTGTTTTTTCAGCAAGTAAAATAGCAGATATCATCATTCGCAGATTGATAAACCACTCGTTTTGACTAGTGATTAGCACAAACGGGTGGTTTTTATTTTTTAGCTAAGGCTATGTTAAGAGTAGATAGATATAATACTCTTAGAGAGTAATGTGTTTAGAGTAATAGAAACAGCTATCCATCATTAGGTAATAGAATGAATATTCTCCATCTTCGCGGTGCTTTTTTCCTTTTGATGATGATTTTCTCATCTTCTTCTTTCGCCATTAATTGTCAGCGTGCAGTGACACCAGTTGAATACACGGTATGCAGCAATGAAAATTTACATTGGCTAGATCAGACATTTAGCGAGATCTATCAGGCAATGCTTATCAATTATGATACTGAGACTGTTTACCAGCAGCGCCGTATTTGGGAAAAAGCACTGAACAGTTGCACCAGTGATACCTGCATTCAACGTGCCTATTTTCAAGGTATCGCATCTATGTCTGATATTGATAAAAATATGCAATGGGAGGGTCAGTGGTGGAATGTCACCAAAGGGAATGACCGAGGTGGCATTATCGAAATTAACCGAGTGACGGAATGGGGTTTCAACATTGATAGCCGTGCTTGGTCAGGTGCAAATTCTGGCTCTTTTAGAGCGAATGCACGTAAAGTTGAGGGGTTGGCCGTTGTTGATGTCATTGATAAAACAGCTAATTGTCACTTATTACTGATCCCAATAAAAGATGGCTCTATTCAGGTACACAGTAATGGTAGTTGGGGATGTCGTATTTCGATGCCTAAAGATGTGTTTATTGATGGGCAATATATAAAGGCAGACAGTGATCCTCGAGAGGAGCCAACCTTGCTGTCTATCGGTATTTTTACCAATGCCAAGGATGACAAGAACTTTCGTGATTTAGTCGGCGATCACTACGCTCAATTTGTCGCTTCAGCTAATGTTTATATTTATACCGATGATTTGGATAACCGAGGTGCAAAAGTTTTAACGACTTGGGTACGTGGTGCGGCTAACAAGCGAGCTTCAATTATCATGTATAACCCAAGTGGTCAAATGTGGGCGGCTTTTGTGGCACCGGAGAAAAATGGCGATTTACAAGTCTATTATTTTACCAACGTAGCTGACGATAAAAGCAAAAGGCCAAAAACGATTACTGAATGGCAGCAAACGTTTATAGATGAATAAAATTTCCAAATATAGAAGAGGGGTAAAGCCCTCTTTATTTTTTGCCCAGCATGATCCCACCTTGCCCAACGATCAGTGGTTGACCATCAACGACCATGGGTGTCATAAAGACGGTGTTATGGGTGAGGTAATCCAATACACCTTCAACCATTTTGCCAGATGTCGGGTTATGGAAAAATATAGGGTTATAGTCAAAAATAAGCTGCTCATTTTTGGTCCCTTCTTTAGTAAATTTACCCTTAAAAATAAATCGATTATCATTTGGGCTCGTAATTGTGCTGATATAACCACTTTCGATGGCCGTAATTCGGGCATCGTACACTTCTTTCTGCTGAGAAAGTAAATCATAGAAACCAATCTGTAACCGTACCTGGTATGGCTTTTGATTTTCTTCAGCTTGCGACACAGTTAAGGTCACCAGTGATAGACCGAGTATTAATATGCTATTTCTTACAGTTAGCCATTTCATTTATCTTTCTCTCCATCTCACTGTTAAGCAAATTATTCAGCAACTGATCATTCTGTCGCCAATGGTAGATCGTCATATTGAGCTGATTTTGGGTACATGGATTTTCAACCATAAATGTAAAATCTAAGCGGCGTAGAGAGATGATGTAATATATGTTAATACGGATATCACTGGCGCTAATCTGCTTATTAATTGCATAAAGTGTATCTTGTATTCGATGACTAAGATTATCATCATATTGATGTGATAAATTAGCATCGACTATTTGAAATATCTTGATATTACTGTATATCGCTTGCTCTTGTTGGATGGCTTTATACTTCGGCCCACCTTGATTCTTATATAAAAAATGACTAAGGCTAGCAATTATTACCGCGACAAATAAGAATCCAATCAGTAGATTTTTCCACCCGAATATATTCCGTTTTTTTACTGGGGCGAGTGTATTGGGTATTACTGCCGGTAACGTGCTGTCTGCTTGAGCCGAGTCTGTCGCTGTTGGCTCAGATTCAATGCTTAACTCTACAGGCTCATCAATGGAGGACACCATTGGCCCCAGCGAAATGCTGCTTGTCACTGATGTTGAATCGGTAATGGGTTCAGCCGTTTCTGGAATGTCCTGTGTTGCGATATCTTCAATGACCTCGCAAAACGCAGGGTCTAATAAATAACCCATTTTAGGTATTGTTTGTATGATGCGCTGCTGTTTATTTTCATCACCCAGTGCTACCCGCAAAGTATGAATTGCATTGGGTAGGCTATTGTTGCCAATGAAACGGCGTTTCCATACTAGATTCGTTAATTCATCACGAGATAAAATCTCACCGATATGCGCGAGCAAAACGGTAAGTAATTTTAATTGATACTCACCCAGTCGTTTTTGTTCCTGCGTCTCTCGGTGAGTAATAAAACCGGAAGTTAGGTCGATAGACCAGTTGTTCACTATATAAGTGCGGTTTTTCATATTGAATTTTTGAGGGACCCATTAAAAAATGATCACGAATAACCCATGATTACCTGAAATTACAGCAGACCATCTTTAAGAGGTATTGTGAGTCTTTCAGTTGAAAACGTTAATCAGCGAGAGTATTGCCTAGAGTCTAGAAATGTAACAAATCAAACCATGAAACTTGGATGACTTAGTTAGTACTATTATTAACTAAAGTGTAGCCTATAATCAATGAAATTAATAAATCCATTTATATTCTGATGGTTAGACTATATTCAACCTATTTTGACCACATGGTATTAATGGGAATTATCATCAATTTTATGGGCAGAAATGATACCCTACCGTTAATAAATGAATAAGTAATCGTCATTATTAAATAATAACTTAAATTATTGATTTTCTGCGTTGTTAATACTGCGCTTAATGATGGTGAGCGCAATAAATCAGTGAATCGTTAAATTCTGGTGCTAGGCGGTTTGTTTATGAGTGATACTCGAAAGGTTAACGATTAGCCCGTTAACCTTATCAAATAGTCGACATGAATGACGATAAAACACTATCGCGGCGTGATGGTAACAGTATTGCCATGTGTGGCAATCGTGACACGCTGTCCAGCATGGAACTGTGTGACACCTTGCGCTTGAACCACCAAGAAGGTGGTGCCATTATCACGGCGAACTTCCAGTTCAACCCCATTACTGCGATTCATCATACTTTGAACTTGTTGGCCAACAACGCCACCGGCGACCGCACCTGCAGCGGTACCAAGTCGACGCCCAGTGCCCCCACCGATCGTATTCCCTAAGAAGCCACCCACAACAGCCCCGCCAACCGCCCCCGCAATGTTATTCCCATCACCACCTTGAATGGTGACCGGACGCACAGAAACCAAAGTACCGTAAGTCACCGTCTGAGCTTGCCCAGCTTGAGAGCTGCTAAAGGTATCGCCCGAAAGTGTATTATTATTGGCGCAGCCACTGAGTGTGGCGACGGCTATAGCAGCAATGATGGTTAGTTTTATCATAGCGGACCCTTCCTACTTGAAGTTGCAGCGGTGTTAGCTGCCCTCGTTCACCCGAATCACTTACTGGAATAAGCTCATCGGGACTCGCTCGTTTGCTGCCTACCTGCAACGTCAATTAGTCGGGTCATCCCCTTCCTACTTGAAGTTGCAGCGGTGTTAGCTGCTCTCTTTACTCGACCCATAACCGATTGAATATTGACCGGTAAACAAATCATAGCATGACTCATTCGCCGATTAATTGATTAATATACGAAATATAAACAAGATACAATCATTGAAGATATTAATGTGTTTGATTAATTGCTGTACGTCACAGCGATCTAGCCCTGTTTTCTCTGCGGTGACCCCTGCCAACATCCGTGAAAAGTGATAAAACAGCATCCGTTACGTCTCCCAATAAAAGGGGGGTACCTGCCTTGGGATAGTGACTTCGCTCGCCAGATGCTTATTCTCAGTGTCAAGACGGTATTGAGATGCGTTAACACGCACTGAATATAAAATGCATAATGAAGGGTAGCAATGTGTCGGCATCTGTAATAGAGAGAGTCTCTAAAAATGGCCTGAATGGATGGAATTAAAAGCAGGATTGAGGGGGATCACGTCAATCGAAAAGAAAATTATTTCTAGTTATGAGTAGTTTATCCAAACGGGCGAGTATGATATTGCCCTAGTGCATCAGAGGCAGATAACAAAAAGGAGATGCTCAGCAACCATTGTGAATTAACGTTATCACAAGTGACGTAGGCAATATTATATGCCTATAACTATAAAGAGTTATTATTTCGGGCTTATCATCTACTTTTACTTCCCCAGATTTATGTAACTTATCATTGCAGTTAAATAACTAAAGTAAGTAACCTAGCGTTAAGGTCATAAAGAAAAATGACTTTTTGATAAATGATATTAAATTCCATTTGCAACCTCGACTATATCGGCTGACAGATTTTTTATTTTCTGGCAAACAAAATATTTTGCTGAAACGGTTTTAGTTCACAGATATTTCCCCCGTGCGGATTCAATCAATTATCCATTGATAAAGATCAAGTTAATTAAATTCCTAAGGTTACAAACTATTAACACTAAACCATGCATTATATAAGGGTATACCCGTCATCTTTCGAGTTACAGGTGAGTTGGTCGCAATCAATCTCTCTGAGTGCTTACATTTCTAGGCTCGTTGGGATTCTTTTGCTTTCAGCATTCCTCAATCTCGAAATCTATTGGGTATATAAACAATAGAATAATAATGACAGGGGAATAAACATGCTTTCCCAGCATGGCGTTAATCGTCGTGATTTTATGAAGCTTTGTGCAGCACTGGCTGCCACCATGGGTCTCAGCAGCAAGGCTGCCGCTGAAATTGCTGATACAGTCGGTTCACCGCAACGACCACCGGTTATCTGGATCGGGGCGCAGGAATGTACTGGCTGTACGGAATCACTGTTACGTTCTACTCACCCGACCATTGAAAATCTTCTGCTTAGCGTGATTTCAATGGAGTATCACGAAGTGCTGTCGGCCGCCTTTGGTGATCAAGCGGAAGAGAATAAGCACCGAGCCATTGAGCAGTACAAGGGAAAATATGTACTGGTTGTGGATGGTTCTATTCCGCTCAAAGACGGCGGCATTTATTGCATGGTGGCGGGCAAACCTATTGTCGAGCATATCCGTGAAGCGGCGGAACATGCAGCCGCCATTATTGCCATTGGTTCTTGTTCGGCTTGGGGCGGTGTGCCCGCTACAGGCGGAAATCCCACTGGTGCGGTGAGCTTGCAAGAGGTCTTGCCGGGCAAGACGGTCATTAATATTCCCGGTTGCCCACCCAATCCCCATAACTTCTTGGCGACGGTCGCCCATATCATCACCTTCCAACGGCCACCTGCGCTTGATGCCAAGAACCGCCCAACCTTTGCTTATGGCCGCTTGATTCACGAAAACTGCGAGCGCCGCCCTCACTTTGATGCTGGCCGTTTTGCGCGCCAATTTGGAGATGAAGGTCACCGGCAGGGCTATTGCCTGTATCACTTAGGCTGCAAAGGGCCAGAGACTTACGGCAACTGTCCGACACTGGAGTTCTGCGATATTGGCGGCGGTATCTGGCCAGTCGGTATCGGGCACCCTTGTTACGGCTGCAACGAAGAGGGCATTGGCTTCACTAAAGGTATCGCCCAACTGTCGAGCGTTGAAAACCCCACTCCACGCGCAGAAAAACCTCTGATTAACACCCCAGAAGGGGGCGAAGTGTCCACCACGGCGACAGCACTGCTTGGCGGTGTAGTGGGGTTGGTGGCCGGAGTGAGCTTGATGACGGTTCGCGAACTGGGGCGGCAACAGAAACAGCGCCGCAAAGATGACGATCACGCATCGCGGGAGGAATAGCCGTGAACCGACGTCACTTCTTCAAATTAGCCTCTGGTGGTGTGCTGCTGGCGGGGCTTTCGCCCAGTACGCAAGCGGAGGTACAAAACCGGCCGCCGATCCCCGGTGCGCTGGGCATGTTATATGACTCCACATTATGTGTTGGGTGTCAGGCATGTGTGAGTAAATGCCAGCAGGTGAACCACAGCGAAATCTACGCGGCGGGTGAGGCCTTATGGTCAAACAACGACAAACTCAGCCCCTTCACCAACAATATTATTCAGGTGTGGACCAGCGGCACAGGGGTCAATAAAGATCAGCTAGAAGATGGTTACGCCTATATCAAAAAACAGTGCATGCACTGCGTTGATCCCAACTGTGTTTCCGTCTGTCCGGTCAGTGCGCTGCGCAAAGATGCTAAGACCGGCATCGTCCACTATGACCCGAATGTCTGCACCGGCTGTCGTTATTGTATGGTCGGCTGCCCGTTCAATGTGCCGAAATATGATTACGACAACCCCTTTGGTCAGATTCACAAATGTGAGTTATGCAATCAGAAAGGCGTCGAACGGCTGGACAAAGGTGGCCTGCCGGGTTGTGTCGAAGTCTGCCCAACCGGTGCGGTGATCTACGGGACTCGCGAGGAATTGCTGTCTGAGGCACAACATCGATTGACCCTGAAACCGGGGGAAAATTACCTCTTCCCGCGTCAAACACTCAGTGCCAACGATCCCTACGAGCATCCCGTACCCCATTACGATCAGCATGTTTATGGTGAGAAAGAAGGCGGCGGCACGCAAGTCTTGGTACTGGCGGGGATCCCAGCCGAAAAACTCGATTTGCCACCGCTGGCAGATTTGGCAACCGGCGCTCGCTCCGAGCATGTCCAGCACACCTTGTACAAAGGCATGATCCTACCGCTGGCGGTACTGGCGGGGGTCACCGCACTGGTGCATCGCAATACCCGCGATGAGCGCAAAGGCGACGATCATCAGGACGAGCCGGACACGCAAAGTAAGCCAGAGGCGCAGAATAAAAAGGAAGGTCGCGATGACGATGCATAAATCCAGCCCACTGGGTGGGCGGCTAGTCAGTTGGCCGGTGATGCTGTTAGCGCCTTTCGTGGTGCTTTGCGCGCTGCTGATCGTCAAACGTCTGGTGCTTGGGCTAGGGTCAGTCAGTGATTTGAATGGCGGTTTCCCGTGGGGCATCTGGATCGCTTTCGACTTACTGGTCGGCACCGGTTTGGCGTGTGGCGGCTGGGCACTGGCGTGGGCGGTTTACGTGTTTAATCGCGGCGAATATCACCCGTTGGTCCGGCCTGCGCTGCTTGCCAGCTTGTTTGGTTACGCGCTCGGTGGTTTATCCATCACCATTGACGTCGGCCGTTACTGGAATCTGCCGTACTTCTTTATCCCCGGTTATTTCAACGTTAACTCGGTGCTGTTCGAAACTGCGGTCTGTATGACGATTTACATCGGGGTGATGGCGCTTGAGTTTGCGCCAGCACTGTTCGAGCGCCTCGGTTGGAAAGTGTCGCTCAAGCGGCTGAACAAAGTGATGTTCTTTGTCATTGCGCTCGGGGCGTTGCTACCCACTATGCACCAATCTTCTATGGGGTCATTGATGATTGCTGCGGGGGCCAAGATTCATCCGTTGTGGCAAAGCTACGAAATGTTGCCGCTGTTCTCGCTGTTGACCGCCGCGATTTTGGGCTTCTCGATTGTGATATTCGAAGGCTCATTAGTGCAGGCGGGATTGCGGGGGCGCGGAGCCAATGAAACGCCGTTGTTCACCCGATTAACCACCATTATTGATGTCTTCTTGCTGCTGTTTGTCCTGCTGCGTCTAGGGGAAGTTATCGTTCGGCATAAGACCGATTACTTGTGGCATTTTGACCGCTACGCCATCGCGTTTTGGGCCGAAATCGTGCTGATGACCTTGCCGTTGCTGATTTTCCGCATCCGGCGAGCCAGAGAAGACAGCCGCTTACTCTTCATTGGGGCGCTGTGCATGATTGGCGGCGGCGCGCTGTGGCGGCTCAACTACTCGTTACTGGCATTCAACCCTGGCGGTGGCTACAACTACTTCCCAACGACCAGCGAAATCCTGATTTCAATCGGCTTCGTGGCCATTGAAATCTGCGCCTACATTTTATTGATTCGGCTGTTGCCGGTGCTTCCCGCTCACGGACAGTTACATAAGAATAATCAGACAGAGGTAAAGCATGAGCCAACGCATCACCATTGATCCCGTCACCCGCATTGAAGGGCACCTGCGGATCGACTGCGAAATAGAAGATGGCAAGGTCATCAAAGCTTGGTCCTCTGGCACCATGTGGCGTGGCATGGAAGAGATCTTGCAAGGTAACGATCCGCGCGATGCGTGGATGATTGTGCAGCGCATTTGTGGTGTTTGTACCACCATCCATGCGATTGCCTCGGTCCGTGCAGTGGAAAACGCGCTGGGGATGGAAGTGCCGGTCAACGCGCAGCATATCCGTAACTTGATTCTGGCCGCCCACAGTATTCACGACCATATTGTGCATTTCTATCAACTGTCAGCGCTCGATTGGGTGGATGTCACCTCCGCACTAAAAGCCTCGCCACAAAAGGCCTCCGCGATGTTAAGCGGGCTGTCTAGTTGGCCGCTCAACAGCGCCGAAGAGTTCACCCGTGTGCAGCAGAAAATCAAGGATCTGGTCGCCAGTGGTCAGTTAGGTATTTTTGCTAACGGTTATTGGGGTCACCCTGCGATGGCGTTGCCGCCTGAAGTGAATCTGATCGCCGTGGCGCACTACCTGCAAGCTCTGGAGTGCCAGCGCGATGCGAACCGTATCGTCGCGGTACTGGGGGGCAAAACCCCCCATATCCAGAACCTCGCGGTGGGTGGGGTGGCTAACCCGATCAATCTGGATATGCCAAGTGTGCTCAACCTTGAGCGCCTGATGCTAGTGAAATCCTTTATCGACCGGCTCGGCAGCTTTATCGAGCAAGTTTACAAGGTGGATACGGCGGTTATCGCGGCTCACTATCCGGGTTGGCTCAATCTGGGTAAAGGCGCTGATTATTACCTCAGCGTGCCAGAGCTGCCGATTGACCGCAAAGGTGAAACCTTCCTGTTGCCGGGCGGTTATCTGGACAATGGCACTTTCCGCCCGATCGCCAATCACAATGATCCTTACTTGATCCAAGGTATCGCCGAAAGCGGCAAACATGCGTGGTATCAGGACGACGAACCGCTGGCACCGTGGGAAGGTAAAACCAACCCGAATTACACGGGCTGGCAGGAAGATGGCAAATATTCATGGGTGAAAGCGCCGACCTTCTACGGCAAAACGGTCGAAGTGGGGCCGCTGGCGTGGTTGATGTGCGGTATGGCCGCAGATCATCAGCCGACGAAACGGCACTTTAGCGATATCGGTGCTGCCTACCAAAAACTGAGCGGACAGGGGATTACCGCCGAACAGTTACCCTCAACACTGGGTCGCATTATTGGCCGTGCAGTGCATTGTTGCGTGCTGCATGAAACGCTGGCACAGCAATGGACAGCGTTAGTGACCAATATCGGCACCGGTGATGTGGAAACCTTTATTAAGCCCGATATCCCCTTAACCGGCGAAATACGTGGCGTAGGATTTGAAGAAGCGCCGCGCGGCATGTTGTCGCACTGGGTAGTGATCAAGGACGGCAAAATTGGCAACTATCAAGCGGTGGTGCCATCAACTTGGAACGCGGGGCCACGCAACTATAACGGCGAACCGGGGCCTTACGAACAAGCGCTGGTCGGCACACCAATTGCTGATCCTGCTAAGCCGCTGGAAGTGGTGCGGACCATTCACTCATTCGACCCTTGTATGTCTTGTGCCGTACATATTGTTGATACAACGGGCAACGAAGTGACCAAAGTCAAGGTGCTGTGATGGGGATTTTGGTATTAGGTATAGGTAACTTATTACTGAGCGATGAAGCGGTGGGGGTGCGTCTCGTTGAAGCACTGACACAGCGGTTTGATATTCCAGCGGGCGTCGAGGTGTTGGACGGCGGTACGGCAGGGCTAGAACTGATGGAAGCGATGGCCAATCGCGACCATTTGATTGTGGCCGATGCGGTACTCACCGGCCAGTCACCGGGCAGTGTCGCGGTACTGCGCGATAAAGAGATCCCCGCCATGTTTAGCCGCAAAGTCTCGCCTCATCAATTGGGGCTATGCGATGTGCTGATGGCACTGCAACTGACGGGCGAGTTCCCACGCCAACTGACGCTGGTGGGCGTGGTGCCAGAATCACTGGCACCGGGGATCGGTCTGACAGCGACCGTGACGCAAGCCATGGAACCGGCGCTAGAGCATATTGTGCTAGCACTGCAAGCCAGCGGCGTGACGTTGAAGCCACGGGAGGAGCACCATGTCTGACGCAACTTGTGATAGCTCACAAGGTCTCGGTGTACAAGGGGCTGAAGAAAAAGGTGTTGAGGGGCATCAGCATAATCCAGCGGCATTACTGGAACGTGTTTTTGCTCAGATAGCCGACGATGAAATGTGCGGTTTGCCGTTTTATCGTGACCACATTCCCTTGCGGGCCTGCGGTTTTCAGTTGTTTGAACAGCAATGGGTCGGTGTGATCCTGACGCCGTGGATGATGAGTCTCGTGGTGCTCGCGGGGCCAGATCAACGCTGGCAGCGGCGAGTGATTGGCGAGCGACTGATGCTTTCACTGCCTTGTGGCAGCATTGGTTTTACCGTCAGTGAAGTGGCGGGGTGCGGCCAATATCTGAGCCGCTCGCTGATGTCGCCGCTTGATACGACACTCAGCGCGGAGCGGGCGGTGCAATTAGCCGAGCAAAGTGCGCGTATGGCGCTCTCACTGCCGGTTGTGGATGCCGACGGCCCTGCTAATCCGCGGCGACGAGCGCTGTTTAGCAAAATAGCCACTGAGCCGAAAAATCCGTTAGCTCAATAAAGCATTAGCTCAATAAAAACATTAGCCCAACAAAACATTAGCCCAATAACAGGCCATCGAAAAATAAAGAGTCAGCATGCATGAAATTAGCTTATGCCTCAGCACGCTGGAGCTCATCGAGCAGCAGGCGCAACGTCACGGCGCGAAGCGGATAACGGCCGTTTGGCTGGAGATTGGCGCACTGTCTTGCATCGAAGAGAGTGCTTTGCGGTTCAGTTTTGATGCCGCCAGCCGCCAAACATTGGCCGCTGATTGCCAATTGCATCTTAGCTATTTACCCGCCATGGCGTGGTGTTGGACATGTAGCGCCAGCGTAGAAATTAAACGGCACGACGCCGGGTGCCCGCATTGCGGCAGCCATGCTCTGCAAGTAGAGAGTGGCAACAATTTGCAGGTAAAACAGATAGAAGTGGAATAATCCTGAAGGAGTGAATTCCTATGTGTACGACTTGTGGTTGCGCCAGCGGCGAGAAAAGGATCGAGGGCGACGACAATCATCATCACGACAATCATCATCATGATGATCACCACCACGACCATCATCACGACCATCATCACGACCATGACCATCATCACCATCACCATGACCATCACAGCCACCACCATGACGATGACCATCACCACCACGCTCACGGCGAACATCATGACCATCACGACCATGACAGCCACGCGCTAGCGCCCCATATTCAGCATAAGCATCAGCACAAATATGTCGCCAAAGGTACGCAGCCTGTCATCGTGCATCATCATTACTATTATCATCAAGGCGATGTCCATCATCACTACCACGGCAAAGCACTAGAACAACCACTGAGCCAAGAACCTGAAGATAGCGATGCGCCAACGGCTGAACCTTTTACGCCGCAAGTCCATGATGACCAGCAGGGATTGCACTATGGGCAGGGTGAAGCCGGTAGCCATGCACCGGGCATGGGGCAACGTCGGTTGCTACAAATTGAGCAAGATGTTCTGAGCAAGAATAACCATTTAGCCAGCCATAACCGTGACCATTTTGATGAGCAGCATATTCTGGCGCTGAATCTGGTTTCTAGCCCCGGTTCCGGTAAAACCACGTTGTTGACCACCACTTTGCAGCGGTTAGCGGGGCTAGTACCTTGTGCGGTGATTGAAGGTGATCAGCAAACCACTCACGATGCGGAACGTATTCGCGCCACCGGTGTGCCGGCGATTCAGGTGAATACCGGTAAAGGCTGCCATTTGGATGCTCAGATGGTGCATGATGCCGCCCACCGCTTGGGCCTAAACCATGACAGCCTGCTGTTTATTGAAAACGTCGGCAATCTGGTTTGCCCTGCCAGCTTTGATCTGGGTGAACGCCATAAAGTGGCGGTACTCTCAGTGACCGAAGGTGAAGACAAGCCACTGAAATACCCCCATATGTTTGCCGCATCCACCCTGATGATTATCAATAAAATCGATCTGCTGCCGTATTTGGATTTCGATATCGAGCAATGCATCGCCTATGCCCGTCAGGTCAATCCAGACATTCAGGTGATTGCGCTGTCGGCCAGTAGCGGCGAAGGCATGGATCTGTGGTTGGAATGGTTGGAGGCGCAGCGATGTGCTTAGGCGTACCCGGCAAAATTGTGGCCGTCGGTGACGATATTCACCAGTTGGCTTGGGTCGAAGTGAGTGGCGTAAAACGCGAAATCAATATCGCCTTAGTCTGCGACGAATCACCTGCGGCCTTGTTGGGGCAATGGGTGTTAGTGCATGTGGGGTTCGCCATGAGCTTGCTTGATGAAGAGGAAGCCCAGCAGACACTGGCGGCACTCGAGCACATGGAAGCCGTCGGGCTGGATCTGGACGAGCGGGCAAGCGGGGCTAACGATGCGCTACGTTGATGAGTTCCGTGATCCGGTGCTGGTGAACGCCTTACTGGCGCGCATTGAACACTTGATGCCGCAACTGCCGGATCGACAGGGAATGCCGTTGCAGATCATGGAAGTGTGTGGTGGTCATACTCATGCGATCTTTAAGTTTGGCCTGGATCAACTGCTGCCCGATGGGCTGGAATTTGTCCATGGGCCGGGCTGCCCTGTTTGTGTGCTACCGATGGGGCGAATCGACAGTTGCCTTGAAATCGCCGCTCACCCTGAAGTGATTTTCTGCACCTACGGTGACGCGATGCGTGTCCCAGGGCGCAATGGCTCGATGCTGGATGCCAAACGGCGCGGCGCAGATATTCGCGTGGTGTACTCACCACTGGATGCCTTAACGCTCGCGCAGCAAAACCCTGAGCGAGAAGTGGTGTTTTTCGGCCTTGGCTTTGAAACCACCATGCCTGCCAGCGCCCTCACGCTGCAACAAGCCAAACGGCTCGGGCTGACTAATTTCAGCCTGTTCTGCCAGCACATTACTATTATTCCCACCCTGCGCAGCCTGCTACAGCAACCGGATGTGTGCATCGACGGTTTTCTGGCACCGGGCCATGTCAGCATGGTGATCGGCACCACGCCTTACGCTTTTATTTGCGAGCAATTTGATAAACCGCTGGTGGTGACGGGCTTCGAGCCGCTGGATATCTTGCAAGGGCTGGTGATGCTACTGGAGCAAAAGGTCAGTGGGCGCTGTGAGGTTGAAAACCAGTATCGGCGCATCGTACCCGACAGCGGCAACCTGCTGGCGCAGCAAGCACTGGCCGAGGTATTTACCGCCAAAGCCAGCAGTGAATGGCGCGGATTGGGCGAAATAGCCGATTCCGGTGTGGGACTGAGCCCCGCTTATCACGCTTTCGACGCAGAATTACGCTTCAGGCCGCAACAACAGCGAGTCGCCGATGATCCACGCTCTCGATGCGGTGATGTGCTAACAGGGCGCTGCAAGCCCGACCAATGCCCGTTATTTGGCCGCGACTGTACGCCAGAGAATGCCTTTGGGGCGTTGATGGTGTCCTCGGAAGGGGCGTGCTCTGCTTACTATCAATATCGATAGTTATCAAAATAAATAATCAGGCAATAACAGAATGAATAACAAAGAAATTACGTTAGCCCATGGCAGTGGTGGGCGAGCAATGCAGAGCTTGATTGAATCGCTGTTTCTGACGGCATTCTCTAACCCTGCGCTGAATGAGCGGGAAGATCAGGCGCGCATTGCGCTGGCAGATCTGGCTTCACAAGGGGATCGGCTGGCGATATCGACGGACAGTTATGTTATCGATCCTATCTTCTTCCCCGGCGGTGATATCGGCAAACTGGCGGTCTGTGGCACCGCCAATGACGTGGCGGTCAGTGGTGCGACGCCACGCTATCTCTCGTGCGGCTTTATTCTCGAAGAGGGGCTGCCGATGGAGAGCCTTGAGCGCATTGTACAGTCGATGGCGACGACTGCGCAGCAAGCCGGCATACAAATTGTCACGGGGGATACCAAAGTGGTGCAACGTGGCGCGGCGGATAAGATCTTTATCAACACCACCGGTATCGGCGTGATCCCCGCGGCGATCCAGTGGGGCACCTCGATGATCAGGGCGGGCGATCGGATCGTTGTCAGTGGCACATTAGGCGATCATGGTGCGACCATCCTGAACCTGCGCGAAGGTTTGGGGCTGGAGGCGGAGCTTATCAGTGATTGCGCCTTATTGGCCCCTCTGATTGCCCCTCTGCGCGCGATTGCCGGTGTCAGAGCACTACGTGATGCGACACGCGGCGGCGTCACCGCTATCTTGCACGAATTTGCTGCGGCCAGCGGTTGCGGCATGGAAATCAACGAACCCGATCTCCCGTTAAAACCTGCGGTGCGTGGGATTTGCGAACTGCTGGGGTTAGATGCGCTTAACTTTGCCAACGAAGGTAAGCTGGTGCTGGTGGTTTCCCCCGAGGCGCAAGAGGCGGCATTAGCGGCATTACGTAGCCATCCTTTGGGCCAAGATGCGGCGGTGATCGGGCAGGTCACCGAGCGCCAGCAAGTGCGCTTATGTGGCGCATTCGGCGTATCGCGCCGGTTGGATTTGCCATTAGATGAGCCGTTGCCACGTATCTGCTGATCCCTTGTGTGCCTAATGTTGCACAGGCGGTGGGAGAGTATCGAGGAAAGAGGGGGTTTTGTGGATGAGAACGGTCTTTGCCTACGAATAAAAGGTAAGGTGCAAGGGGTCGGGTTTCGGCCCTACATTTGGCAGCTTGCTCATCGTTTCGCGCTACAAGGTGATGTCAGTAACGACAGCGCAGGGGTGACGGTGCATTTGTGGCAAACCCCCGCAGTGGCTGATTTTTTGCGTGCGCTGGCGCAAGATTGCCCGCCGTTAGCGCACATCGACAGTATCACCTCCACCCCGTATCACTGGGCGCAACCGCCGCAGGATTTTGTGATTCATCACAGTGGCGCGGGGCAGATGGACACCCAGATAGTGCCGGATGCGGCGACCTGTGATGCCTGTCTGCGTGAAATGAACGATCCCACTGACCGCCGCTATCGTTACCCTTTTATTAACTGCACTCACTGTGGCCCACGCTTCACCATTATCCACCGTATGCCCTACGACCGGCCTGATACCGCGATGGGGGAGTTCCCGCTATGCGCCGCGTGTCAGGCGGAATATGACCATCCAGCCGATCGTCGCTTTCATGCTCAACCCAATGCCTGTGCACAGTGCGGCCCACGGTTATGGCTGACGGGGGACGATGGGCAAGCCGTGACACGCGACTTCAATGCGATAGAGCAGGCGGCGCAAGCGCTGCTGGCAGGCGACATTGTGGCTATCAAAGGGTTGGGCGGCTTTCATCTGGCGGTTGATGCCACCAATGCCACGGCGGTGGCCCGACTAAGGCAGCGTAAACAGCGGCCTTCCAAGCCGTTGGCGGTGATGTTACCTAGCACCGATTGGCTGGCGCAATGCGTGCAAAGCCGTGATGAAGCAGGTGTACTCCGCTTGCTACGCAGTCCTGCGGCCCCAATAGTGCTAGTCACGAAACAACCCGATAGCCCGCTCTGTGAGGGCATCGCCCCGAACTTGCCTGAAATTGGCGTTATGCTCCCCGCTAATCCACTGCAACATTTACTGCTGCAACAGGTGGGCCGCCCGTTGGTGATGACCTCGGGTAACGGTAGCGGCAAGCCTCCTGCACTCAGTAATGAGCAAGCCTTGAGCGCGTTGCGTGATATCGCGGATCATTGGCTGTTACATAACCGGCAAATTGTCCAGCGGGCCGATGATTCACTGGTGCGATTCACCCGCCAAGGCGCTGAAATGCTGCGTCGTGCTCGGGGTTACGTGCCGGATGCCTTTACGTTACCGCCGGGATTTGACCAGCAACCTGCCATTCTGGCGCTGGGCGCGGACATGAAAAACACCTTCTGTCTGCTGCGAGGCCAAACGGCAATATTGAGTCAACATTTGGGGGATTTAGCGGATAGCGATATCGCGCAACAGCAGCAACAGCTTTTGGCGCTATTTGGTCAGATTTACCATTTTACGCCGCAGGTAGTGGTGGTAGATGCTCATCCCGCTTATGTCAGTCATCAGGTGGGTACACAGTGGGCGGCGCAGCGAGATATTCCCTGCGTCGCCGTGCTACATCATCATGCGCATTTGGTCGCCTGTCTGGCGGAACACGGTTGGCCACGGGATGGTGGTGCGGTCATTGGATTGGCGCTGGATGGGCTAGGCTACGGCGCAGAGGGGCAACTGTGGGGCGGTGAGTGTTTGCGGGTGGATTATTCAAGCTGCGAATACGTGGGCGGTTTGCCGGCGGTCGCATTGCCCGGTGGAGATCTGGCGTCTCGCCAGCCGTGGCGTAACTTGCTGGCACAGTGGCAACGTTTTGTTCCCCACTGGCAGCAGTTGCCCGAAGCGGCGGCCATCCCCCAGCCGCAAGGGGCGGTATTGGCGCGCGCTATTGAGCGGGGAATTAATGCCCCGTTAGCATCCTCGGCAGGGCGGTTATTTGATGCGGTGGCTGCGGCGCTCAATATTGTGCCCTCGTCGATGAGTTGGGAGGGGGAAGCTGCTTGCTTGCTGGAAGCCTTGGCAAGACAGAGTCAGCAAACCGCACTGCCAGTGACGATGCCACTGCATGAAATTCAGCAGGGGTTAGCGACAGTTTGGCAGTTGGATTTAGCCACGTTTTGGCAACAATGGTTAGCCTATGATGCCTCTCCAGCGGATCGTGCCTACGCCTTCCACGTCGCACTGGCGCAAGGTTTTGCCGCTTTGGCGCGTCAGGCTGCGCAACGATTTGGCATTAATACGATGGCCTTCTCGGGGGGCGTACTGCACAACCAATTACTGCGGGAGTTACTTGGCGCGCAGTTAAGCGATTATCAGTTATTGATGCCGCAACGGTTGCCTGCCGGTGATGGTGGATTAGCCTTGGGGCAGGCATTGATTGCCGCGGCTCGGGAGGTTGTCGAGTCATCATAATGGCCTCAATTGTAATTATTTAGGCAGCTTCTGCTGGGATAACTAATTTAGCGTATTTCCTCACTGGGCAAAGTGCCAGCGGCGGAGAGGACAGGCAGATCGTAAAGACGCCGTGAAATCATCCCTGATGGCTCGAACCGCGCCATCCTTGGCGCGGACGCTTTACTCCTCTGCCTACCCTCTCCGATTCAGATCGAGTCATCGAGGTTGTTGGTAAGCCCACCTTTTTCATCGATCCTGATGGACGACTGCTTTGATTATATATTCAGCAAATACGTTGCCATGGTTTACGCTTAAATTGTGAGCACTCTCATTATTTATTTTCCCAGTCTTTTTCTGAATACCTATTTCTTAGTCACCTAATTAATTGATAGGAAAATACGATGACCATTCTGAAGCGTTATAAAATAGCGGCGCTGTTAGTCATTGGGATATTCATGGCAGGATGCGCCTCTAAAGTTACTACAAGCGCACAATTCTCAGGTTTTCTGGGGGATTACAGCAAATTAAAAGAAACGGAATCAGCAAGTGGCCAGAAGGTGTTGCGCTGGATCTCGCCTGATTTCAATATCAAAGAATATACCGGCGTATATTATACCCCGTTAATTTATTTCCCTGGCCCAACCCCGAGCGCTCGAGTCAGCCAGAAAACCTTAGATCAAATATTGGCGTACGCGAATAAAAGGCTTAAAGAAGCGGTGAGCAAGGAATTACCCTTAGTCCATTCACCGAAGAGACGAAATACCTTAGTGGTTCGTGCAGCGATTACTGCTGTTGCCGCTGAAGATAGAGATTTAGAAGTGTATGAAATGATACCGATAGGTGCGGTGATTGCTGGCACCATGGCGGCTACCGGTAATCGCGCGCAAAACACCGCGCTGTATTTAGAAGTACAAGTGATTGATTCCAATACCGGTAAGCCGGTCATTGTGGTAGTGCGTAAAGCCTATGGCAAAGAGATCAGTAACAGTAACGCGCCGATCACTGCCGATGAAGTGAAAAGTACTATCGATAATTTGGTCTACGACATCATTAATTTCAGGGCGAAAAGCCAATCTACCCCTTGAAAATACCCTCACTCTTTAGCCTCGATGGGTGATCGACATCGAGGCTAAAAGGGGAAGGTTAATCGTAATGCGCATGGCGAATCAGTACCGAGAGATCATGTAACTTCATGGGTTTACCCAATAAATAACCCTGCACTTCATCACACATCAGTTTTTGTAAGTAGCTGAGTTGTTCTGCGGTTTCAACCCCTTCAGCGGTGACGGTCATAGAGAGCGCATGACCAAGGTTGATAATGCCCTCAACAATCGACTGCCCCTCATGTGATTGCGCCAATTCATCGATAAAGCTCTTATCAATTTTCAGCCCATCAAACGGGAAACGGCGCAGATAATTTAATGATGAATAACCGGTGCCAAAATCATCCATTGAGAGGCGCACGCCCAGTGCTTTCAAGGCAGTCATGGTCTTAAAGGCACCGTCAGCATCTTCAATCATGATGCGCTCGGTGATTTCTAATTCCAGCCGATGGCTGGGCAGCCCTGTCAGCAGCAACACTTGCCGTACTCGCTCGATCAGGCGCTGGCTTCTAAATTCAATCGCAGAAATATTAACGGAAACAATCAGCGATGAAGGCCATGTGGAGGCATCCTGACAGGCTTGCAACATGGTCCAGTCACTGATTGACGTAATCAAACCGGTTTCTTCTGCCAGTGCAATAAATTGATCCGGCATCAGCAGGCCCAATACGGGGTGGTTCCAACGCACCAACGCCTCAGCACCGGTCAGTTGCGTGCCTTCAATGCGGTAACGTGGCTGGTAATACAAACTGAATTCATTGTGTTTGACGGCTTGGCGCAAGAAACGCTCGAGCTCACTGCGTTGCATCAGGCGGTCATTCATTTCACTGGAGTAGAAACTCCAATGACTGCTACCACTATTTTTCGCCTCATACATGGCGATATCGGCGAAGCGCAATAGCTCTTCGGCTTGCATGGAATCCTGCGGTGCCAGTGCAATACCAATGCTGGCACTGATATAAATATCCTGATCATTGATGTTATAAGGGCTTTCGATACGGGCAATCACGCGGGCGCAGAGTTGCTCAATTTCTTTCATCGAAGAAAGGCCGCTAATGATCAGAACGAATTCGTCGCCACCCTGACGAGCCACTAAATCCTGATCGCGCAAACAGCTTCTCAGCCGTTCTGAAACTTGGTGCAAGACCTGATCGCCAGCGATATGGCCGAAGGTATCGTTGACCGGTTTGAATTTATCTAAATCCACATTGAGAATCACCAGCGGATGCGCAGCGGCAGCCAGATTTCTCAGCTTACCCTCTAAAAACTCTTTCATTCGCAGACGGTTGGGTAGCCCTGTCAACGTGTCATGCAATGACAGGTGCTGAATGCGTTCCTGTGCTTCTATCTCACGCGTGATATCCGAGGCGGTACCCCGAAAACCAATAGTTTCGCCGTCATTGATGATGGGTTTGGCGTAAATACGGCAGACTCGCTTCTCACCTTGGGCAGAGAAATAGGTACATTGCAGCTCGTTACGGGAATCGGTCAGATGAGTATGTTGTAGCCAAGAACGGAGCGGAATGATGTCGCAATTGAGCAATGAATCGAGGTTGCGCCCTAACCAATGCTCCACGCTTAATCCCGTAATCGTTAAAAAGCGCTGGGATAAATAAGTGATACGCAAATTGGCGTCTGTTTCCCATAGCCAATCAGTCGCCGCTTCAGCGACATGACGGAAGCGTTCTTCACTGGCGATTAATGCGGCTTTATTGATATCAGCGACTTTTGCCTCAGACATCGCTCGCCGTAACACCAACCAGCCCGCTAGCCCAAGAATCAGTGCCACTAAGGCCAACAGCGGCAGTAAAATATTGAGCAACTGCACGCCCGGCATAGTTTAGTTCCAGTACAACCTGAGCGCGCTGTTATCATTCGAGGATAATAGCAATGACGGCCCAGCCGCCGCGTCTTTTTCATCGCGAGGCATCCGTAAATCGTGAATACCGTAATCTTCGCCTAAGGCATTCAATTCAGCTGGCGTCAAAAGATCGATAAAAACTAAAACGGAAGGTGCGCCCGCAATGGATTTAATACGCGGATCATTGCCAGTGGTTAATGCAGCGGCAGCCACGACAGCAGGTTGCCCTGCTATTTCAAGTGTTTCAGTGGCGATAAATTGTTGTTCTGCCCGCTGGCGCGCGGCGTCAATGATAGGGCTAATATCTTGGCCGAGCCAATTGAGTAAGCTCGTATCGCTCAACTGCCCATTGATGACGGAATAGCGGGTTTTTCCCTGACCATCAACCACGAAAACACCTTCATAACGAAAATCGTTATAAAGTGATGGCCCGAGGTTTTGGCTAACATAGGCCCACTCTGGGTCAACTTTGACATGCAAATGCTCGTAAGCATCGCCCCAAAAAGCATTATCTTTCATTCGGACTTTGATCGCGTCTTGGCGCATTTGCCAGGCTTTCTCGACCAAAAAACGGCTTTGCGATTGTGCTTGCTCATTTAATTGTGCGCCGATGTAGATAATCCCCACGGCGGCAATAATGATGATTGCCCCAACGAGCAACGCCATAGCTTGTAGAGTCTGTTTCGCGAAGAAAACATTGTCCCCTTTTATCCGCTTTTCTGGCGGCTTTGAGTCTGTCATGGTTAATTCCCTTAGCACTGACGAAGTTCGGGCTGATCTTTTATTTTATAAAAAATGGGCTTAATCAGCTGGAAGCGGTGACTCTGAGGCAATACAAACTAGCATAATTCCGCGTATTTATAATTTGAGCTTAGGATAATTTGATGCCTATATGCTGTTTTTTTCAGCGAAAAATGACAGAAATAGGAATAAGCCTATACTTTTACACGATTAATATGATGGCAATGTGATCGATTTATCTGGGGAAAGCGCAGAAGAGAGTACTGGGAGGGAGCCTGCCATTGCGGTGAATAAGCAATGGCAGGTAGGAATGCTAGATAACCAATGGCATCCAGATTAATCCGGTTAACAGGAGTAGCACCAAAAATAGCACGCCGAAAATAGCGCCTAAACGCCAGTAATCAGCAGTCGGCAAATAGCCGCTACCATAATAAATGGGGCTAGGGCCGGTTGCGTAAGGCGTTGTAATGCTGCTTAGCCCAATAGCCGCCCCGATCATTAAGCTAAATGTCACCAGCGGTATTTCAGGAATCACAAAGGCGGCGGCCAGCATCATGGGCGCTAATGCAGAGGTATAAGCGGTTGCACTGGCGAAGAAATAACGCAAACCGTAAAACAGGGTTACCAGTAAAATCATAATGGCGGTCGGGGAGAAGCCGGACAGACTATCTGCGATATGGTGGCCGAACCAAGAAATAAAGCCCGTTTGGTTTAACCCTGTGGCGAGTGCAATCAGCGATGCTAACCAGAAGAACACACTCCATGCCGCTTTGTTGCTGATAATATCATCCCAAGTGATGACTTTCGTGAGCAACATTAATGCGACCACAGAATAGCCAACCATGGCGGCATCAATAAAGTCAGAACCAAAGATCCATAACACCAGCGCGGCAATCATCAGCACTAACATGATTTTCTCACGTCGACACAGTGGCCCCATGATCTCAAGTTCTTTAGTCGCCCATTCAGGTACTTGATTACCTTCCTTAATTTCTGGTGGATAAAGCACGTAGGTGAGCCATGGCACCAGAATGATCAGTAAGATACTCAGTGGTAGCATCCCAATAAACCAAGTCCCCCAAGTGAGCGCAACATCTGTCGATGACTTGAGCAAACCCACTAACAGTAAGTTGGGGGCCATTGCGGTCAAAAAGATCGAGCTGGTGACACAATCCGCGCTGATGCCCATCCACATGATGTATGAGCCAATCTTGCGTATGCCCGGTGTATTAGGCTGCGAATCGTAAAGAGGGGGGAGGTTACGGATAATCGGGTAGATAATGCCCGCCCCTCGCGCGGAGTTAGAAGGGGTTACAGGGGCTAATAATAATTCAGAAAACATGATGGCATAGCCGAGAAACAGGGTTTTATGCCCCATTTTCTTGACTAGTAACAGGGCGATACGGCGGCCCAAGCCAGTTTTTTCGTAGCCGGTTCCAAACATGAACGCTGCAAATATCAGCCATATCACGGAGTTTGAAAAACCGGATACCACCCAAGAAAGTGCTTTGGATGTATATTTAAATCCGGGTTCTGCTAATTGCTCTGGACTATAAAGCAGCCAAGGTGAAAGCACGCCAATAATGGCGAGACCGGTCATGGCGACCACTGCACCTGGCGCTGGCTCTAATATCAAACCAACAATCACACCAAAGAAAATGGCGAAATATAACCAGGCGTGTTCGGGTAATCCACTGGGTGAAGGAAATAAAGCGATAATAATAGCCACCATAATGGGAGCCAATAATCGCCATGACAAATTTAACTTTGCCATCGTCATATCCTTATTATCAATAAGGGAGGGTTAGTCACCCTCCTGCTTATTATTATTTAATATAATGAACGTGTTCGCAGATCTCATCGACAATAGCGTCGCGCTTCTCGGCAAACATCTTCTTATTGGTTTCGATGAGGTTATTACCGTGGGTATCAATAGAGACGATCAGCGGCCCAAAGTTTTTCACTCGGCACACCCAGAGAGATTCAGGCATTCCCAGTTCTGTCCAATGAACCTCCTCTATTTCTTCCACTTGTGTAGCGGCTAATACGGCGCAACCGGCAGGGAATATCGTATGTAAGGCTTTATGTGTTTTACAGCCTTCCTCGGTATTTGGCCCCATGCCGCCTTTGCCCACAATTAATTTAACCCCAGTTTGCTCAATAAATTCTTTTTCAAAACTTTCCATGCGCATGCTGGTGGTTGGGCCAATGGAGATCATTTCCCATTTATCACCATTCTTTTTGACAATTGGCCCCGCATGGAAAATAGCTTTGCCTCTTAAATCGAACGGGATCTCACGTTTTAATTCAATCAAGCGACGGTGACAAACATCGCGGCAGGTCACTAAGGTGCCATTAAGATAAATAACATCGCCAGCTTTGATATCCACCAAATCTTCATCTTTAATCGGGGTCGTTAATACTTTTTTCATAATTGGTCCCCTCTGGTATGAGAGATACTTTCGAAAGTGAGATCCTGATGAACCAGCAGGGTGCCACGCCGATGTGCCCAACAACCGGTCGAGACCGCAACACCGATGGTAGACGGATGACGCGCCGCAGATTCAATATGCACGCCCATCACTGATGCCTTGCCTGTCAGCCCTTGTGGGCCAATACCGAGCTTATTGAGCCCCTCTTCAAGGCGGCGTTCTAAATCGGCGGCAATCGGGTTGGGGTGATGGCTGCCTATCGGGCGTAACACGGCTTTACGTGATAAGACGGCGGCGGTTTCTACCGAGGTCGCGATACCGACACCCACCAAAACGGGCGGGCAGGCATTTACCGCCAGCGTGGAGATATTCTCAAACACGAATTTCACCACGCCTTCATAGCCCTCGGAGGGCATCAGTACTTTTGAACGGCCGGGGAGCGTACAGCCGCCGCCGGCCATATAGACTTCAATTTCTGCGCTCGTATTATCGGGGATGATATCCCAAGTTACCCAAGGCACACCGCTGCCGGTATTATTGCCCGTATTGACCTCATCAAATATTTCGACTGCATTATGCCGTAAGGGCGCTTTGACGGTGGCTTGTTGAACGGCTGATTTTAGAATGCTTTGTAATTCACCTAATAATGGGAATTTAGCCCCCACTTTGACATAAAACATTATTTCGCCCGTATCCTGACAAGCAGGGCGATTAAGCGCTATGGCCTTTTCCATATTATCGAACATGGTATGGTAAATAATCTTGGCCATACCTTCATTTTCTAACTCACGAAGTTGCTTTAATTTGTCGACGACATCGTCGGGCATGCGAGTGGATATCATTGCGGTAAAATTCGCGATGATATCCGTTAGTTTAGTCACTGAATCACTTTGCTCAATTATGCTCATGAAATTACCTCCAGCATAAATAATGGCGTAGATGCCATTAAATAATGACGAAATAAAAGTGTGCTTTATTTATTTTCTTATCGTGCTACCGGTAGTGAAAATAAACTACCACAAAAAATAGGGTTTATTTCGATTTTGAAGTGTGATTGTTCAATTAACAAAACGTTAATTCTCTTTTTTCCTTTATATGGCGTGGCTTAACCCTATATCTCTGTTTAGTAGTAAATAGATAAATTACACATTGGCTTCATTCGGCAACAAATAAACAACACAAAAACAACCAAAGAATGCCAATCAATATCACCGCCGTTATACATCTCAAATTTTTAGGGATATTAATTAGCGATGATCTGTGAGAAAGCGTTAGAGTGTCATGGGTATATTTTAATTCAGGAATAGCGTAATGAGTCTCGATCACTATCCCTTACCGAAAGATCTTCAGGTGTTAATCGCGGTCGTTAATAGCGGTAGTTTTTTGGTGGCTGCCGAAAGCCTAGGGCAAACACCTGCGTTCGTGACCAAGCGCATTCAACAATTGGAATTACAGCTCGGCGCAAAGTTATTGCATCGTTCTTCACGGGGCGTGGTATTAACGGAGAGCGGCACACTGACCTACCAATCAGCACTGGATATTCTGGAGCGATTAACCGTGCTGAAAAATGAAGTAGCGCAGATAAAAGAACAGCCCTCGGGCAAAGTCCGGATCGGGTGCAGCTTTGGTTTAGGCCGTAACTACATTGCACCGGCCATTATTGAGTTAATGGCGCGTTACCCTGACCTGCAAATTCATTTTGAACTGTTTGATAAGCAAATAGATTTGATTAAGGATCAAATTGATCTGGATATTCGGGTCAATGATGACATTTCAGAGAGCTACATCAGCCGTATGCTCACGAAGAATCAACGCATCATTTGCGCCTCTCCTGAATATTTAGCGCGTCAGGGAACACCCACCACATTACATGAGCTGCAACAGCATGATTGCTTATTTACCCAAGAACGAGATCAAACCGTGGGCGTGTGGGAGTTAGAGGGTAAGGAAGGGCGAAAATCGGTCAAGATCTCGGGGCACCTCTCTTCAAACAGTGGAGAGATCATCTTGCAGTGGGCGCTAAATGGGCGTGGGATCATGTTGCGATCGCTCTGGGATGTGGCACCTTTAATCGAGAAGGGGGTATTGGTGCGTGTAATGCCGGAATACGCGCAAAGTGCCAATATTTGGGCAGTGTATCAAACGCCACTCTATTTCTCTGCCAAGTTAAGGGTGTGCGTGGAGTTCTTTTCCAGCTATTTCCAACGTGTCTCATTCTGATGATTTGGTCAGTAACCCATAGAGCGTAATAGGAATTTTAATCATTAGGCGTTAAAGTCACATCAGACTATTGTTAACCCGCTAAGCTTTATCGAAACTACCTTTAAATTGATTATCCTGCCGAGAGTAAGGAATACACCACCATGCCCACATTGACATTCATTCGTAACAGGATAATGACCGACCTACTGCACGCCCGATTAGCTTGGCGGCATGTTTGGGTCGCATCGATGATAACGCTTTTACTCAGTGCCGGCGTCCTGCGTGCTCAGGCGGCTGAAGCGCCATTACCTGCTGTGACGGTGGCCCTCGTGACCGCTGCGACGCCCGATAATGCACTGCAATACTTAGGGCGAGTCGAGGCTATTCAAGCTGTCGATGTGACAACGCGTACCGAAGGTTTTATTGCGCGCCGACTATTCACCGAAGGGCAGATGGTTCAGCAGGGGGAGCTATTGTATGAGATTGACCCTGCATTGCATCAAGCTGCTGTCACTCAAGCCCAAGCGCAGTTGGATAGCGCCACCGCCAGCGCCAACCATGCGCAGGTGAATCTCACTCGTTTGCAGCGTTTAGGCAATAATCGTTCGGTGAGCCAAGCAGAAGTGGATGAAGCGCAGGCTCAGCGGGATATCAGCCGTGCAGCCGTCGCGCAGGCCCAAGCGAACTTGCAAATTCAACAGCTACAGCTCAGTTTCACCAACATCACCGCCCCGATCACCGGCCAGATTGGTCATAGCCGTTTTAATGTTGGTAGCCTGATTAACCCCGCAAGCGGCACGTTGGTCAGTATTGTCCAGCTTGATCCCATTCGTGTGGCGATTGCGGTCAATGAGCGAGATTACATCACCGCGACCTATCAGCTTTCAGCGGCGGGAGCGTCTACCGCTAACGCAACACTGCCGTTTGGCAATTTCACGCCACGCATTCAATTAGCCAACGGTAAACAGTATCCCGATAGTGGTGTTTTCGAATCCGTCGATAATCAAATCGATAAACAGACCGGTACCGTGACTATCCGCACCCGTTTTGCCAATCCACGGCATTTGTTACTGCCTGGCGGGGTAGTGAATGTGTCGTTGGCCGCCGAAACAGCAAAACCGGTGATGGCGATACCGATCGCGGCATTACAACAGAATAAGCAAGGTCATTTTGTCTTAGTCGTGAACGATAAAGATCAGGTTGAAGTGCGGCCAGTGACCTTGGGTGAGCAGTTTGATCAGCAATATGAAGTCAAAGAGGGCTTGGCTGTGGGCGAGCGAGTCATCGTGGCTGGGCTACAACATGTCCGCCCCGGAATGACAGTTAATGCCACAGTGGCTACGCCGCTGACCGCAGATTAAGGGGAAGGCCAGATGCTGCATTTCTTTATTCGTCGCCCCAAGTTCGCCATTGTTATTGCACTGGTGATCACGCTGGTCGGTTGGGTGTCACTGTATGTGATCCCCGTTGAGCAATACCCTGATATCACCCCGCCAGCGGTGTCTGTCAGTGCGGTCTATCCGGGTGCGAGCGCCCGTGATGTTGCCCAAGCCATTGCCTCCCCGTTGGAAGCTCAGGTCAATGGCGTCAGCAACATGCTGTATATGGAGTCTACCAGCGCCAATAACGGCAGTTATCAGCTCAATATTACGTTTGCCAGTGGCACTGACCCCGATATGGCGGCGGTGGAGGTACAAAACCGGATTTCTCAGGTGAGTGCCCAACTGCCTGCGGAAGTGAATGAAAACGGCATTTCTGTGCGCAAGCGGGCCTCAAATCTGCTGTTGGGGGTCAGTGTCTTTTCACCGAAACAGACCCATGACGCCCTGTTTGTCAGCAACTACACCAGCATTCAGTTACGTGATGCCATTGCGCGTATTAATGGTGTTGGCGATGTGCAGGTCTTTGGCGCACGTGATTTCAGTATGCGCGTGTGGCTGAATCCGCAACGTATGGAGTCGCTGAATGTCAGCGTGCAGGACATTATTGCTGCTTTACAGCAACAAAACGTGCAGGCTGCGGCGGGACAGATAGGTTCATCGCCGTCGATGGCGGGTCAACAGCAGACGCTGACGATTAGCGGGCAAGGGCGGCTAACAGAGCCGCAAGAATTTGCCAATGTGATTATTCGCAGCAATCCTCAAGGCGGGATGATTCGCTTAGGGGATGTCGCGCGCGTGGCGTTGGGCGCACAGAACTATCAAGTGAGTGCAGCACAAAACCAGACAGAGTCGGCCTTTTTAGTGGTTTATCCGGTGCCGGGCGCTAACGCGCTGAATGTGGCGAATGGCGTGCGTGATGAGATGGCGCGTTTGTCGGCATCATTCCCGCCAGACTTGGCCTATGACATCAACTACGACTCCACCTTGCCGGTGACGGCAACCCTGCATGAAATCGCCCTGTCTCTGACCTTAACGCTGATTGTGGTGTTGGCGGTGGTGTACCTATTTTTGCAGAGTATGCGCGCGACGTTTATTGTTGCGTTGACGATCCCTGTCTCCTTACTTGGCACCTTTGCTGTGTTGTATGCCTTTGGTTATTCAGCCAATACCCTCAGTTTATTCGCCATTATTCTGGCGTTAACCATTGTGGTGGATGATGCCATTGTGGTGGTAGAAAACGTGGAGCGGTTGTTGTCGAATGATCCGAATCTGACCCCAGCACAAGCCACCAAGCAGGCCATGAGCCAGATTGCGGGGCCGATTATTGCCACCACGCTGGTGTTGATGGCGGTATTTGTCCCCATCGCCATTTTGCCGGGCATCATTGGTGAGCTGTATCGGCAATTTGCGGTGACACTGTCGGCGGCGGTCATTCTCTCCAGTATTAACGCCTTAACGCTCAGCCCTGCACTGTGTGCGGTATTGCTCAAACGACGCACCCTATCGACCGCCGGTGTATTTGGCGGCATTAACCGCGGGTTAGATCGCGCCCGAGATGGTTATGTCTCGTTGACAGGGCGTATTAGCCGCCGCGCGGTGTTCAGTATTGCCGCGCTATTATTGGTGGGATTGGCGACATGGTGGGGCTATACCCGCCTGCCAACCTCATTCCTACCTGAAGAAGATCAGGGCTATTTCTTTGTGAGTTTACAACTGCCAGATGGTGCCTCGCTAAACCGCACTCAAGCGGTAATGGATCAGATGTACCAGCAGGTGACCGCTAATGATGCCGTGGAGGACGTGATAAAAATCACCGGTTTCAGCTTGCTCAGCGGCAATAACTCATCGAATGCCGGTTTTGCCATTGTGATGCTGAAACCTTGGGGGCAGCGGCCGCACATTGATCGCGTGCTTGCCAGTATTCAGGCTAACTTAGCGGCTATTCCATCGGCGATGATCATGGCGTTCAACCCGCCTGCCATTGCCGGTTTAGGCAGTGCGTCTGGCTTTGATTTACGGATTCAGGCGTTGCTGGGGCAATCGCCGCAAGAACTGGCGCAGGTCAGTCAGGGGGTTATTTTTGCCGCCAATCAGGACCCGAAACTGAGTCGAGTATTCACCACGTTCAGCGCCTCGGTACCGGAGATCAGTTTGACCATTGATCGTGACCGCGCGGCGCTGTTACAAGTGCCGGTGAGCCGTATCTTCCAAACGCTGCAAACCTCATTGGGCGGGATGAATGCCGGTGACTTTACCCTCAATAACCGCATGTTCCGCGTGCAGTTGCAAAATGATATGGATTTCCGTCAGCGCACCGCGCAGATCAATAGCTTGAACGTGCGCAGTGATAACGGCGCATTGGTCAGTTTGGCGAATCTTGTCACTTTGACGCCTTCCGTTGGTGCACCATTTATCAGTCATTTCAATCAGTTCCCTTCGGTCGCTGTCAGCGGATCGGCGGCGGACGGCGTCAGTTCGGGCCAAGCGATGGCGGCGATGGAAGCGTTATTGGCGCAGAATTTACCGCAAGGCTATAGCTACAGTTGGAGTGGGATGTCTTGGCAGGAGCAGCAAACCGGCGGACAGGTAGTGTTGATTTATCTGGCAGCGCTGGTCTTTGCTTACCTGTTTTTAGTCGCCCAATATGAAAGCTGGAGCATTCCACTGGTGGTTATTTTATCGGTGGTCTTTGCCGTGGGCGGGGCGGTGGCGGGGCTATCTGCCATGGGGTTTGCCAACGATGTCTATGCACAAATTGGGCTGGTGCTCCTGATCGGGCTGGCAGCCAAGAATGCGATTTTAATTGTCGAATTCTCTAAGCAACGACGAGAAGAGGGGGCTAGCATTGCTGAGGCGGCCCAAGATGGCGCTAAACAGCGCTTCCGTGCGGTGATGATGACGGCAATCTCCTTTATCCTTGGCGTGATGCCGCTGGTCTTTGCAAGCGGTGCGGGGGCGATGAGCCGCCAGATTATCGGTATTACCGTGTTCGGTGGCATGTTTATGGCCACTGCCGTGGGGATTTTGTTTATCCCTGCGCTGTACTTACATGTGCAGCGGTTACGGGAATGGACTAAAACGCGCAAACCACCTACAGAGAAAGATCCACAGCAGGATAATTAATTCAGACAGCTCAGTCCGCGTCATCTTTGGCGCGGACGCTTGAGTTTTACCTGTTATTTTTTACCCACCGGCTCCCCTTTACCCACCTACGCTCATTGTCCCAAAATGCGCCAGCAGCTCTTGTCATTCGTCCCACCCTTCCCCTTGCCGCATCTTCGTGCAGTTGCCGCTAAAAAGTGCGCTAAACGCGCGCTATCAGTGCCTCGTTTACGTCAATCTCCTCTTTCTCATTACAAAAAATGTGGATATATCCACGCCTTAGCGCGTTCCGAGCATTTGGTACAAACATTGCTTTACCCCTAGACCGCACGATTACCGTTAAACGACTTTGATAGGGATAAGGTATGTCACAGGCGAAACACACTCCGGAATTAAAACGTACGTTGGGCAGTTTTCAGTTATGGGGGATTGCCGTCGGGTTGGTGATCTCCGGCGAGTATTTTGGTTGGAGCTACGGTTGGGCGCAGGCGGGAACCTTGGGGTTCCTGTTTACCGCCTTAGGCGTAGCCGCAATGTATGCTGCGTTTATCTTTAGTTTTACTGAGTTAACCACTTCTATTCCTCATGCTGGCGGGCCATTTGCTTATGCTCACCGCGCCTTTGGCCCCACGGGCGGGTTTATCGCGGGTTTTGCGACCTTAATCGAGTTTGTCTTTGCACCGCCAGCCATTGCGATGGCAATTGGTGCCTATATCAATGTTCAATTTCCCGCGATTGATCCTAAATGGGTGGCTGTTGGCGCATATCTGGTGTTTATGTCGCTCAATATTCTGGGGGTTAGCATTGCCGCGACCTTTGAATTATTGGTCACGATATTGGCTATCTTTGAGTTGCTGGTCTTTATGGGCGTGGTCGCGCCGGGCTTTGAAGTCAGCAACTTTGTGAAAGGCGGCTGGGCGGGGTCTGATACCTTTAGCGCCGGTTCCTTATCCGGGATTTTTGCGGCGATACCCTTTGCTATTTGGTTCTTCCTCGCCATTGAAGGGGCATCAATGGCCGCGGAAGAAGCCAAAGATCCACAGCGCACCATCCCACGCGCCTTTATTGGCGGCATTTTGACATTGGTGGTACTGGCGCTCGGTGTGATGGTGTTTGCCGGTGGTGTTGGTGATTGGACTGCGTTGTCCAATATTAACGATCCGCTGCCGCAGGCAATGAAAATTATTGTCGGTAGTGACAGCGGCTGGCTGCACATGTTGGTCTGGTTGGGGCTATTTGGCCTGATTGCCTCTTTCCACGGCATCATCATGGGTTATTCCCGCCAAATCTTTGCCTTGGCCCGCGCAGGCTATTTGCCTAAACCACTGGCGAAGGTTCATCGGCGTTTTCGGACCCCACATTTGGCGATTCTGGCCGGTGGTGTCGTGGGGATTGCGGCGATTTTCTCTGACTCATTGATAGTGATTGGCGGTATGCCACTCACGGCAAATATTGTCACCATGTCAGTATTTGGTGCCATAGTGATGTATATCACCTCAATGCTATCGCTATTTAAGCTGAGACAAACAGAGCCACGCTTATCACGTCCGTTCTCCGCGCCGCTCTATCCGTTTGCCCCTGCATTAGCATTGGTTTTAGCCGTGGTCTGTCTGGTGGCGATGATCTATTACAACCCAGTGCTGGCGTTGATTTTCGCCGCCATGATGTTTGCTGGATACGTTTATTTCCGCCTGACTCACCGTTCACGCGCGGCGGCGGCATTTGATCCACAATTAAGTGGTGCGGAGTAATCTCGCCACCGTGGTCTAGAGGTCATAGATGATTCAGGCTGCTCCGGCAGCCTGCTGAGCTAAGGGATGTGTTATGTATCAGACCACTTTGAGTTATCGCCGCTATCACTTTAGTGACCTGCGGGATCTGATGGCGAAAGCCTCCCCCGCCCGTTCGGGGGATTATCTAGCGGGTGTGGCGGCACAAACCGCGGAAGAACGTATGGCAGCCCGCATGGCGCTGGCCGACTTGCCGCTCAAAACCTTTTTACAGCAAATGCTGATTCCCTATGAACAGGATGAAGTGACGCGCCTGATTATTGATAGCCATGATGAGCAGGCTTTTGCGCCAATCGCCCATCTGACCGTCGGGGATTTTCGTGATTGGCTGCTGAGTGAGCGAACGGACAGCGCAACGTTGGCACAAGTGAGTGCGGGTATCACCCCTGAAATGGCGGCAGCCGTCAGCAAGATTATGCGTCATCAGGATTTGATTCTGGTGGCGAAAAAATGCCGTGTCGTCACCCAATTTCGTAACACCATTGGCCTGCCCGGTCATTTGAGCGTGCGGCTACAGCCTAATCACCCCACAGACAGTTTGCCCGGTATCGCTGCCAGTATGTTAGATGGTCTGCTGTATGGCAGCGGTGATGCGGTTATTGGTATCAATCCAGCCAGTGACAGCTTGCCCTTGCTGGAGAAACTGAATTACATGCTGGACGATGTGATCAGCCGTTTTGAGATCCCCACCCAATCCTGTGTCCTGACGCATGTCACCAATACCCTGAAATTGATTGAGCGTGGCGCGCCGGTCGATTTGGTGTTTCAGTCCATTGCGGGCAGTGAAGCGGCCAATGCCGGATTCGGTATCAACCTCGCGTTACTGGAAGAAGCGCAGCTCGCCGCATTGAGCCTTAAACGCGGCACCTTAGGCGACAATGTGATGTATTTCGAAACCGGTCAGGGCAGTTGCCTCTCCGGTAATGCGCATTTTGGCGTTGACCAACAGACCTGTGAAGCGCGCGCTTATGCGATTGCCCGCCGCTTCTCGCCGTTGTTAACCAATACCGTGGTGGGCTTTATCGGGCCGGAATATTTATATGACGGCAAGCAGATTATCCGCGCCGGTTTAGAGGATCATTTTTGCGGCAAATTGCTGGGTGTCCCACTGGGGTGCGATGTTTGCTACACCAACCACGCAGAAGCCGATCAGGATGATATGGACACCTTGCTGACTCTGTTAGGTGCGGCAGGGCTGACATTTATGATGGGTATTCCGGGGGCAGACGACATTATGCTCAATTATCAAAGTACCTCGTTTCATGATGCGCTCTATATCCGCCAGTTACTGGGCTTGAAGCATGCGCCTGAGTTTGGCCGCTGGCTGGAGAAGATGAATATCATGGATGCACAGGGGCAACTGCGGGATGCCGCGATTAACCATCCGCTACTGAAACAGCTCCCCTATATGGAGGTATTCTGATGAGTCGCCGTGAGATAGACCTGCTCCATCGTAACCCGTGGGAAGCTCTGCGGCAGTTTACCGCCGCACGTATCGCGCTCGGGCGCACAGGGGACAGTTTGCCCACCGCTGAATTGCTGAAATTTGGGTTGGCACATGCGCAAGCTCGTGATGCCGTCCACCAACCTTTTATGAGCGAAGAGCTTGCTGGCCCACTGGTTGCGTTGGGGTTGCACACCTTGACGGTTAACAGTGCGGCGCCGGATCGTTCAACTTATCTGCGCCGCCCAGATTTAGGACGAAAATTATCCGCGCAAAGTCACGCGCAGTTGAGCGCATGGCCTGATAAACAAGCGGATCTGCTGTTGGTCATTGGCGACGGATTGTCATCCAAAGCCGTCCATCGCCAAGCCGTACCACTAATAGCCGAACTGTTGCCTTACTTGCGCACACTTGGTTTGTCATTGGCACCGGTTGTGTTGGCACATCAATCGCGAGTGGCGCTAGGGGATGATGCGGGTGAATGCCTGCAAGCTAAAGCTGTGGCGATATTGATTGGTGAAAGACCGGGGCTGTCTTCACCGGATAGCCTCGGGATCTATATGACATGGGGGCCGAATACAACGCGCTTGGAATCTGAGCGCAATTGTATTTCTAATATTCGCCCAGAAGGGCTGGATTATCCGCAGGCAGCGTTTAAATTGGCATGGCTGCTTGAGCAGTCTTTCCAGCGGCGTTTATCAGGGGTACAGCTCAAAGATGAAAGCGATAACCCTGCATTGCATGGGTGCATTAGCCCAGCTTATGGAATTAAATCTGACAACAGTGTTTACAACTAGCTTTATCTAAAAATCCAGTGATAACAAGTGGCTGCGCTGCTTGTTTTTCGCCATTTACACGCCAAATAGCGAGCTATCTAATTAGCCAATCTAATGATTGGTATCAATTTACCCTACACATCTGCCCCGAATAAAACTATTCTTATCAACCTACCATAAAGTTTTTAACCCTTAACGGGTATTTCCCTCATTCATTGGGTTTGGCTTTAGTCCCTAGGACTACAGGGTAAATAAGGAAGAAAAATGGGATTCAGAAAAAAGAGCGTTCAACCGCTGCAAATCAACGATATTACGATTATTGATGACGTCAAATTGAAGAAAGCGATTACTGCTGCGGCGTTGGGTAACGCCATGGAGTGGTTCGATTTCGGGGTTTACGGTTTCGTTGCCTTTGCCCTTGGACAGGTATTTTTCCCCGGCGCAGATCCGGGTATCCAGATGATCGCCGCACTGGCGACGTTCTCCGTGCCTTTCTTGGTTCGTCCCCTTGGTGGCCTATTCTTTGGTGCATTGGGTGATAAGTATGGGCGACAAAAAGTCTTGTCTATCACCATCATTATTATGTCAGTCAGTACCTTCTGTATCGGCTTGATTCCCTCCTATGCCTCGATCGGAATTTGGGCACCGATACTGCTGTTATTGGCAAAACTGGCGCAGGGTTTCTCTGTGGGGGGCGAGTATACGGGAGCCGCTATTTTTGTGGCTGAATACTCACCGGACAGAAAACGAGGATTCCTCGGCAGTTGGCTGGATTTCGGCTCCATTGCCGGTTTTGTGTTAGGGGCAGGGGTCGTGCTGCTGATTTCCAGCATTGTGGGCGAGACTGAGTTCCTAGAATGGGGCTGGCGGATACCTTTCTTCATTGCAGCACCATTAGGGCTGATTGGTATTTACCTGCGTAATGCCTTGGAAGAAACGCCAACTTTTCAGCAGCATGTGGATAAAATTGACAGCGATTCGCGTAACAGTATTGCGCAGCCGCCGAAAGTGTCTTTCCGTGAGATTCTCACCAAGCAATGGCGGAATCTGACGATTTGTGTCGGTATCGTGATAGCGACCAATGTTACTTATTACATGCTACTCACTTATATGCCGAGCTATCTCTCCCATAGCCTGCATTATTCTGAAGATCACGGCGTATTAATTATTATCGCTATCATGCTCGGGATGTTATTTGTCCAACCCGTGATGGGGTTAATGAGCGACAGGTATGGCCGTAAACCCTTTATTATCGTGGGTAGCGTTGGGCTATTTATTCTCGCGATCCCCAGCTTTATCCTGATCAATAGCGGCATTATCGGTTTGATATTTTGTGGTCTGCTGATTTTAGCGATTTTACTTAATTGCTTCACCGGTGTGATGGCTTCCATATTACCGGCCATGTTCCCAACCCATATTCGCTATAGCGCTTTGGCCATTGCGTTTAATATTTCAGTGCTGGTGGCAGGTTTGACGCCAACCGCGGCGGCTTGGTTGGTTGAAACCACTCAGAATCTGTATATGCCCGCTTACTACCTGATGGTGGTGGCACTGATTGGATTAATGACTGGGGTATTTATGAAGGAAACCGCCAATAAGCCGCTGAAAGGTGCCACTCCGGCGGCATCTGATAGAGCAGAAGCCAAAGAGATCTTGCAGGAACACCATGATCATATCGAGCAGAATATTGAAGATATTGATCAGCAAATCGCTGAGTTAGAGAAAAAACGTAAAAATCTGATTGCTCAACATCCGGATATTCATTAACCCAAACTGTGCGGAATATCACGGATGAAATTTGATTTAAATCAATAAAAACCATTTCTATACAATCACTTACCTTTCTATGCAAATCTAGCTTTGACCCTCCCCTAAGGGGAGGGCTTAGATTAAGCGTCATTATTCCCCTTCATCTCATTATTTTACTCTTATCGAAAGGACATCATGACTGTGAAAAAGACCTTCGCCCAAGCCGCCCGACTGGCTATTGTTGCTTTAACCGCTATCACCTTTAGCCATTTCGCTGCCGCGCAATCGACCTCCAGCGCAGAACGTGAGTTCCTCGCACAACAGGGTTTAGCAGGAAAAACCACTGAGCAGATGATTGATGCCATTGATCAGTCAAAGCAAGCGCGTCCTCTGCCTTATTCAGCTTCGGTAACAGGTACCGAACTTAAATTATCTGATGGGCAACAGCAATTCACTTTCCCGCTGGGTGATAAGTTTTATCTCTCGTTTGCCCCTTTCGTGAATCAAACTCACCCCTGTTTTAATCACAGTTTGTCTGGCTGTCGCGGTGAAATGGCCGAGACCACCTTTGATGTGAAAATTACCGATAACACAGGGAAGGTGATCGTGCAGGATAAACTCACCAGTTATTCCAATGGTTTTATCGGTGTTTGGTTGCCACGTAATATCGAAGGCACCATTGAAGTTAGCTATCAAGGGCTAAAAGCGGTATCCCCTTTTGCCACTCAAGCCGAGAGCCAAACCTGTATGACCACGCTACATTTGCAAAAATAAATACGTAAGCGATTATCCCGCGAAATGAAAAATGCCCCAATAACCTAATTTGATGGTTATCGGGGCATTTTTCTCTGTTAAATATATTTAACTGTTTAGGAAATAGAAAGGATGTGAGTTATCAAAACTGCCTGCCATTTATCGATTCTATATTCAGAATATGTCGAAGAATGGCCGCTTTACCATTTTTTAATTTAGAGGGAAGCATTTACTTTGCTGACAGAGTAACTATGTGAATGTTTAATATGAATTTTCCTATTTAATGTAGGAATTAATTATTTTAGTGTGCGATTTTTCCTGTTTACATAAATGTTAAAATTAGCCTTTTAAACTATAATAAATTAAATAACCAGTGATTTAATTCGCTGCATGGTTTTTATCTGATTGAGATGCGGGTTATTGATTTAATTATTAGAATTTAATTTTCATTAATTTCCCTTTATCAAAATAATTATTTTTAATCAGAATATTGTTCTTAAATAAAAACAGCCGTATAAATAAACTCATGTAAGTTGGCTAGACTCATCGGCTTAAGTTATTCGTTTATCAATAGAAATTGATAAACCAATTGTTATTGGTTTGTGACTTTTCCGTGTGTTTAGTGCCCCTCCTATTTAAAAACTAAATCCTGACTTGATTGTATTGCTCGGTACGACATCGCTTTTATTGCCAAGTAAAAGGATTGGGTTTTGCTGACCTCTTTTTTAGCAAATTATTATTTGTTAAGGAACTATATGAATAAATTCTTTAAAGTGATTTGGAATTCAGTCCTAAACATATGGATTGTTGTGGGTGAACTGGCAAAGCGCACCGCTAAAGCCAAAAGTGTCGGTCACTCATTAAACGGTAATACACAGTCAAATACCCTTGCTAAAAATGGTATAAGTCACCTCTTTAGAAAAAGTCTTTTAGCTTTATCAATCGGCAGCTTTAGTTTATTCGGCGTTAATCCTGCACAGGCTGTCGATATCACCGTCACAACCCAAGCGGCCCTGTTAACCGCGTTATCAAACGGCACTTACGATAAAATTATTCTGGGTGCGGACATTGCACTGACTCAAGTACTCACCGTCAATATGGCGAGTCATAATGTCGTGATTGACGGCAATGGCTTATATGGTTTGACTGTTGCCAATACGGTCGTCAATGGCTTAGCGGTTTCGTCGGGTACTGGGACATTAACGCTTCAGAATATGTCCAAAATCACCACGGCCAACTATTACAGTATGGTTTACCTAACTGGCGTGAATACGGCGGTGAATGTTATCTATGACAATATCGGCACTCTGGGTACGTCCCAGCTTGCTTTTATGGATACCAATGGCGCATCCACCAACAGTATCTTAACGTTCGGTAATATTCTGTCAGATGTGGTTGTTAACGATAGAGACCAGGAAATTGGCGAAGTTAACAAAGTGAGGTATACCGGCCGATTTCATGTCACGCATTTAGGGGGCGGCATCTCTTTCCAAAATGCGGGTGCGGCAGTCAATACCGCCACCATGGATTTTCTCAGTGGCGCTGATGTCATCATCAATAGAACGGGGTCGGCAGCAAGTATCACGAATACGGGGGCCTATGCTTTTGCCTATAATTTTGCCGATAACGCCTCATTTGAACTGATTGCCAATCAGAACGTTCTCAGTGGCGCGACGAATAACCGAGGCATCACCATTGGGAGTTATAATTCAGGCACCGGTTTTGGTGATGGCGCAAAAATAATTTTGCGGGCGCGGGCGACCGGTGGCGGTGTTATCGCTGGGAATGCCATCGATAACGCGACCACGAATACAGCGGGCATCAATAATGGCGCCACTGGGACGGCGGATGTTATTTACAATCTGGCGACCGGTTCTATTTTGAATACCACGGCGGCTGGGATTTTAGCCACCAAAACCGGTGCGGCTAATACCAGCGGGATCTATATCAGTTCTGGCGCGGCCATGAATGTCGCCACAGCCGGTATTTCAGCCTCCCATGCGGGCAGCGGGAATGTCGTGTTGGAGAATAAAGCCACAGGGACCATTACTGCCGCCACGGGAATATCGGCAACCAATACCGGAACCGCAACCATCAATGTCGCCAACAAAGGCACAATTAATAGCACTACTGCCGGGATTGCCCTCTCCTCAAGTGCCACTTCTGGCCCATCACAAACCATTAGCGTGGATAATACCGGCGGTACCATCAATGCCAGTGCGGGAACGGGCGTTAACGTTCTGTCGAATACGTTATTGAATTTGGTCGGTGGGACCATTACGACGACGGGCGTTGCTACTGGGCTGACATTTGCGGGCACAAGTGGTAATCACGCCTTAACGGATTTGATTTTAAATCTCAACGGTACCGGGGCGGCTTTCGCCAAAGCGGCAGGTATCAATCTGGCCCTGAGACATGTCACCTTCAACGTGACAAATGGTACGGGGTTAACCAGTCTGGCCGGTTTGACCTTTGCAGAGGGGGTTAATGGCCGTAATACGATCAATGTCACGGGGACGGGGATCGGGATTACTGCGGCGAATACGGATGTCAGTGCGTTAAATCCGGATGCGTTAGATATCAATGTGTCTGGCGCGGGAACGGGGATCAATGCCACCGGTGGCGGGGTTGACCTGTCCGATTCGAATCTGCATATCAATGTCACCAACAGCGGCGGTACAGGGTTACAGGTGACCGATGGTGCCGTAACCACCACCACCATCGGTGCCGATGCTCAGATCAATGCCGCCGGGGCGACGGCAATTAATTTCACTGGGACAACCGCCAAGACACTGACGAACAACGGTACCATTAATGGTGCGGTAAACTTTGCCGGAACAGCGGCGAACACCATTAATAATAATGCGATATTAAATGGCACATTAACCACCGGTGCCGGTAACGATACCTTGGTTCTTGGTAGTACCTCGCAAAGCAATGGCGCGATTAATCTGGGGGCCGGTAATAATAACGTCACCATACAGAATGGCGCTCAAGTGTCATCCATTACCACCGGTGTGGGTGATGATACTTTTACCATCAATAATATGACCGTGGGCAGTACCTATTTAGGTTCTCTGAATGCGGGTACTGGCACCAATACACTCAATTTCAATGCGTCAACTGACACCTTGGCGGCAGACACTTCCCTGCAAGGTTTTACCAATATTAATCTGGCGAACAGCCTGATTACCCTTGTCTCTGACACTAACATCGGCAGCGGCGTGATCACTGTTGACGGCGCCAGCGATCTGCTGTTTGGCAGTGCATTCAATGGCACGCTGAATGCGTCATTAGGCCATCTCGCGGGAGGTGATGGTTCAGCCATCATCAACAGCGGTGCGAATGTTGCCTTGAGCCAGTCGAGTAATTTTGCGGGTGATTGGCAGGTCAAACAGAGCGGCACCCTGACGGCAAGCAATAGCAATCAGTTAGGCACGGCGGCGATTGCTCTCGATGGCACATTCAATCTCAATGGAGTGGCGGCGACTAATAATGCATTGACCGGCACCGGCGCGTTGAATATCGCGAATACGGTCAATAGCGCCTTTGATTTTGGCAGTAATACCGGTACAGCATTTGCCGGTACGGTGAATATGCAAAACGCCACTTTTAACCTCAGTGGTACCAATAGCGGGGCATTAAATCATGCGACCTTGATTGCCTCCACAGACACCTCGGTTGCGGTTGGTGTGGGCAATCAAACGATCGGTAACGTCACCCTTAATGGCGGAACGACTGAATTTGCGGCTGGGAGTTCAATCACGACCGACACACTGGCGGTGACCAATGACAGTGTGGTTAAAGTCGCTCCTGGGGTGAGTACTGGCGGGAATTTACTCGATCAAGATACGGGCAGTTCGTCCCAACTCATTAACAGCACCAATGCCCTGTCGGCAACTGATTTAGCACGACTCACATTGCAGGATCTTGCGGGCAATAGCTTGGGGAATGGGGCCGAAGAAAGTGTTGTTCAAGGCGGGAATACGGTAGCACAGGCGCTGTATGATTATGCGCTGACCAGCGAAGGCAGTGGCTTGAGTGTGGCATCAACCCTGACAGAACTGGAATTACTGCTTGGACAAAGTTTAACCCTCACATCTGCGGGCGCTGTCAATGCCGATCACAACTTACTGGCAAAATTGACCGGTGCGGGCAGCCTGATTATTGGTGCGGATAACAGCGAATTGACGCTAACCAATGCCACTAACGATTACACCGGCACGACCACCGTAAATGGCGGCATTTTGAATCTGGGGAGTGATAATGCACTGGGGGCGACTTCAGCCTTAAATACGGCGTTAAACACCCAAACTAATCTCAACGGCCACACTCAGACAGTAGGCGCACTGACCAACGCCGGTGCCGTGACGTTAGGCTCAGGCGGAGTACTGAACAGCACGGGTGCGCTGACCAACAGTAACACGCTAAATCTCGCCGGCGGCACGCTGAACTTGGCTGCGGGCGGCACTTCTAGCGCCACCGGCGGCTTAACCGGTGCCGGTACGCTGAACATCAACGGCGGTGATTTGGCGGTCAGTGGCGCGAACAGTGGCTTAAGCGGCCAAACGCTGATTGCGTCGGGTGCCTCTGCCACCTTGAACGGTGCAGGGACATTGGGCAGCAGTGCCATTAATGTGCTGGGTGACCTGAATCTAAATGGCGCTAATGCCGCCTTGGCGAATGTGCTGAGTGGCACTGGCGATATCAATACTAATGCAGCAGTCACGCTGACCGGAACCAACAGCTTTAGTGGCGCTCATCATATCGGGTCGGCTGGGGCATTAACGGTCACGCAAGCCGGTAATCTTGGCGCTTCAACTGCTACCGTGAATCTGGACACCGCTACTTCGCATCTGGTGCTCAATGGCCTGAGCGGTGCCATCGCCAATGCCCTGAGCGGCGTGGCGAACTCCACCGTTGATATTACCAATGGTGCGAATGTGTCGTTAACCGGCACCAATAGCGGCTTCGCTGGTCAGTATGCCTTGGCGGGGAACAGCAAGCTGACGGTGGCCTCGACCAATAATCTGGGGGCTTCAGCCAATATCGCACTGGCAGGCGCGCAGGATATGTTGGCGCTGAGCGGTTTTAGCGGCACCTTCGCCAATACGGTTACTGGTCTGGGTACCTTGCAGGTCACTGACAGCAGCAATGCTACTTTGACCAGCAGCAACGGACTGGGAAGTGATGTGGCGGTGGATATCGCGAACGCGACTTTGAATCTGGCTGATATCGCGCTGTTTGATCACGCGCTGACCGGCAACGGCACACTCAATGTGGCGAAGAACGATGCCAGCACGGCATTTAACTTCGGCACTGCGGTGGGCGGCGCGTTCAGCGGTATCGTTAACCTGACCAACTCTATTTTTGCTTTAAGCGCTGACAACACCGCCGCACTGGCGAATGCCACGCTGAAGCTCTCCGCGAACAACGTCACCACCGTCGGCACCACTGATCGCACGGTGCACGGGTTAGATCTGAGTGGCGGCACCCTGATCTTTGACGGTGCTGCGCCACAATCCGAGGCTAGCGGCGTGGTGACGGTGACAGACTTGGCGCTGAACAGCGGCACGGTCAGTGTCACGGGTACCGACAGTTGGACGAACCAAAACCCGGTTGTCGCGCCGAATGTGTCGCTGCTCGATCAGGATCGGGGCGATATCATGCTGGCGTTGATCAACGCCACTAGCGTGACCGGTGATGTGAGCGGGCTGGATCTGATGATCAACGGCACCTCGGTCACCTCTGGTGCGCAAGGCGTGATCTCTTCCATCTTGCAGGGCGGCACGGCGGTGGCGAATGCGACCCATAATTATGGCCTGACCAGCAGTAACGGCAGCGGCGGCACGGGCCTGTATGTCAATTACAGCCTGAGCGCACTGGCGCTGTTAACTGACGATGCCGATGCTTTGTTACTGGCAACAGACAGCAGCGCGTCCTCGAATAAGACCTTGAATGCACTGGTTTCCGGTGTGGGCGGTTTGCAAATTGATGCCACTAATGGGGCGTTAACGCTGGCAAACGGCAGTAACAGCTATCAGGGCAAAACCACGGTCAATGCCGGTGAGCTGATTCTGGGGGCAAATGGGGCCTTCGGCGCGACGTCATTACTGGATATCGCCAGCGGTGCCAGCGCCAATATCAACGGCCACACTCAGACAGTAGGCGCACTGACCAACGCCGGTACAGTGACGTTAGGCACCGGCGGGGTACTGAACAGCACGGGTGCGCTGACCAACAGTAACACGCTAAATCTCGCCGGCGGCACGCTGAACTTGGCTGCGGGCGGCACTTCTAGCGCCACCGGCGGCTTAACTGGTGCCGGTACGCTGAACATCAATGGCGGTGATTTGGCGGTCAGTGGCGCGAACAGCGGCTTAAGCGGCCAAACGCTGATTGCAGCGGTTGCCTCTGCCACCTTGAACGGTGCAGGGACATTGGGCAGCAGTGCCATTAATGTGCTGGGTGATCTGAATCTGAACGGCGCGAATGCCGCCTTGGCGAATGTGCTGAGCGGCACTGGCGATATCAATACTAATGCAGCAGTCACGCTGACCGGAACCAACAGCTTTAGTGGCGCTCATCATATCGGGTCGGCTGGGGCATTAACGGTCACGCAAGCCAGTAATCTCGGCGCTTCAACCGCGACGGTGAATCTGGACACCGCTACTTCGCATCTGGTGCTCAATGGCCTGAGCGGTGCCATCGCCAATGCCCTGAGCGGCGTGGCGAACTCCACCGTTGATATCACCAATGGCGCAGATATGTCGTTAACTGGTACGAACAGCGCGTTCCTCGGCCAGTATGCCTTGGCGGGTAACAGCAAGCTGACGGTGGCCTCGACCAATAATCTGGGGGCGTCAGCCAATATCGCACTGGCAGGCGCGCAGGATATGTTGGCGCTGAGCGGCTTTAGCGGCACCTTCGCCAATACGGTTGCTGGTCTGGGTACCTTGCAGGTCACTGACAGCAGCAATGCTACTTTGACCAGCAGCAACGGACTGGGAAGCGATGTGGCGGTGGATATCACCAATGCGACTTTGAATCTGGACGATATCGCGCTGTTTAACCAGACCCTGACCGGCAACGGCACATTGAATGTGGCGAAGAACGATGCCAGCACGGCATTTAACTTCGGCACTGCGGTGGGCGGCGCGTTCAGCGGTATTGTTAATCTGACCAACTCTATTTTTGCTTTAAGCGCTGACAACAGCGCCGCACTGGCGAATGCCACGCTGAAGCTCTCCGCGAACAACGTCACTACCGTCGGCACCACTGATCGCACGGTGCACGGGTTAGATCTGAGCGGCGGTACCCTGATCTTTGACGGCGCAGCGCCACAATCCGAGGCTAGCGGCGTGGTGACGGCGACAGACTTGGCGCTGAACAGCGGCACGGTCAGTGTCACGGGTACCGACAGTTGGACGAACCAAAACCCGGTTATCGCGCCGAATGTGTCGCTGCTCGATCAGGATAGGGGCGATATCATGCTGGCGTTGATCAACGCCACTAGCGTGACCGGTGATGTGAGCGGGCTGGATCTGATGATCAACGGCACCTCGGTCACCTCTGGTGCGCAAGGCGTGATCTCTTCCATCTTGCAGGGCGGCACGGCGGTAGCGAATGCGACCCATAATTATGGCCTGACCAGCAGTAACGGCAGTAGTCATGGTCTGTATGTCAATTACAGCCTGAGCGCACTGGCGCTGTTAACCGACGATGCTGATGCTTTGTTACTGGCAACAGACAGCAGCGCGTCCTCGAATAAGACCTTGAATGCACTGGTTTCCGGTGTGGGCGGTTTGCAAATTGATGCCACTAATGGGGCGTTAACGCTGGCAAATGGCAGTAACAGCTATCAGGGTAAAACCACGGTCAATGCCGGTGAGCTGATTCTGGGGGCAAATGGTGCCTTCGGCGCGACGTCATTGCTGGATATCGCCAGCGGTGCCAGCGCCAATATCAACGGTCATACGCAAACGGTCGGTGCCATCACCAATGCCGGAACCGTGACCTTAGGCTCGGGCGGGGTACTGAACAGCACGGGTGCGCTGACCAACAGTAACACGCTAAATATCGCCGGCGGGACGCTGAATCTGGCAGCGGGCGGGACCTCTAGCGCCACCGGCGGCTTAACTGGTGCCGGTACGCTGAACATCAATGGCGGTGATTTGGCGGTCAGTGGCGCGAACAGCGGCTTAAGCGGCCAAACGCTGATTGCGTCGGGTGCCTCTGCCACCTTGAACGGTGCAGGGACATTGGGCAGCAGTGCCATTAATGTGCTGGGTGATCTGAATCTGAATGGCGCGAATGCCGCCTTGGCGAATGTGCTGAGTGGCACTGGCGATATCAATACTAATGCAGCCGTCACGTTGACCGGAACCAACAGCTTTAGTGGCGCTCATCATATTGGTGCCACAGGGGCATTGACGGTCACGCAAGCCAGTAATCTCGGCGCTTCAACTGCTACCGTGAATCTGGACACCGCTACTTCGCATCTGGTGCTCAATGGCCTGAGCGGTGCCATCGCCAATGCCCTGAGCGGCGTGGCGAACTCCACCGTTGATATTACCAATGGTGCGAATATGTCGTTAACCGGCACCAATAGCGGCTTCGCTGGTCAGTATGCCTTGGCGGGGAACAGCAAGCTGACGGTGGCCTCGACCAATAATCTGGGGGCTTCAGCCAATATCGCACTGGCAGGCGCGCAGGATATGTTGGCGCTGAGCGGCTTTAGCGGCACCTTCGCCAATACGGTTGCTGGTCTGGGTACCTTGCAGGTCACTGACAGCAGCAATGCTACTTTGACCAGCAGCAACGGACTGGGAAGCGATGTGGCGGTGGATATCACCAATGCGACTTTGAATCTGGACGATATCGCGCTGTTTAACCAGATCCTGACCGGCAACGGCACATTGAATGTGGCGAAGAATGATGCCAGCACGGTATTTGACTTCGGTGCTGCGGTGGGCGGCGCGTTCAGCGGTATCGTTAATCTGACGAATACCACCTTCAATATCGATGGCTTAAATACAACGGCGCTGACGAACGCCACGCTGACATTATCCAGCGGTAGTTTGGCCTCCGTGGCGGACGGGGTACAGAATATCGGTCGCTTAGTCACCAATGGTGGCACGCTGCTATTTAATCATCTGGTGGATAATGCAAGGGTTATTACTTCTGAGGGAACCCTAGCGACAAGTGGTATCGACACGACCACGGGCGGGGAAATCCGCGTTAATTTACCGACCAATGTGACACCGGACCTAACCGGTTGGACGGTCATGGAGCTGGATGACGGCGAGATCATCGTCAGTCTGGCAAGCGGTGCAGCAACCGGTACCGGGAGGGAATTGACGTTATCCAATGCATTGGGTGATCCGTTAAGCACCACCGTCTATCAGTCGGTTTCAAACCCAGGGGCGTTATCACCTGCGGCACTTGGCTCGTTCAATTACGGCCTGACCACGGGGAAAAACTTTGATGGACTGTATGTCAATTATGGCCTGACCGCATTAGAACTGCTGAGTACAGGCAATGATGCGCTGATATTGACGGCAACCTTGGCCAATAATGGTACGCAGTCAAATGATATCTCTTCCCAAATAACCGGCAGCGGCGATCTGGCTTTCGTTTCAGCCAATGACGGTAGCACGGCATCGCTCTCTAACTCGACCAACAGTTATACCGGCGCGACATGGGTACGTTCAGGCAATTTACGCCTAGATGCCAATTCAGCGCTGGGACAAACGTCTCTACTGGCGATGAGCACGGCAACGACGGTGGATCTCAATGGCGTTCAACAAACCGTCGGCCAGTTAACCACTGAAACGGGCAGTACACTGAATTTCAATAGCGGCAATTTAACCGTCACTAACGGTGGTCAGGTTGATGGTGCTTTGAGCGGCAGTGGTGAGTTGAGTCTAATGGGCGGTACACTGGCCATTACGCAAGGGAATAGCGGCTTTACCGGTAGTACTGATATTGCCAGTGGCGCGACAGCTCATCTGTATCAGGTTCAAGGGCTCGGCTCGGGGGCCATAACCAATAATGGCCTGCTGAATCTGGATAATACCAGCGGGATGTTGCAGAACTCGTTGGCCGGTAGCGGCAACGTACAACTCACTAACAGTGCCAATGTCCAGTTGGCCGCCGATAATAGCGGCTACACGGGCCTATTCACCACGGATGCGGGTACGGCGTTGACGGCCTACAATGCAGGAAATCTGGGGGGAAGCAGTATTGCTAACAGCGGTGAGCTGATTTTGGATACGGCATCCGTTTGGGATTTAACCAACAGTATCAGCGGAAGTGGCACCTTGGTTAAACGTGGCAGCGGCACAGTGAAAATCGACAGTGGTACGGTCAGCGCTGGCTTGACGACGATTGAAGACGGCTTATTGCAACTGGGCAGCTCAGCAGCCATCTCGACCTTGTCGGTGAATGAGTCACCCTTAGCGCGTTCACTGGTGGTCACATTGGCGTCGAATGTGGCTAATCTGGTCAGTGATGTCCTGATCACGTCCACGGGTTCATTAGGTGGCTATGGTCAAGTGACCGGGAACGTCGAGAACCGTGGCAATCTGATTATGCCAAATGCATTAACAGGCGGTGATTTCGGGACGTTCACCATTGACGGTAATTATACCGGCGACAATGGCACGGTGGTCTTTAACACCATTTTGGCCGGCGACGCTTCTATTACCGACAGATTGGTCATTACCGGTAATACGGCTGGGCAAAGTTTTGTCACGGTGAACAATGTTGGCGGGAACGGCGCGCGAACCTCTGAGGGCATCAAAATCATTGATGTCGGTGGCGATTCTGCGGGGCAATTTACCCTTAATGGCCGTGCCGTTGCCGGCGCATATGAGTACTTCCTGTATCAAGGCGGTGTGAGTTCACCGGCGGATGGTGACTGGTATTTACGCACTCAAGCCGATGATCGTCGCCCTGAACCGGCAAGTTATACCGCGAATCTCGCCGCAGCGAATTCGATGTTTGTCAGCAGTCTGGCGGATCGCGCCGGTGAGACGCTTTATACCGATATCTTTACCGGTGAAGAGAAAAGCACCAGTCTGTGGTTACGCAATGAAGGCAGCCATAATCGCTCTCGTGATGACAGTGGTGAGCTGAAAACGCAGGATAACCGTTATGTCATGCAGTTGGGTGGTGATGTGGCGCAATGGAGCCGTAATACGCAGGATCTCTGGCGTGTTGGGGTGATGGCCGGTTATGCCAACAGCAGCAGCTCTTCGGTGGCACAAGGAACAGGTTATCGCTCTACCGGTTCGGCCAATGGTTACAGCCTCGGTGTCTATGGAACTTGGTTCGAGCAAGGGCGGGAAGCGACCGGTGTTTACGTCGATTCTTGGCTGCAATATAGCTGGTTTAATAATGAAGTCAGTGGCGAGGGCTTAACGACTGAGAAGTATGATTCAAAAGGCTTCAGCGCCTCGGTTGAAAGTGGTTATACCTTCCAGGTTGGCCAAAGTGAGCACCAAAATTACTTCATTCAGCCAAAAGCCCAAATGGTCTGGATGGGGGTAAAAGCGGATTCTCATACTGAAACGAACGGTACCGTGGTGACGGGTGAGGGGAATAACAATATCCAAACGCGCTTGGGTGTGAAGGCATTTATCAGCCCAATACCGAAGGAGGATAAAGGTAGCACACCGACCTTTAAGCCGTATGTTGAAGCCAATTGGATCCATAACACCAAAGATTTCGGCACCACACTGGATGGCATGACCGTGAAACAAGCGGGTGCAGGCAATGTGGCGGAACTGAAAGTCGGGGTTGAAGGCCAAATCAATAACAAGCTGAATCTGTGGGGGAATGTTGGCCAGCAAGTGGGTAACAATGGCTACAGCGACAGTAGTATCACCTTAGGCGTTAAATATCACTTCTAACTGAGTTCAGTCGGGGTTAATCCAATAACGGCACATATCATTCGGTATGTGCCGTTTTTTATGGTGAGGACGCGTGTTAATCCAGTGACTCTTCCTGCACTTCCAACACATGGTAGGCGGTGGAACAGAACAGTGAGTTCAAGCGTTTCATGTCCCCTAATAGCCCCATATGCAGACTACTGGTTTCGATGCTCAGCACGTTTTGTTGATGGAGGCGATCAACGTGAGCATGGGAGTAGCGGCGGTTCAGCAAGCGGAAGCGATGCTTGGCGCGACGTAGACGTTTGGCGTTATTGATATCTCGCGATAAAAACACCGACATGCCTAAATCCAAATTAGTGACCAAGCGGGCATGCAGAGTATTGAGCTCCTCAAACCCTTCAGAGGAAAATGGTTTGCGCGCATTGAGTGATTTAGCCGCTACATCAGCGGCCATACGGCTAATAATCTCGCCTGCTTGTTGGAGATTGATGGCGGTATCAATGATTTCAGCCCAGCGGCGTGAGTCAATCTCACCCAATTCATCTTGCTGAATTTGCGCCAAATATAACTTAATGGCGCTATACAACATGTCCACTTCATCTTCCAGCAAGCTGACTTCATGTTTCTGCTGCTTGTTGCCCTCGAGCACTTCTTTAAAGCGAAACAGCATTTGCTCCAGCACATCCCCCATACGTAGGGTTTCCCGCACTGCATTCGCGAGCGCCAGTGATGGCGTATCGATGGCGGTAATATCCAGATAGCGCGGCGCAGTTGGCAGGGTGGTATTGGGTGCATCGGTGACTAACCGACTACAGATACGCGCCATGACCTCCACTAGCGGCAGCATCAGCAAGCAGCGCAGCAGGTTATAGAATACGTGGAAGTAAATGACCACCTCGGCAGCCGGAAGGTTAAAGCCGATCAGTCGTTGCGCGAGTGTATTCACCCAAGGCAGCACCAAAATGCAGCCGATGACTTTAAATAATAAGCTGCCTAACACCACTTGCCGCGAAATGGCATTTTGCCCACGGCTGCTGATCAGCGCCAGTAAACCGCTGCCGAGATTCGAGCCAATCACGATGCTCAGGGCGATATTCAGTGGCACTAAGCCAGTGGCGGCCAGTGTGGCGGTCAATAGCACAGCGGCGAGACTGGAATAACTGATCATGGCGAACAGTGCGCCAATCAATAATGCCAAAATGGCATCACCGGTCAGAGAAGAGAAAATAGCCTGTACGGCGGTAGCTTGGGTAATCGGCCCTGCGGCGGTAACAATCAGTTGCAGCGCCAGAATAATCAACCCAAGGCCAATCCCCACGCGGCCCATCTGACCCACACGGGTTTTTCGCTGCCCGAGGAAGATAATGACCCCGATCAAAATCAGTAAGGGTGACAGCCAAGAGAGATCAAAGGTTAGCACCCGCGCCATCAGTGCGGTGCCGACGTCCGCGCCTAACATGATCACCAGTGCTGGCGTCAGTGAAATCAGCCCCTGCGAGACAAAAGAGATCACCAGCAATGCTGTGGCATTACTGCTTTGCACCAATGCCGTGACACCAATTCCCGCAATAAACGCCGTGGGTTTCTTCTGAATACTGGCACTCAGAACTCGGCGCAGATCCGCGCCATAAACCCGCATGATGCCGGTTCGGACAATGTGTGTCCCCCAGACCAGCAGCGCAACAGAAGAGAGTAAGTGAAGCAGAGTCAGCATAATTAATCTCAGTTAGGGTAAGGCACTTGGGCCATACAAAATTTAGGTTAGATCCTATTTAAGCGGGGCTGCCCTAGCATAGGAAAGCCCCAAGAGGGATAGAGATGATAGTCGACACCTGCCTAACAGGCACTCAACCAGACTAAGGATAACCACTTAGGCGTTGGTACAAGGTATCCAACAGTTTTTTATTATCCACCGTTTGCAGTATTGTAGCCGGTTTGCCCCGAGGGAGCGGCACGCCCACATCTAACCGCAGATTTTCAGGGCTAAAGCGCAATGTCATACCACGTGTTAATGCGCCTTCCAGTGCCACATCAAGGTAGTCACGGGTGGTGGTAGCGATGCTTTTATCGAGTAGCCAAGCGACTACCAGTGCATCATGCACCCAACAACCTGGGAGCTGCCTTGTTTGCATCGAATAGCTGATCCAAGGGCGCATGGTCTCCACCAGATAACGGCTTAACGGTGAGTCAATTTGCGCGATCTTATCTAAATCTTGATGCAGCAGTTGGGTCTGAGTGGTGACATCCAGCGGGGCAAGCGTAATGTTGGCACCACTGGTCAGCACCCTATGGGCCGCTTCAGGATCGAGGCCAAAGTTGGTGTCTTTCAAGTAGCCATCAACATGAAATACGCCGCCCATGATCGCAATTTCCGCCACAGAGGCAGCCATTTGTGGATAAAGCTGCATCGCGTGGGCGATGTTGGTCAGCGGGCCTATCGCCACCAATGTTATCTCACCGGGGTTATTGCAGATCAATTCACCGATGGCATGGGCGGCCAAGGGTGCACTGGACTCGACGGCAGGTGGGCGCGCGGTTTGCTGCCAAAGCGCCGTTAATCCATGTTTAGTGACACCATTATCGAGCTTGTCACGCCAAGGGGCGGCAGGCTCCACCAGCGCCTGAGAGGCACCTCGTATGATGGGGATATTCAATCCCAAACGGGTCACTAAGTCATGAGCAACAGAATACCCCACTTCACTGGGGGTATTCCCCGCCACGATGGTGATCAATTCTAAGTCTATTTCTACAGATGCAATGGCCAGCGCGAGCGCTAAACCGTCATCGACATTGGCGCCGGGCACGCCATTTCCTGGGTCACAATCAATAATTAAACGCATTTTTTTATCTTTTTATGTAGGTAAATAACTTTTTTTACTGCTGGAACAACCGCAGGATTCACCGATTTGTAGCGAAAAATTAAATTCGCGAATCGTCGGTTCACCGGTCCAGTTTTTCAGCATTTCAATGGCGGTTTTCGCCATCACATCCACCGGTTGACGTACCGTCGTCAATGAGGGGACGTTAAATTCTGATTCTATCGTGCCGTTAAAGCAGATAAGCGCCAGATCTTTGGGCGCGGTCAGATGGTGTTCTGCCATCGCCCGCAAACAGCCAAACGCCTGTAATTCATTAGTGGCAAAAACTGCTTGCGGTAATCGCCCTTTGAGCATCTGTTGTGCGGCCTGATAACCGCCAGGGCGGGTATAGGGGGTGGAGAAAATCCACTCATCACGCACGGTTAACCCTGCTTGCAGTAAGGCATCGCGCCAACCATTCACCCTATCTTGAGTGTTCAGCATATCCAGCGGGCCACAAATAATGGCGATATCTCGGTGCCCATGTTCAATCAGATGTTGGGTCGCTTGGAACGCCGCGCCTCGTTCATCGACCCGAATGGCGCAAACTTGCTGCGACGGATCGACGCTATCAAGCATCACAAAGGGTGTGCCGGAGGCCTGAATTAACTCGATATACGGATGGCGATCGACACTGGTATACAGCAAACCATCGACCTGACGATGCAACAGATTATTGATAAGTTCGAATTCACGTTGACGAGAATCACCCGCATCACCCAGTAACAGCACTTGCCCCGTGGTAAAGGCTTCACGTTGTAATGCATGCGCCATGGAAGAAATAAAGGGGTTGGAAATGTTGGGGACCACCAAACCATAAGTTCTTGTGGTACCGGAGGCCAAAGCTCGAGCAATACCATTAGGGCGATAACCGGTTTTCTTGATGGCATCCAGCACCCTTTGCTTAGTAGCTTCAGCCACTGGGCGCGGACCGTTATTGATGACGTAACTCACCACCGCCACCGAGGTGCCAGCTTCTCGGGCCACATCAGAACGTGTTACACGAGGAGATTGAGGGTTGAACAAAATTACCTACTTAATCTGAAAACAGCGGCCAAACATCCCTGATAGAGTTATCCAAATGAAAATCCCCAGTCAGATGGGGGGCGAAGCTACATTACCATAAATAACAAGTGTTTAAATCGCTATACGTGCCATGCTTCAAGTGGGTTAACGACTGACTATACTGATGAGTATAGGCTTATCGGGATGAATGAGCCTCATTGAGGCTCACCAGACGGCTGACAAAGTGCCTGCTACGGTGAGAATAGGCAGATCGTAAAGACACTGTAAAATCATCCCTGATGGCTCGAACCGCGCCATCCCTGGCGCGGACGCTTTACTCTTCTGCCTATCCTCACCTTGCAAGATAGATTCGGTGAGGTTTGTCATCAACCTCATTGAGGCTGATACTTTGGACTCACCGAAACAGCGCTTAAATAGCATCTTCCGGTAAATTGAGGTCTCGCCCGCGCGTTTCGGGGGCAAAGAAGGTGGTCACAAAGCCAATCCCCGCCATCACGGCAAAATAAAGTGCAATTGGCCACCAGTGGCCGGTGAGCGTCAACATCGCTGCTGCTATCATCGGCGCAGTACCACCGGACAGAATCGATCCCACTTCTTTCGCGACGGCCATTTTGGTGTAGCGGTTAGTCACACCAAACATTTCAACGCCCCATGCGGCTTGCACGCCGAAGATGCCGAGCGAGGCCAACCCCATACCGACAATGATGGTACCTATCACGATAATCGGCTCACGGGTTTCGAGCAGCATAAATGCAGGGAAGGCATAGAGCATCAATAGCAGGCAGAACCAGCGATAAGTGATTCGGCGACCAAAGCGATCCGATAGATAACCTGCCAGAGGAATAATCAAGAAGCCGAGGCAGGAAGCGATAAACACGGCCATGGTCGGCACTGACTTATCCACCATCAGCACTTTGGCGACATAACCAATCATAAAGCCCTGAGCCAGATAAGAAGGACCGTTCTCGCCGATACGCAAGCCAACCATGATCCAGAACGATTTGCTACGTTGCCAGAAAGTGCGGTTATCCCGTTCTGCGACGTGTTCACGTCCCAACGCCAATGCTTGTTGGCGCTGTTGTTCCAGCACTAATTTTTGGCGCTCAAACACGGGGGTTTCACGCATATGGCGGCGAATCAATAATGCGGCACCGGCAATTAAGATGCTGGAGAGGAAAGGAATACGCCAGCCCCAATCAAGCAAGCTCTGTTTGTCCATCTGCAACACTAACAACCAAACCAAGGCCGCCAGCAATGTGCCGCTGTTGGAGCCAAGCGCGATAATGGATGAAACCAAACCACGCCTTTTTGCTGGTGCATATTCGCCTAACATCACGGCACCGCCGGACAGTTCAGCGCCAGCCCCCAGCCCTTGCATAAAGCGTAAAAAGGCCAAACAGGCGGGGGCCCATAAGCCAATTGACGCATAACTTGGAATTAAGCCGATGAGCGTAGTGGAGGCGCCCATCAAGGTGATGGTGGTAATCATCACCACTTTACGGCCCTTGCGGTCACCTAATCTGCCGAACAATAGTGCGCCAATGGGGCGAGCAATAAAGCCGACAGAATAGGTCGCAAAGCTAGATAATAAAGCGATTGCAGGTGTTGCTTCAGGGAAGAAGACGTCACCAAATATGATGCCGGCCGCTAAGCCATAGAGTGCAAAGTCTGCATACTCCATGGCGGTACCCAGCCAGCATGAAAAGGTTGCGCGCCAAAAGTCTTTGCGACCTTCGGGCGTAGCCAAACGCTCTTCTGCAGCCATGCTCTCTGATGGAGCATTGTCTGCTACCGAGCTATTGAGTGAAGTCATTAAAAAGGTTCCCCTGGTGTTGAAGCATCATGTTCACGCATGAATGTCTGCTTGTTGGTTTTACATTCAGCTTAAATGTCAGTTAGCTGAACGAATATGAATAAAACATTAGCAAACATTAATATTATCCTTCCCTTTTAGTGTATCTACCCGCGTAGATAGGTCAATCTAATTATTAAATCTTTAGCTATTGTTCACAAAACTGTCATGAAACTAGATGGCACTTGCATGGGAGGTGTGGAACTCGGATTAAAGTGGCTTTTTAACCTGTTCATCACTGGCAGAGATAGGTATTATTCCGACATTAGTAATGCAAATCATTAGCGTTAGCACTCAAGGATATTTAAATCCCTACTTTTCAGGAGAGAAAATGCGATTACGTCTGGCTCTATTTTCATCTGTATTGGCTGCAACGGTGGCAATGACCGGTTGTGATGATTCATCGGCAACCACTGATGCAACAGCGAAAATCAGTATTGAACATGCGCAAGGGACAACGCTGGTTCCGCAAAACCCGCAGAAAGTCATCATTTTGAACCCTTCGGTGTTAGATACCGCTGATGCCCTGAATATTAAAGTGGCCGGTGTGCCGCAGACCAGTACGCATCTCCCTGCCTTTTTATCTAAATACAGTGGGCCTGAATATCTGAATGCAGGCACGCTGTTTGAACCCAACTATGAAGCCCTGAGCGAGGCGAAACCTGACCTGATTATCGCGGGCGGCCGTGCTCAAGATGCTTACGACAAGCTCAGTGCTATCGCACCGACGATTGCACTGGATATCGATACCAAAAACTTTACCCAAAGCCTGAGTCACCGCACTGAACAATTAGCGTCCATCTTTGGTAAAGAGTACGAGGCAAAAGCGTTGCTGAGCAAGTTCACCAACCAGATTGATAGCATCAAGCAAAAATCAGCAAATGCCGGTACTGCGATGGTACTGATGGTGAGTGGTGGCAAAATTTCAGCCTATACCCCAGGTTCCCGTTTTGGCTTTGTTTTTGACGAGCTAGGTTTCAAACCTGCCGCCACCTTTGCAGAAACCGGCAGCCATGGGAATGTGGTGACCTCTGAGTTCATTCTCAATGCGAATCCTGATTGGCTGTTTGTACTGGATCGCGATAATGCGATTGGCCGTACTGAAGGGCAATCTGCGCAACAAGTGCTTGATAATGCGCTGATTAATAAAACTAAAGCATGGCAAAATAACCATATCGTCTATCTTGATTCAGCCTCGCTTTACATTGCCGGTGGTATACAAAGCTATACGCAGCTGATGGATAAAATCAGTGCGGTATTGGATAAACAAGCCTCTGCGCAGTAATGAGCACTGATGAAAAATCTTAGCTTTATCGCAGGCCTGGTGATTTTACTGGGCCTGATGATCTGTAGTTTGTTTATCGGTGCCGGTCACGTCACCTTCGCCGATGTCTGGTCTGATCCCGATATGCGCGACATTTTCCTGCTTAGCCGTGTGCCGCGAACCTTGGCATTGGTGCTGGCAGGGAGTGCGATGAGTGTCGCCGGTCTGATTATGCAGATGTTGACGCAAAACCGTTTCGTCGAACCCTCGATTGCTGGTACCACCCAATCCGCCAGCCTTGGCTTATTGTTGGTTATGGTGTACAGCCCATCTGCACCGGTTATCGTTAAGATGCTGGTTGCCACTGTCTTTGCGATGGGGGGCACGGCACTGTTTATGCTGCTGCTGGCGCGCATGAGAATGAAGTCAGCTCTGATGGTGCCGCTAACCGGTATTATGCTGGGCGCGGTATTTAGTGCGGTCACGACGTTCTTGGCGATGGAGTTTGAGCTTTTACAATCGCTCGGTAGCTGGGAGTCAGGTGATTTCTCTGGCGTACTGCAAGGCCGCTATGAGTTGCTGTGGATCGTGGGGGCATTAACGCTCATTTCCTGCCTAATTGCCGATCGCTTTACGGTGGCGGGGATGGGGCGAGATTTTTCAGTCAACGTTGGTTTGAATTATCAACGCGTGATGTTGATCGGGATGTCCATTATTGCTATCACCAGTGGTGTGGTAGTGGTGGTCATTGGTGTATTGCCGTTTCTGGGGTTGATTGTGCCCAATATTGTCAGCATGGCGATGGGCGATAACTTACGCCGGACTATCCCTTGGGTGGCATTGTGTGGCGGAGGATTGGTTGTTCTGTGTGACATTATCGGCCGGTTAATCAGCTACCCATTTGAAATACCTGCTAGCGTTATTTTAGGGGCCATTGGCGCACTTGTTTTCCTGTTATTAATCGTGAGGACAAAGCGCCATGCAAGCGCGTGAGTATGCCGTAAAAGAAAGCCCGCTTCAGGCGAATAACAAGGTGCTAAGCTCACCGGCAAAAAGACTCTTGTTAATGAGCATGATTGCCCTCGTGGCTATCATCATCTTCATGACGATTAATCTGAAGGGGAATATTCAATATATTCTGGTTCACCGCGGCTTGATTTTAGCCACCATGTTATTAGTGGCGTTTGCCGCGGGCATTGCGACGGTATTATTCCAAACCGTCACCAATAATCGCATTTTAACGCCGTCCGTCATGGGGCTTGAGGCGCTGTTTATCCTCATCCAAACGATGCTGATATTCTTTGTCGATGCCAATGGCTTCAGAGTGTTAGGGGTGACCGGTAAGTTCCTCTGCGAATCGGCATTACTGCTCTTGTTCTCGGTCGTTCTTTACCGCTGGTTGTTGACTGGCGTGGGGATCAATCTGCATAAAGTGTTACTCATTGGCTTGGTTTGCGGCACGTTATTTCGTAGCTTATCCAGCCTGATGCAGCGCCTGCTGTCACCCAGTGAATTTGCCATATTACAGGGGCGGGTATTTGCCACCTTTACCCGAGCTGCGCCGGAAATTATTGCTTTGTCCACGGGGATCATTGTGATCGTGGGGATTGTCGTTTGGCGCATGCGTAATTGCCTTGATGTGATTGCATTGGGGAGAAATACCGCGGTTAATCTGGGTGTCGACTATCAGAAAAAAATAACCGTTATCCTCCTGCTGGTCTCATTATTGGTGGCTATCTCAACCGCCCTTGTCGGGCCGCTGACCTTTTTAGGTTTACTGATCGCCAATCTGGCATATCCGCTGGTGGGGTCATTCCGCCATCAATACCTGCTACCGGGCGTGTTCCTGCTAGGGGCGATTACCTTGGTGGGGGGCCAGTTAATTCTCGACCGCCTGTTAAATATGTCGGGAACACTGTCGGTGGTGATTGAGTTTGTTGGTGGCGCGCTATTTATTTATCTTTTAATCAGAAAGGCTCCAGTGTGATTGAAATTAATGGCATTAATAAAAAATACCAAGACACATCGGTGCTCAACAGTATTAATGAGCGTATTCCCTCTGGTGGAATAACCTCAATCATTGGGCCAAATGGTGCCGGTAAGTCTACGTTATTGTCGATCATGAGCCGGTTGCTGACGCCCGATAGCGGGCATGTTTTGTTTAATGATCTGGATGTCGCCAAAACATCTGGCGATAAGCTGGCGACGATTTTATCGGTGTTACGCCAAGAGAATCATTTTACTAGCCGCCTGACGGTGTCTGATTTGGTGGGGTTTGGTCGCTATCCTTATTCGAAAGGGCGGCTGAATGAAGACGACCGCCAGCATATTGACGCTGCGATGGCGTTCCTCAATCTGACGCCTTTTAAGGATCGCTATCTTGATGAGCTTTCAGGTGGGCAGCGGCAGCGTGCCTATGTTGCGATGGTGCTGTGTCAGGATACGAAATATATCCTGCTCGATGAGCCATTAAATAACCTAGACATGAAGCATTGCGTGGCGATGATGAAGCAATTACGGCGCGCGGCGGATGAATTGCAAAAAACCATCATCTTGGTGATCCACGATATCAATTTTGCCTCAGCGTATTCCGACCATATCATTGCGATGAAAGATGGTGAAGTGATCTATCGGGGAGCACCAGAGGAGATTATGAAGCCTGATATTTTGGAGGACATTTTCGATCTGAACATCAGTATCGAAAAAGTGCAGGGCCAGCATATCGCGATTTATTACCGTGATAACTAATTACCGCGATAACTCATCATCGTGATAACTAAGCCCTGCGATAGCTAGGCCCTGCAATAAATAGGCCCCGCTATAAATAGCCCCGCGTTAAATTGCTGGGTATTCTCCGGTGCCTTCTGGCCAAGGGGTCAGTAGGTCGTAGCCGGTGTCGGTCACGGCAATGGTATGTTCCCATTGGGCAGAGAGCGAGCGGTCTTTGGTGACAACGGTCCAGCCATCAGACAGTACGCTGGTGGCGGCTTTCCCCGCATTAATCATCGGCTCGATGGTGAAAATCATACCCGCTTCGAGCACCATGCCCGTTCCTGCAATTCCGTAATGCAGGACTTGCGGGGCAGTATGATATTCCTCACCGACACCGTGACCGCAATATTCTCTCACGACCGAAAAACCCGCGCCTTCCGCGACCTGTTGGATAGCTGCGCCAATATCGCCGAGTGTGGCACCCGGCCGCACTACTTTGATGCCTTCGACCATGGATAAATAGGTGATATCCACCAAACGCTTAGCCCTGACCGATGGCTCACCAACATAGTACATTCTGCTGGTATCGCCATACCAACCGTCTTTAATAATGGCCACATCGATGTTTACGATATCGCCATTTTTGAGTTTTTTATCCGATGGGATCCCGTGGCAAACCACATGATTGACGGAGGTACAAACGGTGTGTGCATAACCGTGATAGCCAATATTGGCGGGGATCACCTTCAGCTCGTTCACGATGTATTCATGACACAACCTGTCTATCTCATCGGTGGTGACGCCGGCAACAACATAAGGCGTGATGATTTCCAGCACTTTAGCGGCAGCATGACCGGCGGCGCGGGCCATTTCAATCTCAGCTGGTGAGTGGATTTTTACGGCTGTCATTGTGCTTCCTCTTCTTTATTCAACTGAGCGTCATTTTGAATCATTCTGGTAATGTCAGCTCCGCCATGGAGTTCTGCCTGAACCAATGCTCTGGCAAGTTCATGATGGGTTAATTGGGGATAAAGTTCTGCCAGCATCCCTATTTTGAGCCAGTGCTCAGCCTGCGAATTAATGGAGCGGCTCATGGCGTTGCTGGCGATACGCAGGTTTTCATGCATCAAATCGGAGATTTTTACGATACCCATTTAGCACCTATATTCAGACAATACCTATACCCAGATAACGCCTATACGAAACATATATAAAACGTATATTGCCATAACGGCGGGTAAATGACACTCAAAAATAGGGCATCTACTTTTTAAATAAGAAGCGGTGAAAGAGTCAGCAGTGAAGTGGGAGGCGGTGAAAGAGGAAGCGGTGATAGATAACCTGATGACAGGCCTGATAGATATCGCTATCAGGCCTGAGAGGGGGTTATTTTATGCGAGCAACAGGAGCTGCTTCGATGACCAGTGTTTCCAATGGTTTTAGCGTGATAATCACCGGTTTGCTGTAATCAACGGGCAGGGTGGTATTCGCGCCGTACACCGGTTTGAGAGTGAAGCTCGTTGTTTCGCCGCTCGGAATTTCGAAACTTTTGGTCAGGTCTAAATAGTAACTTTGCTCTTTATCCAGCGGATTTCGTAAACCCAATATCGCTTTATTTGGGTTCCATGATGCCCAGCCATACACTTCCAGCGAGGTTGGGTTGCCACCAATCCAATGGGTATCCACCAGCACATCACTATTTTCCCGTGACCATTTAGCGGCGTTGGCCAGCGTGTCCCATTTATGACTGTTTAGCAGGGAAGGCGTGATGTAGAGCTCTTGTAGCTGGGTGCCTGTGGCAAAGTAACTCCATACCTGATCGGCAAAATCGCGATCAGTTTGTTCTTTCTCCAGTCCAAAATAGGCGTTTTCTGCACTGACAATACCGTGATACATCAGTGAATTGATGGGGAATAACGGGCCTTTACGCACAATCGAGCGGTAGGTTTCAGCATCACGGTAGGTCATCCATTGCTGAGCGGGCGAACCTTTGCCAAAGAGGTTGATATCATCGCCCTGACGCCAAATAGAGTCCGCGTAGAACAGCCATGACGGGCTGGCATCGGTGCCCGTGGTCAGGTTGATAAACAGGTCTTTATTGACCTCTCGCATGTTTTTAATCAACTCGATAGAGGCGTCGAAGTCAGAGGCGAACTGGCTACCCTGAATATGCGAGTTGGCGTTACCCATACCGTCTAGCTTGAAGGAAGTGATGTGTTCATTTTTGATGAGCTTGATGATCTGCTCATTAAAATTGCGGAAGTAATTGGGGCCGGACAACGCGAATTTCCCATCAACGGTTTCGAAACCATTTTCTTTCGCGTGCGAGACGCGGATATCGCGTGGTTTGTTATACCCGCCCCAAGGTGATAGCCATAGGCCCACTGAGGTATGCAGGCTGTCGGCCTTATCTTTCACTACCCCGAATCCTTGGCTAAACGCAGGGCCAAACAGCCATTTGCCGGTGCGGTCATCCCAGCCGTCATCCAGTAAGAAGCCGTCCAGTTTTACCCCACGTTTTTTAATCAGCTCGTTAGCGTAGGTATCCATACGGTTGAGCACTTCTTGCTCGGTGTAGGTGGTGAAGAAACCAATATCCATCCAGCTATTGTAGTGAAGGTAGGGGTGATAGGGGCGCGCACGCATCTCATTGATAAATTGGTTAAAGCTACGGCGAAGCTGATTACTTTCTTCAAAGGTGCCGAAATAGGTAGTGAAGGTGACAGGTGCATCCGTCGTAATAGGCGTTTTTAGCGGCACATTCAAATTGGTTGTTGTTTCATAGGCATAGGTATTGACGATCGGTTTTTCCGGCAGAATAAAGAAACTGTCAGCAATGATCGGCGAGCTATTGATGGCACCATCTACGTAAGGGGCTTGGGATTGCCCTTTGGTCGGGAAGAAGGTTATTTTCGCCACATCGCGTGGCTGACCTTTCGCTTGAATCTGGTAGTCGATACTGGCGTATTTCCCTTTTAATACGTTGAGCACCACGACGACATCAAAGTCTTTATGTTCGTAATTGATATGAATGGCATCGCCTTTCTGACTGACATTCTTAATTTTAAAGTCGGCGGCGTGGATCACCTCTTCGTTAGGCAGTGTCAGAAAGAACAGTTCCACCGGGGCAAGTTTATGGTTTGAAATCTTATCTTGTATCACGACAGCGGAGTTTGCATCGTTAAAAGAGAGGGCTATTTTATCGTTATTCAGCAGGTATTCGGAGGCAAGGGCGCCATGGCTCACCAGCAACAAGAGCAGTGAGCTCTTTATCATTATTTTCATACGATGTCCTTGTATTTGTAGGTACAGAAAAGCTATGAGTATTTTTATTAGATGTAGCAGATAGTGACGCAAACTCAGGGTGTTACCCGACGGTTGAGCCGGGTAACTTTTTCAGGGTGTAACATTTAAAGCGAGGTTTCAGTTTCAGGGATTAATTTATTCGCCGAGCCACAGACGGTGATTTTACTGCGGACCACTTCTTTCATGGCGTCCATACCGACGCGCATGTAAAAACGAGGATCATTGCCTTCGGGGTTATCACCAAACCATTTTTTGACCGCCGCCGCGAAAGCGATTTTTAGCTCAGTAGCGACATTGACTTTGCACACCCCCAGCTCAATGGCACGTCTGACATACTCATCAGGCACATCGCTGGCACCGTGCAGAACCAGCGGAATATCGACCACTTCGTTGATTTCTGCCAAACGCTTAAAATCAATTTTGGGGCGTTTGGTGTACAACCCGTGGGCCGTACCGATAGCAACAGCAAGGCTATCGACCCCCGTGAGTTCGACAAAGCGCCGTGCTTCTTGTGGATCGGTGAGAAACGCACTCTCTTCATCGACTTCCATATCGTCTTCCACCCCCCCCAAACGCCCTAACTCAGCTTCCACGCTGCAATCGTGGCGATGGCAAAAATCAACCACGGTTTTAACTAAGCGCACGTTCTCGGCAAAGGGGAAATGGCTGCCATCAATCATCGCACTACGGACACCAGCATTGACCTTGCGGCTGATATCTTCCAGTGATTCATGGTGATCAAGATGCAGTGCAAGTGGCATACCATAGCTTTCAGAGTAGGCTTTACACAGTGCGTAGATCTCTTCAAAGGCAATGTGTTTAAAGGTGCCCGGTGTGCCCGCAAGGATAACCGGTGACTGCATCTCTTTGCAGACTTCAAGAATGGCCTGAATGGTTTCCGCGTTATGGATGTTAAAAGCGGGAACGGCGTAACCTCGAGCCTGCGCGTCTTGCAACAGATATTTAGTCGAAATGATGCTCATGATGTGATCCTCTCAGCCTTTCCAAGGGTGAATAACGACACCTTTCACGACACGGTTTACTGTGCCGCTGGCGGAAGGCGTGTCAGGGGTGATGCCTGCTTTGATGGATTCGTTGAGGGCGAAAATTTGGGTGTACATCAGGAAGCAGAATGCCTGTTCGACATCGATAAACTCTCGGGCAGCGGGCAGCAAGATGTGCGGCCCAGCAGTGATTTCAGGACTTGGCTCGGCTGAAATGGCCACCACGCGCATCGCTTGTTGGTCGCGGCGTAGCTCGCCGAGCAAATCGAGGTCATATTGGCGGGTGTAAGGGTGGCTTGAGACAAAGACCACAACCAATGTTTCTGCATTGACCAATGATTTTGGCCCGTGGCGGAAACCGGTCGGGGAGTCATAAAATGCCGCCAGTTTACCGGCGGTCAGTTCGAGCACTTTCAGCGCCGATTCACGCGCCACGCCCTGTAACCCGCCACTGCCGAGGTAAACAATCCGTTTGAAAGGCAGGTCACCAAACGCAGATGCACTGAAGTCATCCTGTGAAGCGATTATCTGCTGGCAGCGTGTTGCCACATCGCCAAAACGCACGCTGTTAATGATGTCGGGGGCGAATACGCTCAGGCAGCTAGCCATCATGGTACTGATACTGCTGGTCATGGCGAAACCACGGTCATGGGTTTCGGCTGGCATGAGCAGCGCAAGTGAATTATCACTTCTCAGAGCACTTTGGTACAAACTGCCCGCTTCATTACAGGTGATGACCAGATGGTGGCATTGGCTTACGAGTTGGTCGGCTAAGTTAACCGCCGCGACGCTTTCGGGACTATTACCGGAGCGTGCAAAGGAGATAAGCAGCGTCGGTCTATGGGTAGACAAATAGTCGACTGGATTGGTCACGAGGTCTGTTGTCGGCACCGCGACAAAGTTTTTGCCACTATGGCGTGATAGCCACGGCGCAATAATATCGCCGATAAAGGCTGAGGTTCCCGCGCCGGTCAGGACAATCTGTAGGTCCGGTTTTTGTAGGAGTGGCGCAAGAAAAGTGTCGATATCACTACGCTGGCTTTCGATGTTTTTTAACGATAGGTTCCAGCATGCAGGTTGCTGGCGGATCTCTTTTTCAGTCCAGGTTGTTGTGCCACAGGTACTGGCAGATAGGGTTTCGCTCATAACTCAGTCCTTAGTAGTGCCTATTCAATGGATCAGTGCCAAGTCGAATATGACAGTCTTTCGTTTCATTTCACTTCATCGACTTTATGCTTAATTGAAAATCTATAGAAAAGAAAACGAAAGGTCAACATAAGAAAAGAAATAAAACGAAAAACGTGATCTGAAATAGGGTGAGGCATTGCTAATGTATTGTTTTATAATGATATATTGTGATTTCAGATAAATGATTGAGAAAAGAAGGAAAGGAAAGGAAAGGTTTGTGGCGGATGTGGCCACAAACCAAAGTGATATGCAATGAAAGGGCTACAAGGAAAGTTGCTGACCATCAATCCAAATAGTTTGTAGATTGAGCTGTGAATCAAGTGCAATAAGGTTGGCTCGCTTACCCACCGACAAAGAACCGTAGGTTTGATCAACCCCCAACATTTTGGCGGGATGTAGGGAGGCCATATGAATGGCATCTTCAGCAGGCACACCGACGTCATTGACCAAATTACGCACCGCGCTATCCAACGAAAGTGTACTGCCCGCCAGCCCGCCGGAAGCGGTACGGACTACGCCCTGCTGCATGGTTACCCTGTGGCCACAAATTGAATAGTCACCATCAGGCATCCCCGTTGCGCTCATCGCGTCGGTGATCAGCAATATTCGCGGCTTGGCGCAGGCACAGCAAAGACGCATGACAGCAGGGTGAACATGGTGACCATCTGCTATCAACTCAAGCCAGGCGCGCGGGTCGGTCAATCCCGCGCCTACCATACCGGGGTCACGGTGATGCAGGCCCGTCATGCCATTGAAACAGTGCACCAGCCCGTCCGCTCCGGCATCAAATGCGCGAACCGTTTCTTCATAACTCGCCGCACTGTGGCCGAGCATGACTTTTATGCCACGGTTTTTAAGATGCTTAATCGCCGCTAAGGCACTCGGTTTTTCAGGTGCCAGTGCCACGACACGTAATGTGTTCTGTGACACATCAATCAACCGATTAAGCTCGGCAATATCGAGCTCACGGAACAACTCCGGTGGATGTGCACCTTTGTTTTGTGGCGTGAAATAGGGGCCTTCAAGATAGCTGCCCAGAACGGTCGCCCCAGGCCCCCCTTGGTGGTGACGCTGCGCAATGCGTTTTAACGCGCCCTCGACTTCGATAAGGGGCGCGGTGACGGTGGTCGGCAACCAAGCGCCGACCCCCTCATGGGCTTTATGCCATGCCAACTTATCCAGTACCTCTGGCGCGTCATCCATGACATCGACACCTTTACCGCCGTGGACATGAATATCGATGTAAGCAGGACACAGCAGTTCAACGTCACGCAAACTCACACCCGACGGGATGGGTTCGATGGCAACGATAGTGTTGCCTTCTAGCCGCAACTGATGATCGTCAAGCCAGCCCTGCTCAGTGAGCAGCCGCCTTGCTCGCAGCAGTGCTGTCATATCCCTTCCTCAACCGGTACGGCCTCGCGATAACGGCCCATTTCGTCAACCAAACTGGTTAAGCCCCGGTGACCACACTCGAGCGCCTGAAGGCGGAACTCCTTGCTACTAAGACCATCGCGCTCCAGCACCATCTCCAGTAGGAGCTGTAAATTTACGCCAGTAATGACTTCACGTTCTGGTTTTAGCATGGCCAGTGTTGAGGCCACGCGGAAGGGGGTTCCCCCCAGCAAGTCGGTTAAGAAAATCAGCCCTTCTTTTTCGTCTAGACTCGCAATGGCCTCTTCAAACTGCGCCGTCAGTAATGCGGTGGAAGAACTTTCGGGGAAATCGATAGCGATTACTTGGGGTTGATCGCCAAGTATCTGTTTCATCGCCTTTTCAAGCCCGCTGGCAAACCCACCGTGACCGCTGAGAATAATGCTTAACATAGTGCTCCTCGCTTACAGAAAGTGGCCAAATTTCCCGACAATCCCTAATACCACCGTCAGACCAATGAGTTTCAACGGGCTCCAGCCACGGCGGACTAACGCGTACATGATAAGGGTGTAGACCAGCGGTAGAAAAGCAGGCATCAGTTTGTCGATAACGTCAGCTTGCAGTTTCACCACGGCGTCGCCTGCGGTAATTTCAAGCGTCGTGGATAAGCGAACGTAGGTGGCGACAAGCGCGCCGATCACAGTCATCCCAACGATAGACGCTGCACGGCCCACCTTCAGTGTATTGGCTTTGATGAGCGGGATAGCGGCAACACCCATGCGATAGGCATAGTGAGCTAACCCGAAACGCAAACCAAGATGGACGACGTTAAACATCACCAGAAATACAATTGCACCGAGGATGGAACCTTGCAAGGCCAAACTGGCACCAATACCGCCACAAATGGGGAGTAAGGTTAGCCAAAACATGGCATCGCCAATCCCGCCAAGCGGGGCACCCACTGCAATCTTGGTGCTTTGAATACTGTTCACATCCTGCTTTGAACGCTCCATCGCCAATATAATGCCGATAACGAAGGTCACGAGGAAAGGATGGGTATTGAAGAATCCCATATGGCCTTTCATGGCCCGCGCCAAGTCATTCTTATTGGTGTGGATCTTTTTCAGCGCCGGCAACAAGCCATATAGCCAACCGGAAGCCTGCATACGCTCATAGTTAAATGAGGCTTGCAACAGCATGGAACGCCATGCCACACGGTTGATATCTTTCTTCGTCAGCTCCGCACCGATAGTTTGGTCTTCATAGATATTGTCGTTGCCATCAATAACTGACTTTTCAGTGATGCTGGCGTCGGGCAAAACTTGAGTATTAGATACCATCTTCGAATTCCTCTTTCTGAGTGCTGGAAGTCTGTTGTGGAGTGGAGTCTTTACGCATGAAATCGATGAGCGCCATCGCCAACGCCGCGGCAGCAATAGCCAATACCGGGAGTTTTAGCCAAGCGGCGGCGACAAAACCGAGAATGAAATAGGGGATATAGACATTTTTCATCATGATCTTCAGCAACACGGCAAACCCGATTGCTGGCATGATGCCACCTGCGACGCCTAGGCCGTCAATGAGCCGAGCGGGCAGCACATCGATGACTGTTTTGGCATGATCTGCCCCAAAATAGATGGGCAAAAATGCACAGAGAAAATAGAAGGTACCGAGTGCTAATAACGCCAGATAGTTAACGCGTTCAATGCCCGCGGTATCGGCGTTCGCTGCCATTCGGTCGCAACGGGCCATGACACCAGACATGATAGAGAATAGGAATGTGATACCCATTTGTACGGCAACCGCGAATGGCACGGCAACACCGACGGCGACTTCTGGCTTAACACCGGCCGTAATCGCAAAGGCGGTGCCGACAATGGTACCGATAATCACGTTTGGCGGTTGAGCGCCTGCCAGCGGTGCAAGCCCCATCCAGACCAGCTCAAGGGTACCACCGGTGAGGATCCCCATATGAAGGTCGCCAAGGATCAGACCAACCAACGGCCCGAGTACCACTGGGCGGTGCATATGCGTGAGGCCATTGAACATATCCAAGCCAGCAATAAAGGCCAGAATCCCCAACGCGAATGCCTGTAATAAGCTAATTTCCATAGAAAATACCTCAGAGGAGTTTGTAGAGATCCTGAGCGGGCTCTGTCGGCACGCCCTGAATAAAACATTCCACCCCTGCTTTTCTCAGGCCATAGAAAGCGGCAATATCCTGATCATCGACAGAGACGGTTTTCGCAATTTGTTGTTTACCTTCGACATAGTGCATGTTGCCGACATTAATTCGGGTCACAGGCACATCACCGTTCACCAGCGTGAGAAAGTCTTCGGGACTTTTACAGACCAGCAAAATTTTCTGCCGGTCAGTGGCACGATGAATATTGTCGATGACTTTCTGCAGCGGCCAAAAGCGCACGGCAATGCCTTCTGCTAACACCATTTCCATCAAGTTTTGCTGAACTTGATCTTCGGCCACTTCATCATTGGCAACCAAAACCAAATTCGCGCCAGCAAACCCCACCCATTGAACACCAACTTGGCCATGAATGAGACGCTCATCAATACGACTTAAGACAATGTTTGGCATGCTTTTTTTTCCTTATTATCATTGTGTTAATGGGACGGCGACGTTCCCATGCAGGCCGCATGGTACTGGCGCAATACATCCTGAATATGGTCAATAATCAGTTCGTGCGGTGTGGCCTCAAGCCGTCCGGCACGGACCTCGGTGTACTGAAGAGGCAGATACTGGCTAATCAACGGCAGTGGGATCGGTTGGTCCGCTAAGTTACTCATTAATCGGGAATAAGCCTCGTTAATCTTGTCATTAGGCCAGTAGTAACGAATGCGGTCAGAATAGCTGTAGCTACGTGCCAGACGGCAGGCATCGTTATTACCGTGATAATGATGTTTCCAATGCTCCGGATGTTCCAGCATGACGGTTTCCAGTACATCCCGTAGCCCAGAACTCGGGTATGGAGGCTGTAATTCCTGCTCGATAGCCGCCAGAGAGAAAAGTGCTTCACGTAATGCGAAAGTGAGCGCGGGGCCGACTTTCAAAATGGCAAAGTGATTCTGAACTAACTGTTGCAGGGCGAGCGGAGTTTGGTAATCGGTGGAGTGAGCTTCAAACACCATGGTGTCAAACTCTTCGATAGTGTGGCTGAGAGCAAGAGATTTCTCAGGCTGATAATCAATAACATGAGTATGATCGAATTCTACGCCTGGTTGGACGACGAGCCCGATAATCCGTGGCCACAAATCGTGCAGACCTTGTTGCTCAAAAGCGTGGCGGTGAGCCTCTAATGTCGCTTTTGCCGCCCGCGGTGAGGTGACCTCAAGTGTGAGGAGCGTTTCGTGTGCGCCACCCGGAACGGGGACTTCTGTGCCGATAACATAAACTAGATCGGATGACCCTTGCTTATCCTTGCGGGTCTGTTCCGCAATTAAGGCTAACCTTGCTGCTCTTGCGGCGACGATTTCATCGGTTAAAGGCACTGGATCATCGGCACACGACATGCTGCAATCGAGGTGGATTTTCTTAAATCCAGCGGCAACATAATGGCGAATGAGTTCTTCTGCCTGAGACATTGCTTCAGCCGCTGGGGCATTCTGCCAGCGGTTTGGCCCCAAATGATCGCCGCCTAATACCAACTGATGACGAGGAAGGTGATGTTTATCGGCCATTTGCTCAGCAAATTCACGAAAATCAGCTGGGGTCATACCGGTATAGCCGCCATACTGATCCACCTGATTAGAGGTCGCCTCTACTAATAAGATAGATTGCGTGTCACGGGCGTGGCGCATTGCCGCTTCCAGCACCATCGGATGAGCAGAACAGACGGCAAAAATGCCACATCGGTTATCGTGCTTATGGTCAGCCACAAACTCGGTTAAATGTTTCACTTTCCTCTCCGTATTGGGTTTAGGTCACTTCTGCCTTTCGGTTCGTTTCACTTGATACTGCTTTATGGATCGATAAAAACAAAACGAAAGGTATCGGAAATGGGATCTGTTTCGCAAAAGAAACATAATGAAAGGGTGATTTCGGGTTCAGGCGCACTATTTGACCTAAGGTAAAGACTTGCTTTCCGGCAAAAGAAAGGCGTTAATAGCCGAAGTGAAATGAAACGAAAGGCTTTTGGAAAGGATCTCATATGAGTAATACCGATTCGGCAATGGATAAGCGTATCACCGGCACCAGTGAAAGACGTGAACAGATCATTCAGCGTCTTCGTCAGCAAGGAAGTGTTCAGGTTAATGATTTATCGTCATTTTTTGGTGTTTCTACGGTGACGATCCGTAACGATTTGGCCTTTCTGGAAAAGCAGGGCGTCGCGGTGCGTGCTTACGGTGGTGCGCTAGTGTGTGATGCTGGGGGGGCTGGAATTGAACCGACGGTTGAAGATAAAAGTGCCCTGAATACGCCTTTAAAACGAGGTATCGCGCGCGTTGCTGCAAACCTGATCAAACCTGGGCACCGCGTTATTCTCGACTCCGGTACCACAACCTATGAAATTGCGCGCCATATGCGTCATCACAAGGACGTCATTGCGATGACAAACGGCATGAATGTCGCGAATGCCTTGCTTGAGGCAGAAGGGGTAGAGCTGTTGATGACGGGGGGGCACTTGCGCCGCCAATCCCTTTCTTTCTATGGCGATCAGGCTGACCAATCGCTGCAAAATTATCACTTCGATATGCTTTTTCTCGGGGTCGATGCTGTCGATCTGGAGCGGGGTGTGAGTACCCATAATGAAGATGAAGCGCGGTTAAACCGCCGGATGTGTGAAGTGGCGGAGCGCATCATTGTGGTCACTGATTCCAGTAAATTTAACCGCTCCAGTTTGCATAAAATTATTGATACTCAACGCATACATATGGTGATTACCGATAAGGGCATCCCAGAAGAGAGTTTGAATGGTTTGCGTAAAGGTGGGATTGAAGTGATCCTCGTTGGGGAGTAAACCCACTCCTCTCTAGCCAAGACGTCTCACCGAGTCAGAGTTGCAGCCTGCTAGATGCCGGCTGCAATAGTTTTAAATCGTCACAATAACGAGGATATTTGCCGTAAAGCACCGGCGTTGAATGCCTCGCTTATTTGAATATCGCTTCACCGCTAGGTGAGATAACGTGACTAAGTCGTAGCACGTGGAAAGGCAGATATTCAATCATGATGGTGACATATTGATTTCGATACACCCCATATAATCACTTTTAGGCATTAATTATTTATCATAAATATTAATGTGAATATGATAATGACAGCCATTATGTAGCATAAAAGTATATTGGCAAAGTCTGCAGGGGAATAATCTCTGAAACGAACAAAAATAATCATTAATATAAATAAACAATGCAAGATACTGATTTATTTAACCTGATGTCATTTTCTTGACACTTTTCCTTAACATAATTCAATGATGAGAATACTCAATAGTGCTTTTTATTTTTGATAAATTAATATGTTATTGCTGTGCATTTATAGCCTACACTTAATCACTCATTAGCGAGCAACACTATTATAGCGCCGAGCATAATAATGCGTTAATCGTGAACAGAATCGCTTAATTCTGACCAATATGAGGTGACATGTGTTTCAACCAACGTCTTATCCCCATGCCGTAACGAATGAATTAACATCATACTGGGCTAAACGTGCTGAAGGTTACAATCAGGTCAGCAATGACGAGTTACAGAGTAATAAGCAACAAATTTGGCTTAATTTTATTCTCGGGCTAGCGCCGCAAAAAGAAACCTTAAAAGTGCTGGATATTGGTTGTGGGCCTGGATTTTTTGCCGTCACCTTAGCCATGGCGAAACACCAAGTCACCGCAGTGGATGCCACACCGGCGATGTTGGAGCAAGCCAGAAATAACGCCCAACAGCACCACGTGGATATCGAATTTGTGGAATCTGATGTGCATCAACTGCCTTTTGCCGACAATCAATTTGATCTTATTGTCACCCGTAATGTCACTTGGAATCTGGCCAACCCCGCAAAAGCGTATCAAGAATGGTATCGGGTATTAGCCAATGAAGGGCGGTTACTGAATTTTGATGCTAACTGGTATTTGCGTTTGTACGAACCGCAACGCGTGGCGGGTTATGAGCAGGATCGGCTTAATGTTCAGAAAGCGGGTGTCGAAGACCAATATTTACACACAGATACTGTGACGATGGAAAATATTGCTCGGCAGCTACCTTTGAGCCGAGAGTTACGCCCTCACTGGGACTTTGCGGTGCTGGTGGATTGTGGTTTCCGACGGATACACATTGATCTTTCTGCGGCAGAGGCGTTGTGGGATGACACCGAAAAACTGAATAATGCTTCCACCCCGATGTTTCTTATCGCAGCAGAAAAATAACGACATTATTCATTTACCCCACTGTATTGGAGTCATTTAATGCGCTTAACTTTCGCTCCTCTGCTATTTCTGTTTGTGTCTGTTTGTGGGCTTTTTCCCCTTGGAGCATTGGCACAAAACAGTTCCCAACTAAATTATGCCAGCACTAAAGATATCCGTGACATTAACCCTCACCTCTACTCGGGGGAAATGGCTGCACAGAATATGGTGTTTGAATCACTGGTCATTAATACCGATGAAGGCGTAAAGCCTTTCCTCGCACAAAGCTGGACGATCTCTGATGATGGGAAAACCTATACTTTTCAGTTACGCAAGGATGTCAGTTTTAGTGATGGCGAAAGATTCAATGCCGATGCTGCCAAAAAGAATATCGATGCTGTACTGGCTAACTACCAACGGCACGCATGGCTAGAATTGGTCCGTCAGATCGATAAAGTGAATGTCACGGGTGAATATGAACTTCAGCTAATCTTGAAAGAACCCTATTACCCAACGTTAGTCGAGCTGGGGCTAACACGTCCTTTCCGCTTTATCTCCCCAAAAGATTTTATTAATGGGCAAACCCGTGAAGGCGTGAGTGCTTATTCGGGGACAGGGCCGTGGGTATTAGAGCAACATAACAAGAATCAATACGCGATATTTGCGGCCAATGATCACTACTGGGGCCAGAGCCCGAAAATTGACCGAGTACAGTGGCAGGTCATCCCTGATCGTCAGAGTATGTTGATGGCGTTACAAAAAGGGGATGTGCAGCTTATCTTTGGTGCTGATGGCGATATGCTGGACATGGATACGTTTGAGGCATTGCAGAATACCGGCAAATTTACCGCAGTAATGAGCCAGCCGATTGCTTCGCGCGCGCTAGTGCTCAATAGCAGCAAAGCAATCACCGGTGAGCGAACCGTCCGTCAGGCACTGCAATATGCCGTCGATAAAAAAGCCATTGCAGAAGGTGTGATGGATGGAACGGAAACGGTCGCCGATACGTTGATGTCACGGCATGTCCCTTATGCTGATATTGACCTGCCGGTTTACCATTTTGATCCCGCAAAAGCCTCGACGCTGTTAGAACAGGCGGGCTGGGTATTCCCCCAAGGGCAATCTTTCCGCAGTAAAGCAGGCAAACCTTTACAACTGATGCTGTCTTACAACAGTAATAACGCAGCGGAGCGTGAAATTGCTGAAGTTATTCAAGAAGATTTTAAAAAGGTCGGCGTTGATTTAAAGATTGTCGGTGAGGAGAAGCAGTCATTTTTGGATCGCCAAAAATCAGGTGATTTTGATATTCAATATTCATTATCTTGGGGCACCCCATATGACCCTCAATCCTATGTTTCGTCCTTCCGTATTCCCGCCCATGCTGATTATCAGGGGCAAAAAGGGCTTGCCAGCAAACCCAAAATAGATCAAATGATTGGCGAACTTTTGGTCTCTCCAGATGAAAAACAGCGTCAGGCTTTATATCAACAATTGTTCACCTTATTGGCTGAGGAAGGCGTTTATATTCCGCTGACCTATTCACGCACCAAAGCGATTTATAGTAATCAGCTTCGTGGGGTGAGTTTTAACCCCTCCCAATATGAAATCCCGTTTGAAAAAATGTATTTCGAGCCAAAAGCATAATTGCTGTAGAGAGAGTTGATAGGGTAATAGAGTGATGAGAGTTTCACCCTATTACCCTGGGATTATCAATAACGGGAGAGAAAATGCGCTACTATTTGATCCGACGATTGTTGTTGATGATTCCACTGGTGTTAATGATCTCTTTCGTGGCATTTGCCTTAATGAGCTTGTCGCCGTCAAATCCCGCTGAAGTTGCACTGCGAGTGAATGAGATTGTCCCCACGGATGAAGCTATCGCCGCCATGCAGCACGAGTTGGGGTTGGATAAGCCTTTTCTGAGCCAATATTTCTCTTGGCTAGGACGCAGTCTACAACTTGATTTGGGCACTTCGTTTATTACTCGCAAGCCTGTACTGCATGAGTTTCTATTGGCTTTACCAGCAACGTTGAAGCTCGCATCCTATTCACTGGGCATTATCATGCTGCTATCACTCTCATTGGGGATGATGAGTGCGTTACTGGCTGGAACGCGGCTTGATAAGGGCGTGCGTGCTATTTTATTCGTGTTGACAGCAGTGCCCAGCTATTGGATGGGATTATTATTAATCTGGCTATTTAGCCTGTATTGGGATCTGCTGCCCGTGGGCGGAATGATGGAAACAACATCCGTTATTTTGCCCGCGTTAACACTCTCGCTGGCATATGTTGGCACTTACATGCGGTTAATTCGCAGCAGTGTGCTGACTAACCTACAACAAAATTATGTTCGCTATGCTCGCATGAGGGGACTGAGTGAACGGCGTATTATCGGCAAGCATGTGCTGGTTAACTCATTACATTCAACACTCATCGCGTTGGGCATGAGCATTCCTAAGTTAATTGCTGGCACCATTGTGGTTGAGAATATATTCGCTTGGCCAGGGATAGGGCGCTTATGTGTCTCGGCGATATTTAACCGTGACTATCCTCTCATCCAAGCTTATATCCTGTTAATGGCTCTGCTATTTGTCACATTCAATTTTGTGGTTGATATCATTCAGGTGTGGATCGATCCTCGTATCGGTTTTGGGGCTCACCGATGATGCGTATGCTGTGGCAACGCTTGCGGGCCGATCCTATGGCCTTTTGCTGCTTAACCCTCCTTGTTCTGATCCTATTCGCGGGGATCTTTGCCCCGTGGCTCGCCCCACAGGATCCCACGTTGACGGCGATACGTCACAAATATCAGCCGATGAGCCTGAACCATCTCTTAGGGACGGATAATCTAGGGCGAGACGTGCTCTCGCGTCTGCTTTATGGCATTCGCACCACGGTATTTTTGTCACTGTTTGCCATGTTAGTGACCATTCTTTTTGGCACCGTGGTTGGCTTTATTGCGGGCTACTTTCGCGGCAGGATTGACGAGTGGCTAATGCGCCTTTGTGACATGATGCTGTCGTTCCCCAGTGAAGTGATGATTTTTGCTATCGTGGGCATGTTGGGGCCAGGGATTAACAACATTATTCTGGCGATAGTGGTGATTAAGTGGGCTTGGTATGCACGTATGATCCGTGGCGTTGTGGTGCAGTACAGTGATAAAAATTATATTCGTTATGCCAAAGTGATCGCCTGTTCTGACCGGCATATTATGCTGAAACACCTTTTACCGGTCACTGCGGCTGAGATAATCGTGCTGGCCACGACGGATATGGGGAGCGTCATTCTCACCATCTCTGCATTATCCTTCTTGGGGCTAGGGGTGCAGCCTCCAACCCCAGAATGGGGGGTGATGCTTAACGAAGCCAAAAACGTCATGTTTAGCCACCCGACACTGATGCTACCCGCAGGGATTGCCGTCGTCATGGTGGTTGCGGCCTTCAACTTTATTGGTGATTTTTTGCGTGACGCGCTAGTGCCCTCGTCACAATCGGACTCTTCATCGGCGGATAATTGAATGACATTATTAACGGTCAATCACCTCTGCGTCACCGAACCACACACGGGCAATCGCCTAATTTCTGATGTGTCATTCAATCTGGCTGAGAATGAGTACTTGGCTATCGTCGGCGAGAGTGGCTGCGGCAAGAGTATGATATGTCATGCCATTCTTGGATTGGTGACCCCGAGCCTCAATGTACAAGGGGATATCTGCTTTCGCGGGCAATCGCGTCAGGATATGAAAGCCGCTCAATGGAGCCAATTACGTGGCTGCCAACTGGGGATGGTCATGCAAGATGCGATGAGCGCATTTGATCCCTTGTATACCATTGGGAGCCAGATTGCAGAGACATTGCTCGCGCACGGCCGCTATTCTCCAGCGCAATTGCAAGTCAAAACTCACGCCATGATGGAGCAGGTGCAATTGCGCCATCCTGCTGAAATCTGCAAAAAATACCCGCATCAACTTTCAGGTGGGATGCTGCAACGAGTAATGATCGCCCTTACGTTGGCACTGAAACCGGATGTGATCATTGCCGACGAACCCACGACAGCATTGGACTGTATTACGCAATATGAAGTGATCGAACTGTTTATCCGCTTACGCCAACAAACGGCTTCCTCGATGATTTTTGTTTCACATGATCTCGCGGTTGTGCGGCGTATTGCGCAACGCATATTGGTGATGAAAGAAGGGCAAGTGGTTGAATCCGGCTTAACTGAACAGATATTTTGTCACCCCCAACACCCTTATACCCAGTATTTGGTGGAAACACGGACCGCATTGAGTCGGCGGTTTAATCAGATTATGGATAGAAGCAATCATGCTCGTTGAGGTTAAGTCGCTATCAAAAAGTTACCCACTGTCGGACAGCCATTTTTGGTTTAAAAAGCATAGACGGGTGATTGATCAGGTGTCATTTTCCATCATGGAGGGCGAATGCCTCGGTTTAGTGGGGGAAAGTGGCAGCGGTAAAAGTACATTAGGGCGTTTACTGCTGGGCATTGAATCCCCAGACAGTGGCACAGTGAGGCTAGCCGGTAAGCCCGTCCGCGCAGCACAAACTCGCCGCAATACCCTCAGCGCTGTATTTCAGGATTACACCTCTTCGATAAACCCGAATATGACCGTGTGGCAAGCTATCACTGAGCCGTTACAGGCACAAAGGTTGCTGGCTCCCCCGCAAATCAACCAGAGAGTCAGTGAGGTGATGCAGCGGGTTGGATTAGCGGAAAAGCTGCGGGTACGCTATCCCCATGAGTTATCAGGCGGCCAAATCCAGCGTTTGTGTATCGCACGCGCGATAGCGACTCAGCCACGTTTTATTGTACTGGATGAAGCGATCAGCTCACTTGATATCCCTTCTCAAGTTCAAATTCTGGAACTACTCCTCGAACTGAAAAAAGAACTTAAGATCACTTACTTTTTTATCACCCACGACATTCAGGCTGCCGCCTATTTATGCGACAGAGTGCTATTTTTCTATCAGGGGCAGGTGGTGGAACAGGCGTTGGTCGATGAGTTACATGCTGTACGCCATGATTATGCGCGTAAATTACTTGCCAGCGTGATGACGTTTTAGTCCTTTTCTTATTGGTTAGACGAAATCAATGTTATCACCGCTCTATTCTGCGGTTGAGATTAAAGGGTTAATTGTATTTAATATTGTCGTCGCTGGAATTGGCAGGATTAAATATTGCCATATTATCTATTCGTCATTTTTATTTAATGACTTTCTATTATGTGAACATTAATAACCAAAATGACTTTATATTTAATAGATGTCGGTATTATTATTTTAACGCAATTCTGCTGTCGTATTATCATTCCAACAGAGGCTATTTTCATGCGTTATAACTCTGTTTTTCCTTTAGTTTTTACTGTGTCTGATTTGTATTTAAATCAATAAAAACAAGTGGATATTGGATTTGTCTTATCGTGAAAATTTGATTTTTACTGTTATTCTTAAACTTAGTTAATGTTTCTTTGTTGCAAATCAATATTTTTATTATTACGATGTTTATTGCACGGTATTTTCTATTTTTGTGATTTACATTTTATTATTCTTATTTATTGGTTATCAAAACAGATTGTAAATGACATCGCTGCAGTCATAATTGCGAAAAATTATTTTTATATTTATATCCCTTTAAATATTGGTGAAGGATTTTCTGTGTGTCTCGTTTCAATTATTCTATATTAATAGCTGGCATATTATTGCCTTTGGTGGCTATTCCTTCCGCCGGCTATTGCGCAGAATTACCTTCTGTTCAGCAATTACCCTCTGTTCAGCAAAGCATTCACCAACAAGAACGGCAACGTGCTTTGGAAGAACGCCTTTCGCCTTCAGCGCCAGATGTGCGTTTATCCGAACCCACTGCGTCTTTGGGCCGACTGGTTTTTCCCGTTGAGAAACCTTGCTTTGCGATTGACCATGTAAAACTCACGGGTACCCAGCCATTACCGCGCTGGTTACCGTTGCAACGGCTGGCCAATCAGGCGCAAGGCCACTGTTTGGGCGCGAAAGGCATTAACCTGCTGATGAGCGAGATGCAGAACCGCCTGATCGACCACGGTTATGTCACCACCCGCGTACTGGCTCCGCAGCAAGATTTGAACCGTGGCACGCTGACGCTACACGTGGTGCCCGGCAAAATACGCCATGTGGCCCTGACACCCGAGAGTGATCGCCATGTCACGCTGTTCACCGCCTTCCCTGCCCGCGCCGGTCACCTGCTGGATCTGCGCGATATCGAGCAGGGGCTGGAGAATCTCCAACGTATCCCCACAGTGCAAGCCAGCATGGAGTTGATCCCCGGCGATGCCCCCGGTGAGACGGATATCGCTCTGAGCTGGAAGCAGAGCAAAATGTGGCGGCTGGCTGCCTCACTGGATGACTCGGGCACGCGCAGCACCGGTCGTTATCAAGGCGGTGCAACGCTGTTTCTCGATAACCCGTTGTCCCTGAGTGACCAGTTTTATGTCTCTGCGGGCGGCTCCATTAAAAATCGGGGCGAAAAAGGCACCAACAACCTGACCGGCCATTACTCGCTGCCGTTCGGTTACTGGACCGCAGGTATCACCGCCAGCAGCTATGACTATCACCAAACGGTGGCAGGTCTCAATGGCGACTACCACTACCGTGGTGAAAGCGACAATGTGACGCTGCAACTTAGCCGCTTACTGCACCGCAACGCCAGCCAGAAAACCACCTTCACCTACGATGTGCTGACCCGCTCATCGAAAAACTACATCAATGATACCGAAGTGGAAGTCCAGCGCCGCCGCACCTCTGCTTGGCGCGTCGGGCTACAACATCGCCACTTTATCGCGCAGTCCACGCTGGACGCGGGGATCAGCTATCAGCGCGGTACCCGCTGGTTTGGGGCCGTACCGGCACAAGAAGAGTATTTCGGCGAAGCCACCGCCTTGAGCAAAATTCTGCGACTGAATGCGCAGTTGGACGTGCCTTTTGTCCTCGCGACACAACAATTCCATTACAACCTGCAATACCAGCGCCAGAGCACCAACACGCCACTGACCCCGCAGGATCAGTTCGCTATTGGTGGCCGTTGGACCGTGCGCGGCTTTGATGGCGAACGCACACTCAACGCCGATCGCGGCTGGACAGTGCGCAACGATCTGGGTTGGTACACGCCCCTGCCCGGACATGAGCTATATGTCGGGGTGGATTACGGCGAGGTGAGTGGGCGCAGCGATCCTTATCTGGTGGGCCGCCATCTGGCGGGCAGTGTCGTGGGGGTTCGTGGCAAGGTCCTGAATACCCACTATGACCTGTTTGCCGGCAAACCGCTCTCCAAGCCCGAGGGGTTTAAAACTGACTCGGTAACGATGGGCTTTAGCCTGAACTGGCAATACTGATGCGACTCATAAATAACATAATTTCTGGAATGACTGATGAATAAAAACCTGTACCGAATCGTCTTCAACAAGGCGCGAGGCCTGTTGATGGTGGTCGCGGATATCGCGGCTTCCGGTCGGGCCACCTCATCGCCATCCTCCGGTGTGGGTCATGCGCAACGCCGCTGCATCAGTGCCTTATCGTCGTTGAATTTTAGTCTGCTACTGGCGTTAGGCTGCGTCTCACTCTCGGCTCAGGCGGATATTGTGGCCGATGCCGGTGCGCCCGCCGGTCAGCAGCCGACTATTATCAGCAGTGCCAACGGCACGCCGCAGGTCAATATTCAAACGCCCAGCAGTGGCGGGGTTTCTCGCAACGTCTACAGCCAGTTTGATGTCGATAATCGCGGCGTGATCCTCAATAACGGCCACGGGGTCAATCAGACTCAGCTCGGCGGTTTTGTTGACGCTAACCCGTGGCTAGCACGGGGTGAGGCCAATATTATCCTCAATGAGGTGAACAGCCGCGACCCCAGCAAGCTTAATGGCTATATCGAAGTGGCGGGCCGCAAGGCGCAGGTGGTGATCGCCAACCCCGCTGGCATCACCTGTGAAGGCTGCGGCTTTATCAACGCGAACCGCGCCACGCTGACCACCGGTCAGGTGCAACTGAATAACGGCCAACTGACCGGTTACGATGTTGAGCGCGGCGAGATTATCGTCCAAGGCGCCGGCATGGACAGCAGCCGTCAGGACCATACCGACCTGATCGCCCGCTCCGTCAAAGTGAATGCCAGCCTGTGGGCCAATGACCTGAATGTCACCACCGGCCGCAATCAGGTGGATGCTGCGCACCAGAGCATTAACGCCAAAGCCGCCGATGGCAGCCCGCGCCCCACCGTGGCCGTGGATGTCGCCAATTTAGGTGGCATGTATGCCGGTAAAATTCGCCTGATCGGCACGGAAAGCGGTGTTGGGGTACGCAATGCCGGTGAGATAGGTGCCTCTGCGGGTGATATCACCATCACGGCAGATGGCATGCTGGTCAACAGCGGCCAGATAAGCAGCGCCCAACAACTGACGGTGAAGACCACTGGCGAGATAGAAAACGCGGGCGTGCTGTATGCGCAGGGCAATACCCAACTCACTACGGCAGGCAAACTCAGTAACACCGGCACCCTTGCCGCCGCCGGTGACACTTCGCTGCGCGCCTCTGAAGTCAACAGCAGCCGCAACTCGGTCTTAGGGGCGGGCGTTAAGTCCGACAGCAGCCGCATTACCAGCGGCACACTGCGTGTTGAGGCCAGCGGAAAGTTACTCGCGCAAGGGAAGAATATCAGCGGGACGGCGCAGCACTTCACAGGGCAAAGTCTCGATCTCAGCGGCAGCCAAACGCAAAGCAGTGATTTGGCGCTGACCGCCCAAGGTGGGGATATCGATCTCACGGGAGCAGACTTGTCGGCCAACCAACTGTCCGCCTCGACCGCCTCGATGTTACGTACTGACAGCGCCCGTTTGATTGCCGAGCAAATGACGCTCGACGCTCATTCACTCTCCAATGTGGGCGGCGTGATAGCGCAAACGGGAGCAACAGATTTTAACCTGAATCTGGCCGGTGCGCTGGATAACCGTGGTGGCAAGATTCTCTCGAGTCGCCAACTCTCGCTTCAAGCCGAAACCTTGACCAGCAACGATAACAGCCTGCTAGGGGCGGGCGTACAAAGCGATGGCAAATTGGCTCAGCACGGCGATTTACAGGTGGCAACTCGCCAAGCATTGATGGCCCAAGGGCAGAATGTCGCTGCAGGGGATATGACGCTATCCGGCTCGAGTGTTGACCTGACCGGTAGCCAGACTCAAGCCAGTAATATCACGATTAATGCCCGCGAAGGGGATATCTCAACTCAAGACGCGACCCTGATAACCCCCGGTACACTCGCGGTCACTGCGACAGCCGATCCGGAACAAACGCTGAATAGCCGTGGCGGCAAATTGCAGGCGGAGAATATCCAACTCAACCTTGGAAAATGGGTTAACAGCAACGGAGAGGTTGCCGCGGCAACGGATTTACAGGTCAATCTGCAAAGTGATTTCACTCACCAGACCGGCGCGCGTATCACGGCAGGGCGTGACTTGCGCTTTAGCACCAGTGGCGCATTGATTAATCAGCATAAACTGGAAGCTGGGCGGGATATGCAGTTGGCGGCGCTCAGTGTCAATAATACCAATGCCGATAACAGCAGTGCTCTACTGGCGGGGCAGAACTTGTCATTGAACACGGATAGCTTGCTGAACAATGGCGCTATCTATGCCGCTGGCGTCGGGCAATTAACCGTGAAGGGGAGTGCCAATAACAGCGGGTTAATTGCCGCGCAAGGGGATCTCCAACTGCACGCAAATGACTTGCTCAGTAGCAGTACCTCTTTGATCGGGGCCGGATTAAAAGCGGACGGCAGTCGTGCCAACAGCGGTAATTTAACGCTCAATACTGATCAAGCCTTGATCGCTCAAGGGCAAAATATTGCGGTGGGTGACTTGGTACTCTCTGGTCGCGGGATTGATGTCTCGGGCAGCAAGACTCAGGCCAATAGTATCACCCTAGCTGCGGGGGCGGGGGATCTGAACTTAACGGGCGCGGTGGTTAAAGCAGCAACGCAGTTAACTGCCAGTACCACGTCCCTTCTGAGTACCGATAAAGGCAACGTGATCGCCGAGCAAATCACCCTCACCGCGCAAGCACTCTCTAATTTTGGTGGGGTTATCGCCCAAACGGGGATAACGGATTTCAACCTGAATCTGGCGAGTTATCTTGATAACCGCAGTGGCGCTATCTTCGCCAAAGGCAATGTTGACGTTCAAGCACAGCAGCTCAAGAGCGACAGCGGTAGCCTATTGGGTGCTGGCGTGCAGAGCGATGGTCGCCTGACGGATACCGGCGATCTGGTGGTGATGACTCGTCAGGATTTAACCGCGCAAGGGCAATCTCTGGCAGCAGGGGCGATGACATTAACGGGAAGTCGGGTTGATCTGACGGATAGCCATACGCAAGCCCAAGGGATCAATATCACCGCTAACAGTGGCGATATCAGCACTCAGCGCGCCAATATTGTCTCTTTAGGTTCTCTCACCCTCAATGCCGGTGCCAATGCCACGCAAACCCTTAATAACCAAGGCGGCGCACTGGCGGCGAATAACATTGCTTTAAATCTGGGATGGTTTGATAGCAGCGCAGGCAAAATGACGGCCAATCAGGATCTGACGATCGGCTTACAGGGGGATTTTAGCAATCTGGCCGGATCGACGCTTCAGGCAGGGCGTGATTTAACCTTTAAAACCACTGGTGCCTTCACCAATGATGGGCAAATATTGGCGGGTCGAAAACTGAGTACCGACTCAAATAGCTTACTGAACACCGGCAAGATAAATGCGGCGCAGGCAGAACTCACCACGGCAGGCGCTCTGATTAACCGAGGGGAAATATTCAGCAGTGGTCAGCTTGATACAGATTCCAGCACGCTACTCAACAGCGGCACCCTCATTAGCGCAGCCGCCACGCTCAAAGCACGCGATCGCATCACTAACACCGGCCCCAATGCCCTTATCGGTGCTACCGATGTCAACGGCACTTTAGCGCTATTGGCACCAGTGATTGAAAATAGCGATACCGTCACCAGCACTGATACCGCACCGACCACCACCCTTTTAGGCATGGGCAAAATTATTCTGGCTGGTGGGCAAGATAATAGCGGTAATTTCCAAACGGCAGCTCAGGTGCTCAATATCTCCGGCTTAATCGAATCAGGTAAAGATCTACTGGTTTATGCCAATACCCTGACCAATCGCCGCCATATTTTAACCGCCAACACTGAATTTGTGACCGGCGAAACAGTGAGTGGGACCGCCTACTGGACGGCAGAAAACCCGAATATTCCAGGCGGGCGCTACGCTGAACCCCCTCATGGCGGGTCAATGAACAGTGACTACATTGGCACTAATTATACGTCGACCTCTGCTTATAACAGCATCGATAAAATCAGCCCCGAGGCACAGCTGTTAGCGGGGGGAAACCTCACTCCGCACGTTAACACGCTGGAGAACTTCTGGAGTAAAGTCAGTGCACAGGGCGACATTGACCTTTCGGGGGTCACCCTGCAACAAGATGGTTGGGCAGGGCAGCAGCGGCTGATCGAACGGACCACCTCTACCGGTGAATGGCGTTATCGTACCTACAAAGGCAATTTGTGGGGCACCGGTTGGGGGCCAGAAGTCAAGGAACACGCCACCAACCAATACGCCTCGAGTCTCACGGCAAAAACGATCAGTGGCAGCGGCACAACGATCAGCAATGGCGCAAACCCCGGCACTGTCGCCCCACCGACTGAGCGCGACAGTAGTGGCAAAAATATCACGCTCGAGTTTAACGGCATCTCTCTAGCGCTACCTAGTGGCGGGCTGTATCAGCTCAGTGCGGGCAACAACACGCCAACCGCAGGGGACAAGCTATCGCTCGACAGTATCAATCACTCACCGTCCCTCGATCCTAATGTGGATCGCGCGAGCCTAACCCCACCGGATCGAACCGTCAGTACCGGCTATTTGATCGAAACGAACCCTGCGTTTGCCAATTTGAATAACTGGAAAGGGTCGGACTATTTTCTCCAGCAAGTGAATAGCGATCCTGCGTTAATCCACAAACGTTTAGGGGATAACGCTTATGAACAGCGGCTGGTGCGCGACCAAGTGCTGGCATTAACCGGCCAAGCGGTCACCCATGATTACAGCAGCGCACAGGCGCAATTCGAGCAGTTATTTGCGGCGGGCCTTGAGTACAGTAAAGCGTTCAATATTGCCCTTGGTACTCACCTCAGTGCTGAACAAATGGCGGCATTAACCACCAATATGGTGCTGATGGAAACCCGTGAAGTCGCGGGGGAAACGGTATTGGTGCCGGTGGTTTATCTGGCCGGCATCAAAGCAGGCGAGTTGCAGGCCAACGGGGCATTGATTGCCGCAGAGAATATCACCTTAACCGATGTGCAGGGGTTCAATAACTCAGGGGCGATGATCGCCACCCATAATCTGAACCTCAGCATGGCGCAAGACATTACACTGACGAGCAATGGCGGCCTGCTTCAGGCGGGCAATAATATGCTGCTCAGTACGTTGAACAGCGATATCGACCTGACCGGCACGCGGCTTAATGCGACCAACCTGCAACTCGATAGCGGACGTGATCTGATCCTGCGAACTGGTACAGAGCAACTGAGTAGCAATAATGGATCTGTGTGGCGGGATCAAACCCTTCTCGGGCCACTGGCTAGCCTCAACATCAGCAATAATGCAGTGATCAACACCGAACGTGACTTTATCATGCAAGGTGCGGGCCTGACCGTGGGCAAGGATCTTCAGATCAATACTGGCGGCGACTGGCTGCTCAATACGGTCCAAACCCGTGATCAGATCAGTTCGAATTTCGGTCACGGCACTGCGACCAGCGAGCATATTCGCCATCTGGGGAGTGAGGTCAATGTCGGTGGTGCGCTAACGGCTAGCGTCGACAATCTCACCGCCGTGGGGGCCAATATTCAGGCTGGCACGATGGATGTACAGGCGCAAAATATCAACCTGAGTGCCGCCACGGACAGCTTGCAAGTGACCGGTGAATCCTCGAGCAAGCGCCATAAAGGTGCCATTGATCTTTATGATGAAACGCTGATCGGCAGCCAGTTAAATGCCAAAGGGGATATCAATCTTAAAACGGCGCAAGACATCAACCTCAGCGCCAGTGGCATACAAACCGATGGCGCGCTAAAACTGGCCGCAGGCGGCGATGTCACTCTCACCACGCAGGCAGAGCAGCATGATGAGCAGCGCATTCATGAGGGTAAAAAACGCGGGCTGGCCTCCACTACCACGACCCGCACCGAAGACAGTATTCACCAAACCTGGGCGGTAGGCTCCCTGCTGTCAGCGGGATCTATCGATGCCAGCGCTAAAAACATCGCGGTCACCGGTAGCCAAGTGGTGGCCGATAACGATATCCATCTGCGGGCGCAAGACAATATCAACGTGAGCACTGCGCAGCAGAGCCAGAGCGAATCTCACCTGTTTGAGCAGAAAAAATCCGGCCTGATGAGCACGGGCGGCATTGGTGTCACATTGGGCAGTAACAGCACCAAAATGACCGATACCGGCCAGTCGATTTCCAACGTGGGCAGCACTGTCGGCAGCGTACAGGGCAACGTCAACATGACTGCCGATAAAGACCTAACGGTAAAAGGTTCTGACGTGTTAGCCGGTAAAGACATCAGCCTGACCGGTCAAAACGTGGCGATTGTGGCGGCAGAGAATCAAAGCACTCAAACCCATATCGTGGAGCAAAAAAGTAGCGGCCTGACGCTGGCCCTGTCTGGCGCAGTCGGCAGCGCACTAAATACCGCAGTGACCGCCGCCAAAGATGCCAGTGAAGAAAGCAATGGCCGACTGGCCGCGCTGAAAGGCGTCAAAGCCGCGCTCGGTGGCGTGCAAGCGGTGCAGGCCGGCCAACTGGTGCAGGCTCAGGGGGGCGATAGCGCCAGCATGTTCGGCGTCAGCATCTCATTAGGCGCACAAAAATCGTCCTCGCAACAGCAGCAGGAACAGACCAGCGTGACGGGTTCGACCCTGACGGCGGGCAATAATCTGACCATCAACGCCACCGGTGATGGTAACCCCGCGAACAGTGGCGATATCGTGGTGCAGGGTAGCCAGCTCAAAGCCGGCGGCGATACGACGTTGGATGCGGCCCGTGATGTGCTGTTACTCGGCGCGGCCAGTACGCAAAAAACCGACGGCAGTAACCGCAGCAGCGGCGGCAGTGTGGGTGTCAGTGTGGGTATCGGTGGCTCTGGTAGTGGCCTGAGTATTTTTGCCAACGCGAACAAAGGGCAAGGCAAAGAGCACGGTGACGGCACCTTCTGGACGGAAGCACAGATTGACACAGGCGGCACACTGTCGCTCAGCAGCGGGCGAGATACTGCACTGATAGGCGCGCAAGCTAACGGCGAAACCGTCAAAATGGATGTCGGCCGTGACCTGTTGCTGCAAAGCCAGCAGGACAGCGATAACTACGATTCGAAGCAGACCAGCGTCAGCGGCGGTATCAGTGTCGCGGTCATTGGTACCGGTGGCTCTGCCAATCTGAGCATGAGTCGCGACAAGCTGCACAGCAATTATGACTCAGTGCAGGAACAGAGCGGTATCTTCGCAGGCAAAGGCGGTTTTGATATCACCGTCGGCGAACACACCCAGCTTGATGGTGCTGTGATTGCCAGTACTGCAGACAAGAGTAAAAACAGTCTGGATACCGGCACACTGGGCTTCAGTAACATCGAGAACAAAGCCGATTTCAAGGCCGAGCATCAGGGCGGCAGCCTGAGCACCGGTGGTCCGGTGGGGTCTGACCTGCTGAGTAATCTGGGTAGCGTGGTGTTGTCGGGTCTGGGCAATAGCGGTCATGCCGAAGGCACTACGCAGGCAGCGGTTAGCGATGGCACGATTACCATCCGTGACACTGATAAACAGCAGCAGAATGTCGATGACCTGAGCCGCGATACCGACAACGCCAACGGCAGTATCGGCCCTATCTTTGATAAAGAGAAAGAACAAAACCGCCTGAAAGAAGCGCAACTCATCGGCGAGATTGGCGGTCAGGCCATGGACATTGCGCGAACGCAGGGAGATATCATTGGTTTGGAGACCGCGCTGAAGGCCAATCCGGCGTTGAAAGGCGATGCGGAAGCCCTGCGTGAGACAAAAGAATACAAAGCCGAAATGAAGAAATACGGCACTGGCAGTGCGTTGCAACAAGGTCTTCAGGCTGCAACGGCGGCGATACAGGGCTTGGCTGGTGGCGATATGGCGAAAGCGCTGGCAGGTGCTTCTGCCCCGTATCTGGCTGAAGTGATCCACAATATGACCCTTGACCCGACCCGAAAAGGGGGCGTCAACACGGAAGCCAACCTGATGGCTCATGCGGTTCTCGGTGCGGTGGTTGCTCAGGTCAATGGCAACAGCGCACTAGCAGGGGCTTCCGGCGCGGTGATGGGGGAATATATCGCCCAGCAAATGTACCCAGGGGTCGCGCGTGAAGATCTGAACGAAGAGCAACGACAGACCCTCAGTGCATTAGGTACACTGGCGGCCGGATTAGCCGGTGGCTTGGCGGGTGGTAGCACCGCAGATACCGTAGCCGGTGCACAGGCCGGGAAAAATGCGGTTGAGAATAACTCTCTGAGTGATATTGCTGAGAATCAGGCGTCAGGAATGTCACAAGCGGAGCGGTATCAGAAAGCGCAGAATGCACTGGTGAAAGCCACGGAGGAGTTTAAAGAGAATAACTGTGCCGGGCTCAGCGCTGAAGCCTGCGGTGCAAAAATGGATGCGCGTCGCGATGAACTGTTGGCAGGAGCCGCAGAGTTTGGCAGCGACTTCATTCCTGTCTACGGTGATATCAAGAGTTTTGCTGAGGCTGACAGTACGCTGGGCTATCTGGCTGCGGTGGTTGGAATATTACCGGGGCTAGGTGATGTAGTCGGTAAAGCTATTAAAGGCGCAGAAAAAGCTCTCAAGGCGGGAGATCTTGAAACTGCGTCTAAGCTGATTAATAAGGCCAGTGATGAAATTGCTGCTGTCTCAGGAAGTAAAGGAAATTGGAGCAAAGAACTAAACAATCCTCAGCCGAATAAGACCTATCAACTGGATGGTAATAAAACATTTAAGACTGACTCTTTGGGAAGGACGGAAAGCGTCGAGAGTTCATTATCCTGGTCTAAAAATGATCGTAATACTTATCAGCAATGTAAAACTGGAAAATGTGGTGTTGACGGCGATGAAGGTGGACATTTGATTGCCAGCATTTTCAATGGCCCAGGTGAAAAACTTAATCTTGTTCCTATGGATGGGAACTTGAATAAAAGCGTATGGAAGCAAATGGAAAATAAATGGGCTGATGCTTTAAAAGATGGTCGCCAAGTCAATGTGAAAATAGAGCCTGTTTATAAAGGAAATAGTAAGCGCCCAGATAGTTTTAACGTAACATACTCTATTGATGGTGGTCGTCCAGTTATTAGAGATATTAGTAATAGCCCAGGAGGCGTAAAATGAACGAATTAGATGGCCTGCATAATAAAATTGGTCAGTTATTGGTTGATGCGGGGCCTGTTAATGCTAAGAAGATCGTTGCTCGTGCAAAGTTACCACTTGATGGTGAATCATGTGAATATGAATATGATTATCTTGATCAAGAAGATGATGAAGACTGGTTCGTTCCCGATAAGCTAGCGAGCCATGATCTCAGGCTGCTACTAGTTAAATTGAGAGATTTTTATATTCAAAATAATATGACTAATGGCAAACCAGCATGGACAGCCTGTGAAATCATCGTCGATGTACTAGAAGAAAGAATAAGCATAAATCTTCAATATGATGAGTAACTTAAATCCCACCCACCGAGCTTAGATTCTTTTAATAACACCGAGCGGAGTAGTGACTTCCAGTTGCTCTGCATCGGTGATCCTTAACTCAATGAGCCAGGGATCATCGATAATCACCTCGCCATTCTCCCGCACCGAATCCGAATCCAAATCCTGCTGCTGTTGACTGACCTGAGCCGCGATACCGACAACGCCAACGGCAGTATCGGCCCTATCTTTGATAAAGAGAAAGAGCAAAACCGCCTGAAAGAAGCGCAACTCATCGGTGAGATTGGCGGTCAGGCCATGGACATTGCGAGGACGCAGGGAGATATCATTGGTTTGGAGACCGCGCTGAAGGCCAATCCGGCGTTGAAAGGCGATGCAGAAGCTCTGCGTGAGACAAAAGAATACAAAGCCGAGATGAAGAAATACGGCACCGGCAGTGCGTTGCAACAAGGTCTTCAGGCCGCAACGGCGGCGATACAGGGCTTGGCCGGTGGCGATATGGCGAAAGCGCTGGCAGGTGCTTCTGCCCCGTATCTGGCTGAAGTGATCCACAATATGACCCTTGACCCGACCCGAAAAGGGGGCGTCAACACGGAAGCCAACCTGATGGCTCATGCAGTTCTCGGTGCGGTGGTTGCTCAGGTCAATGGCAACAGCGCACTAGCAGGGGCTTCCGGCGCGGTGATGGGGGAATATATCGCCCAGCAAATGTACCCAGGGGTCGCGCGTGAAGATCTGACCGAAGAACAACGACAGACCCTCAGTGCATTAGGTACACTGGCGGCCGGATTAGCCGGTGGCTTGGCGGGTGGCAGCACCGCAGATACCGTAGCCGGCGCGCAGGCCGGGAAAAATGCGGTTGAGAATAATGCGCTACTCTTACTCATGGCCCCACCACCACCGGTAGCGGGACAAGTACCACTGAGTGGCGCTAATACAGTTATCGCGCAGAAGCTGGATGATGCAGTGAAAGAGTTCGGCAGGGAGGCGGTGAAACAATGCCTCTCTGGTGGCGATTGTCCATTGCCTGTGCAAGTTGCGCTATTGGCTATCCAAGCCATGATGGGAGAAGGCGAGAATGGCCCTTCTGATACGGGTGGTGATCAGATAGCAGGATCGGGTCTAACTAATACGGGGGGAGACCAGACTGCGGGTAACTCGCTAAATCATACCGGTGGCGATAACACTACAGGTCAGGGTGATACCGACACGGGTAATCGGGATGGCAAGCCAGATACGGGAGGGAATAGTACAGTAACGCTAATTCCTGAAGGGCCGAATAAAGATGATTTGGCTTATCTGGCACTGAAAGGAAAAGAGGCTCAAGAAGCTGCTAAAAATTTAGGATATGACCGAAGAGTACCACCACAAAAAGCACCATTTAACTCTCATGGTCAGCCTGTATTTTATAATGGGAAAGATTATATTACTCCAGACGTTGATAGCCATAACGTTACCAATGGCTGGAAGCTGTTTAACCGTAAAGGTGATCGAGTCGGAACTTATGATAGTGATCTGAAAAAAATTAAGGACTAAGAGTGTTTGGAATTTTTCCGGGAGATATCCCCATTAAAGAATATGATGAAATAGTTTTACCTTCATCAATTATGATCGATGAGTTTAAAGAGAGTTTCAATCTCCCTTTAGCTTACTGGAGTGTTGAAAATTATAAGGCTAGTTGGAGGGAGTCTATTGAGTTTGGGTTGCAAAATTGTAATTATGCTGCATTAGCAGTTTCTATGTATGAACCAGATTATACAAATTTTGTATTTACATGGGTTTTATATTTTGAAGGTAAAGATATTTTTGTCCAAAATAAAATACTTTTTTTGGACGAATGTCCTGGATTCATGCCGGATAAAATTAATGATTACGTTCAGAAACGTGAAACTCATGATGAAGATGGGCGGAAAATATCTGAATGGAGTACTGACCTTAAAAGTGTGATTGATTTTTATAATAGTCTTAAATAATAATCCCGACTGAATGGTTGGTATCTTTTCCTCTAAGCTTAAGAATACTTACTTCCACTGCCGCAACCGGATTACACCCGTTACGGCGGTGGTATCCAGTTGTTCGCCATTGGTGATGTCAGAGCTACTCAATCAGTTGCTAAAGTAATGGCTGGCCGCGCTGAAAGGCGTGAAAGCCGCGCTTGGTGGCGTGCATATATCGCCCAGCAAATGTACCCAGGGATCGCGCGTGAAGATCTGACCGAAGAACAACGACAGACCCTCAGTGCATTAGGTACACTGGCGGCCGGATTAGCCGGTGGCTTGGCGGGCGGCAGTACCGCAGATACCGTAGCCGGCGCGCAGGCCGGGAAAAATGCGGTAGAGAATAACTATCTCAATGCCAGTGATAAGATCCGTCAAAAACAGCTGGAAACCAAGCTGGCAAATGGCACCTTCAGTGATGGCGAAGTGCAAGAGCTGGCAGAGCTGACGAAAAAGAATGTCGTTAGCGATGAAAATCTGAGGAATGCTTGTGCTAGCGGAGCCAACGCGGGTTGTATTAATGAGATAAAACTGGCGCTTGCTGCCAAAGAAAGCTATCAGGGTTATGCTGAATACCAGACGTATTATGATTTACGCGACCAGTTCCCGGAAGAAATGGCGAAGTTCGGTGATTTAATCGGGAACTACTCGCGTGATCTGCTTAAGCTAGTAGACCAAGGTTATACGCCTGAGCAGGCGCAGGCCAAGATGGTGCAGGATGTAACATACTCAGCCAATTATCAGCAGGCGCTGGACGATGTTCCAGGCTGGGCCAAGATAGTGATGACTATCCAAGATACGGCAGGGATCGTTTATGGTGCCTAGGCGGCGGGAGCTAGCCTAGAAAGGTTGGCTGAGAGTCAACTGATTCCCTACAGGCAGTTGGTGACCGATGCTCGGGCTGGATTATCTTCCTCACCGAAGCGTTCAGGTAACGTTGCTGTTGCTGAAGTTGATATACCGGGTATGCCAAAGCAGATGGCTGCGCATAGTAGTGTTGACGAGGCTGGTAAAGGGTTGGTGGGTAAAGGGAGCCAAAATTTTGAGTTCCAAACTTTGGTTAACAGTGCTGGAGTAAAGATAAAAAGGAATACGGACTCCGAATATAAAATCCTTGATAACTTAGCCGATCAGTTAGGCAATAACACTTCTGTCAAAGGAACAGTAACCATCTTCACTGAACGTCCAGCATGTGGAAGTTGCTTAGGTGTCGTTGAGCAGTTCCAACAAAAATACCCGAGTATCAAAATTAATGTATTGGATAATAATGGGATTTTGCTAAGACCCGGAGCTAAATAATGAGTTATGAGCGTATTCTTTACCAAGAGATAAGGTCATCATTTTTAGAATGTTACTACTACTGTTGTCGAAATATTCTGGATAACGTTGGTAGAGGTGGTGATGGTTGGGCAGAAGGCGAACATGAGATAGGTTATGCTTACTACCAATTTGAAAATGCTTATGAGCTACCTATTGAAAATTTAATGCTTAATGTATTGAATCTAATTTTAGGTGCCGGTCGATTTGGTGATACTTTCGATAGTTTTTATCGCAGAGAAATATCAGAAATTTTATCAAAGCATAGCCTTGATGACTTGATGGCAGATATCGACGAAGAAGAACGTAAAGACCTCCTTTATGATATGAAGTTATTAAAGCTAGTTTAGTGCGCAAATCTCGGCCAGTTGGCCGGGATTTTTGTTTTTATGCCTTAAAAACATCCTCTTCCCGCCGCTGCAACCGGATTAGCCGGTGGCTTGGCGGGTGGTAGCACCGCAGATACCGTAGCCGGCGCGCAGGCCGGGAAAAATGCGGTTGAGAATAATGCGCTACTCTTACTCATGGCCCCACCACCATCGGTAGCGGGACAAGTACCACAGAGTGGCGCTAATACAGTTATCGCGCAGAAGCTGGATGATGCAGTGAAAGAGTTCGGCAGGGAGGCGGTGAAACAATGCCTCTCTGGTGGCGATTGCCCATTGCCTGTGCAAGTTGCGCTATTGGCTATCCAAGCCATGATGGGACAAGGCGAGAATGGCCCTAATCCTAATATCGGCAAGGATCTGACGGATGAGCAGAAGAAAGAGCTGGGTGGTTCGGGGGCTGGAACGCCGGGAGGCTGGGGGCCACAGGATGAGGAAAGTGCGAGGAATAAGGAACAGCAGAGTATTACTGTTGAAGACTTAACTTCTACATCGTCAAAAGGGAACGAAACTACAGGACGTTCGAAACTCTTTGAAAGGACAGGTGGTAGCAGTATTGCTAATAAAGAGTTCGATGCCTTATCCCCTACAGATATTAAAAACATTCTGGGTGGGAGGGTTGGTAAACTGCCTGATAGGCGAACGGTTATTGTTCGTGAGTGCAGCACTAATGGTTGACCAACATTAGAGATCCAATCATGGAAGAATAGGATTAAGTTTAGATATGACGAGTAATCATATATGACTGAAAAATTAGTAAAAATTAAATTAACTGAAAGCTCTCTTCAGGATTTTCAACTAGATGATTTTCGATATTCTTCTGGTTCGCTTGAACTGGTTCTATCTACTGGAAATAGCGGAGGTATTAGTAAAATCAATGTGTTATTCGACTGGGTTTATTCCTTCAGAGTGACTGATGAGGGCGATTTACTGAAAATGCAAGAAGAACAAAAAGGGGAGATGCTTACTGGTCTTTATTCTGTAGAAAAATCTAAGTATTTAGAATGGTTTAATGAACAGAGTATTAACATACATGATGATGTTGTTCATTATATGCTCTCAACTGTGGACGATGTTATAGATATTTTATCTTCCGTTGCTCCTTCAATATCTATAAGTAAGTAAAATAACCCCGGTCAGTTGTCCGGGGTTATTAGCTCTAGTTGTTGCAACTGGATCACACCAATTGCTTCTGAACAGAGATACTGGCATCGGTCAGGCAATCGCCACCAATGACCAACTCTCTGTTATCAGGCTTCCAATCTGCGCCAAGGTTATGGCGCTGTCTGGTGCAGTCGGCAGTGCACTAAATACCGCAGTGACCGCCGCCAAAGATGCCAGCGAAGAAAGCAATGGCCGACTGGCCGCGCTGAAAGGCGTCAAAGCCACGCTCGGTGGCGTGCAAGCCACCAGGTGACCCTTCAGGGCAGCAGCCTCATGGCGGGTCATAACTTGAATATCGCCGCCAATCGAGACGTGATTAGGCAATCTTTGAACCAGCTATTGAGCGATAAAGTCATTAAATCACCTAGATGGGATATGGCTGATTGACGAAAGAGGCAATCAGATTATCGGTAGAGAAATAGCGATCAGAGTATTCGGCAGCGCTGCGCAACTCAAATGTTAGCGGTAATTTCATTTTCTAACGAAAAGTATTGCCATCCATAGCAATGTGTTCGCGTGGAGTAGTAATTAATATTATTGTTTGATCATATTGAATGTAAGCGGTATTTCTCTATGAGGAAGGAAAGAATCATATTGAAATGAAATATGCCCATCTTCTACTGGTTTTCTCGTCAACATAATCAACATATCTCGAGTAGCCTCCTTTGTCTTATCTTGGGCAAAAATTGGAGTAAGGCTATGCTTTCTCTCATGGTCAACAAATAGCAATGTATCAAGAAATTTCTTGTGTTGAATTTCTTTTAGAACATAACTTCGATCTATTTCATTATGATTCAACCCATTCTTTTGTTTCATATCATGAACAAAAGTTTTAGCGCTATTCGAACTCATATTCTTACTACCAAGGAATATTGTCATTGTATGATCAGCTCCATCACTGTGAACACCTTCCAGACTTGGCTCTCCTAATAGGATTGGCGTAGTGACAGTCCTCAAATTGAAAACAGTACATAGGGATTGATGGCTGTCTTGGTTTAGTTTGGGTCGTGGTGCAACGGTTACATCGCTTACAAGATAAGCTTTGATCATCATAAGCGCTTGAAATACTGTATTGAGTTGTAAATCATCGCCAATACCGCGAAAACAGCGAGTTTTCCCTGAGTCATGGCGAACAAAATCCTCTTCAGCGGAGAGCACAAAGGGCTGAAATTCGATTCGCTCTATCGTGGAATTTTTAAAGTTGAAACAGAACCTACCCGTTTTGGTTTTTCTAAACGGTAAGGTGGGATCACTGATCAAATGATTACTGATACTTTCCAATTTAGTAAAGTCAGCGGGGTCTACCTTTAGCGATAATATGATTTTTCTTATTATGTGACCAGGGATGAAAATAGATCTATTTTTTTGATATTCTTCTTTGATATTATTAAGTAGAGATAAATTTTCCATTGATTATAGCCTCTTACTATAGTTTACAGAAGTAATTAATTGTTTTTTCGAGGTGATTTTTAACTTAACTAAGATATTTATTCAAATATGATGGATTTTGCTGTTTTATCATGGCCTTAACTGTGGTTAGTTATTAATCAATTATTAAAAGGTAGTTAATTAATTGACATAAAACAATATAAGTAATTAAAATTAAAATTTATAATTATCGTAATAATAACTTTACACTGCTGTATGATAAATATTATTAGTAAATCATTGCATTGTTAATTTAATTTAATGGTATTTAAATGATATTTAATTATATTTGGTATTAATTGCGACTTAATTCACGGGTATGCATCTAAGTAAACCTCATATTATTTAGTCATTAAAACAGCACAGGCAAATCGACTGGCGATTTGCCTGCTTTATATCTGAAGGAAATGGCACCATTGATAGCCTAAGTCGATGCTTTGTTCGTAGCCCAAACAATAATATTAGCCAGCCAGTGCTCAATGCTTTGATTTTTCTAGCAATATGTTCAAACTTTTTCTCGCTAACGGATACAAAGTCATTTTCGTGACATCGGGTAATGGCTCCAAGCGTAATTTAAGCCAGTTCTTACCTCACTTGAGTATTAGCGAATTTGTCGAACAAAATGGGTTGAAAAAACGCTATCCAGAAGCAGAGTCTGGCACCTAGGGCGTGTCGGATGAGCTTATGTTCCGTTATATCGAAGAGCGCTTATTTGGCGTCAGCGATATAACCCTGAACTTTTAATCACTCAACAAGGCAGTTTCACTTTAACCGGTAAAAGAGAGTTCCGCCCATAGGCAGATAACTCGGGGCTGATGCTGGGCACCCCTCAACCTATGGATGATGAGCAGAGAAAAACACTTACCCGCTGGCAAGCATTAACACCTCTATTGTCATGGCAATTAAGCCAGCAGGTGCAGGAAATTAAGTCACCGAAATAAGTATGATAGCTATGGCGACAATAATGTTTATTTGAGCATTATTGTCGTCGAATATGAGATGTAGACGAGTTAAATATCTCTCATGTCTAGCTTTGCATCCATAGCATAAATGATTGAGCATATCGAATATGAAAATATTTCATCAGCGAGAGAAGCCCATTTTCTAAATGGGTTGAATATGACTTTTAATGAAAAAATTCATTCAATCCCAGAGAGGGATTTACTGCAAGGAAAAACTATGTTAAGCACCGATGAATCATATTTACATTATCAGAGTTTAATTGATTCATTTAGATGATAGGTAATGCGCTTATTGGCTTCTTTACTAAAAAATATCATGGCTTCACCTCACATTTTTGGAAGAAAATATCTGTAGGACTAATCTTACAATTAATTTCACTACATCTAAATTTATCAGTTACGATGGTTTTTTAACGCGCTATGTTAAAAGGATTTTTTCTCCAGTCATGAGAAAACTCTTATTCATCAACACCATAATCATATTTTTTTTGAATATATAATTTTACATTTTGTTACATATAACCCATTGGTGTTAATTGGCTTATGTTTTTAAACTGCGGCCACTGGGTATTTAGTCGTTATGCTTAAGTGTGAAAAATACCTGTCAGATACCGTGTTATGCCATCCTGTGAATGGGTAATGTTATCTACAAACAATCATTTTTCTTATTTCATACACCCGATCAATCGGCGTGCGATGGATATTGCTTTGAATAATGTAGATCATTTTTACGCAACTTCTCAGGCATGGATTTCCTAAATTATCTTCCCCTAACAAGGAAAGTCGATGTCCTCTTCAAGCTTTCAAAACGAAATACCCAAAGCTCGCATTAATATTAAATTAGATCTGCATACCGGTGGGGCTCAGAAGAAAATGGAGCTTCCGCTGAAATTGTTAGTGATGGGTGATTACAGTAACGGTCAGGAGCAACGTCCGTTGTCTGAACGTGAAAAACTCAATATCAACAAAAATAATTTCAACAGTGTATTGGCTGAATTTCAACCTAGTTTGAAGCTGTCAGTGCCTGATACGTTGGCAGGAGATAACACCGATACTGCGGTCGCCCTCACCTTCAATGACATGAAAGACTTTGAACCTGAAAGCGTGGCTCGCCAGATCCCGCAACTGCGTGCTTTGCTGGCGATGCGCAATCTGCTGCGTGACCTCAAATCCAATCTGCTGGATAACGCCACTTTCCGTCGTGAACTGGAAAATATCCTTAAAGACGAAGCGCTTAGCGATGAACTACGTGCTGAGCTGGCGGCGTTGGCCCCAAAAGACTGTTAATCGCCAGATTGGCTGCTTGTCATTAGAAAGAAGAAAAGGAATATGCTGATGTCTGTACAGGAAAATACTGCGCAGGGTAGTGCGACGACCGTTTTAGAGAAGAACAACCCAGCCGCCCAAGGCGTTTATGCCTCTTTATTTGAAAAAATCAATCTCAGTCCGGTCTCCTCATTAGCGGGACTTGATGCTTTCCAGAACAATGATGCACTGGCAGAAGCGACCACGGATGAACGTGTGACGGCCGCCGTCAGTGTCTTTTTAGACTTGCTGAAGCAATCGTCGAAAAAAGTAGAAAAACTGGATAAAACCCTGCTTGATGGTCACATTGCGGCACTGGATGACCAAATCAGTCGTCAGTTGGATGCGGTCATGCATCATCCTGATTTCCAACGTGTGGAGTCGACGTGGCGTGGCGTGAAATCCCTGATCGATCAAACCGATTTCCGTCAAAACGTACGTATTGAGCTACTGGATATCAGTAAAGATCATTTGGTTCAGGACTTCGAAGATGCCCCTGAAATCGTGCAAAGTGGTCTCTACACTCAGACTTATATTCAGGAATATGACACGCCAGGTGGCGAGCCGATTGCTGCTGCGATTTCTAACTACGAGTTCAATCGTGGCCCGCAAGATATCGCTTTGTTGCGCAATATCGCCAAAGTGGCAGCTGCTGCTCATATGCCATTTATCGGTTCGGTTGGCCCTGAGTTCTTTGGTAAAGAGAACATGGAAGAAGTGGCCGCTATTAAAGATATTGGTAACTACTTTGACCGTGCCGAATACATCAAGTGGAAAGCTTTCCGCGACTCAGATGATTCACGTTATATCGGCCTGACCATGCCGCGTGTGTTAGGGCGCTTGCCTTACGGGCCAGATACGGTACCGGTGCGCAGCTTTAACTACGTTGAGCAGGTGAAAGGGCCGGACCATGACCGTTATCTGTGGACCAATGCCTCATTTGCCTTTGCGGCCAATATGGTGAAAAGCTTCATTAAAAACGGTTGGTGTGTACAGATTCGTGGTCCTCAGGCGGGTGGCGCGGTGACTAACTTGCCTATCCACTTGTACGATTTAGGTACCGGTAATCAGGTCAAAATCCCTTCAGAAGTGATGATCCCAGAAACACGCGAGTTCGAATTCGCTAATTTGGGCTTTATCCCGCTGTCTTACTATAAAAACCGTGATTACTCCTGCTTCTTCTCCGCTAACTCAGCTCAGAAACCGGCGCTGTATGACACTGCAGATGCTACCGCAAACAGCCGTATCAACGCCCGTTTGCCGTATATCTTCCTGCTGTCACGTATCGCGCATTATCTGAAGTTGATCCAGCGCGAAAACATCGGCACCACCAAAGACCGCCGTTTGCTGGAACTGGAATTGAACAACTGGATCCGCACGTTGGTCACGGAAATGACTGATCCGGGCGATGATTTGCAGGCTTCCCATCCATTGCGCGATGCGAAAGTGACTGTCGAAGATATCGAAGACAACCCAGGCTTCTTCCGCGTCAAGCTTTATGCCGTGCCGCACTTCCAGGTTGAAGGTATGGATGTGAATCTGTCATTGGTCTCGCAGATGCCGAAGGCTAAGGCATAAACGCAGATACGATGAAAATTTATCGTCCGTTATGGAACGACGGGGCCTTTTTGGCCCCGCAACAATTCCAGCAACAGTCCCGCTGGGATGCCTATGTAGCCGACTGTGTGGCGCATATGACACTGGCCGCCCCATGGGGTGTTATCGATGCAGCATTTGACAGTGGATCGTTGGCCCTTTCCCGCCTGAATGCGCTGCGACTGGTTGTTCGCTTTCCTGATGGCACGCTGATTGATTCTGAACGGGCGGATAACCTGCCACCCGCTTGCGATTTGTCTACGGTTTCAGATCGTGACGTTGTAGACGTGGTGCTGGCATTGCCGCTGCTTTCTGCCAACGGGGGTAATCTGGATGATGGCCATGACAGCGCGCGTCCACGCCGCTGGCTGCAGGAGTGGGTCACCGTACAGGAACTGGCTGGTCATGAACGTACTGAGTTGGCGATCATGCGCCATGCCGTCACGCTGCGTTTTGCTCATCAGGAAAACAGTGCCTATCTGACGTGCCCTGTCGTGCGGTTGATACGTAATACGCAAGGGCAGTGGATGGAGGATGAACATTTTATTCCACCGATGCTGTCGTTGGCGGCAAGTCAGGCTGTGTTGACTGAACTGGGTGATTTAATCCATCGCTTACAGGCTCGTCGACGTCGTCTGATGGCTATGCGACGTGAAAGTAACGAGAGGATGGCAGATTTTGCGGTAGCCGACGTGTCACTGTTCTGGTTACTAAATGCCTTAAACAGTGCCGAGCCGGTACTGATGGAACTGTATCAGACGCCTTCCCGCCATCCCGAATTGTTCTATCGTGAACTTGTCCGCCTAGCCGGTAGCCTATTGACGTTTTCTCTTGAGCATAAAGCTGAGGATATCCCGCTTTATCAGCATGATGCGCCAGAGCGAGTTTTTCCGCCATTATTTACTTTACTTGATACCCTGCTCGAAGCCAGTCTGCCGTCACGTATGGTGGTGATTGAACTGACCCACGAGGGGCAATTCTGGACAGGTTCATTGCATGATGCTCGCCTGCGTGAAGGGGCCGATTTCTATCTTTCCGTTCGTTCGTCTATCCCTAATCATCTATTGCAAACTCAATTCCCGCTGCTTTGTAAAGCAGGCAGTGCAGAAGATGTGTCAGATGTCGTTAACGTGGCACTCAACGGTGTGGAGATGAAACCATTGTCCCATGTTCCGGCTGCTATCCCACTGCGTCTGGAGAATCAGTACTTTGCGCTTGACCTCAAAGGCGCAGCCGCGCAGGCCATGCTGGATGCTGGTAACTGCGCTTTCTACACTCCAGGTTCGCTGGGTGATATCAAACTCGAACTGTTTGCGGTACTGCGCTCATGAGCAAAATAAATACGTCTGTCGTTGATTCGGTCTTTTATCCCTGTTGGCTGATGGTCAGCCAACTGCGTAATGGCCAGGAAGTTGAAGACGGGGAAGCCTTGTACCGTCGTGCCTGTGAGTGGATTGATGGCGCTCGCGAGGCGCTGTCGCGGGCGGGTTTTAGCGAAATCAGCTGTGACCATATGCTGTACACCCAGTGTGCGTTACTGGATGAAAGTGTACTGAATCGCCAGAAGCAGGACAGCGGCTATATCAAATGGCTAAAAGATCCGCTTCAGGCCCGCTACTTCAATACCCTGAATGCGGGTGAAGAGTTGTGGGAGCGGATCCGTACGGTATTGCAAGAGCCTGCACCGGATACGGCTGTATTGACCTGTTTTTACCGCGCGTTGACCTTGGGGTTTGTCGGCCGCTACCGTGAGCAGGGGGACGAACGCAGAGAAGATGTGGTGCGTAAGCTAAGTTTACTGGTGCCTCCATTTGCTTCTTCGCAGGAAACACCGGTGGTCTCGCGCTCATTGCGTTTGCGTTCTGGGCGTAAAACCTATTGGTTCTCGTGGGTCGCGGGCGTCGTCATCTTGGTTGTTTTGTGGTTCACGTTGTCCACTCGGCTTACGCATATGGTGTCTCAATTGACAGGGATGCATTAGCGGATGCGTGGATTGACGCAGTTACTCCTGTTGCTGTTGGGGGCATGCTTGGCATTGTGGCTTATCCTGGGTTTCTGGCCATTGGGAACGAGCAGCCGTGTTGCATTGAGCATGCTGGTTGTCATCCTCTGCGGGGGGGGCGGTTATTTTCAATGGCGCAAATATAACCGCTATAAAGTAGCCCACGAGTTCATTGCCGACTCAATATTACCCCCTGAAGATTTTCAGGGTGCGGTGGTCCTGGTTTGCGGTGACAGCGATGCTCTGTTTTCCGCATCTGCATCTTTTCGCGAAACCCGTCTAGGTTGGTATCTCGCGGTGAAGATGCCAGAACAATTACCGATCCTCGCGCAACATTTGGCCGTTGAACGTCCGGCGCTGATTGCTCAGATATCGGTGTTACTGGCTATTGTGCCGGAGCAGCATCAGGTTCGCGATGATTTTTCACAATCTGTGCTGGCTTGGCAACGGGCCATCGTGCAGTGCAAAAGATGGCTTGCTGGCATACCACCGGTCTGGGTCAGTCTCTGGCTTTCTCCCCCTACGCTCCCATCAGCGCAGACTGAACGTTGGTATACGGTCACGCCAGGGCAGAAAGGCATTCAAGTTCAGGAAGTAGGGGCTGGCGTCATGCCACTGGTTGAATGGAGTCAACATCAAGACCGGAACGTTCAGGAAAAGTTGAGCTCGGTATTCTGGATGGAGAGTCTTTTATCTTGGCTTGATGAACATGTTCTTAGCGTCCTGACAAAGCGGCATGGTGATGTCCCAGCACTTTCTCCGTGTGCATGGGGCTACTGCTTTACCCCAGTGATGGCGAACCAGGGCAATCTGTGGCAGTCACATATTCACGGGATAACCACACTGACCCCAGTGGCTATCCCTGTGCAAGATAGTCTGCCGTTGCCAGAAGTGCTGCTGCCCTACCTGCCGCGCCGTCGTGGTGTCTCCCGCCTGATGCAGAGTTGGCAGATGGCCGGCGTGCTGTGCGGTGTGTTTTTACTGTTTGCCCTGTTGGCCTCATACATTAATAACCAACGTTTGGTCCAAAGCGTTAGCGATCATCTCTCGTTGTATAACCGGCTTACCGGCACGCCTCCAGCCCCTAAGACTCTGGCTCAGCAGCAACTACGTGCAGATGCACACATGCTTGATGGCTGGTTACGTAGCGGTGCGCCCATGCGTTTGTCACTCGGGTTGTATCAAGGGCTGCGGCTTAGGGCACCGATTGAAATCGCTATCAATAGCTGGGCGTCTCCCCCTCCACCGCCACCTGTGATTAATCAAATTGTTCAGGGGCCGACAAACCTCCGTCTGGACAGTCTGTCTCTCTTTGACGTGGGGCAATCAGAACTTAAATCTGGCTCTACCAAAGTGCTTATAAATGCGCTGGTTGGGATTAAGGCGAAACCGAGCTGGCTGATCGTGGTAGCGGGTCACACCGATATTACGGGTGATAGTCAAGCCAATCAGATTTTGTCACTTAAGCGGGCGGAGTCAGTGCGTAATTGGATGCGTGACACTGGGGATATTCCGGAAAGCTGCTTTGCCGTACAGGGTTATGGTCAGAGTCGTCCTTTAAAATCTAACGATACGTCGGAAGGCCGCGCAGCCAACCGTCGGGTCGAAATTAGTTTGGTGCCGCAGGCTGATGCTTGTCAGGTGCCAGAAACAGTAAACCGGTCGCAGGAACAAGCGACCTCATTCAGTAAGTAATAAGGAGTTTTACATGGCAATTCCAGTCTATCTGTGGCTGAAAGACGACGGCGGTGCGGACATCAAGGGTTCTGTTGATGTGCAAAGCCGTGAAGGCAGCATTGAGATCGTGGCTCAGGATCATAACCTGTACATCCCAACCGATAACAATACTGGCAAGCTGACAGGCACCCGTATCCATACCCCGTTCATTTTCACCAAAGAAATCGATGCGTCTACCCCTTATCTGTACAAGGCAGTGACTACCGGTCAAACACTGAAAACCGCCGAGTTCAAATGGTACCGCATTGATGACGCTGGCCAGGAAGTTGAGTATTTCAACACCAAACTGGAAAACGTCAAAGTGGTTAAAGTCGCGCCGAAAATGCACGACATCAAAGATCCGGCGAAAGAGAAGCACAACCACCTGGAACTGGTGGAACTGCGCTACGAAAAAGTCACCTGGACCTTTAAAGACGGCAATATCATTCATTCCGATTCTTGGAACGAACGTACTACCGCATAGTTACCCGAAGCAGACGGTTTTCCGTCTGCTTTTTTTGTGTTTTTAGCGGAGTGTCGGTTTATCGGTATTGCGCTAAATACACTGACAATTTATCAGATGACCTTATGGGCCTCGGTTGATGGCTATGGGCGGTAGCATGCCTGACTGGGTAAATGACACACAAGGAAGAGAATTTATGACCACGCATTCAGCACACTTATTACGCCGATTAAATCCTTATTGCGCTCAGGCACTGGCCGGTGCTGCAACCCTGTGTCAGACCCGCGCTCATGCCGAGATCACCATCGAGCACTGGTTGTTGAAATTGCTGGAACAAGGTGAAGGTGACATCACCGTTATTGCTCGTCGTTATGAGTGGGACATGGACAGTCTGTGGCAGGGATTATTGGCCCATCTGGAGACATTACCGCGCACGGTACAGGGCAAACCTCAGCTTTCAGCTGCGTTACAGCAATTGATCAAAAGTGCCTGGTTGGATGCCTCGTTGCAGGAAAACGCAGATGCAGTGCGTTCCTCCCATCTCCTGTCCGCTCTGATAAATAAACCGTCATTATTGGTTGCCGATGCGGCTTGGCCATTACTCAGCTTGAGCACAACGCAACTAGTGCGCTTACTACCGTTGCTGGATAACCAATCTGATGAGCGTCCTGAAATTCAGCAAACTGCGGCACTGGCAGACGCGCCGGTTAACCTGACAGATGAAGCCCCGACCACCACCTCCACCTCCACCAGTGGTCAGACAAAATTGAACGATGCTCTGCAAGCGGCGCTGGATAAATTCACACTAGATGTGACCGCCAAAGCGAAAGCAGGGCAGATTGACCCGATTTTTGGCCGTGACACGGAAATCCGCCAAATGGTCGATATCTTGTCGCGTCGCCGTAAAAATAACCCGATTTTAGTCGGTGAACCGGGCGTTGGTAAAACCGCGCTGGTGGAAGGTCTGGCACTGCGTATTGCCGATGGCAACGTGCCCGACAGCCTGAAAACTGTCAGCCTGCGCACTCTGGATCTGGGGTTGTTGCAAGCAGGGGCTGGGGTGAAAGGTGAGTTCGAACAGCGCCTAAAAAATGTTATCGAAGCGGTACAACAATCGCCGACGCCAGTGCTGCTCTTTATCGACGAAGCCCACACCATTATCGGTGCCGGTAATCAGGCCGGTGGCGCAGATGCCGCTAACCTATTGAAGCCGGCACTGGCCCGTGGCGAACTGCGTACTATCGCGGCCACCACCTGGTCAGAATACAAACAATATTTTGAACGTGATGCTGCACTGGAGCGCCGCTTCCAGATGGTGAAAGTGGACGAGCCGGATGATGCTAAAGCCAGTTTGATGCTGCGAGGCTTAAAAGGCCGTTATGCCGAGCACCACGGCGTGCATATCCTTGATTCAGCCATTACGGCTGCGGTCACTTTGTCGCGACGCTTCCTGACCGGTCGTCAGCTGCCGGATAAAGCGGTTGACCTGCTCGATACTGCCGGTGCTCGAGTGCGCATGAGCATTGATACGCTGCCCGCTGCGCTGATGGAGATTAACGCTGAACTGGCCGCGCTAGAGATGGAACAACAGGCCATTGAACAGGACGTGCTCTTGTTGCCGAACGTCGGTTCAACACGCTTACATGAGATTGATCAGCGCCGTGCAGAACTGGTGGTTGAGCAACAGCAGCTTGAGCAGCAATATCAGGAAGAGAAACGACTGACTTCACTCATCGTCGAAGCGCGTCAAGATATCGCTAACGTGGCGGATCTGGCCACGTTGCAGGAAGAATTAAGCCAGATTCAGGGGAATACGCCGCTGCTATCGCTGGATGTTGATGTTCGCACAGTGGCGACAGTTATCGCTGACTGGACGGGCGTCCCACTGAGTAGCCTGCTGAAAGATGAACAGACCGATTTATTGCAGCTAGAAAGTCACCTCGCGATGCGCGTCGTTGGTCAGGATGTTGCGTTGGTTGAGATGGCACAGCGTTTACGTGCCGCTAAAACTGGCCTTACGCCGGAAAATGGCCCACTCGGAGTATTTCTGCTCGTTGGCCCAAGTGGTGTGGGCAAAACGGAGACAGCACTGGCCTTGGCTGACACGCTATTTGGCGGCGAGAAGTCGTTGGTCACCATCAACATGTCCGAATATCAGGAAGCGCACACCGTTTCTCAGCTTAAAGGCTCGCCTCCAGGCTATGTCGGTTACGGGCAGGGCGGCATTTTGACCGAAGCGGTGCGCAAACGCCCGTATAGCGTGGTGCTGCTCGATGAAGTGGAGAAAGCGCACCCCGATGTTATCAATCTGTTCTATCAGGTGTTTGACCGTGGCTTTATGCGCGACGGCGAAGGGCGAGAAATCGATTTTCGTAACACCGTGATCTTGATGACGGCTAATTTAGGTAGCGATCATCTGATGCAGTTGCTGGATGAACGGCCAGAAGCCACTCACAGCGATTTGCATGAACTACTGCGCCCGATCCTGCGCGATCACTTCCAACCTGCGCTGCTCGCTCGCTTCCAGACACTGATCTATCGTCCATTGTACGCGACTGCACTGCGCACCATCGTCGAAATGAAACTGGCACAGGTCGCTAAACGTCTGAACAAACATTACGGCTTGCACTGCACGATTGAAGAGAGCCTGTATGACACGCTGGTCGCCGCCTGCCTGCTACCCGACACTGGCGCGCGCAACATCGACAGCCTGCTGAATCAACAGATTTTACCGGTACTGAGCCAACAACTGCTGAGCCGATTGTCTGAACAACAACGCACCAAGTCGCTGACATTGGGCTGGGATGAAGAAGAAGGGATTGTGCTGGAGTTTGGTGATGACTGAGGAAAATAATGACACATTAAAAGAGGGGGGGCTCAGGTTGCTGACCCTCGGCGAAACGGAACTGGCGAAATCAGTTTTCGGATCAACTATTCAGTACAACACTGTCTGGATCCACAAGGAAAGCTATCTACCTTTTAATCTGCAAGATGAACATACTGCGATGACGCCGAATGGTGAAATTTATTTCCGCAATGAATACCGAGATGATTTCTCGCAGACGACAGATAATCTGCAACATCTGTTCATTCATGAAATGAGTCATGTATGGCAGCGCGCCAAAGGAATGAATGTCATTGCGAGAGGGTTGGTTAGTTGGCTGGTCAGTTACAGATATAAACTCGATGGGCGACTGTTAAGCGAATATCCCATGGAGCAACAAGCGCAAATTATTGCGGATAACTTTACATTGCAGGCGCGTGATTATAGTGCCTGGAGGCGATTGAGAAGAAATAATATTATTACTCTTGATGGCGATATTTCTGAAGTCGTAATAAGAAAATCATACCGAAATGCACTGCGAGGGTTTCCTTGGTGATAAGAAGCAAACTACGTTTTCTATTTTTCACGATGTTGTCTTCATTTTGCTTATTGACGTTAACAGGATGTCCATGGGGACAAATGAAGTATTATCCCTCTGAGACGGCCAGCACCTACATGAATGGTGATTCGGTATGCTTCTTTATTCCTAATGCACAAGATTATCAGCCTGTTTTTATATCTATTAATCTCAGGAGTACCTCCCCTAAAGAAGGGACATTCACAGATGAACCTAATCTAACAATTATAGATGGGAAACTTTGTATTCCACCTTCGTTTTATCATCTTCCTGATACCTCCACTGGACCTTTTATTGTTCAACTTGTTATTGAGTCCAAAGATAAGGGTAACCATCCAAGACATTTTGTATTGGGATTTGAAATGCTCAATAGAAGGGCTTATGACGTGCCACTAACTAAACACGAATATGATGAGCCATCCATCGCCAGCAAAATTTAACGATAAAGATAGGTTTTGCCTGTTTTGTACTTGAAATAAGCAGGTTATTACCACGGAGTAGAACCCATGAATCTTACTAATACGCTACAGAACACATTATCAAAACTTACCGGAACTACTCTGAATCGCTACCGCCTCGATATTCCTTCCTGCACATCACCATTGGATGTCGAAGATTTCAGCGGCAATGAGGGACTCAGCAATACATATCACTACAATATTCTGTTCACGAGTACAGACAAAAATATTGATGCGGACCAATTACTGCGCAAACCAGCAACGCTGATGATGGGAACTGGCTTGTTGCAGAGTTTGATGCAACAGAAGGTAGTACACGGTGTTATCACAGATTTTCGCCGGATATCAGGTTCAGCCGACCAGGTTAATTATCAGATCACGCTGGAACCTTTCATTGCATTGTTGGATAACCAGTACCGCACACACCGTTTCTTTGTTAATAAATCGGTACCTGAAGTTGTCGAGCAGATACTTCAGGAACATGGCCTGAAAGACTGGGAATATGAGTTCACGCTGAAACAAACCTACCCAAAACGTGAGCAGATAAACCAGTATCAGGAGACAGACCTTAAATTTATTGAGCGGTTACTCTCAGAGATGGGGATATTTTACTTCTTCACTCTGCAACCAGACACCCAGACTGAAGTGGTCAATTTTGCCGATAAGCAGAGTGCTTATGAGTTTGGCAAGACGCTGCCACTGAATAGTCCATCAGGCATGAGTGATAGTGGAGTGCAGTCGGTTTGGGGGATGAGTGTGCATCATAATGTCGTCGAGGCCAGCGTTACTGCGAAAGATTACAACTACCGTGAAGCGCAGAAAATACTGCAGTCCACCAAAGCAGATATGACGCGCGGCGATGGTGAAGGGGTAACTTATGGCGAAGTGTATCACTACAAACCACGCCATCTGGATACCGGCGATAAAATTGATCCCACAGCGGAAACCGGTAACTTCCTCGCCCGTCTTGACCATGAACGTTTTCTATCAGCACAAACGTTGATCACCGGTCTTAGCACCGATCCAACTTTGCATCCTGCTCAGGTACTGACGGTCACCGACACATCAATCCCATCCACGCTGCCAGAGTTACTGGCACAACCGATGGTTGTAGTCCGTACAGGGTTTAGCGCCAGCCGTAGAGATGCACTGAAAGTGACCATTGCCGCGGTACCCTACAGCGAAACCCTATGCTGGCGTCCGGCATTGCTTCCACGTCCAAAAGTCAGCGGCACGATGATGGCACGAGTGACCAGTGCAAAATCGAACGATATTTATGCCTGGCAGGATACCTCCGGCCTATATCGGGTGAAATTTGATGCAGACCAGGACGATAAGGCACAGGGGCAGGAGAGCATGCCAGTGCGACTCGCCAAACCTTACGGTGGCGATGTGTACGGTATCCACTTTCCGCTGATACAAGGCACCGAGGTAGCGATAGCCTTCCATGATGGTGACCCGGACCGCCCGTATATTGCCCATGCTCTGCACGATTCGCGTCATACCGACCATGTCACCGAGAAAAATAATACCCGCAACGTGATCCGCACGCCTGCTTTCAACAAGCTCAGAATGGAAGACAAGCGCGGCGAAGAGCACATCAAGCTGAGTACCGAGTACGGCGGTAAAACCCAATTGAACCTCGGGCACAACGTGGATGCTCAGCGAGTCCTTCGTGGTGAGGGTGCCGAGTTGCGAACGGATGATTGGGTAGCGGTACGGGGGGGCAAAGGGGTATTTATCAGTGCGGATAAACAGCCGTCTGCCGGTGGGGAGATGCTGGATATGGCGGCTATGCAGGCATTGCTGTCTCAAGCACTTAGCCGAATGGAGTCGCTTTCTCAATCGGCACAGGTAGCAAAGGCTCAGGTCTTACATTACGAGCAGCAACAGAAATTAATGGAGGAAAAACTGCTTGAACTTAAACAGGCAGTGTTACTTGCCAGTGCCCCTGAAGGGGTTGCCGTGGTGAGCGGTGGCCATCTTCAAGTGGCCGCCAGTGACAATATCTATATGACGTCAGGTCAAAGTGCAGAACTGGGAGCAATGAAAAATATCTCTTTAGCGGCGGCTAAGAAGATATCTCTCTTTACAGAAAGTGAGGGCGTCGAGACGATTGCAGCAAAAGGCGATCTTATTTCTCAGGCCCAGGCAGGGAACATTGATATCGTTGCCAAGCATAATATTTCATTAACCAGTACCACTGATAATATCACCTTGACAGCAGCGAAAACGCTAACGTTGAATTGTGCCGGTGGGGCTTATATTCGCCTTTCAGGTGGCAATATTGAATTGGGTTGCCCTGGTGATATCACGATGAAGCAAAGCAAACTTTTATACAGTGGCCCGGCATCTCTAGAGTCGACATTACCAGAGCTGCCAGGCAGTGGCCCTCAGGCGATCAAGTTTATGTTATTAGATGCGCAGGGTAATGCAGCACCGTCAGCCATGAATGTCAGACTATTTGACAGTGATAATAAAGAAAATCTGTGGTCATCCACCTTCGGTGATGGTGAGACTGGGATTTTCGAGTTACAGGATAACAAAAGTTTCCATGCCATTATTGGTGATGATGTCTGGACCAGTCTCTTCACTGATGATGACGAGATGCCCGATGAAGAAGCTGATGATGAATCGTTTGATGAGTCGTTTGATGATGATCATGGTCCGCAATACGATGAAGAGTTTAATACTTTGAAGGAGGAGTAACCATGGAGCAATATACTGTTCAACCGGGTGACAGCTTATGGAAGATTAGCCGTCGCTTTGGTGTTGAAATTAATGATCTTAATAGTATTAACGGTCTTAACACCAAGGCAAAACAACATATTATTCATCCAGGGCAGATGTTGGTGCTACCTTCAAAGGAGAAAACGTATGATACACAGCTTAATTTAAATATTTGTGATCTCAGGTGGCGACCACTTAAAGATACCAAGCTCAAACTAACTTTTGATGGTAAGACTCGCGACTATATTACCGATGGCAACGGCTCGGTGGCCGGAATCCTTATTGAGGACAGTACCAAAGGTATTAAGGTCGAGTTACAGCACCTAGATAAAAAGCAATTTATAGTTATTGCCAATCATCCCAAAGCACCATTAGGTAATAAAACCCTGAGAATAAACTCAAGAGAGATGGTGGTCAAGGGAAGTACCTTAGTGAAAACAGGGACTCAGCAATCTACCAAGCAGCAGGAAAAAGAAAAAGCTAAAAACAATAATAGCCTCTCAACCACACCGGCTAATCCCCCAAAGTCTGTAACAAATAAGCCTAAAGCGAATCAGGCGCTACCGATCAATCAGACTACCCGCACTGAAGGGGGGATACCAACCAGTGTCAATAATATAGGTAATGTCAGTGAGGGGCTACTCCTACCTCCACAGGCAGAGAGGTATCGTAGTTATATTATTGAAACAGCAAAAAAATATGATTTCCTACCGGAAGGCCTAGCAGCACTTATTTATGCTGAATCCAGGTGGAAGGCCAACGCGACTAATACAGTAGGTTCGGGTGCAGTTGGCTTAGGACAGTTTAAGCCAGTTACTTGGTTAGTTATGAGTACAAACCCACAATCTAAAGTATACCAATATTTGACCAAAAAATATTCTTATCAGACAATTATATATAAGAGCGAGGGTCTCTACGGTACTGTGATTTCTCCTACGGGTGAGGTAAAGGAAAAGGAAATAAATAAAGAAGTGGTATTAAGGTTGCGTAGCGATGAAGAGTATAATATCGACATGATAGGCTTATATGATCGGCAGGGGGTTGATAATCTTGGTAAGAAATTATCTAGTGTGTCATCATTATGTCCTGACGAACTAGTAAAATTAGCTTACTTGATCCACATGAATGGTGAGAGTGGCGCATATGATATTATAATGAATAAAAAAGTCACGGGGACGAAATATAAAATTTATTCTGAGAGTTCTTTTCAAACTCGGCTTCAGAGTAATCTAAATAATCGAGAAAAGGAAAAGAGATACCTTTCTATTGATGAAACATATAGAACAGCTTTTATTGCATGGATGGTGGATTTTTATAATGCTATAGTTGTTCCAGACCATTTTAGGTTAAAACCAACAGGTAAAACTTATTCTATTAAAGATATTATAAAGAAACTCAATCCGGACTTTAATGTTAAAACTGATTTACCAGCACTAAGGACGCAGACTTCTGATAGTAATGCTAGAGTTAACCAGTCCGCAAACACTGGCACTCCAGCAAACACAAGTGCAAGTAGTAGTACGTTAACAACATCTAATACCCCTGCTAGTGCTGCAATACAATGGCGTAACCCGCTGGCTATATGTCGTATAAGAACCCATGGATTACGTAGTGCAAGAAGCGCAAGTTTTGGCAGTTCTGTCAGGATTGGTGCTAATGGGGCACCTAGAGCTCATCAAGGAGTCGATATTGCTGCGGAACCTAGAACACCTATTTATGCCGTAGCGGATGGGCGTGTAGCTTTTATTACTAATAGGGGTGATTATGGGCAACAATTATGTATTGTTGTTCAGGTTGATGATTTGCCGCTATCAAAGAAATCCCTTTGTCATAACTTGAGGGAAATTTATTTCTTCTATGCACATCTTTCTGAAATTAGCCTTAATCTATCGCTTCACAGTCCGATAAGTTGCGGTGACTGCATTGGTAAAACTGGCAGTACTGGGAATGCTAGCAGGATGACCACCATTGTTAGGGGCGCTCATCTGCATTTTGAGGTGAGAACACGTAATCCTTCAAGGGCTGGTATGCTTGATCGTATAGATCCCGTTCCTTTTATTGATGGCTTCAATTATCCCTGAGGGTTAATAATGAAATACTTAATGGCTATTTTTTTTATATTAGTAACACATCTTTGTTGGTCAAATGATAAATTTCCTGTAATTAGCAAGGAAACCTGGGAAAATAATTCAAGTGAACTTATGCAAAGTATATTCGATAATGAGCAGGAGCAAAAAAACACTCAATATAAAGATGAGCAAAATAAATTACCCGATGATAAAAGAGAAAAGAGGTTGTCTAAAAATCAGTATTGGCTTGTAAATAAAAAACAGGACCTATGGCTTGGCCTCTTTGATGGTAAACAGGTGGTGGTGCCGGGTGGTATCTATGATGGTCTCCTTGAGAAAACCTCTCAGTATCAGCAGGTGATCCGAGTTAAACAACATAATCGAATATCTCAATTTTTGCTAACTAATTTAACACAAGACGGAGTCGAATATCCTCTGCTTTGTATAGGGAAATCGGACTCTATTTTAAAAGACTCGCCAGATTATTTGCTTTTTTACTCAGCTTGTACATTTGAAAGTTTACAACTAGATTCGCAACAGCATGAGGGCTATTATGATATTTTATTCTATAGTAAAACTTACGATACATTAATTAGATTGAATGGCTTTCCTTATTCAGCTAGTGGTGGAGATATTGATTACTATTCTAAGGGCCTTAGAAAGATAAAAGATTACTATATGGACTTTAATATTGAAGTTGCATTTAAATTTATAGGAAAAGATCAGGTTATTGAGGTAAACCCTAAAACTGGAACCTACAAAAAACCTGAAAAAATACAAGAAAGAAATTCTAGTGGTCAGTGGGTAATGGTTGATGATCCTGAACAGTTTAAACCTGACCTGCTGAAAAGGTTACCGGAAGTAGTTGTTAATAATTAGTATATTATTTTTTGGAATAGGTGTTATTTTATGAGAAAAACCATTTGTGTTGGAGATAAAACATCTCATGGTGGTGTGGTGTTAACTGGCTCAGCTCAAGTCTCTATTGATGGCAGGCTTGTTACTCGCAAATCAGATAGAGTTTCTTGCCCCAAACATGGCATAAATAGCATTATTGAAGGTGACGAAAACCATTGCGATAATGGACTCCCCGTTGCGTTAGAGGGGCATCATTGTGCTTGTGGTGCTACGCTTATCTCCTCTGGTTCGCTTGTACTCAAGGAGTAAGGGCATGCCAGTAAACATTCTCGATATACCTGCTGAGATAAAAACAACTACTAGAACACCATCTCTATGGCTATGGGGCAGTATCTTATTATTGATTGTCATAGTTTATCTATGCATTTTTCTGGGTTTCTTTTCACAGTATCTGTCTAAAAATCCTTATATTTTTTGGCCGGAACTGCTGTTAATACCTTTGTTACTTTGGGGCGGGATTTTTACTTTCAGGTTATTACTATGGAATGGCAGTAACTTAGAGGCGGAGTATTGGAATGCAACACGTACTGATTATTATCAAGCGTTGCTGCAAAAAGGAAGAGTTCATCTTAAAGTTATTGATATAAAGGTTAAGTTTCCTGATATTAGTGGGGACGTAACTGATGCAATGAGTAACTCTCTCTTACCTGTTAGATATACACCTAAATTTACGCATATGTCACGGTATCTCGCCTTTTCTTCATCTGTACATAACATTAATGAGAAAGAACAGTATGAAGAAAGGATGAAGTCCCTTTTTAATAAAATGATGCCTGAGTTGCTAGAAGATATCTATACACATATAACTCTGTTACCGCCAGGTGCTATGTTGACTATCATATCTGTTTTTTCTGATGATCTGAAATTGCAGTTGGAAAAATTGTGGGGTAAGCGCTTTAATCCCATTTTCCCTTTTTCAAATATTCTGTTTGGTAATAGTGTATATGAATCGTTAGATTCATGGTTAGATGAGGGACAAAGTGAATATATTATTCTCATTGCCGCTCATTTGCATGGAAATGAACTGATCAATGACAGTGTTGATAATCAATCCGAGTCAATTGTTTTATTATTTGGAAAAAATAGCGAGAGTTTTGAAAATAAAGAGTTATCCTTTGACTCTCTCTATCGACCTGAAATTGGGTGGGATGGTGTAGATAAATCAATTATTTGGGGTGAAGTGTCCTGCGATAATCAATTGTCAGGTGTTTTATATTCTGGTTTAAGTGAAAAAGAAAAAAATGACATTGTGATAAAAACGTCTGATTTCATGTCTGAGAGTGCATTGATGTCATTTAATTATATTAATACTGCTGATTACCTATGTTTATGTGGGCCGGCAACTGAGGTTTTACAGATTAAGTACGTGAAGGAGTTTCTTGAACCAGGGCGTTACTTGATTATAAATAAATACCATAATTCTTTAATCGTGTCCTATTTTCTCACTTTAGCCGCCGATAATAAGGGTGGGCTATAAAATGAAAACTTTTATTATTAAATTTTCTAGTATGTTTTTTGTTATTGTTTTCATGGCTTTTTTGTTTTTGCTTTTTTATTTTTGGGGAGATGAGTTGGGGTGGACCTCCGCGAAAGATAAGTTACTGGTTGGCGGCACCATCCTGTCAGTTTCCTTTTTCCTCTCCTTGGCGCTTGCCAGTCGGCGTTCATTAATTGCTGTAGGTTCTAGACTGAGATTCTTTCGGAAAGTAGATAATGAGCAAAAGAATGCGGCTGTTCAGAAAGTACAGCTAAAACATCTGGCTGTTAGCAGTGCCTGGATCCGTGAACTGCAGCAGACTCTCCGCACTCACTACGGCCGCTTTTGGCCCCGCAAAGTACGCATCCTTCTACTCACTGGCAGTGCGGCGGATGTCGAGCAACTCACTCCGGGCCTGACATCGCAATACTGGCAGGAAGACAGTGGCACCGTGCTGCTGTGGGGAGGCGATCTTGGGGCACAGGCGGATAGCGCGTGGCTGGGTGCTCTGCGTAAATTACGCGGACGTCCGCTCGATGGTGTCGTTTGGGTGACCTCAGCCTTAGCTCAACGCACGATGCTGGGTCAGAAAGACGCTAAAACAGCACTCACCGCCGATATGATGGACAGCGTGGCGCAGGCGTTCGCTGCGCGTTTTGACCTGCTTGGCTGGCGGCTGCCGCTGTATGTCTGGTCACTGCACGCTGATGATGGAGCTGACCGTATCACGCAATCTGTGGGCTGTTTGCTGCCAGCAGGTTGCCAACCAGACGAACTGAGAACACAACTTGACGGGCTGTTGCCATCCTTGATTGAACAGGGTACGCAACAGATTAGCAGTAACACCCAGCACCCGTTTTTGTTGCAACTGGCCGATCAGCTAGCGCGTCAGCCGGACTCTGTCGCGGGTCCTCTTGCGACGCTACTGAACCCTTATCGCCCTTCACCGCTGGCGGGGGTTATCTTCAGTCCGGCATCCGTCAATGCAAAACGCAGTGTGAAACATCACTGGGCCAAGGATAACCGCTGGGATGTGTTGATTGATTCAATCTCATCATTACCCACCGGTCTGGCAGCGAAAAAACTGGGGTTCGCTTGGCGTAAAACGCTAGGGGTCGTTGTGGCTGGTGGCATGGTGTTGTGGGGCGCAGGGATGGTGATGTCATTTCTGATAAACCGAGACGCTATAATAACCAGTGAGTCTCAGGTGAAACTGGCGGCTAACGTGCAGCAACCTCTTCCGGCGCGTCTTCAAGCGCAACTGGATATGCAACACACGTTAGACAGATTGCAGTATCGCCAGCAACAAGGCGCACCGTGGTACAGCCGGTTTAGTTTGAGCCAAAATGATCCGCTGCTGACCGCTCTCTGGCCGCACTATCAGGCCAGCGCAATGCCTCTACTGCGTGATGCCGCCGCCCGTCACCTTGAAGACCAACTCACCACGATGGCGCAGCTTCCACCTGACTCTCCACTACGGGACACGCTGGTAAAACCCGCTTACGACCAATTAAAACTCTATCTGATGTTGGCGCGTCCAGAGAAAATGGATGCGGCGTGGTTTAGCCCCACGCTACTCCAAAACTGGCCACAGCGCAGTGGCGTACCGGACAGCATCTGGCAGGGCAGTGGTCCCACGCTACTGAGCTTTTATGCCCAGAATCTTTCTCAGCACCCATCTTGGCGTTTGAAGCTGGATGAAAACTTGGTCAGTCAGGTACGTACCCGGCTGATTAGTCAGATGGGGGCCCGCAACAGTGAGTCTTCGCTCTACCAAAAGATGATGGTTCAGGTCGCGCATCAGTATGCCGATCTGCGCCTGTCTGACATGACGGGCGATACCGATGCTGAACGAATATTTTCCACTGACGCCGTTGTGCCGGGCATGTTTACTCGTAAAGCTTGGGAGGACGCAGTCAAACCGGCGATTGAAAAAGTGGTCACTGAGCGTCGGGAAGAGATGGACTGGGTGCTGAGTGATATCAAAAATGCCGTCATGCAGCAGGATTCTCCAGAAGCCCTTCAGGCGCGTCTGAAAGCGCGCTATTTCGCTGATTTTTCCAGTAGTTGGCTAGACTTTCTCAACAGCTTGCACTGGCAGCAGGCACAAACATTATCTGACTCTATCGACCAGCTCACGCTGATGGCAGACGTGCGCCAATCTCCTTTGGTGGCGCTAATGAACACCCTGAGCGTGCAGGGGAAGACGGGGCAAACGGGTGAGGCGTTATCAGACTCGTTGGTGAAATCAGCCAAAAATCTGTTAAATCGTGATGAACAACCAGCTATTGACCAACAAGCCGGTGCTCAGGGGCCACTGGACGCGACTTTCGGGCCAGTACTGGCGCTGATGGACGTCAAAGCTGGCGGGCAGGGCAACACCAACCTCAGTCTGCAGACCTTCCTGACTCGAGTCACCCAAGTCCGCCTTAAACTCCAACAGGTGGTGAATGCTGCCGACCCTCAGGCCATGACTCAAAGCTTGGCCCAGACGGTATTTCAGGGTAAAGCGGTCGATCTGACCGAAACTCGGGATTACGGCAGCCTGATTGCCGCCAGTCTCGGGCAAGAGTGGAGTGGATTTGGCCAGACGGTATTTGTTCAGCCTATGGAGCAGGCGTGGCAGCAGGTATTGACGCCAGCAGCGCAGAGCCTGAATGCCCAGTGGCAGGCGTCTATTGTGGATGATTGGAACAGCACTTTCGGCGGACGTTATCCGTTAAAAGATACCAGTAGTGAAGTGTCACTCCCGCTGTTGGCTCGTTACCTCAATAGTGACAGCGGCCGTATCGCCCGCTTCCTGCAAACTCGGTTGAACGGTGTGCTGCACAAAGAGGGCAGCCATTGGGTGCCGGACAGCATTAATGCTCAAGGATTGACATTTAACCCTGCGTTCTTGGCAGCCGTAGACCAACTGAGTTATTTGTCTGATGTGGTGTTTGCTGACGGTGAAGCGGGTATGCGTTTTGAACTGCGCCCAGGAACAGCCAAAGATGTGATGCAAACTGATCTGGTCATTGATAGTCAGAAACTAAACTATTACAACCAGTTACCTGTCTGGAAACGTTTCGTCTGGCCCCATGATACTGAAGCGCCAGGTGCCAGCTTGAGTTGGATAAGCACCCAAGCAGGTACCCGACAGTTTGCCGATCTCCCAGGCGCTTGGGGATGGATCCGGTTACTGGATAAAGCTCAGGTCACACCTTATCAGGGCGTGAACAGCAGTTTTAATCTTACCTGGAAAGCCCCTGATGGCCGGCCTCTGAACTACACCCTACGGACGGAAGCGGGAGAAGGTCCGTTGGCGTTACTGAAACTGCGTAACTTTGTTTTACCGACGCAAATATTCAGTGTAGATGCGGTAAGTCGCGTTCAGACGTCGGATACCACCCTATCGGATAACATCATATCGGATACTACATTAGGAGAAGCATACTGATGGCGACGTTGCACAGCTTACTCAACGCCTGCCATGCAGAACAGCAGGTACTTTCGCAACAGGCCCAGCCGCAGATTTCGCTCTGGGAAAAATGGCTCGTTCCCATCTCAGCGGATGCACCGGTGGGTGATGACCCCGGTTATGACGATGACTTCCAACAGATGCGCGAAGAAGTCAACAAACTGTCCGGCGCAGACATCGATTTGGTTTGTGCACTGGCGGAGAAGCTGCTAACCGGTGCATGCAAGGATGCACGTGTCGCGACCTATTATATCTGGGCGCGACTGCACATTAATGGCGAAAGTGGACTGGCGGACGGTTTAGCTCTGCTGGCCGGATTGGTCCAACGTTTTGGTGATGCGCTGCATCCACAACGTGGCAATAGCCGCAAATTAGCACTGGAATGGTTGGCCGGTAGCCGGATGCTGGACAGCCTGTCGCTCTATCCAGAAGTCGCAAAGGCTGACTTTGAACGTATTGTGGGCGCGCTGGCGTTAATTGAGGAAAGCGTGGGAGGCTGGGATGAGTCCACGCGTCCTCAGTTCTCTAGCCTTTATGCGGCATTAGAAAACCGGCTGATGCAGTCCGGCGGTCCTGACGCCGTCATTCCACAAAACAGCAGTCCTTCCCGCCACGCGGCACCTGATGCGCCTGCACTGAAAGCGGTCACCTCTGGGCGTGATTTGCTCGATCAGGCAAAACTGTTGGCAAAATACTTGCGCGACCAGCCAAACGGCTGGCTGTCGGGTCATCATCTGATGAAAAGTATTCGCCTAGATACACTGCATGAACTTCCGCCGTTGGCAGCAGACGGATGTACTCGCCTAGCCCCGCCAAAGCCGGAGAACCGCGCCCTGCTTAAACGTCTCTACCTCCAACAAAGTTGGCTGGAACTGCTGGAACAAACCGACATCCTGTTCGCACAGGGCGTGAATCACCTATGGCTTGATCTCCAGTGGTATACCCATCAGGCGCTGATGAAAACGGGCGCACCGCATGAGCGCTGGGCTGACATTATTAAGCAAGATCTGAACGGTCTGCTGACCCGCTTGCCGGGGCTTGAAGGTCTGGCATTCAGTGATGGTACCCCGTTCGCCGACGAAGTGACCCTGCACTGGATAAACCAGCATGTCATGGCCTCAGAAAGTTGGGGAGGTGAACCCGCAGCATCGGCCAGTACCGCGGGCGATGACGATATTCTGCAATTGGAACCTGAAGCATTGGCGCAGGCCGACAGCGAAGGCGTGGAGGCGGCGCTGAATTGGCTGCAAAACCGTCCCGGTATCCGCACGTCTCGCCATCAGTGGCTTATCCGTCTGCTGATGGCGAGGGTCGCTGAACAGTACGGAAAAAATGATATGGCACTGCATTTACTGGGTGAACTGGAGGGGAATGCGACCCAGATGACGCTCAGTCAATGGGAGCCAGAACTGCTGTTTGAAGTGAAAGCCCGTCGCCTGAAACTACTGAGAATGAAAGCCAGTCGGACAGATTCGAACAAATCACACCTGCATAGTGAGATGGAAAACCTGCTCGCCGGATTAGTGGCCCTCGACCCAGCACGAGCTGCGGTGCTGTGTGGTTAATCGATAACCCTCTCCTGAAAAAAAGAAAACGATGAAAGACCTTACCCTGCGTTATTACGACGTCGAAATGCGCTATCTGCGCGATGCCGCTAAAGAGTTTGCCCAAACTCACCCTGATCGGGCGGCCATGTTAGATCTGGATAAGCCCGGTACGCCGGACCCTTATGTGGAACGTCTGTTTGAAGGTTTTGCCTTCTCCATGGGGCGACTGCGTGAAAAAATCGATGACGACCTGCCGGAGTTCACCGAAGGGTTGGTGAGCATGCTCTGGCCGCATTACCTTCGCACTATTCCTTCGCTGTCCATTGTCTCGCTGACCCCAGATGTTCCGGCGATGAAAATAGCCGAAACGGTGCCTGCAGGAATGGAAGTCTACTCTCGCCCAATCGGGCCGAAAAATACGGTCTGCCAGTACCGAACCACCCGCGATATGGTACTCAACCCACTTTCCGTCTCAACCGTGGTGATGGCAACGGAACCGGATGGCCGTTCGGTGTTGCGTCTTCGACTGGCATGCAGCTCACAGACGGACTGGTCGCAGGTGGATTTACGTCGTCTGTGCTTTTATCTGGCGGGAGACGCACCGGTCAGTAGTGCGTTACATCTGGCGCTGACCCGACGTCAGGCAGCACTTTATTTGCGCCTGCCCAATCAGACTGACCGAATAAAACTGGATGGCTGGTTTTCACCCGGCGGCTTTGCAGATGAAGATCTGCTGTGGCCAAAAGGCGATAGCGCCTTCAGTGGTTATCAATTGTTGCTGGAATATTTCACTTTCCGCGAAAAATTTATGTTCGTGCATCTGAACGGACTGGAAGCAGTTACGTTGCCTGCGGGCATGACCTGGTTTGATATCGAAGTTGTGTTTGACTGCCAATGGCAAAGTGATTTGCAGGTAAGAGATGATGCACTTCAGCTACATTGCGTGCCGGTCGTTAACCTATTCTCTCTGGAAGCTGACCCACTGACCATCAATGGGCTGGAAAGTGAGTATATGCTACGCCCGCGCCGTTTACAGGATGGACATACCGAGATTTACTCCGTGGACTCGGTGACCGGTTCGCAACGGACATCTGATGCCACCTATGTTCCTTTTACCAGTTTCCGCCATCGCGGCGGGATGCAGAGACGCCATGCACCGGAACGCTATTTCCACACTCGGGTGAAAAGGGGCGTCACTGGGCTGCACGATACTTGGCTTATTCTTGGGGGCCAGCAGTGGGAGGCGGACAGAATGTTCACCCGCGAGGCAGTCTCACTTAAGATTACCGGTACCAATGGTCAACTACCGCGCAAAGCGTTACAAAGCACATTGTTAGACCGTTGCGAGGCGGTATTACAAACACCGCTGAAAGTACGCAATCTCTGCAAGCCTACACTACCGTCTTATCCTCCAGCGGAAGATCACTTTCAGTGGCGGGTACTGAGCCATCTGGGTTCAAGCTACCTCAATTTGATGAGCAGTGCACAAGTGCTGCGTGGAACGCTGGAGCTGTACAACTGGCAGGGTGATGAACTGAATAATCGCCGTCTTGATGCTATTCAGCACGTGCAACATCACCAGACTCAGCGCTTTGAAAAAGGCTTTCTGCTACGGGGTATCGACATTGAAGTGACGCTTGATGGTAACGGTTTTACCGGCGAAGGTGACATTTATCTGTTCGGAGAGATGCTCAATCGCTTCTTTGCGCTTTACGCTGACATCCATTTGTTCAATCAGCTTACCCTTATCGTTCAGCCTGTTGGGAAATGTATCCGATGGAAAGAGAACCACAATCAGCGTCTGCCCGGCTAATCGAAAAACTGTGGGATAAACTGCCGTATACCCAGTTTTATCGCTTCTGCCAGTTACTGGAGCAAAGCCAGCCGGATGCCCCTCTATTAGGTAGCCACTGGCAGGTGAGACACGATCCCGTTCGTTTTCGTCCTCATCCGGGCATGGGGTTTCCGGCGAGTGAGTTTAAGCGGGTGGAAATACCCGAACATGCACATCTGCCACCGACCATTCGCACCACCTTCCTGGGGCTGTATGGCGTGGAGTCGCCGCTGCCCACGGCGTATATCGACGATATTACCCAGCGCCGAGAAGGGTATGAGGCAGTCAGTGACTTTCTGGATATTTTCAATCACCGACTGACGACTCAGTATTATCGCATTTGGCGTAAGTACTCCTATCCAGCCAGTTTTTCTCCCGGAGGTACGGATAAAACCTCTCAGTACCTGCTAAGCCTTTGTGGTCTGGGTATTGAGGGGTGTGCACAGAATATCGCCACGCCGGTATCTCGCTTTCTGGCACTGACTGGCATGATGCGCCTGCCCACACGGACGAGCGAAGGCATTATTGCACTGGTTCAATTACTGGCGCCGGAAACAGAGGCCCATGTGATAGCCCATGACCGTTGCCGTATACCCTTACGTAACCCTCTAACGATGAGTGCGCGTCGCCCCGTCAGCATGAGGAGTAGCCCAGTGATGGGCAGTCATGCGGTGGATGTTAACAGTCAGGTCTTGCTGAAATTAAAGACGGATAACCCCGATGAAGCCAGAGAGTGGCAACCCGACGGGCAGTTACACACGGATTTATTGGCACTACTGCATGTGTATTTGGGGTCTCGACTGCATGTGCGATTACAACTCACGGTGTTACGTGCGCTTCTACCTGATGCCCAACTTTCCTGCCAACCCAAAAAAACGGGGATCCTATTAGGTAGAACGGCAGTAATGCGAACATCGCGTGCTATGTCAATGACGCAAACCAACACCGAATTAATCACGATTAATCTGGGCCGCTATCAGCGAGTTCAGGAAAATTTTCACCGAAGGGAAACCGATGAACATGGCGACTATCGCTGGTAAAACACATTTTTCATTGCTGATGCTGGTCATGATATCCACCCTAAGCGGGTGTGGACTGACCCAGAAAGTCAGTGACGGTACTGTCGCCGTGACAAAATCCATTTTTTATAAGCAGGTGAAAATACTGCATCTGGATATCAAAGCGCGGGACGCGGTTAACAACAATGCGACAGGTATCCCGCTGGCGACAGTAGTACGTATTTATCAACTCAAAGATCGTAGCACTTTTGATGGTACCGATTATCCCTCTTTATTTGCCGAGGATAGCCAAGCCATCAAAGCCGATTTGATTGCCGAAAAAGACATCCGTATTCGTCCAGGCGCTGCCGTGTCCATTGATGTTCCGCTGGATGATAAAGCGGAGTATGTGGCGGTCGCGGGCATGTTTCTGGCACCCGATATTGCTAACAATACTTGGCGAGTGGTGTTGAGCCGTGATGACCTCGATCCCGATAAGGCTCGTCAGATTGAGCTGAATCACCATGGGATGACTCTTTTGCCCTTGAAGGATTAGTCATATGCCCCAGCCATCTCTTTATGAAATGTTGTTCGGTAACTTAGCGGGTGGTCTCGATCTTCATCAGTTAAGCGAAGCCAATCAGGAGATCCTCTCGGTGCTCGACAACATGCAACGTATTCTTAATTGTCGCGCCGGTACGCTCAGTCACCTCCCCGATTTCGGCCTGCCTGATATGACCAAAATCTTGCAAGGCATGCCCGGTTCGGCGCATCAACTGATCGATACCCTTTCGAATGTGTTGCTGAAATATGAGCCGCGGCTCAAGAGCATCAATGTCGTGATTCTGGAACAAGGTATTCCCGGTGAATTGCGATATGCCATTGATGCCGAGCTGAAAGGCGTTGGGCTGGTGCGATATGGCACGGCGTTTATGCCAGAAGGACGAGTACTTATCAGGCATATGAAACAGCAGCAGTACCTTGATCCCCGAGCCTCCGTGTAATCACACTTAGGTGCCTTCATTTTTTACTCTTGAGTTATCGACATGACACATCTCTCTGAACGCACGCTGAAAACCGGTGGCGACCCGCGTCATTTTGCTGAATTCAGCGCTTTACGGAACGAAATCGGTAAGTTACATCATCCTGCTCGCCCTGATGTTGACTGGGGGCGGGTTGAGCAGCTCTGTCTGGCGCTGTTTCGCCAAAACGGCGTTGAATTACAAACGACCGTTGATTTTACACTCGCGCGGACGCACATAGCCGGTATTGCGGGGTTGTGTGAGGGAGTTGAACTGCTGGCTGGTTTGCTCTCACATCAGTGGAGCACCTTGTGGCCGCCACAAACGCATGCGCGGGTCGAACTACTGGCTTGGTTGAGTGACCGGTTGCAGCAAGTCTGGCGTACCATGACCTTGTGCTACGGTGATTTAGCGCAGGTTTACCGGGCTGAGCGGGCGTTAGAACAGTTGTGTACGCAGTTGCAAACGTTGGAGCTGAAGCATCTGAGTAAGTTAGACGGCGTGCGCTTGATGTTGCATAACGCCGCACTGCGTTTGGAAAGCGCCGAGGCAGCAGTTGAGACCTCTGATCGCTTGACCCTGCCGACACGGCAAGTCATTAGCTCGACACAGCCAATCGCCCAGCCCGAACCCACACTCCCACCTATCGTGAACAACGAACCGCTCGTTTATATTGTTAGCGAGCCAGCCATCCCCCGTGTGCAAGTGGCGCTGCCGCCACCTCCGCCCCCGCGTTGGAATGCTCGGCAAGGTTTTGTCGCTGGTTTAGTGGTGATGGCAGTTGGGCTAACGGCCAGTTTTTATGTCTGGCAATCGATGTCATCGAATCCGGTGCAGGAAGCATTACTGGCCAATGCCAGCCCTTTATCTGCGCCACTGACGGCAAACACCATCGAAGAGCTGAAAAAGCAGACTTCCGATGCCCGATTGGCGCGCATGGCCGAACCGGTGTTACAAGCTACCGCTTCGCAGTTGGATCAATTGGCGGTGTTACCCCCACTGTGGGCGCAGACACGAGGGGATGCGGTGTTAGCGCAAGCGCAACAAGTATGGCCAGCCAGTCAGGAAGTGAAGCAACTCAGTACGCTATGGCAACAGCAGAGAGAATCAGGCGCTGCGCCCTTAGCTGAACTGAAACATTATGCGTTGGCACAAGAACGTTTGCGTCAACTTGCTGAACGCCTAAATGGATTGGATGAGAAAAAGGGGCGTTATATGACGGTCTCTGAACTTAAGTCTGTTGTTTTTGCTATTCAGCAACCGCTGACACAGGCATTGCCGCTAGAGGAATTACTGCATCAGTATCAGGTACAATCTGATGCAGGAAAAACACCGCCCTCGGTATTGCGCCAACAGATAGACAGCCGGTTTACCCAGTTACTCAATCGATATGCGTTGCTGACTTCAACCTCTAATACACAATGAATATCAGCGTTAGCCAATATCCCCCACTGATAATATGTGGGGGATAGAAGTATCGTCATGATTAACGCCAGCTTTCCTTTATTCGTCGTGACTTATTGGTGGCTGGCTAATTGTTTATTGATGACTAATCGCTTATTTATGGCTAACACGCTCAATGGCAGTATCATAAACAGGATTATTCTTTTCCGTTTTTGCTAATTGGTAATAACGCAGTGCATCTGCATTTTGGCCTGCGGCTTCATAGATGCGCGCAATATTATAGTTAGCGCCTGCACGAATAGTGGCCGCTTTTGGCCCACTGGCTAATGCGATAGCTTTACGATTTGCCCAAATAGCCTCCGCAGTTCTCCCCGCTTTTTGATAAACCAACCCAAGATTGCCGTAGGCTTTGCCATTTTCAGCATCAATATTGATGGCTTGCGTGAAGAGCGATATCGCTAATTCTAAATTCTTATCCTGATAGGCTTTTTCACCCTGTAAATTCAAGTTCTTAACCTGCTCAATATCGGCCGAGTTAAGAGAGGCGTGAGAAACGACCGCGGCATTGCCCAACCAAGGTTGCAATTTATTGGCGACACTCGATGCTTCAGTATTCATACCCGTGAATTCGTTAATATCTTCAATGTCACCGGTTTTATTTATTTTGAAGACAGTCCAAAGGTTGCCGATTTTGCCGGTAGGGACATAGTAAGTACGTACTAACGACTCACCTACATAGACAAAGACCTTTGCCTGACTAGCCGAAAGATTCGGGGTATTAGGGTTGTCTCCGTCACTGAAATCATGAACGGCATAAACATAATCCTGACCATTAAGCTTTTTATTTAAGGTCACGGTTTCAGGGCCAAAGCTGTCGGTATCATCGACGTCGAGGTTACCTTCTTCCCCTGTCTTTTGGCTGAAATAGATATGGTTATTTGGGTAGACCATATGTGAATCAAGATCCTTAGGTGTCGCTCCCCAAGTCAATACCACACGAATGCTATCTAACCCTTTCATTATTGGGCTAAGAGCATAAGACATGCCATCACAAGGGCATTTAACGACCAACGTTGAATAACCTTCTTTTTTTATAATCAGTAAATTGTCGCTATTGTCCGCAGAGGGGCTATTGACTTGTGCACTACCGCTCACATTCGTGGTGGCAGTTAATGTTTGCCCACCATTGCGCTGTAATAAAATATTGGCATCCGAAATTTTTTCGTCTTTTACTGTCGCACTCAGAACATCAATATTGATATTTTGTGCATAAGCAGGGAAAAGAGAGAGTGATAGCAGTGAAGCAATACTAAGTTTGATGATCCCGTTCATGTGAAAAATTCATCCTAATAAGATAATACATTAGTCAATAAAATTAATATAAATACCTGAGCGCAGTTTTAGTCAGTCGTTAAAGTGAGCAAAATGCTGAGTGATACTATCTATTTTTAGATGCCGCGAAAACAAATTATACGAAATGGGTTAATAAAGTGAGTGAGTCTTTGATTTAACCGATATTGCGCTATTTAGCTTCTGTGTTCTGAAAGTAAAATAAAGTGATAGTAATATCTGTTTACTATAATCATGCTATGCATTTATCTATATTTTTCAACTTCCTAGCTTCACCCATCTCCTCGAATTGATGTTGTTCTTGAGACAGGAACCGCTGTTTCAGAGAAATAACCTCTGTCACCATTTCTTCTTTTATAAAATTTTTCTTATGTCAGTGCTCAAGAATAACAAACGTTAAATTAATGTTATCGTCACCACCTCAATCAAAACGCATTACACAGGTTTATACGCCGAATAATAGTGGCGATAGCTGATTTTTCTGTCGATAATTACTGACCACAAGAGCCAATTTAATTCATTTACATTTTGCAGTAGCAACTATAATAATGACTCGCTCTATGATTGCGTTCGCGGCCCTCTGATTATTGAACCGGGGGGAACTGTTCATAAAGGAGAGCTCTATGCCTCACATGCCATTAATTAAGCATCCCCATACACACAGCGAAGCTTGCCTCTGCCAAAGTCCTGCGTTTAGGCGTATTAATACGGTATTTTCTCAGAAAGCAGCTAAAGCCGCCCCGATTACTGCGGCGACTGTTGCGGCGGCCGTCCCGAGCGCAAAATCACAAAATAAAGATATTGCCGCCAATGCGGTGCACGTGAAGGCATTTATTAATGTCCGCGTTTTTGATGGTGTTTCGGACAATTTGCGAGATGGGCTACGCGTATTAGTGGAAGGTAATAAGATTTCATCGGTCGAACCGGCAGATGCGCCGTTGTCGGCGGATGTGGAAGTGATTGACGGTCAGGGCGGTGTGTTGATGCCGGGTCTGATTGATGCACACTGGCACGCCATTATGGCTCGCCCCTCAATGATGACCGCCATGACGGCAGATTTTAACTACATTCAAGCACTGGCCATTGCAGAAGCCGATGCCACATTGCTGCGCGGGTTCACCACAGTACGCGACATGGGCGGGCCCGTTTTTGGATTGAAGCGGGCGATTGATGAGCATATTGCCAAAGGGCCACGTATTTTCCCTTCGGGGGCTTTTATTACCCAAACCGGCGGGCACGGTGATTTTCGCTTAATTGGCGAATTGCCCCATACCCCTTCCGATCCTCTGAGCTATGCCGAGCGGGTGGGAATGACTGCGATTGCTGATGGCGTGGATCAGGTGTTGCTACGTGCCAGAGAACAATTGATGCGCGGAGCATCGCAGCTCAAATATATGGCGGGCGGTGGTGTGTCCTCCATGTATGACTCCATCGACGTGACTGAAGGTTCCGTGCCTGAGATACAAGCGGCAGTGACAGCGGCTGAAAACTGGGGGACCTATGTCACCGTCCACGCCTATACCGCGCGTGCCGTGACCATGGCCATTAAAGGTGGCGTGAAGTGTATTGAGCACGGCCAATTAGTGGATGAAGAAACCGTTCAGTTAATGGCAGATAAAAATATCTGGTGGAGCCTGCAACCCTTCCTCGATGATGAGGATGCCGTGCCAACTCCTACGCCAGCTTCACGCGCGAAGCAGCTCCAAATGGTTGCCGGGACTGACACGGCTTACGGCTTAGCGAAAAAATATAATATCAAGACCGCGTGGGGAACTGACACGCTGTTTGATGCGCGGCTAGCCACTCGGCAGGGGGCGCAATTAGCCAAACTGACTCGCTGGTATGCACCAATTGACGTTCTCAGAATGGCAACCAGTGTTAACGCTGAACTTTGTGCGTTATCCGGCCCGAGAAATCCTTATCCCGGTAAGTTAGGGGTGGTGGAGAAAGGCGCGCTGGCTGATTTGATTTTGGTGGAAGGCAACCCATTGGAAGATATCCAACTGATTGCCCAGCCTGAGAAAGCATTTAAGGTCATTATGAAAGATGGGCAAATTTTCAAAAATACCTTAGGAAGCGAGCTGTAATCGTGACTAAAAGGGGCAAACCTGATTTTCTGTTGGGGTGTCAGGTATTAATTGAGGTCGTTCAATGAGTAATATGACTTCCCTCAGGAAGCAACAAGGTTTTTTCTGCACATTTTTAAGTCTCGTCAAACGGAATCCATGGCGTGGGTCATGGGTTCTGTTGCTAGCGATTGCACTGAGCGGATGTTCGGGGGTGGAAGCCCCTTTGTTTTCGTTGGTGGGGTCCTATTTCCCGTCTTGGATGGCTTGCGCTTTTATCGGGATCATCACGGCGGTGATTGCGCGTGTTGTCTTTATTCGCATAGGTATTGATGACCATCTGCCATGGCGGCTATTTGTGTATGTTTGCCTAGCGCTTGCTGTGGCATTTATCTGTTCCCTATTACTATTTGCGCGATGAATGATGAATATGAATAAACAACAAGGCAGTGGGCGTAAACGTCAACTGGCGCTCATTGTCGCTGGGATTATCATTTTTGCGGCAGTGATATTGGGTTGGCTGTCAGTGCGGCAGACCACACTCAATCCTTTATCTGAGGATGCGGAGTTAGGGGCCAGCGTGGTACATGTTTCCAGTTCAGTTCCTGGCCGTATTGTTTCGATTAACGTCGAAGAAAACAGCAAGGTTCGACGCGGCGATCTGCTGTTCTCCATTGAACCGGATCTCTATCGCCTTCAAGTCGAACAGGCCCAAGCTGAGTTGAAAATGGCGGAGGCTGCTCGTGATACTCAGCAACGAACCGTGGTTGCCGAGCAATCCAATGCCGCGATCACCAATGAACAGATTGTCAGAGCGCAGGCCAATCTCAAGCTAGCGACTCAGACATTAGCGCGGTTACAACCGCTGCTCCCGAAAGGCTATGTGACAGCACAGCAAGTCGATGATGCGGCCACGGCGAAACACGATGCGGAAGTTAGCCTAAAACAAGCATTGAAACAGTCATTTGCGGCAGAAGCTTTGGTCAGTAGCACCGCGGCTTCTGAAGCACTGGTGGCTGCACGGCGCTCAGCGCTGGCGATAGCCGAGCGGGAACTGGCGAACACACAAATACGTGCGGCTCATGATGGTCGGGTCGTGGGGCTGACTGTTTCCGTTGGGGAGTTTGTGGCCCCTGATCAGGCTATTTTCACACTGATCAACACTGAACATTGGCATGCTTCGGCATTCTTCCGTGAAACCGAATTGAAGAATATTAAAGTGGGCGATTGCGCTACCGTGTATGCGATGGCAGACAGGCAACGCCCGATTCAGGGGCGGGTTGAGGGGATAGGCTGGGGAGTGAGCTCAGAGGATATGCTCAATATCCCTCGCGGCTTGCCTTATGTCCCAAAATCATTGAATTGGGTGCGTGTCGTTCAGCGTTTCCCCGTCAGAATTAGTCTGGAAAAACCGCCGGAGGACCTGATGCGAGTTGGGGCGACTGCTGTGGTTATCGTGCGAAATGACGACGGTTGCTGACGGTACGCTTGGCGGTATCCTCCGTCAGGCAAGAGCGGATTTAGCCTATTTTCCCGGTCGAGTGGCGATGGCTTGGCGGGTGGCTGCGCTCTGTGCATTAATGGCTATGGTGGCCATGATTTATGGCATCCCAGAATCGGCGATTAGCTGCTATCTGATTATTTTCGTGATGAAGCCCGATGGCGTAGAGAGCATGGTAATGGCAATAGCGATTACCATTCTGGTGTCGCTGGTCGTTGGGCTGGTGTTTCTGCTGATTCATTTCACCTTAGAGGCTGCGCCATTGCGCATGGCCGCCTTAATCATTAGCTCATTTTTGTTTCTTTACCTCGGTTCTGCCAGCAAGCTTGGCCCCGTAGGGAGTATTATTGCGCTGGTTATCGCCTTTGTGATGACGCTGATCAGCGATATTCCGATGGGCGAAGTTGCCACGCGAGGGCTGCTGTATGCTTGGTTAATGGCCGTCGCCCCGATGCTATTGATCATTGGTTTTAACCTTTTCCTTGGCCGCAAGCCCCAAACATTATTACGCGCCAGTTTATCTGAGCGGCTCTGCGCGGCTGCCGAAGCATTACAGCATCCTGACGCGGCGAATTTGGCCCGTGTGCGTGAATTGCTACAAGAAGGGCAAAATGAGCATCAGCAACGTGCGCTTTTTGTGCGTATTTTTCATTTACGCCCCTCTGCCGAGGCACACTGGCTGGAGAGTGCGGTAAAAAACAGTTATCGGTTATTGTTAGCCACCTCGGCGCTTACCCCTAACACACCAGAGGCGGCGCGCCTCGAGTTAGCGGCTTACTGTCGTGATGCTGCACAAGCGGTGGCTGACGGCCAACAGACCGTTCTCCCTCACTTTGTGACTGAGGAACCGAACGATGATATCGATGAGATCAAAAATGCACTGATCGCACTGGCGAATGCAGAGGTCGGGCAAGATTTGGATGCCCCAAAATCGACCTTCTTTGCTGCTGATGCCCTGACTAACCCCGTCCATCAGCGTTTTGCACTGAAAACCACGGCAGCTGCGCTGATTTGCTACTTGGTTTATACCGCCTTGGATTGGCAGGACATTCATACCGCCATGATCACCTGCTATGTGGCGGCACTGGGAACGACCGGTGAGACTGTTCATAAACTTGTTTTACGGATCATTGGCTGCTTAATCGGTGCACTGATGGGGGTGCTGGCGATCATTTTCATCGTTCCGCATCTCAATGACATTGGGCAATTGATGGCACTGGTGTTTGGTTGCATTCTATTGGCGGCTTGGGTGTCATGCGGTAACGAACGTATTGCCTATGCCGGTGTACAGGTCGGTTTGGCTTTCCTGTTGACGGTGTTGCAAGGTTTTGGTCCGAGCACGGATATGGGCGTTGCGCTCGATAGGGTGCTCGGTATTTTGTTGGGTAACCTCGTGGTGTATCTGATCTTTACGCGATTGTGGCCGGTGGCGATTGTTGATTCGGTGCGGATACATATTCGTCATGCCTTGGAAAGACTGACAAATTTAGCGGCATTATCTCCCGCAGCACGGCCCGCAGCCTTAAGAGAAGCCACTGCCGTTGAAGACGAAATTAATCGCGCACAAGAAGAGTTGGCACTGGTTCCCTTTGAGCCAGCACAATTACGTCCCTCGCGAGAAGAGTGTGCACGGCTACTGGCCATACTGTCAGAAATGAATAAATTGTGCCCCTTGCTATTTCTACCGACGGCGAAATCAGCCTCTGATATTGAGCAGTTACGTCGCCTTTCAGCAAGCAGCGAGGCGATGATATTTTCTGGCGAACAAGAGCAGAACAGTGAATCTCAACGGCATGCGTTATCGCCGAATGATCTTACTCTTCAACAACGTATTAAGCGGTTAGAGAAACTTCTGGGAATTTGAGGACATGATGACGCACGCGATATTGAAGGCTCGGATAGCCAAAATAAGCCTGACTTGTTCGGTATTGGGGTTGAGCATGCTGATCGCAGGTTGTGCCACCGATCGCTTGGATCTCGCTCCCCCGTCTTATGCTGAACCTTGGGCACCGAATGCGAACACGGGGGCATCGATGGTGGGCGGTAATTTTTCGGTTCCACCGAATCCGCTGGTGGCAGAATTGGCGCAGCCCCTCTCAATCAAAAGTGAACATCGTTATTCATTACCTGAGTTGATTGATATTGCCCAGAACCAAAATCCTGATACCCGTATTGCTTGGCAGCAAGCACGGCAAGCTGCATTGGCGGTCGGAATGGGCGAGGCTATCTTTTTACCGATCATTTCAGCCAGTGTGATTGGCGGTTACCAAAGTACGACGACGCCGTTACCTTATGCCATCGGCAATGAAAAGGATCTGAAAACCAGCGGCAGTGCTGTTGTACCTGCCTTAGCACTGCAATGGCTTATCTTTGATTTTGGGCAACGCAGCGCATTGCTGGATGCGGCAAAACACATCTCTTATGCCTCCAACGTGACCTTCAATGGCATGCATCAGAAAGTGATTTATGACGTGACCCGTACTTACTTCCAATATGGTGCAGCGCAAAATCAGCGGAAAATAGCCGAAGAAACGCTGAAAAATAGCCTAAAAATCCAAGATGCTGCCGAGGAGCGCCGGAAAAATGGCATTGCGACAACCGTCGAAGTGGCGCTGGCCCGCCAACAGGTAGCACAGTCTGAATTGCGCCGCGTCATGACAAAAGGCACTGAACGTGATGCCTATCAAGCCTTACTGAGTGCGATGGGGGTGTCCCCGACATTGGCGATCAACGTCGCTTATGCCGAGGACCGCGCTTTGCCGGATGTAGCCAGTCCACCGACGGAAAAAATGATTCGTTTAGCGCTTTCCCAACGGCCAGATGTCTTAGCCAGCTATGCGGCAGCCGAAGCGGCAAAAGCGGGCATCAAAGCTGCCGAAGCTGATTTTCTGCCAAAAGTTTATCTGGCGGGGGCGGTTGCAGGTGGGGATGGGCGTTTTGATATTCAGGGCTTGCCGGGCATCAGCCCGCAGACGTCATCATCCAGCATTTTATTGGGTGTCAGTGTACCGCTTTACGACGGTGGGATACGTGCAGCGCGGGTTAAAGAAGCCGAGTCCCGCGCAGCGGTGGCAGCTGAAGGATTTAAGAAAACGCAGGAGCTGGCTGTACGGGAAATTGTGGTGGCGGCAGATACCTTACGCTCTGCGCTGGAGTCGAATCAGGCGGCACTTAATCTCGTGAAAACGTCCTTTATCACCTATGACGCCGCGCTGGAATCCTATCGCAATGGGGTCGGAACGATTACGGTTGCCAATGAGGCGGCCAATGGCTTACTGAATGCGCAGCAGATGAGCACCGATGCCCATGCTGCTTCTTTGGTCGCCGCGGCTAATCTGGCTTTTGTTATGGGTAAAATGACCAATAGCACAGATTTGCCCGGCACTTTAACTGCCTCTGTACCATAAAAAGTTATCTGCCCTTGATCGATGAAACCCATGCGGTTGGCGGCCAATAAGCCGCCGTCTCGATTGATTCGGGGAAACTGAATGACATCAATAATGCGAAGTCGGCATTTTTAGCAGACCAGAGAGGGTGGGCACCCACCTCTGATTTAGATAGACACCCACCCAACAAAATGATAGCCACAAGGCATAGGCTACGCATGGTGGGTTTCATTATTACCACTTTTCTAACTGAATGATTTCTGGCTTAGTATTCACATCCTTCGAACGTTTTTCCAGTATGAAAGGCTTGCCCTCCTCATTAAAAAACTGAATCACTAATGTGGCATTCAAGGGATCTATATTCACACTGGCGAAGTTGTTCTGCTGTGTATAGGCCCAACTGGTGTAATTCATGGTCCCTAATTCAGAACCCGCAGGAGGGTTACTGGTCAGTGTTTCGTATACAGTGAATTCATCTTTGGTTCTGGGATCCTGTGAGTCATGAATATAGTCGAAGGTGTTGCCATCGATAATGTCGTAAGGCCAATAAAAAGGCGATGAGGTCACCGACCACGCCTGTATTGTGCTGCCTGAAGTATCGACGATTTCTAGGTTCGCGATATTAGTACAGTGGATATCACCGGAGAGGAAAATAACATTTTTGATTTTATTTTTAATAATGGTCTTCAGAACTTCATTGCGCGTTTGAGGAAAGGCACTCCAGCTGTCACTTTTATCTTTTTGGCGCATGGCATATGTCGTTGTGCCCGCAGTATCCACACCGTTAGGCACAAAAACACCGGAAGAAACGATAAATTTGGGGCGATTACCGTAATCTTTCTGCATATGTATTAACCAAGCACACAAACGATCTAATTGATTTGGCTCGGCGGCACTGAGTGAAGGGCGACCGAGTAAATGGTTGTTAAAAATATTTCTATCATCTTCTGCTGGGCTAGCAGCTGAGTTTTTAAACCGACTAGTACGGGTATCCAATACAAAGAAGGGGTAGCCACAGCAATTAAAGTCATAAAATAGATTTTGTGCTTTCGATTGAGCAAGGAATCTATCTTTGCCGATTAAGTCATCTCTGGTTTTGTTAATATAGCTGTCTTCGAAGTGTGGTCCGTGTACCCACTGATAACTACGGTAGGCGCTGATGGCGCAGTTAAATAGGTATCGGCTATTGCTTTTAAACCCCAAATAATTCGCGAGTGTTTGTGGGCTGTCTATATTGTCCTGTGTCCAGTTATCCTCTATTTCATGATCGTCAAGGATCATGTAAACAGGGATGTGTGAGGTCAAGGCTCTAAAATGTGGTGTGCGGTATGCCTCATGATAAGCCTCATCAAACTCTTTGTAGGTATCTGCTTTGAAAACCGCTGCTTTCCACAGTGAGTCAGCATAGATTTGGTCACCCACCATTAAGATAAAATTAGCACTGGCGTGATCCTGATAAATGTATTTGAATATTTTATCAGAGTCTTTTTTCTTAAATGGAAGGCCATTGAACCAATTGTTCCTGCATGAACCGAATATAAAATTGAGTGGAACTCTCTTATTGCCACTCTTCGGTTGAGTTTTAAAATCAGCAACAACATAGACAGGGCCAATATCATCGCGATTGAGTTGATCAGCCCAGACACTGACGGGTGGCAAATATTGGACTACTTGCTCACTAGTATCACTATCATCTTCCTCTTCTTCTTCTGTATTGAGGCTGACTTCCAGATAAGCCATACGAACTTGATAGGTGGTATCAGGCTTAAGAGAGAATGATTTAAGTTGTAGCTTCTCTTCTTCTGTGGCCCACAAAGTGATGTCTTTGCCGAGATTAAATGTACCCGTGCGATGGTATTTTCGGTGTAGACGAAAATAATAAATATTCTCTTTAGCCACTTTGTTATCACTTCCCACAACACCGAGGACTCCGATGCTCCGGATATTGGCGGATGTATCATTCTCATCTTGCGTATCGTAAGCGGCAATCCATAAACGGCAGGAACTATCAGTTGTGTGGCCGACAATAGGGCCTAATGCTGGGCGAAATAGATTCATAGCATAATTCCTCAAACAAGATTGAATCAGATATTAAGTGCTGTATTTATCGATAAAAATTATCGGGTTTATATTAATGACGAAATTCGATGTTATTATTAAAGAATATTATCTTTCTTTATTAAGCAATGCAGTGGTAATAGATGAGATAGAACCTCCGAGTCATTAAACTCGACCCTGAAATGGCTATAGCATTAATTTACCTAAAATTGTTGTGCCGCTTTATGTCTACGGCCAGAGTAGTTTTGACAATAAATAATTGAAGCTGAGTGTCGGGCAATATTAATAATCTGTATTCGATGGACTATGATTAATCCATTGAGATTACCTGAGTGATTTAATGTATTCAGTCTGACTTTATTTATAGTCTGCTAATTATTTCCTGCGTGATTTTTGTGCTCTCGCGTTACAATATTAAATCTAGTGTTTCTATTCGTTTTTACCAGTCGTTTAATACCCACAAATTTTGTATTGCAATAAATATCCTTATTTATCGTCCAAGCCTAATTTATTCTGGGGTTTTATACTGGTTTTAATCTAGCAAATGAGTGGTCTATACCTGTACTCGTGCTTAAATCGAGATAAGCAGAAAAGAGATCAGTGCAATTGCTAATCAGGCAGAAACTCACATCAGGGACGGAGGGGATGTCGCAGCCATAGCCATAGCCATTCCGGCATTGCGCCAATCGCGATGCCGGATACCCTAAACGGCGACTCTAAGACGCCCCCGTGCCGTTGTTCAGCGTGGGGCTAATACTTGTATTCGGTAATGGCGCAATCACCACTTCTACCTGCTGCTGTTGCAGTATCTCGGCTAATTGAGTGGGTGGGAGCATTGGTAAACAGGGCCGTTGCGCGTGCCACATTACCAATCTCAACGGCTGCGGACGCGTGGAACTTGGTGTGGTCTGCGGCTAACAAGATATGGCGAGCATGAGCCATCATCGCTTTCACTACTCTGGCTTCGTTGACATCAAATTCTAATAGACTGCCGTCGGGGTCAATTGCCCCCATACTGGTGATCAGATAGTCAGCACGGAATCCTTCCACAAAAGAGACCGCACTGGGGCCAATGATACCGCCATTGTTTGGCCGCAATGTACCACCCGGTACCATCACTTCAAAATCGGTATTCTTAATGTCAGGAAAGAAATTCAGGCTGAGCAAGCGGTTGACCCGCTACCGCTAAGAACAGAAGCCATTAAGCAGATGTAATTCGGGTGTGTGAGTCTGAATTTGAGGTTGAGGATTCATGCCACAGTCATGACGCCTGATCAAACGCGACCATAAGGCGGCGTTTGATCAGGTGGAATAGGGCGTTATATCGAATAAATTGTTATTGATTTGTTGTTTTGTTTGTGTGAGTTGGAGGTAATTGTTACGCAATTATTTTTATTACTTTTAGTTTTCGTTATTTTATCTGAACTGCATTTTTATCTTACTTAATATAATCACCCGTTAATGAAGGAATATTATTACAACAAGAAAATTCCTACAAAATTCAAGAGGGCGCCTAGATAGTTAAAATAAGAATTACCTCATAATAATACCTGTAAAATACACCAGGCATTCATGAGGTATAGATAAATGCGTCACATATTCTGGATGAAAGCGCACAAAACGCCCCCTCAACTCAAGCTTGTGGCTTGTTATTCACCACAACAAAAACTCAGAGTCATGGGTTGGGTTACGCTTTTATTACAATTACTTTTTCCTTTAAGCTTGTCATTTTCACCTGCTATTGCTGCTTCTATTTCAACTGCTGCCACAGGCAACATTATTGAAGTAAACATTGCGACAGAAACTTATATTCTAAAGACTAATGAAAATGTCGATACCCTATCAAAAAAATACGGTCTGTCAGTCGATGAACTAAAAAAAATAAATCATCACCGTACTTTCTCCAAACCTTTTACTGCATTAACTGCTGGGGATGAAATTGATGTCCCACGCCAGCGTTCGCCATTCTCGGTAGACAATAATTCGGTGAAATCAGCAGAAACAAAAATAGCGCGTTATGTTGCTGATAGCGCAACTCTCTTATCGGACGAGAATACTGCAAAATCAGTGCAGCAGATGGCTCGTTCGACGGCTAACAATGAACTTAATCGTTCTGCTCAGCAATGGTTGAGCCAATTCGGCACCGCAAAGGTGCAGATCAATGTCAATAATGATTTTAAATTAGATGGTAGCGCTGCCGATGTGTTGTTGCCATTAGCTGACGGACAGAAATCATTACTTTTTACTCAATTAGGTGCTCGGAATAAAAATAGCCGCAATACGGTCAATGTCGGTATTGGTGTTCGTACCTTCCAGAATAACTGGATGTATGGCATGAATACTTTTCTTGATAATGACATCACAGGCAAGAACCGCAGAGTTGGGCTGGGTGCTGAAGCTTGGACTGATTACTTGAAGTTATCGGCTAACAGCTATTTCGCGCTGACTGATTGGCATCAGTCACGAGATTTTTCTGATGACAATGAACGTCCAGCCAACGGTTATGATATTCGGGCGGAAGCTTATCTCCCCTCTCACCCGCAGCTGGGCGGTAAACTGATGTATGAAAAGTATCGGGGTGATGATGTTGCTTTGTTTGGCAAAGATGATCGCCAGAAAAATCCTGATGCGATTACTGCCGGTGTAAATTACACCCCTATCCCATTAGTCACTGTTGGCGTGGAGCATCGCGCAGGCAAAGGCAGTCACAATGACAGCAGCTTTAATCTGCAATTGAACTATCGTCTGGGTGAATCATGGCAGTCCCAGATAAATCCGTCAGCGGTCGCATCAACTCGTCAATTGGCGAGCAGCCGTTATGACTTGGTTGAACGTAACAATAATATTGTCTTGGATTACCAAAAACAGGACGTAATTAGCCTGTCGCTTCCAGAGCAAATAAGTGGTGACGCAGGAACACGTGTCGCCGTCATTGCACAGGTTTCTAGCAAGCATGCGCTTGATCGTATCGAGTGGGACTATGCTGCTTTGAGCTCTGTGGGCGGCGGCCTTTCCATGACATCTTTGCAGTCGGCGGAAATAAAATTACCGCCGTATCAGTTAACAAGCTCTGGCAGTAATACCTATGTGTTGAGTGCGGTGGCTTATGATAAACAAGGCAATGTGTCGCGGCCTGTGACAATGCAAGTGACGGTTTTAGCCGGTTCGGTGAGTATCACCGCGGCGAATTTAACGGTTACTTCCGATAATGCACCAGCTAACAACACGGCGACGAATAGTGTGCAAGCTATTGTCACCGATGCTGGCGGTAATCCAGTGGCGGGTCAGAGCGTCACATTCAGTGCCAATAACGGTGCAAGTGTGACTACCGTGATTGGCACGACTGGCGTGAATGGGATTGCGACAGCAACGTTAACCAACAGCACCGTTGGAACGACTGCCGTGACCGCCACGGTCAATGGTACCAGCACAACGATCAATACCCAGTTTATTGCTGATAGTCATACGGCAACGATCACCGCAGCGAATTTAACGGTTACTTCCGATAATGCACCAGCTAACAACACGGCGACGAATAGTGTGCAAGCTATCGTCACCGATGCTAGCGGTAATCCAGTGGCGGGTCAGAGCGTCACATTCAGTGCCAATAACGGTGCAAGTGTGACCACCGTGATTGGCACGACTGGCGTGAATGGGATTGCGACAGCAACGTTAACCAACAGCACCGTTGGAACGACTGCCGTGACCGCCACGGTCAATGGCACCAGCACAACGGTCAATACCCAGTTTATTGCTGATAGTCATACGGCAACGATCACCGCTGCGAATCTGAGAGTCACCGCCGATAATGCACCAGCTAACAACACGGCGACGAATAGTGTGCAAGCTATCGTCACCGATGCTGGCGGTAATCCAGTGGCGGGTCAGAGCGTCACATTCAGTGCCAATAACGGTGCAAGTGTGACCACCGTGATTGGCACGACGGGCACGGATGGAATTGCGACGGCAACGTTAACCAGTACTAACCCAGGGATGTCGACTGTGGTTGCCACACTGAATAACAATGCTAATTGGAGTCTTGGGGTCACTTTCACCCCCGTCTTACCTTGATGATTCTGCGCGTAAAATGGATACAGGGCCCCGATGAGGGACCCTATATCGATGAAATAAAATCATCATTCATCATAAATTGATTAAGCCATATACCTGAGCTTAATTAATGAGATATTTCTCATTATTTTTACCACCATCCAGTTGATATTCCATTACGAGAATATCAACTGGATGGATATAATATTTTGAGAATTATAGTCTACGTGAAAATCAAGAGACCACAAATCGCACATTGTCATCTGCCGCTATGTTTTTTTGTTTTGTTAATATCAGGTTATCACACAGTGAGTTAATGTGACTCAAATCTATTTTTCTCAATGGGTTTTATTTTAAATAATGGCGGGAGTTAGACTGCCTTATCGGTAAAATCTGAAGTATCACACTATTAATTGGTAAGTAAGCGACCTATAGAATCGCTCGAAAAAATAAATTGGACTAATATTCCGTTGCTATTGTTTTTGATGGTGTTTAGAACTTTCAAAAATCAATTTGACAGAATAATTGATCGAAACCTATTATGTTATAGGTTTAAAAAAATGACAGGGAGAACGAGAGATAAGAAACAAGCAATAAAGAAATTTGATTTCTTCGGTACCGACATTAGCCATTCAATGCGCCATTGATCCAATCTCTATTGAGCAGGATTAGTTTGAACGACGATTCATCACTCCTGCTATTGGATTAATTAACCTCTATTATTAAAATAAAATGAAAAATGAATCTAAGAAATATCGTGCTAGAAAAGAAATGATGCTATCACAATTGCAGAGCTTATGTTCAGCAAGCAATGATGCATATACCTTAACACAATTACCTCCGCCTGAGTCATGGCCGAAAACACGGGAACTAGCAGACAGATGTAATGAAAGTATTTATGCGACACGCACTATGTTGCTGACGTTGGAAAGAGAAGGGAAGGTATATTGTACGTTTAGCAGTATTAACAACTCTCTACGCTGGTTTATTGGGCCTGATATTCAATCCGATGATCATTAAGTCAACTTGTCATATGACTTAAAAATGGCCGACGATGAAAAGTTTTTATATGCCACGCCTGTAACGAAAGTGGGATTAAGTTTATCACCGCCGGCTATTTGTTTCAGTATCGTCAATAACGACAGAACACTTTATTTCTTACTGTTAGCCTGTAGGTTGACTGACTTCATTTCCTCTTTTGCTTTTGCCAACTGTGAGACGAAATCAGCATTGGTATGCAGGGTGGCAACAACGGAGCTGGCGACCATACGTGCGGCATCAACATCGCTTTGCCAATGGTAACCACAAATGACGCGGCTCTCTCCTAGCTCATAACCACGCTTAAGAATTTCATCCTGACGAGCGGGATTGATTTCGGCCAATACTAGTGCGACGGACCAGCCAATGGCAGTATGCCCAGAGGGATAAGATCCATTTGTTGACAGTTGTTTCTCATCTTCTGGTCGGCAAGTTGCCTCATTGAAAAATGCAAATGGACGAACGCGGTTATAATGTTTTTTAGCCGAGCGGGTCGCATATTCACCAGCATCTTCTTTCATGGTGGAGATCAACGTATATATTTGAGGTGTTTTTTCTTTGGTAATTTTCAGACCAAAAGCCTCAGAGAAGTTATTCAGTAAGCTGTCTTTACTCACATCAGCATCGTCATAAGCTTGTTTCCCTCTTACGGTATTGCGTAACGATTTACCTTCATCGTAATAGGCCTTATCTCTCAAAAAATCGACACTTAGAAATGAGGGTGGCGGCGGTAATAACTTTAAGCTATCCGGTGTTTTTTCATAGGTTAAATAGTGGTCATCCGCAGCCAGAACTCCCCCTGATAGGGACAGCAGTAACATAGTGGAAATGATTGTTTTTTTCATGGTAAAGATCCTCGGTGTTGTCTTATTAATATCCATTCGATCATTCTTGTGACATAAATGACAAACAAAAAAAAACCTAAGTACCCGCCTATTTAGCTTGATGCCTAATAAACAGAAACTTAGGTTTTGCCTGATGAACAGTTACAATCCTAATAATGTCACATGAAAGACAATATCATTGCTGATGCAAAGATAAAAGAAGTTAGGCATGTACTTTACTAATTTGTGAGGCAGGTACCATTTTGTCGCCATATTATTAATATATCAATACCCTGACCTAGTGATAAGAGATGACCATCTCGCATTGAGTATTAATCGTGTATTTTTTAACGTTAAGGATGATGAATTATGAGTTTTGAATTAATAAGTTAAACAGCGTCGAATAGCATCATGGCTTGATATTGAAAACCCCTGTGACGATTTCTTTTGTGCAGAACAAATCAACCAAGGCAAACTACGGGGTTTGTATCTCACTACCCATTCCCCATCGGTATCAACTCTGTAGCGCAACGCATTAAAGCGAGGCACTATCCCACCTTGAATATCAATGATTTGAACATCTATACCTGTGTTCAACGTCGGGCTAAATTGCAGTTCTCGATTAATGTTTTCAACCAGTTCGTTCTGGCCAATGCTCTTTGAGTCAATAAACAGCAATACCTGGTTGGGTTGCGTGAAACCGAGGATAGGTATTCCCATGATAATGAATGAAAAAAATAGCTTAAAATAGGTCATATCATTGCTTACCTGTGAGAAATATTATACCAATTTGCCAAAAATGAGATGGCAGGTGGGGGCCTGCCAAATAATGAATTACTGTTTTTTGCTCGTTGACCCAGTATTCATTAAAGTCGGTGTAGCCGGAACAAACGAAGCTGAAGTCGTTTTTGCGCTATTGATAGCAACGACTTTATCATTGCTGGTGCTAGGCGAATAAGGCTGAACGGTGACGTCAGCCAGTGCTTCGACCAAGGTATCTGGATAAGGAGCCATATTCTCCATCTCGATAATTTCTTTGGCGTAGCGATAATCACCACTTTTAAGCAATGCAAAGACTAAATTATGCGTTAAATTTTGTTCTTTATAACCGCGTAAATAGAGCGGAAGTAAATAGCGTACGGCAGACTCGTATCGTTGAGAGAAAATTTCAACCATTGCGAGGTTATTATTAATTATTTCATCTTTGACATAGAGATTACGTGCAGATTCAAAGGCTCTAGTTGCTTCGACTAACTGCCCATTTTCCGCCATAATAATACCTTTTGTATTATAGCTTTCTCCTGATTTCGGGTTCTTATTGATAGCCATATTGATAAAATTAATGGCTGATTTATATTGACGCTGGGCTGCCAGATTTTTAGCTTGTAATAGGTAAACGTGTTCATCTGGAGCATTTTGTAACAGTGGCGATAAGTAATGCACCGAAGAGTTATAGTCATTCACTTGATAGTAATATTCAGCGAGCCTAAATCGTGTGTTTCTATCCTCGCTGTTTTTAAGGCGTGTTTTGTAGACTTCGATTAGCCCACTATAATTTTTAGACTGTTGTAAAACATACTCTTTCTCAGCACTATCTTTGGCTTGATAATCACTATTGCCTGCAAATTTATAGGAAGGTGAATGTGACTGACAGGCGGCCAATAAGACAATAGATGAAAGCAAAACTATCCGTGTGAATAAAGACATAAATTACCCCTGAGACATAACACGCATAACTCCCGGCGCGGCAATAATAATAACGACCGGGAACATAAAGAAGAGAACGAGTGGAATACTCATTTTCGCAGAAAGTTTACCGATGATTTCTTCCGTTTTAAGCAGTTGTAATTCCCGCATTTCGGAAGAAAGCTCCATTAAATATTCATATATTGATGAGCCATAGCGCAGACTTTGCTGCAAAGTGACACACAACATACTGACTTCTCGACTCGGTAACTCTTTTTGTAAGTGTATTAATCCGGCTTCAAGGCCATTGACCTCAATTTTCTTGACGAGACGATCCAGAAATGGCACGAAGTTATCATTAATATCACCGACATTTTCAGCTAAGAATTTTAATGAACTTTCGATGGTTAAACCGGATTGTACGCAGATAGCCAAGAGGTCAACAAACAGTGGCATATCCTGTTCAATCTTGGCTATGCGACTGTTAACAATATATTTTCGTGCGATTCCAGGGATGATAATCACAGCAATAATAATGATTAAGCACGTGACCATCAAATCCTTGCTGGTAAGTTCTAATTTCAGGAACTCGTCAGCCATCATGGCAAGCACAATTAAAAATAGGGAGAAAAGAACTTTGCCTAAACCTTTCTCATCAAAAACACGGACTAAAAATAAAAAACGATTTCCTGATGCAATGATTGACTCTGTCCTAGTATTAATTTTCTGATAATTATCAGGGATGTCAGTGCTATCTTCTTGTATGGAAACCACCATTTTATTTTTTGCTCTTGTCAGCTGTTGACGTTTCATGAGCTGAAAAATAAAGATGCAGATACCGAATAACATTAAGAGGCTAAAAGACATCATCATGGCTATATCTTCCTCATCAAAAAGAGCACAATCATCATGCCAATAAACTCGCTACCGAGAAAATAGTAGAGGATTTTTATCCCCTCAGGATCATTCATAATAAAGTCATAATTAATTGGGCTTAAAAACTGCAAGCTAAAGAGAAAAATAAAAGGAATAATCGCTGTTATTTTAGAAGACATACGTGCTTCAGCGGTCATGGCTAATTTTTTGTTCTCCATAGCACGGGCATTCGCGACGGTTTTGCCTAAACGTAATAAAACCTCTCGTAGTTTTGCCCCACTTTTCATATTGACGAGAATAGCAATGGTAAAAAAGTAGTACTCTTTATAAGGCAAACGGCGGTAGGAGGATTTAAATATCCTTTCAGGAGACTCCCCTACATTAAGACGGCGGCTCACTCGCCCCAGTTCTTCTCCCAATGGCTCTGGCATAATGAGTGAACAATCAGCTAATGCTTGTACGATACTATTTCCTGAACTGATCGCGCCATTAATCACCGTCAGTGCTTCTGGGAATATTTGTTGAAAAGATTTGCGTAAAATAGTCTTCTCAACTTTATCGACCACAAGCAGCCCAATAAGCATGCTAACAGGAAGGACCACCAAAATGGCTTGGTGAAAAACGTAATGGTTTAAAGCAAAGCAAATGGCGACAGTTGCTAGCATCAACAAAATATTACGGCCTAATACTCGGCTTTGGCGATGACGGAATAAATCGACGTAATTGAGTATAAAACCACGAGCACCCAGCACAAATTGACGCCGACGTTGCTGCTGTGGGTTCGTTTTAAGCATAACTTTAATCATGCTATTGGCGTCATTGATTGAGGTACTTTTTTGCATGGCTTGCCAGCGTTTGACAATTAAATAAAGCATCAGTACGCCAAAGCACATAATTAACACATACAACTTAGTCATTATGTCCCCTCAAAAATCATTTTAAGCACATGTTCCAGATTCATCAGACGAGCATGTGTGTATAAAACGGAGCGTTGAGAAAGGCCGTAACAGACAAATTTGCCGACGATATTACCTTGCTGGTCACGGGCATTTTCTGTCACAAAACGGAAGATGTCTTGGATAACCACCATTTCACCTTCGATACCCATGACTTCAGAAACGGCCATGATTTTTCTACTGCCATCATTCATCCGTGAGACTTGGATAATCATATTGACGGCAGAGGCTATATTTCTGCGAATAACCTCAACCGGCAGACTTAATCCTGCCATCATGACCATGTTTTCCAGACGGGCAATGGCATCGCGAGGAGTGTTAGCGTGCAAGGTGGTCATAGAACCATCATGACCCGTATTCATTGCCTGTAGCATTTCAAATGTTTCTTCACCCCGGCACTCACCAATGATTATCCGGTCAGGACGCATACGTAAGGCGTTAATGACCAAGTTACGCATTGTCACTTTGCCGGTATTTTCGATACTGGCCATTTTGGTTTCCAACCGAACGACATGGGGCTGTAATAGCCGTAACTCAGCGGCATCCTCCAAAGTAATAATGCGTTCATCTAATGAAATATGTTGGGATAAGGCATTCATTAACGTTGTCTTACCGGACCCCGTCCCGCCGGAGATAACAATATTAATCCGGCACTTCGCGGCCACAATTAATAGATTGGCCAGTTTTTCATCGAGGGTGCCGTAGTTAATCAGGTCTTTGAATGTTTTAGAGATCTTGCTGAATTTACGGATTGAAATTGAGGTGCCATCTAATGCGATGGGGTTGATCACCACATTCAAACGGCTACCATCATGCAAGCGAGCATCGACTAATGGCTGTGATTCATCAATACGGCGTCCGACTCGGGCGACTAAACGTTTCGCGATATCGGTGAGCTGCTCATTGTCTAGAAAAGTTAATTTAGTTTTCTCTAACTTTCCTCGCCGTTCTACAAAGATATTGTCTGGGCCATTGACCAATATATCGTTAACGGTTTCATCTTCTAATAGTTCACGCATAGGGCCAAAGCCAAGAATTTCATCTGTGATAGCATGGCTGAGTTTTTCAGTATCTTCCTTTGATAGATAACGGTTCGTCGCCTGACTGATCCTTTGCACAATGGCGATAATTTCACGCAACAATGCCATCCGATTAGTGATCAGCGTATCTATGCGGTCGACATCTATCGTATCCAATACTTGTTGGCGGATAATACGTTGTGTCTCTTTCAGTTCGTCACTGCGCTCCATACGACCTTATCCCACCTACTTTTTAAAATAATGTTGTATGAGACCAGACAAATTGCCGATACTTTTACGTGACATCGGATTTTGGCCTAACACTTTTTGCGCCAGAACATTTAAGGATTCTGCCGATTTTCCCTGTAATCTAAGTGGCTTAGAGGGATCGTTGGGCGGTCGCTGATAAATGATTTGCGTAGATATCTCATTACTGAGTAATGCCGTTAAGTCACTCAGGGATAGTGCAGTCCCCCCAGTGGATTTTGTCTGATTCAAACAGGTAAATTCGCGTTTAACACCATTTCCTACCGTTTGTAAAAAGCGGTTTACTTCTTGTGATAATTTAGCGACACGCAGGGAGGCTAAATCATGGCTGATAATAAAAATCACGCAATCAGAGAAATTCAAAATATGTTCAATTTTCTCTTTGTCCAGATTAAAAACTGGATAATCAAAAATAGAAAAATTGTAGCGTTCTAATAATGGGTCATGGAGGTTTGGTGTTATCTCACCGCCATTTTTCTTAATTGAAAGATAATCTGTCACTTCGGTGACGTCATGATCGAGGATATGATCCGAAATAATGTCCATATCCTGAGAACCACCATGCCCTTGGACGAGTAGCACAGGCACACGATTATTAATGGCAATATATTGTGCAAGATGATAACTGATCGTCGATGTTCCTATCCCCCCCTTACATCCCAAAATACTGATTTTTATCGCGGAGCGCTTATTGCTAAATTCTAACCGTGCACTTTTGACCTGTGCAACAATATCAGTGAGTTGCGATGGATAATGAAGATAATGCACACCAGATTGCACAAACTGTTGCGATAAAATGATTGAGTCACTGTCACCGACGACTAGGCAACTTGCGGTGTTTACCAGAATTGTATTGATTTTATTGATTATTTTTTGTGTGTCTGTGGCATTTTCAATATCAATAATCACAGTGTGGATGGTCGAAGATAAATCCAATGACTCTATTTTAAGAAAATTTTCAGTAATCCTTTGAATATGGATAACGTTCTTCAATACTAATTGACTACTGACTTCATCCATCCATGAAGTTCGTGCTGAAATAAGAACGATAGCCTCTTTGTCGGTGGATGTCTCTGATTTATCGTTATTAGAGAATAATAGCATTCTAAGATACCTGTTAATGATGACAAATAGAGAAAATCATTTTCTATTGATAATGCTTAAATTACGTAGGTTATCGACGCTACAACCTACTTTGTCTCTGTCGCGGTATTGATAATCTTGTCTATGATAGTTACAGGTATATTGCGCAACGCGATATTGTTCTAATGATAGCGTTATTAGTCCACGATTCCGCATATCATACCCCGTCGAACTCGGTTGCAGATAAATAGACGTTGGCGGAATATTGGCTGATATGAGCTGAGCTCTTATATCATAAGCCAATTGATTAAAAGCAGGCTGATACCCGCTAATCAATATCACAGCATGGCTCAATTTCCGGTAATTTTGCAGCACTTCTCCGACCAAGATTTCTCGGTCTATCACGGTGTTGGCATAAAGAGTATGGTCAGACACCCGGCTCATCAATTGCGATGGATTTTCTGCTGATAGCGTCGGGGCTGAGAAACTCGTTATCCCTAATACTAGAAGCAGTAAGCTCGTCGTTAACCGCCGGCTAGTTGTCATTGTGCAAACCCTCCCTTATCAAGGAACTCTGTCACTTGCTTACGGGATTTAGATTCGCGGATAGCGCTGATATTGAAGAAGCGTTCTGCGAGATTACTGCGTACAAAATTAGGTAAAACCACTTTGTTGAAAGAGATGGGTTTAACCAGATTAACCGTTGCTACGACGACTAATTCAGTGCGCTCGCGTTCGGCACCCGTGCGTCGGAATAGCGCGCCAAGAATCGGAATATCACTAATAAATGGAATGCCAGAGAGCGATTCTTTTTCATTTTCATTTAATAAGCCTCCGAGCACAAAGCTATCCCCATCCCCCAGTTCAACCGTCGTTCTGGCCTTACGGGAGCGTAATTTAGGGATGTTGAGATCGCCTAAAGCATATTGTCCATCCAAACTACTGATCTCTTCACTGAGGTTAAGTTTTATTTTGTTATTACTTTCTACCTTGGCGGCAATCACTAGCTTCACACCAAACTCTTTATAAGTAATGGTAGAACCTGCCATTGAGGTTGTGACAATAGGGATCTCACCACCGACTAAAAAGTCAGCGGTCTCACCCGAGAGTACCGATAAGTTTGGTTCTGCTAAGATGCGGGCAATAGAATCATTTTTAATGGCATAAATTAGGCTATTCAATGAATTGGCATCAAATCTGAATTTGGTCAGGCTAAATTGACCTGCCCCCAATCCGGCATTGCTCCAATCAACGCCAACATTATCCATAAAGGTTTTTGTCACTTCGACGACAGTTAATTTGACGTTGACCTGATTTGTTGCCGGTAATTTCAGGCGGTTGACCAAGCCTTCAAAAACAACTTTTTGCATAAAATCGATCGACGTATCACCGCCACTGTCCCCGCCGATTGAACTGACTGAACCCGGTTTTATTTTGAGATCAGTTTCTTTCCTTTTGAGTCCAAGAGCCTGACCAATCGTCATATAGATGCCTTCTCTGGCATCTTCATCCGGCACGGTGCCGGTTAACACATAGCCTTCACCGTACTTTTTGATATCAATATCACTGCCGGGATATTCTTCCGCCATCTCTTTTTTAATGTTGCCTAACAGAGGATCGACGACAATATTCATTGTCATGAGCGTGGCATTGTTCTCTCCACCGTATATCTCAAGACTGGCTCGGCCATTTTCTCTGGCAAATATGACGACTTGCTTCTCATCAATGACTTCATAGTCGGCAACATCAGGATTAGATATAAAAACCGTATCTACAGCCGCATTCACTTTTAGGGTTCGGGCTTCGCCTTTCTCCATATAGATATCTTGGGCAAAAGCAGCCCCTGTCATCAGTATTATTACCGTCAAAACGGTCAGAATTCGTGTGGGTAAATATCTGAAATGATTCAGATATCGCCGGAAGTTATTTGCCATAAATTAACCTTTTTTCCCTTTTAATTGACGAATATTCTCCGGCAGCGTTTCATCTGTAGAGCTTGCTTTATTCTTAGCAAAACTGGCCGGGAATATGATGAAATCACCATAAGGATCAAGGGTATATAATCGCTTAATATCATGATCACTTAATTCCACATACAGTTTTGCACTGCTTTCAGGTCTGGGTTTAGCGACGTTACTGTTCTCTGTCTTGGTATCTTTCTTTATCATTTTATTAATATCAGATACCACGCCATTACTGCCGGTTTGGTCCATATACAATAATTTTTTGGCGCTTAATATCGGCAGTACTTTCGTTCCATTAAAATTCCCGATACGACGGATTTCAGGTTCAACGCGCTGTAAAATTTGTGTTTTATATCCCGAGATAATCATGTTGTAGCGAAAGTAAACATCGACATATTCGCCTGCCTTAGTTGTCGCTAATTGTGAGATTTGTTGTTCACTCAAGTTGAATGAATAAACGCGATACCCTGGTGTCACCATTTGCGATAAATAGGCAGGAGAACCTGGCATAGCAACTTGACTGGAACGTATGCGGCTATTCGCATTGATATTATCTAACGTGACATAACCGACCATAAACAGCTGACCAGCCTCTTGTTCTTCCACCAACCAATGCCCTGGCTCCAGTAAGACGGTTTCTATCTTTATATCTTGTTCGGTAATAATAGAGCCTGCCTTCAGTCCAATTTTAGCAACCGCGAAGTTGACAGAAACTTGCTCTATTGCTGGTTTTTTTTCTACTTGAGAACTGACGTTGCTAACCTGCTCATCATTTTTACCGCCGGAAAAAATAAAAATACCTATTCCACCAATTAAGATGAGTAGTACTGCCATGGCCATGATTATTTTTTGATTCACGTTCCAAGCCCCGTATAATTTTTATCTCAAGTGATAAATAAGTCATAAAGAACAAATAAATAGCTTCCTGCTATTGCCACGCCATAAGGCAATCCACGTGACGGCTGCTTTTTAAGCCTCATCCTGATCAATTCAATGATGGCTAAGCCACTGCCCAGTATCGACATGACCAGTAGGTAGCCAAAAAAAATGCCATCGGGGAATGTTAGTGCCAGAACGGCGAGTAACTTTATATCACCAGCACCTACGATATTTATCGTGACCAAGATAAATCCGATAGCCAGTGTGATGAGTGCGTAGGGGTAATTAAATGGCTTATCAAAAATAAGCAATGTGCTGATAACACAAATCAGTAATATAAAAACATCGTGGTTTCTTATTAACCTGAATCGAATGTCGGTGTAACAAATTCGCATAAGGATACCGAACCACACCAGCGATATCCCATAATTTAGCCACATAAAGTTATTGGTCTCGTTTATTATGTATATGCAGTAACACTCACGACTAGCCAATATAGGCTAAAAGTGAGTGTTAACTTAAGGCTACCTACTATGGAGCAGTAGGGAAGGCACTCATAGACTGATCTATGCTGTCTTTAATTTTATCGAAAGCAGTAATAATTTTGCCCAAGAAGTTATCACCGCTTGTTCCATCACCCAGAACGATATACAGCATTGCTGAAACAGCTACAGCGATCATTGAATATTCAATGGCAGTAACACCTTTCTCATTTGTTAACATTTCTTGCAGTTTTTCTTGACCCTTAACTGCCAGAAATACAGATGAGTTCAATACCATGCTTGATGCTTTAGTAAACATTATAAATCCTTTATAAATGAAATTTAGCAAAGGTAACTTATAAGAGATTTCACTCTGTAAATAAGTTACGTAATCACTATATTTTTATCCTTAAAATCATGGTAGAGCCAAATTTTATTATTTATCAGTTACAACTCAATATAAGTATTAGGCACAGATTTTTATTATTTAGCATAAATTTCACAATGTAAGAACAATGCTTGTATCGCTAGTGACATAATTCTGCCGCTAAGTGATTGTTTTATGTTTGACATCACTAATCGGCAGTCTCTATCAGGACTCTATTGGCGTAACATCATATGTTACGAAGTGCATCTTACTGCTCTTGAGCTATTTTTAGGAAATAGTCGTTGATCAGTTTTATTTGGTCCATCTCGAGTGCAGCAAAAGGATAAATTATTCTTTTTCCTAACCAGCTAAAACCGAAAGTATCAAAGATTGTAGACATAGGAATTAAATGGGACGGGAATTTATCATGGTCAACGGTAATCCCTGGAGGTATTAAAAATGAGAAATATATCGAGCGAGGTATCCCCCATATCTGAGGTTGGCCAAAGGCTCTACGTAAGCCTTCGGTGGCAAGCTGATACTTTTTACGCCTCTTATGTGCCAGATTAGCGATATCACGGATGATTCTATTTGAGTGTAGATAGTTTGAAACTAACCGATAGCTCAGTACAGAATCCTCACTATAGAGTATGTTTTCTAACTGGCTTATTTCAGGATACAAGTCTGCTGGCAACAGGCCGATACTGGCACCGTTCTCACTACCGAGGATTAGTGCCATTGAAGAAACATAGATATTCTTTTCACTCGGATGGCTAACGTAGATAGGGCTACTGGTCTTTTCGCTCAAATTCATCAGCGATAAAGAGTCATCTTCAATGAGCCAAACATGATTTTTTTGGCACCAAGCTGCCAGATAATCCCGCCGTTCTTGGCTTAATACCGCGCCTGTTGGGAATTGATGAGCAGGGGTGAGATAAATACAGTCTGCACTCAGACTCTCTAGATTTTCTACCTGCAATCCATGTTGATCGACAGGGACCAGAATAATTTTAAATCCCAGAGAGCTGAAGATATCGTGCACTTTGTTGTAACACGGATATTCAAGAATGATGGTTGGACTGGGTGTTCTCTTCTTAATTGCGACAGCCACAGTCAGTAAGAACGAGATAACATTTTTGGTGATAATCGAGGTACTGTAATTAGCTTTTATTCGTCGCATAGAGAGCAACATATCTGACATTAGCTGCCTAATATCTAATGGCTCAGTCGTACTGTTTTTACGTAATCTTATTTCCGTAAAGAAATTTCTGACAAATACATCTGGTATTCTCACATCTCTAGCATGATAAATCCTATCTTGTTGTGGCTTATTTCCTGCTTTCTCTTTAAACATGACTTTTGTTGTTGATCTTGAGCTTTGATTATCATCGATAATCGTGGAGATAAAATAACCACTTCGTTCCTTACTTTGAATGATTCCTAATTTTACCAACTTTTCATATGCACCAATAACGGATGTCCTTGATATCAACAAAGAATCACTCATTGCAGTAATTGAGGGTAAGTGATCACCAAACTTGAGGTCTCCTTTATTGGTTAATTCTATGATTCCCTTAACAATTTGATTTTGGATGTTATCATTTTTATTAATTTTCAAACGTAGCATAGTTAACCCTTAAAGTGCTTTGAAATACAATGAATTAACGGAAGTAATATATAGCTTATAAAGGCGGGGACAATACCATTATTCTTATACATAACGCTGAGAATAATAGTTAATTTAACCTTAATTTAACATTATGATATTAATCATCTTAGTGGTTACTTGTGTTTCTTTTAACATGATATCCAATCTCTTATTAATTGAATTCCTACATAGTGATCAAATAATCAAATGCTTTATGTAAACTAATCACAAATGAAATTCGCACAAGTGATCAGATACTATTTTTTTATGAGCACAGGTTGCAAGTGACTTAAAATGAGAGTGTTCTATGGTTTTTTTAAAATGATATATATAACTGGGGTTATTATTATTGTAATTTATCTCTTCTTGTCGTTTAATAACATTGGATATCTTACAAGTCGATCTTGAGTGTGCGTTATTACGTACCACTCATGAATATCTATTGCCTTAATTATTTTATTGTGGCCGCACGCCCATTTTATCTGACCGATAACTTATGGAACGCTATATGTCTTATGGAACGCTATATGTATAGCAACAAGCTTGTACTGACTATTAGGGAACGTATCAGATCTGATTCGGGTGCTATTTCACTTGAGTTTGCACTACTGATTGGGCCATTTTTACTTTTAGTATTTCTATTTCTTGAGATTTGTCGCGTTATTTTCATCTCTGCTGCATTGGATCTTGCCGTGGCGGAGTCAGGAAGAAGTGCTTCTTTCGATAGCAGTACCGCGACTAATTATCGCGCTAGCTTCATTCATAGTTTGGAAAATAATAGCCAGCTATGGCCTTGGTTAGGAAACTCAGATGACATCGATATTGAGGATGTTTTGTATTGCCGAAACGTTGAGGAATTGGTTGCGAATAGCTGCCGTGCTTCAACCCCAGCAAGCGGGGCGAAATTAGCTGTTTACAGCATCAAATATCACTACAACCCAGTCCTTGCTCAACTATTCCTTTTGTCTTCTTTTAAAGCCAGCTTACTGAGCCGCAAGGTTGTTTATGTCCAACATTATGAATTGGTGTAATCCACCCCTCAGCCGCTTATTTAACAAAAGGTTATCTTCGGTTAAGTCAGCTGATGGTGCTGTCGCATTAGAGGCATCACTCGTGTTTACGTTGTTTATTGCGCTGATTTATTTCGTCGTGGATCTGGGTCAGCTCAATCTCAATAAAGGTAAAGCTGAACGGACCTTGCATTCTATTGCTTCTGTGATTCGAGAACGGACTTATCTGTATAACGAAAGGAAACAGGTAGTGCCAACTGAAGTAGATGATATGGCAAAAGTGGCACTGAGTTTGTTGGGCAGCACATTCCCTGGTAAAGCGGTGGCGGTTCGTCTTGAAACTTTTTATTTCACTACCGACAGCGCTGGCGACGCAACCGTTGATAACCGCTGGGTCGATGGCAAGCCACTCACCTTGTCTTATGCCACCGATGATAACTGTGTTTCTTCAGACGGCATTTTCACGCCAGCGGATGCGGCAAAAATGACGTTTATCAGCGAACGAACTCAATGGGGATGGGTGCCAATTTACCGCGTCACACTTTGTGTCGAACGCAATGACACCAGCGTTTTTTCTGCTTTCATCGGCTCGCTGCTCAAGATGCCGCCGAATATTGCCACTTCAAGCATCGTGATGCCACGTTGAGTGACGGAGATTTTCAACTATGACCCTCGCTGCTAAGATCCTCACTGCTCAGACCTTCGTTATGACGACCTTCGCGATGACAATTAAGCGATTTTTCAAAACACTCGCTGATGAAAAAGGTGCGCTAATCGTGATGTATGCGCTGTTATTACCTTTATTAGCGGCGCTGCTTTCCTTGACGCTTGATGGGAGTAACTTGCTCGCTAAACAAGCGCGACTCGCCGATATTGTGACGGAGAGTTTAGTCAGTAGTAGTACCCACAGTTATAGCCAACAGGTACGCAGTAGCAATGTATTGAAAGCAAATCTGGCTTATCACTTCCCACAAGATTCAGTGTTGAAGAGTGATGTCAATGTGACAGTGACACAAAGCGCTTCAGGCCGAAAATACGATCAGGTTGCAATGGCTCGCATTAACACTCCGGTCTACTTGCCATTAGTGGTGTTCGGTTTTGAGCCTAAGCAGGCGGTGGCATATCAAAGTCCGGTGTACAAGCAATCGACCTTACAAGGTGTCATCACTTTCAGTAACCAAACTGAGTTGGTGGATACCGGAGTCGGCATTGATTCTAACGGTAAACTTTGGGTGTGGGGTTACCGTGACCATGGCTTACAAGGCAATGGCTCAAATGGTATTTCAGGCAATGCGGATACCGCGAAACCCGCGATGGTTATTATCCCGCCAGGCGATCCAAACTCGACACTGCGTATCACTAAGATTGCCGGTGGTATTTATCATCTGGTTGCCTTAGATGAGAATGGTGATGTCTGGAGTTGGGGGCAAGATCTCTATGGTGAAGCGGGGTCGACGGTGTGTAATGGCACCAAAGTGCTCTATAACCCGACCCCCTGCAAAGTGCTGAGTGGCGTGGTTGATATTGCCGCAGGGGAATACACTACGCTGATGCAAAAAGCGGATGGCACTTTGTGGTTTCTTGGCGAGTGCCGCTATAACCAGTGTGGTAATAATCGGTATGCGACCACTGCACCTGAACTTGACTTAACGCGGGTGACGCCAAGACAAATTGTCTTAGGGGGAGAGAAGGTCACGCTGATGGGCGCAGCCTACGAAGGGAGCTTTGCTGTCACCGTGAATGACAGTAACGAGTATTCGGTCTGGGGTTTTGGCGATAACGAAGGCTGTGGCCTGGGCTTTACTCAGTATGTTCACGGTGGGACTGGCCAGATAGCGAGCCGCAATGATGTGCGGGGAGGTCAGTCACGATGCCATTATGGCTATCAAGATTATAAGGGCTTATCTGCCTTGCCACGAAAAATCAGTGGCTTGAAAAACTATGCCGATAAAATCGTCTACATCTCTGGTGGCAATGGCTGGGGGGCGGCATTACTGGACGATGGTTCGGTGATTGGTTGGGGGACTCATTTCCACTTAGGGCAAAATTACCCTAGTTATCAATATGAATCTGCTGCGCTGACCAATCTGGAAGTGGCACCGCCTATTGTCATTATGCAAAACGTGAAAACGTTACAGTCACGCTATATCGGGAGTGCGGCTCTGACACAAGATAATCGGCTGTACACTTGGGGGGGCCATGAGTTGTATCAGGTCTATGGTTCCGGTGTGACACTGCGCGCAGTGGATGTCCAAACCTTTGCCGTGGGGAAAGAGCATATGTTTTACAGCAACATGAATGGGCAGACTTTTGGTGTCGGCTATCTTGGCGCGAGTGGCGACAAATTCCTGCTCGGAAACTTCACCAAGTATCTGTCCCATCCATTGAACGGTGTCATTTATGGTCTGGGGGATGTGTATACGGTTAACTGGCCGGGGATAGAATTAGATTTTACCAAATATGGTATTGACCTTGGCAGCAGTGGCTATCCCGAACCGATGCCGGAATAGCCCTATTACGGTGAGTATTGATTAGGCGTCGTTTTCAAGCCAACTCAGAAGTTCGCTCACGCTGAGAGTTGAACCTGTGCGCTTCACCTCTCGGCCTCCTCGTAACTTAAGCAGTGTGGGCAAACTGCGAACGTTAAGTTGTTGTGCCAAATCAGGGAAGACATCGGCGTCCACATAATACCGTGGGGATGACCGCAGCGCTGACTGTAAATCAATGTGGCTCAAGCGTTGCCATAGATTGCGGCAATGAATACAGCGCTCTGCGCCGACGAAAATCCATGCCTGCTCGACTTCCAGCAGGGCGCTCTGATGATTATCGAGCTTCGTAAAGTGAGTGCCATCTACCTGAAACACCTTAGGGCTACGCCGCAAGGTTTCATTATCCGTCGCCACGCACAGTGCGTCGGCACTTTTGTCGTAGGGCTGCACACCGTCAACATGGATAACCGAGGCAAATTCACCTTTTGCTGCGGCATTCGGTTGGCGTAGTTGGGTGACGTCTATGGCCTGAACGGGAATTTCGTCAGGTCGCGTTAGCTGAGGGATCCACTCGTAAGGGACACGATAGGCACGATAGACCATGTTGTTGTTGACGGATTTTCCCCAGTAGGGGGAGATATATTCCCATACAATTTCATGGGATTGCGTTACTTCAAAAATACGCCCATTCGACCCTTCATTAATCAGGGTATTGCCATTGGGTAGCCGCTGAATATTGCTAATGTAGGGGCTGTAAAAACGGTAAGAATCGGTTGGCTGTGGCAAGCCGGCCTCATAAGGGGAATAACGCCATTCAATATCCAGTGTCAGTGGATTGATTTCCAGAATACGGGAGTAATCGCGCCAAGCATTTTTTAACCCATCAGGAGAAGCCGGATTCGGCGCGCCGTATCCCGCCCAGCCGCCATTATCAAACACCAGAATATTGCCCGCACCCGGTAAACCTTGTGGGATCATGTGGGCGTGATGTTGGCCGATGATCCAGCCTAAATGCTTCAATTCAGGTTTGCTGTAGTCAGGCCCGAGCTGCCAGACAATGCGCCCGCTCTGCTTATCGATAATGGCGATGATGTTAGATTCGCGCGCGTCCCAGATAATGTTATCGGGATGAAAACGGCTATCCCCCGCGTCAAACCATTGATTAGGGCCGAGTGTCGACATGGAATTGATGTGCATCCAATCACCCATTCCACCCCCACTGGCGCGCATATTGGGATTATGCCAAATGGCCGTTTTGGCAGCATCATCGAACCCCAATTCATCGAAATGGTCGCTACAGCGCCATTCCCAGATAACATTCCCCTGCCAATCCACTTCAATAATGGTGTCATCGAGCAGCAATTTGTCAGATATTTTCGGATTGTGGAGATTGGTATGCGCCAGAATGAGTGTGTTACCGCCATCTACTTGCGGTTCCAAACCGGGGGCATAGTAGCCGACCGGATTACCACTGCGTTGATAATCATGATGTGCGCGCGCCATCCACTGCGGATCACCTTCAGGATCGTGGATTTTTTCGTACTGATTGAATTGCCATGTCACATTGCCTTCCCAGTCGATTTGCACCAGATCGACCATATCCTGCATGCCGAAGCGTGGATCTCGCTGTGCGGTATGCCCCAAAATCGTCCCTCCCGGAAAAATTTTGTTGGGGAAGCCGTGCAAGTTAGGCCATAACCGCAGCTCACGCCCATTCATATCGGTCAGTACGGCACCTGTTTCGACCGCCTGAAAAACGGTATAGCCACTCCAAGATTTTTCAGGGTTATAGATTGTGGTCCCCGTGGGGTAAATAGAGGGATGTCCCATCTCAATGAGCTCCTGCAAATGATTCAGTTTGGGTGATTAAAGCGCGGATGTGTGCGCAACGAGAAGTAAAGGCATCACTGTCACGGGCGCGAGGATGAGGTTGACGGATATCGACAATCTCAAGGATACGGCCCGGTCGAGGTGACATCACAACAATGCGGTCGGCCAGCGTGACGGCTTCATCCACATCATGGGTAACAATCAGCGTGGTGGTTCTCTGGGTTTGATGAATATGCAGCAGTTCTTGCTGCATTTGCTGGCGCGTCAGGGCATCCAATGCCCCGAAGGGTTCATCCAACATGAGAATTTCCGGACTGGCGGCCAGTCCACGGGCGATGGCGACCCGTTGCGCCATACCTCCAGAAAGTTGGGCGGGTAGGCTGTGGGCAAATCCTGTCAGTTGGACCAATTCCAGCATGTGTGCCACACGTTCGCGTTTTGCATTGCGGCCCAGCGGCGCATCGGCCAGCCCGAGCGCCACATTTTGTTCAACCGTCAACCAAGGGAAAAGCCGAGGTTCCTGAAACACAATGCCTCTATCGCGACCAATGCCAGTGACGGGTAAGCCATCAACACAGATTTCGCCCTGAAAATCTGGCTCCAACCCAACCAACAACCGCAGCAGTGTCGATTTCCCGCAGCCACTGCTCCCCACTAACGCGATAAACTCGCCGCGTTCGATGTCCAAAGTGAAATTGTCGATTGCCGTGAGGTTCTGCCAGCTTTTTCTGACGTGACGAAATTGCACCAGTGCGGTTTGCGTCATGATGATTCTCCTTGCTGACGCCAGCGCGTCACCTGTGATTCTGCCAGCCGACCCAGTTTGTCGAGCAAGCCGCCAGTGATGCCAATGAGTAACATGCCGCTAAGAATGGTGGGCATATCCAACAGTTGCTGCGCATTAATCATGAGATTTCCGATACCGACTCCTGATGCCATAAAATATTCGGCACCGATATTTCCCAGCCAGGCATAAAGCAGGCTCAAACGGATACCGGAAAAAATACCGGGAGTCGCACCCGGTAGAATGAGCAGGCGAAGATAGTCGATGCGATTCAAGCGCAGCACTTTAGCCACCTCATCCAGATGGGGGTTGCGCTGTTGTACTGCTTTGAGCGTACTGAAAAACATGGGGAAAAATGCAGCCAGCGTGACAAACACCACTTTGCCGGCTTCGTCATTGCCAACCCAAGCTGTGAGCAACGGTAGCCAAGCGAACAGAGCTATTTGGCGCAACGCGTTCAGTGTTGGTGTGACGATTTGCCCTGTTTGGCGATGAAGTGCCAGTAACAATCCGGTGAGCAAGCCCAGTGTGATGCCTATCGCCGCACCCGCTAAGGCTCTGCCCAGACTTTGCGTCATTGCAGGGAGCAACTCGCCATCCTGAAAACCCTGTATGACACGTTCTGTGACTGCCAGCGGCGAGGAGAAGAATTGGGGATTGACCCAATGGTACTGACTGGCTAGCTGCCAAAGGAATAACAACGCCAAGGGCAACCAAAAACCGGTGACGGGCAGTTGTTGGTCGCGTTTCTGCTGACTGATCGCCGGTTGCGGCCAATAAACTAAGCGGTGATGGAGTTGCCCTAATCCCCACTCCATGGCCAGCCCACAAAGTCCAATGACGGCGATAGTGACAAAGACAATATCCAGTTGGAAGAGCTGGCGGCCCCAAACCATCAGATAACCAATGCCTTGAGACGAAGCCAAAAGCTCAACCACAATCAATGAGATCCAAGCCTGTGACAGCGCCAGATGTAGGCCAGTAAACCAGCCGGGAAGGCTGGCGGGGATAACCACCCGACGGAGTTGTTGCCAGCGGTTTAGGCGTAAAACCTGTGCGACCTCATTTAATACCTGTGGCACTGAGTTAACCGCTTGCTGAGTATTGAGCGTCACAGGCACAATCACCGCCTTGATGATAACCGCCAGTTTTAGCCCGTCATCAATCCCGAACAGCACCATAAAGAGCGGGATCCAACCGAGTGTCGGGATTTGTGCCAAGGCGTAAAATAGGGGTTCGATAGCTCGTGCGGCATGACGTGATGCCCCCAACAGCCCACCGAGCAAGGTACCCGCCAACACCCCTAGCGCTAACCCTGAAAGCAACCGTCTGAGACTCACACCCAATTGTGCCAGTAAATCCCCATGCCAAAGTTCTTGGGCGGTGGCGAATACGGTGGTGGGCGCAGGCAGAATCTGTTCAGGCATCCAGCGCTGCGTCGCCGCCAGTTGCCAGAGCAACAAAACCAGTAGCGGTAGCAGAAGCGACCACAGGTTAAGCGCGAATGTGAGACGGCGGAAAATCACTTGCCGTAAGATCAATTGCGTCATAAGAGCCTGCTCTTTTGTGAAGTCAGCCTCTATAAAAAGCGTAAGTCGCCGCGTAAACCAATGCATTTAATGAATAATGTGGGTGCAAAATATGCATTCTGGCGTGAACGCCACGTGGCGACTGCTTTATCTCAATTTACTCATTACTCAGCGAAAAAAAGCATTTATCCCCGTAAGGACTTCCTGTTTAGCGTAAAGGGAAATAACGTTGAGGATATGATTGTGATGAGAAAACTTCCTTTGGGTAAATTCGTTCTGATGGTGGCAGCACTACTGAGCATTTCGGCTGTTGCCCGTAGTGAAACGACGCCACTGCCAAAAGAAATCCGCATTGGTGTGCCGGATCAAAGTGCGGGCAGTAAACCCTTTATTGGTGGGCCGTTAGGTCTGGCGCATATTCAGCATCAGCTTGAGGATGTGTTTGCCCCACAGGGCGTGACGGTGAAATGGTCATTTTTTAAAGGTGCAGGGCCTGCGGTGAATGAGGCGTTGGCGAATCAGCAGCTTGATTTTGCTTATCTTGGCGATCTGGCCGCCATTATTGGCCGTGCCAGTGGCTTACCCACACGCTTCTTATTTGGTCACCGCGGCTCCAGCTCATATCTGGCGGTGAACAGCCAAAGTGGTATCAAACAAATTGCAGATTTGAAAGGTAAACGGGTCGCGGTCTATCGCGGGACCGCCGATCAACTGGCTTTTGATCGGGCGCTGAAAGGGGCTGGATTGAGTGAGCGCGATATGCAGGTGATCAATCTTGATTGGACATCGGGCAAAGCCGCACTGGCGGCGGGGCGGGTTGATGCCGTATGGGGCGGTGTTTCGCTGCTGGCTCTGCGCGGTAAAGGGGTCGATGTGGTGGTGAAAAGTCGTGATCTGAGCTGGGAAAATACCACGCAGGCAGGATTTATCGGGACCGCTGCATTTATCGAAAGTTATCCGCAAGCCACTCAGCAAATTATTGATGTATTGGTCAAAAATGCCTTATGGACCAGCGAGGAAGAGCATCGTGAGAACTACGCCAAAACGCTCTCAGCCCAAAGTGCCATTCCCCAAGTTTTGTTTCTCGAGGAGCTTAATCCGGCCGATCTGAAGTTTATCAGTTCGCCGCGACTCGACACTTTCTTGCAAGACAGTTTTCAACGCAGTGTGGAACAGGCTAAAAATGGAAATCTGATCCGCCGTGATTTTGCCGTAGACCAATGGTTTGACAATCGCTTTGTCGAACAGGCTCTGCAATCCCAGCAGTTGGAAAAATATTGGCCGGCTTATAACGCACGCGGCGATCAGGAAAACGCGGGATGAATCAGTAGAATAACATAGCCAGTAGAATTACATCGCCAGCAGGTTCAACTGCCGCTGGCGATCAGTATGCATAATTATCTCAATCAGCCTCTCCACCAAAGGGCGCTGGATCGCGTTCATCGGGGAAATCACGCCAAAACGGGTTTGCATAAACCGCCATTCATCCGGCAAGTCACCTAACTCAATTTTCACCAGATTGTGGCTGTGCTGCGCTAATTGGAATCCATCTTCACTAGCAAAACTGATGGCATCGGTATTCTTTAAAATACCGAGTAGAGCATAAATATGATCGCACTGGATCGCGGGTTGGTAGTCTCCGCGTTTGCTCAGTGTTGCCAGCACTTTGCGAATGCCCGGTGGCAAATAAGGAGCCGCCAGCGGGTAGCTCAGTAGCTCTTGTATCGTGGCCGTCTCCCGTCGTGCTAATGGGTGGTGCTGGTGGCAAACAAAAAAGCAACGTTGTTGACTCAGTGGCTGGACTTTGAGCTGGGTATCGATTTCTGCATGCCACGTATCGGCCACGACAAAGGGTAACTCATTCGTCGTGAGCGCATTACGCAATGCAAACCAGTTATCGACCCGAAATGAAACGGTGGCATGAGGTGTCTGGCGGTGAAATTCGGCGACGGCTTTAGGGATCAGTAAAGCCGAAGGCGCGGGTCCACAACCGAAGGAGACTTCCCCTGTTTCGGTATCATCTACATCCTGAAGTGTGGTGGTAATCTCAACACTCAATTCCTGCATGTAACGTGCATAGGGCAGTAATTTTTGTCCATGCAACGTGAGTTCTGGTTGTTTCCCTTTACGCTCAACAAGCGGATGCCCGACACTCAATTCAAGCGCCTGAATACTTCGGCTAAAAGCTGATTGTGATAAGCAAACCGCTTCCGCAGCTTGTATAAAACTACTGTGCTCAATCAGCGCAACAAAATTACGCAACTGGCGTAAATCGAGATGCATGTCATTTCCTGCGAGAGATATTGAGGTGAGATTAGGGATAGTGACACATTCATCCCATTAAGGCGATCTCTGGAATACCGCCAGCAAAATAATAAAAATGGTGAGTTAAGGGCAAGAAAATCAGGTCAGCTCACTTTGTTGAGTTCACCAATGAAGAATGAGAATGCTTTACTATTTACTTTCAGATGGGGCTATTGGCGCTCTGTTTTATTGATACGTCACAAAATGCCTATGCGTTCGCATTGCAATTCATTAATGTTGATTGCTGTAGAATTGGTCAGTAATAGTCATCGCCAAATGAATATTCAATGTTAGGAATAATCTGTATTCAATATAAGACTTTTCTTGTGCGATTATTTATTGAATTAGAAAAGCTTATTGTGTTATGTCATTTTTAATTTGTTATTAAATTGGTTATTTAATGTATTTCATTTTTTTAAATTTGTATTCTTATTGAGTTGTTGATTTTTTTTGCGGTGCATCAAATATTTTTATAATTAATGTGATTTTTATGAACTAAATTTAAACAGGGTTATTGGCTAATATATGGTTATAATATGAAAGATATAACCAAGAAATACATCCTCAGTGATCAATATATCCATCAATCAATAAATTTAAAGAATAATAAGCTGGTTGGAGTTGTCTTTATGGCTTTAAAGTCTAGGTTAATAATGTTTTACAGCATAAAAGATCGTGCTATAAAGAAACCGGATTACAAAAATGCTGTATTGGTTTGAGTTTTTATCAACTTTTTCAAGTTCGTTTATATTACGTTTAACATCACTAGGATGTTGTCGGAATTCTTGTAAAAACGGTCTTTGAGAGTATGGGATAGCTGTTTATAAAGGATCAGTGAGGTATATATGAAAAATGTGGCAATCACAGTGTTAATGCTGAGTACAGTGCTTATGGGATGTACGACAAAAGCCAAAACTGAATCAGAACAACAGACCGCTGCTATCATTAAAAAAAGCACTAACGATCAGTGTGTCAATAACTTCTCAATGGTTAAAAAATTGAATGGGAATGATTTCTCAGTTTTTCGAGGCCAGTTTGATAAGATAAATGATATGTATTCTTTCTTAGAGCAAAATAGGAATATTCTTGACGAAGATCCTAAGCAGCTAATTTCTCTCGAGCTTGATTCGAAATTGAAAATGGTATGTGCACGAGTGAGAAACACGGCTTTTAATGAAGTACAGAATAAAGTTAATTATCTTTCTCGAATCTAGAATATTCTGATCTATTTACTCATTTGACAACAATGGTATTCGTATTCAGCTGCATGACCTTAAATGCACTGCGCTATTGTTCTGTATTAGATAATTAACTTTATGATTAATTAGAGCTGTTTGGCTTACTAAACAGCTTATCTTCTCCGTATGCGCGTTATTCATCACCTTTGAGTGATATACATAATCAGGCCACAAGGATAGGTCAATTCATCATGTGTAACATAATGATGTAATTGGCTTTTTGTGGTTTATGCAATGACTCTATATCAATACTCGCAGGGTTATATTGCCAATTAAAATCGGGACGTTGAATTTATTATGAACGGTTTCTATTCATATAAATCATTTATGCGGGTAGTTGCATTTAATACTTTGTTAGTGCAATTAATGTTACCTATCGTGATAGCCTTTAGCCCGCTTATCTCTTCATCTGTACGTGCGAATGAATTAGATGAACAGATGGCGAAAATGCGCTCGTTAGACATTCTGACAATCCCAGATAACACAGAGCCTAAGTCGGGAGAGCCATCCCATAACCCCTTATCTAACAACCCATTTTATGCCCCTTCATTACCCTCAACGGCTCCCTTGAGTACCCCATCTTCACCCCTTACTGCACCGGATGCGACAGCTGAAGATATCAAACAGTTACCTGATTTAGGCTCGTTGCAGACAGATATTAATGCGCAAAGCCATCTACCCGCGGTGAATGAGGAAAATGTGGCCAGTGCCGCGACTCAACTTTGGGGCATTATGGGGAATGAAAATAGCAGCCGGGCCGCAGAAAGTGCCGTATCAGGTGTTGCTTCAGGTTTAGCTTCGCAAGCCGCTGCTGACTGGCTTGGTCAGTACGGTAATGCTCGTGTGCAAATCAATTCGAATGGCATCGGTAATGCTGATGTCTTGATCCCGCTGACAGAAACACAGAACAATTTGTTGTTTGGTCAATTAGGGGTGCGTTACAACGGGGAAAGAACCACCAATAACATTGGTCTTGGTGCGCGTACTTTTACCGACAACTGGATGTTCGGTGTTAATACCTTTTATGATTATGACCTGACCGGCAAGAATAGCCGTTTGGGTGTCGGCGGCGAAGCCTGGACTGACAATCTCAAATTCTCGGCTAACGGCTATTTCCGTTTGACTGACTGGCATCAGTCGGTACTTGCCGATATGGAAGATTATGACGAACGCCCAGCCAATGGATTTGATGTGCGTGCAGAAGCCTATCTGCCCAGCCACCCACAGTTGGGTGGACGTTTAATGTATGAGAAATACTTCGGTAAAGGTGTTGCCCTGAATTCCGGCAGCACTAGTCCCAGTGACTTAGGTGATTCACCGTCTGCTTTCACGGTGGGCGTTAATTACACGCCAATTCCATTGTTTACTATCGATATGGCACATAAGAAAGGCCAAAATACTAATAACGAACTACAACTTGGTCTGAACTTTAATTACCGATTCGGTGTGCCTTGGGTCGATCAAATCAACCGAAATGCGGTGGGTTTGATGCGAAGCCTGATGGGCAGCCGCTACGATATTGTTGATCGTAATTACAATATCGTCATGCAATATCAAAAGCAGGATTTAATCAGGCTGACATTGCCAGAAACATTATCCGCCTATGCCATTTCTAATCTTCAGCTCACGGGCAATATCAATTCTAAGTATGGCGCCGAGAGAGTGGAATGGAGTGCGCCAGCGCTAATCGCCGCTGGAGGTGCACTTGTACCGCTGACTTTAGAGTCGGCTTCCGTCACTTTCCCGCCTTATCAACAAGTCGCCACGGCTAACAGCTATCAGGTCAGCGCTGTTGCTTATGATGTGCGCGGTAATCGATCGAATACGGCGACCACCACGCTTGTGGTGCAAGAATCACCGCAACAAATCTCCCTCGCCCTCAACGGAGGTAGTCATATCGCGATTGCCGATGGCACTACCCTAGTGAGTTATATCGCAACCGTTGTCGATACCAGTGGCCCTGTAGCGTCACCATTGGCGGGAATGAATATCGCATTTAACTCGACGGTGGGTGATGTGACCATTCCAAATGCCGTGACTGATAATCAAGGCAAAGCGAATATTGCGATCAAAAGTTCACTCGCTGGGAGTGGGCATATTCGTGGTGTCTTGGATAACGGCAATCGCGCGCAATCGCCTTTAACCTTTATTGCTGATAGTGGCACGGCCGAGATTGCTAATGGCAACCTTACGGTGACCGTCAATAATGCGATTGCGAATGGCCTTGACCGTAATGCCGTTCAGGTTTTAGTGACCGATGCAAATGGTAATCCGGTGCCTGATGAGATAGTCAACTTCAGTGTGGACAGCGGCAGTTTGGCTAATGCTAGTGCCAGTACGGCTGTGGATGGCATTGCTCGGATGGAACTGACCAATCTTGTGGCGGGCACCTCGGTGGTGACTGCGACGGTAAACGGCAGTAGCGCCAGTGAGAACACCACCTTTAGACCCGATTTGACCACCGCCGAGATAGCTGATGCGGACTTTACGGTAGGCAGTGGCGCGGTGGCGAACAATATTGCCACCAATGCCGTGAGCGCTACGGTGAAGGATGCTGGTGGCAATGTGGTGCCGAATGCAGATGTGACATTCACGGTCACAGGGGGCGCAACCTTTGTTGGCACGACTCAGAACACGAAGGTGGCAAGTACCGATAACAGTGGGGTTGCCACAGCCGCGTTGATCAGTCGGGTGACAGGCGATCATGCCGTGACGGCAACGGTCGGCACCAACACCACGACCGCGAAAAACTCCAACTTCGTGGCGGATGAAACCACCGCCATCATTGCGGGCGCAGACTTCACTGTGGACAGCGGGGCCGTCGCCAATAATATCGCGACGAATGCGATAAGCGCGACGGTGAAAGATGGCAATGGCAATTTAGTGCCGAATGTCAGCGTCACGTTTGAAGTGACTGGCGGCGCTACTTTTGTCGGCACCACTCAGACGACTAATTCGGTAATGACCGACGGCAGTGGGGTCGCAACAGCAGCCTTGATCAGTCAGGTCGCGGGTGATCACGCAGTGACGGCAACAGTGGGAACGAACACCACCGCCGCAAAAAACACCACCTTTGTGGCCGATGAAACCACGGCCGAGATTGGCAGTACTGACTTCACCGTGGCCAGCGGGGCGGTGGCGAACAATACCGACACCAATGCCGTGAGTGCGACGGTGAAAGATGGCAATGGCAATTTAGTGCCGAATGTCAGTGTCACGTTTGAAGTGACTGGTGGCGCAACTTTCGACGGGGGAACCGGGGTAAGCAAGTCGGCGATCACTAACAGCAGTGGGGTCGCCATCGCTCAATTATTCAGCCGAGTTGCGGGCGATCATGGGGTGACGGCAACCGTGGGCAGCAACACCACGGCGACGAAAACCTCCACTTTTACGCCAGATGAAGCCAGTGCCATCATTGCAAGCGCCGACTTTACCGTCGCCAGTGGTGCGATAGCCAACAATATTGCCACCAACGCCGTGAGCGCGACGGTGAAAGATAGCAATGGGAATATCGTACCGAACGTGAGCGTGACCTTTGCGGTGAGCGGCGGGGCAACCTTCGAAGGGGGAACCGAGCTTAGTAAGGAGGTCATCACGAATAACCTTGGGGTGGCAACAGCAGCTTTGATCAGTCGGGTGGCGGGTGATCATGGCGTCACGGTCACTGTGGGAACTAACACTACTGCCGCGAAAACCTCTACCTTTATAGCCGATGAAACCACGGCAGAAGTTGGCAGCACCGACTTTGCAGTCGCCAGTGGGGCTATTGCGAATAATGCTGCGACCAATGCGGTGAGCGCCACGGTGAAGGATGCCGAGGGAAATCTGGTGCCCAATGTGAATGTGACATTCGCGGTGAGTGGCGGCGCAACCTTTGACGGGGTAACCGAGATCAGCAAGTCGGCGACCACCAACAACGCCGGGGTCGCCACAGCAACTTTGGTCAGTCTGGTCGCGGGTGATCATGGAGTCACGGCAACGGTGGGCACCAACACCACGGCGGCGAAAACCTCTACCTTTATCGCGGATGAGACGACGGCTGAGATAAGTAGCGCCGACTTTACTGTCGCCAGCGGAGCGGTGGCGAACAATACCGAGACCAATGCGGTCAGTGCGACGGTGAAAGATAGCAATGGTAATACGGTGCCAAATGCTGTCGTGACTTTCGCGGTCACTGGGGGGGCAACCTTCAACGGGGGAACCGAGGTGAGTGAAGAGGCCATCACTAACGGTGCAGGGGTGGCTACCGCTGCGTTGATTAGTCGAGTGGCGGGCGATCATGCGGTGACGGCAACGGTGGGAACCAGCACCACGACCGCGAAAACTTCTACTTTTATTGCTGATGAAACCACGGCCGAGATTGGCAGCACTGACTTTACTGTTGCCAGTGGTGCGGTGGCGAATAATACCGAGACCAATGCGGTAAGTGCGACGGTCAAAGATGGCAATGGGAATATCGTGCCGAATGTGAGCGTGACGTTCGTGGTCAGTGGCGGGGCAACCTTCGAAGGGGGAACCGAACTGACTAAGGAGGTCAACACTAACAGCGCTGGGGTGGCAACAGCATTACTGATCAGCCGAGTGGCGGGTGATCATGCGGTGACGGCAACAGTGGGAACCCATACTACTGCTGCGAAAACCTCCACCTTTGTGGCCGATGAGACGACAGCCATTATTGCGAGTACTGATTTCACTGTCGCCAGTGGTGCGGTGGCGAACAATATGGCGAGCAATGCCGTGAGCGCTATCGTGAAGGATGCTGATGGCAATCTGGTGCCGAATGTCACTGTGACTTTCGCCGTGACGGGGGGAGCGACCTTCGACGGGGCAGCCGAGGTCAACAAATCGGTGATGACCAACAACAGTGGGGTCGCTACAGCTGCATTAGTCAGTCTGATGGCAGGTGATCATGCGGTGACAGCAACAGTGGGCACCAACACCACAGCGGCGAAAACCTCCACTTTTATCGCGGATGAAACCAGTGCCATCATCGCGAGCGCCGACTTTACCGTTGCCAGTGGCGCAGTGGCGAACAATATTGCCACCAACGAAGTCAGCGCGACGGTCAAAGATGGCAATGGGAATACCGTGCCAAATGTGAGCGTGACCTTTACGGTGAGTGGCGGAGCAACCTTTGAAGGGGGAGCTGATCTTAGTAAGGAGGTCATCACTAACAACCTTGGGGTGGCAACAGCATTACTGATCAGTCGGGTCGCGGGCGATCATGACGTCACGGCCACGGTGGGAACTAACACCATCACCGCGAAAACCTCCACCTTCATCGCGGATGAAACTACCGCCATCATTGGTAGCACTGACTTTACTGTCGCCAGTGGGGCAGTGGCAAACAATACCGAGACCAATGCGGTGAGCGCCACGGTGAAGGACGGCAATGGCAATTTAGTGCCGAATGTGAATGTGACATTCGTGGTGAGTGGCGGCGCCACCTTTGACGGGGCCACCGAGGTAAGCAAGTCGGCGACCACCAACAACGCCGGGGTCGCTACAGCAACTTTGGTCAGTCTGGTCGCGGGTGATCATGGGGTCACGGCAACGGTGGGCACCAACACCACGGCGGCGAAAACGTCCAATTTTATCGCCGATGAAACCACCGCAGTCATTGGTAGCACTGATTTTACGGTCGCCAACGGAGCAGTAGCCAACAATACGGCGACCAATGCAATCAGCGCCACGGTGAAAGATGGTAATGGGAATACCGTGCCAAATGTTGTCGTGACTTTCGCGGTCACTGGGGGGGCGACCTTCAACGGGGGAATCGAGGTGACTAAAGAAGCCATCACTAACAATGATGGGGTGGCAACAGCAGCCTTAATCAGTTTGGTCGCAGGTGATCATGCTGTGACGGCAACGGTCGGTACCAACACCACGGCCGCGAAAACGTCCAATTTTATCGCCGATGAAACCACGGCCGAGATTGGCAGCACCGACTTTACTGTCGCCAGTGGCGCGGCCGCTAATAATACGGCGACCAATGCCGTGAGTGCGACGGTGAAAGATGGCAATGGGAATTTAGTGCCGAATGTGAGCGTGACGTTCGTGGTCAGTGGCGGGGCAACCTTCGAAGGGGGAGCTGATCTTAGTAAGGAGGTCATCACTAATAACCTTGGGGTGGCGACAGCATTACTGATCAGTCGGGTAGCGGGTGATCATGACGTCACGGCCACGGTGGGGACCAACACCACCACCGCGAAAACCTCCACCTTCATCGCGGATGAAACTACCGCCATCATTGGTAGCACTGACTTTACTGTCGCCAGTGGGGCAGTGGCGAACAATATTGCCACCAATGCCGTGAGCGCTACCGTGAAGGATGCTGATGGCAATCTGGTACCGAATGTCACTGTGACTTTTGCCGTGACGGGCGGGGCAACCTTTGACGGGGCCACCGAGATCAGCAAGTCGGCAATCACCAACAACGCCGGGGTTGCTACAGCAACTTTGGTCAGTCTGGTCGCGGGTGATCATGGGGTGACGGCAACAGTCGGCACCAACACCACGACCGCGAAAAACTCTACTTTTATCGCGGATGAAACCACCGCCATCATTGGTAGTACTGACTTTACTGTCGCCAGCGGCGCAGTGGCGAACAATATTGCCACCAATACCGTCAGCGCCACAGTGAAGGATGGCAATGGGAATTTAGTGCCGAATGTGAGTGTGACGTTCGTGGTCAGTGGCGGGGCAACCTTCGAAGGGGGAACCGAACTGACTAAGGAGGTCAACACCAACAGCGCAGGGGTGGCAACAGCATTACTGATCAGTCGGGTCGCGGGCGGTCATGATGTCACAGCCACGGTGGGGACCAACACCACCGCCGCGAAAACCTCTACTTTTATCGCGGATGAAACCACCGCCATCATTGGTAGCACTGACTTTACTGTCGCCAGTGGGGCAGTGGCGAACAATACGGCGACCAATGCGGTCAGTGCCACGGTGAAGGACGGTAATGGCAATTTAGTGCCGAATGTGGGCGTGACTTTCGTGGTGAGTGGCGGTGCCACCTTCGCCAACACGGCTCAGCAGACGACTTTAATAGTGAACACCAACAACGACGGGGTGGCCACGGCAGCCTTGGTCAGTCTGATCGCAGGTGATCATGGGGTCACGGCAAAGGTTGGCACCAACACCACAGCGGCGAAAACCTCTAACTTTATTGCTGGAGATATTAGTGGTGCTAAATCCACATTCGCTATCGATAAAAATATTATTTCGGCCAACGGGAGTGCATCGTTATCCATGACATTTACGGCTAGGGATGAGCACAATAATTTGGTTCGCGGTGCCGATGTTAAATTTAAGGTCGAGGGGATCAGCAGTGGTATTACGCTAGGACCAATTAGCGAGTCTCAAGGGGTATATACGGCAACGTTAACCTCTACTCAGAAAGGTCTCGGTAATATCGCAACCTATATTGACGATACCGTACTTGAGGATATGGCGACATTATCGTTTGGCGTCTATCGCAGCTCACTGGAAATTAAGGTCAATTAATATATTCAAATAGTGAGTAGCCGTCATTGTTAATTGGAGAGATATCTTCTGAAAAGACGTAATAGCAAGGATGCTGTTACGTTTTTATCAGCAAGGTGTTGATAGCCGCTTAAACAAAATAATGGATTTTATGCAAATGAAAAAAACAGTATCACTTATATTATTTGGCGTTATCTCATTGGCTTCATCAAAAGTCATGGCGTTAGATTGTGTGGGCGCCGGTAATGTTGTTCTTGATTCCGTGGTGTTAGACAGAATGGTCTATCTCGCTAATGCGTCTAATGGCGATATAATATGGCGTTCTGATGTCTTTACGAGAAATATTACCTGTTCCTCTGGAATAACCGAAAATGTCTATATTTATGCCTATCCATTTATGGGGGCTGAGACACTCCCTCAGAATGTAGAAATGGGGTTGATTTTTGACGGCGTTGATTTAGGCACAATGAGTACAGGTAGTTCATTGAATAGCAGGCGGAAAGATACAGGTTGGAGAGTCACATCGGGAAATGATCTCGTTAAAAATGGTGTGACTTTCCAAACGTATTTAAAGAAAACAGGGGACATCAGTACCGCTGGCGTGACATCAATTACTCTTTTCCAGTTGGATGGTGTTGGCGGACTTAATACCATGCCTAGTGCGAAGAATTATAAGTTCAATATTTCAGGATGGAACAACGTTGGGACGATAAATTGTAATCCGACAGTGACTAACAGCACCTTTTCATTCACGGCGCTAACAGACCAAGCCTTCGCGGGGAGCGCCACTAATCAGGCTAATCATCCAACAATAAGCGTTGCCTGTTCGGGGGATAGCTCTTCTTTGAACATGACACAATCTATTTCAGGTAGATTAAATCTTGCTGGGGCTGGAAGTTCATTTTCAACCAATAAAACAGGGCTGACACTGAACATTTTCTATGAAGGAACTGAGTTAATACCCAATAATGACATCATTGTCACTATTCCCATCACTGCGGGGAATGGTAATAAGACATTTCAATTTGATGTAAAACCAAAGTTATCTACTTTGCAACTTAATAATCCGAGCTGGCTTTTCTCAACCACGGATGAAGCCATAACTTCATCCATCCCATTCTCATTTACACCCACACTAGTGAATTTGAATTAGGTAACAATCGCTATACACACAACATGTTGATGCTTGATAGCTTTATAATATTTCCATAAAAATCTTGACTATCAAGCATCAATATCAAAATGAGAGTGGTATATGATGGAGGGACGCTTTATGAAAATAGCTGAATCCGTTTTTTTTTACATTTTCTGGTTTGCATGGATGTTTTGTTTTATTTCATTGCTGAGTGTTGAGTTTATTCCTAGCCTCGTCATACAGTTCTATTCACGTTATTTTGGTCTTATCTTCTCGGATGATGCTTATGGTTCATTGATTGCAACTTTATTGTGGTCATCTCTTACGTTAACCGTTGCTATTATGATGTTGATTTATTTATTTTTTAAAGGACGCAATAACCCTCAGTTCTAAATATTTTGAAGTTTTATTTTAAGAATCAATAGGGATTGATTATATGGAAGAGAAACAAGTTATCATTCAACATGCCTGTCAATTTACACTCGCCAGTGTGAAAGATATTTTAAATGATATATTGAATACGGAACCCATTAATATTGTTGCTCAAGTCAAATCACTAGAAGATGTATACGATAATTTGATGCGCTTTCCTTCTACTCATATGGTTATTTTGAGTTTGTGCTGCGACGACTATCGTCATAACCATACCTTTCATTTGATCGTAAATTGGTTACAGGCGAATAGAGCCACTTGTCGTGTGGTTATTATCGCCGATATACCCTATATCCGACTGTTAGAGCATTATTTCTACGACATTGATCTCATCTACGCAATGATTGCGAAAACAGCCCCCGTTAGTCATGTTGTCGAATGGTTGAGGCAGGTTTTTTATCAGGTCACACCGACCAAACGTTTTTTTTATCGAAAGAGACATTTATCACTATCAAAACGGGAGCAACTAGTTATGGAATTATTGCTACAAGGAAACTCCAATAATCACATTGCTTCTGCTTTGCAATTGAGCAACAAAACAGTGAGTTACTATAAGCGAAATGCTATGAATAAGCTGGGCATACCCTCATTACAACCCATGTTAATTTTACCGACGAGTAGAATGGATCATTAATTGGATTTCGTTAAGATAATCACGCAATATTCAATTCTCTGTCACAGAAAATCATCACTGCGACAGAGAATTTTTTTACTTCTGAAGGTATAATTCTTCAACTTCTTGTTTTAATTGTTTTTGCTTATGAGGTTTTTGTAAGGATATTTCTTTTGGTTCGAAAGGTGCTTCATGAACTAAATTTTCTAACTTATTAACATGGCAGAGTGTACCTATGACAATCGCGCCATGTTGGATAGACAGCGAATTATAGGTGAGAACACCATTGATGTTACCGTGCTCGTCAATATTGATGATGTCGGCGGTACATTTTCCTCGAACTGAACCATCTATATATAATTCATCGCAGGTGATATTACCTTCGACACGACCAGAACACAGAATACGTACCAGCCCATTAGTGACATGGATATCCCCCTTAACTTCTCCAAAAATTTCAATCTGCCCAGAAGAAGTCAGATTACCTTCGACGCGATTATCTTTGGCAATAATGGTATGGGGGCCGTTTTCCTCAGAGGGAAGTAATGCAGGTAGGCTGAGGTTTTTTGTTTGTAAGTCATTACTTGGTTTTTTGTTTATTTTAAACATATTTAGATTCTGCAATTGTGAACAATGGAGTGTAAATGAGCCTAATGCAAGGCAAGCTAAAACCAGTGTCAGTACTGTAGAGTAAGAGAGACAGGCGGTTAAAGCGAGCAGCCAAAAGCCGACGCCCAGATTAAAATAAAGATACCGCTTATTCATACTGAATTACCTGAGACTCAAGGAAAATTAAAATGAAAAAACTGACTCTTGATTATCCCCAAGATTATATAGGATATCACGTAATTTTAAACTGTTAATTGAACGAAAACGACAAGTTTTTGTTCGTATTTAATAGAATTGATTTTTTTTATGTTGGGGGTAAAACAAATGTAAATTTAATTTATGTATTGACTCACACTTCTACTTGAAAATTAAATTCGGAGGGTTAAAGTATCGTATGTTTATTTTAAATGTGTATTAGTTAGCTCGTTAAGTAAATGGCTTGATATCCATCCCATATAGTCGATGTAAACATAGTCGATGTAAACATAGTCGATGCAAACATAGTCGATGTAAACGCTGTGCGTAAGTGGTCATTTTCCATTAGTTTCTTCATCTAATATTACACATGACAGTTTTTAAATGCAGGTGTTACATATAACCAAAAGGATTAGGCGATGAGTGAGAGAAAAATCCAGTATATGCTTGATGAGATAAGAGAAATTGCTTCACGACACTCTGGTGAAAATGCCCACGTAGCAATACTTAAAAGAAACGATGCAAACTATATACAAATCACTATATCTAATAGGACTTTCCTGGATATTGAGTTTCACCGAACTGCCTTACCCGATGCAAAAAGCATCGACTGAAGCATTTTTTCAAATTCAATAACACCCATTAGTGGGATTGATTTTGTCATAAAAATAATGGATTCCATCCATTTCCTTCGTTTAAATCATAGATATAAATTGCAATGATGCTTATTTTTCATCCGTAAAATCCTCGTTGAGTACTCACTTAAGTTTAGTGATGAGGCAATATAGTGACTAAAGTATCTGCATATGTCAGGATGGGATTCATTATGTTTTCTCTCTTCAGGCCGATAGATTATGTATATATCTAGAGGGAAGAGAGAAGATGTTAAATCGTATTAAAATTGTCACTAGCTTTATGTTGGTCTTAATTATTTTTGGTATGCTGCAAATAACGTCCGGTGGACTTTTTTATAGTGCAATCAAAAACGATAAAGATAACTTTAATAGCCTGCAAAGCATTAGTCAGCGGCAGACTGCCATATCTGCGAGTTGGACAGGATTAGTGAAAACCCGTGGTTTTCTCGCTCGTTCTGCCAACCGCCTTTCTTTAAATGACGTTAATGCCGTTCCGCCATTACTGCAAGCTGCCTCAGCCGCGTTAAAAGAGTCTGAGAAAGATTTTGCAGAATTTGAAGCATTACCCACTACTATGAATACGGCATTCCTTCAAGACCTTAAGCGTAAGTACGATGGTTATCGTGCCGCGCTAGAGGAACTGAACCAGATGCTGGCTGCGGGTAAGCTTAGGGAGTATGCAGACCATCCGACACAGCGTTTCGAGACGGAATTTGAAGAGCAGTATAATAGCTATTTACAGCAAGCCAATCGCTTGTTTGAGGGGGCAGTAGCGGAGAACGAAACCACTTTCGTACAGACAATTTGGATACAAGTTGCTGTGCTCACGGTTGTTTTGTTAGTGATTATCTGTGTTTGGTTGGGCATCAAGCAAACGTTGATCTCCCCACTTAATCGCCTGATTGACAGTATTCGCCATATCTCAGGTGGAGACTTAGCAAGACATATCGACGTGGTAGGCACTAACGAAATGGGTGTGCTGGCGGATACATTACGCCACATGCAGGGCGAACTGGCTCGCACCGTCGGTGATGTCCGTAGCGGAGCCGATGCGATTTACAGCGGGGCGAGTGAAATCTCTGTTGGCAATAATGATCTCTCTTCACGTACAGAGCAGCAGGCCGCCTCTTTAGAAGAGACCGCTGCCAGTATGGAAGAGTTAACCGCGACGGTGAAACAGAACGCCGAAAATGCCCGTCAAGCGAGTCATCTGGCGCTGAATGCGTCCGAAACGGCGCAGAAGGGTGGCAAAGTTGTTGATGACGTTGTACAGACTATGCGTGATATCGGTGTGAGTTCTCAGAAGATTGCCGATATTATTAGTGTCATCGATGGAATTGCCTTCCAGACCAACATCTTGGCGCTTAACGCTGCCGTTGAAGCTGCACGTGCGGGTGAACAGGGCCGTGGTTTTGCGGTTGTGGCGGGTGAGGTGCGTAACTTGGCACAACGAAGCGCTCAAGCTGCACGTGAAATCAAAAGTTTGATTGAAGATTCTGTTGGCCGTGTCGAAATGGGTTCTACCCTAGTGGAACGCGCAGGTGAAACCATGGATGAAATCGTCAATGCGGTGACTCGAGTCACTGATATTATGGGTGAAATTGCTTCTGCTTCTGACGAACAAAGCCGCGGTATCGATCAAGTGGGGCTAGCGGTAGTGGAAATGGATCGTGTCACTCAGCAAAACGCCGCATTGGTCGAAGAATCTGCCGCAGCCGCAGCCGCGCTAGAAGAACAAGCCAGCCGTTTGACCCAAGCTGTTGCCGTATTCCATATTCAGCAGGAACGAATGAATACGTTTGAGCATGCCGCAACCAAAAATGTGGCGCCGCCAGCCATGGCTATTGCACGTAAAGCCAGTGCAGCGACTGCAAGCGACAGTTGGGAAACATTCTAATATAGACAAGAGCCCTGTATCGTACAGGGCTCAATTTTTTTCTAATCAGTATTCTCTATAAGTTGCAGTAGAATAGGACTAGCAAATCTTATTACGGCGGGCAAAAGAGAATAAATCCATCAAAGTCTTACATTCTAATTTATCCATTAATCGACTTTTATAAGTACTCACTGTTTTACTACTGATTCTCATTTCTGACGCGATACTCATCGTACTTAAGCTATCAAGAATATAACGCATCACTTTTATTTCTTGCATTGAGAGCAGATCAAGTTTTTCTTTCTCAGAGGTAGGCTTGACGTTCAACTCATCGGATATGAAAGGAAAATAGCTGTAACCTTTTTGCGCCGCTTCAATGGCAGGAATAATATCTGTAATACAATGTTTTTTACTGATAAATGCATTTGCTCCTGCATCAGCACTCCGCTGACTATAAAAAAGATCGTTATTCGCTGACACCACGATGATGATGCCGATATATCTTTTTTTTCTCAGTTTTACAATGACTTCGATTCCGCTTAGTCTTGGCATATCAGCGTCTAAAATCACTACGTCTGGTTGAGCGTTTTTCATCAACTTCAGTGCTTCAGCACCATTATCAGATTCAAATAATACATTCACACCAGCATTCTCAAGTAAATTTCGAATGACAGCACGCGCAAGCGGATGATTATCGATAATGATCGCTTTCATCGGGGTAACCTTATTTAATATTGTAATACTGCCTAATGACTGTAATGGTGTTGTAAGAATTAAATGCTAAATAAATCAATATCTGCGTCCATGAGAATTATTTTATGGAAACAGTTAATTTAAAAAATCGTATTAAGCTGATGGCACTGTTCTGGATTTAAACCCTATTCCTCATGTTGCTCTAACGTGCGGTTGTAGAGTGCAATTAACCAGTCACCCAGCCACACGATATTACTGTGTACCTGATTATCTAGTTCAGCTAAAGGTGCCTCTCTCAGAAGAGGGCTAAAGAGCGCTGAATCACGATGAATATGGCTGTTTGGCCTCATCTCTGGTGCAACACGATCATAGCCAAGCCACGTAATAAATTCGTTTAAAACCATTTTTGTACAGTAGGCTCTGGCGATCGGATCACCTTTTAAATCGTCAATCATACGGGCCAGATAGGTTTGAAGGTCAGTCTTGTCGCTTGCCTGGATCAAAACATGACACAACATCTGTAACTGCTGAGGGGTTAGCCCACAACGTAAAGCCAGTTCTGCATCAAATCCTTTTTCGCGAATATGATTGATCCAGTGCCGATAGGCTCTGGCGGCGAAACCTTTTTCATCGACGCCACATGCCAACGAAGTATCATCGCCAAACAGATTGATCGTAGAAGGTAAAATGGCTGACCCCTCCGGTGTTTCTGGTTGTAGCCTGATGGCTTCAAATGCCTGTTCATTGATCGTGAGTTCACAGAGCAATTCACCATGACGATCGGAACTGGCTTGCAGTGCGCGCAGGAGTTTTTCAGCTTCATGAACAGTGAACATCGCATCGGCTTCATTCTCTAAGCACGTGTTCTGCTGGCGAGTGTTTTGAACACAAGATATTAGGGCATCGGGTTTGGTATATGTCATTGGTACAAGTTCCCACTATCAATCCAGTATTCTCTGGCGGCAGTATGGTTATCGGTTAGTGTGTGCAATGAAAGGCGGAGACAATCACAGGAGACAGGGCTGCCGTCTTGCAATGTTGCATCAATAAGCACGAGCTCATCGCTATTGGCTTCTCGACGCAGGCGAACAGACAAAATGGCACCGTTGGCAAGTGTTCTTGCGAGCTGCGGGTCGCGTAGCGTCAATTGGTAAAGCGGTGTAGCAGGCCAACTTGGGTTAGCAAGCTGTCGGAAGCCCAAGCGAGTGTTACCACGTATCGCAAGAGTCATCTCTTGCGATGCTCCTTCGTTGTGCTGGATATACGTATTTTCTTCAGCGAGCAGATTGTGTTCGTCGATCACCCCTAAATAGCGGATGGTTGAGGTCGATTGAATATTCCCGACGCTAAAGTTGAATCCTGGCAGGCGTAAGTCCATCGCCAAACGGTACAGCATGGCCCCAGCCACCGCGGTGGTTTTGGGATTGCTTGCGGCTATTTTCTGATTGAAGGGAAAACCGTCGGGTAGTGGGTCATTCTGCATCCAGACAATGCGGCTTGATGGCACCGGTTGGCGGCGGCGCAAGTAAGTCTGCACACCAGGTAGGCAACTTGGGCGCCCAGACAAGAGCAGTACGTCGCAGCAGTAATACTCGATGACTTCGCAAAGTGACTGCAATGTTTGGGTCAGAGAAAATTGGCCAGTTAATAGGGCGTTGCTCAGGGTTTGGGGATCGACGCGTAAAGGGATATCTAATACCTTGCATGCGCCACCCGCCTGAAGAACCGCATCCTCGATATAGGCAATGACTTGTGGTGTGGGCGGCTGGGCCAGCAAAGCGCCGAACGTGGTATCCACAGTCTGTCCTGCTTCCCACGCCTTCAGCAGCGCGTATCCCAATGGCATTATCAATAGCAATGTGGCTTGTTGACGCAAGACATCGCGGCCATCGTGGCTTAATGATGATCCAAATAGCTGACGCAGCAACCCCTCGCTATCATCAACGCCCGCCTGACAAATGGCTTCCTCCATCGCTCGCAGGATTTCCTGACGAATGACTTCCAGCAAAAGGTCATCACCTGCATTTTTAAAGCCTTCGCGGAATAATAACTGGGGGGTGATTTTGACATTACTGCTCACCGCGGTATCAATGTCATAACGAGTGATCGCTAAATCTGTGGTGCCACCACCAATATCGATAGCGGCAACACGGAGTGTCCGATCATCCATTTCGCCTTTACCGTGCCTGCGGTCAGGGCGGCGGAGCAGACTAAAAAGTTTGTCGATTCTGCCGCCACAGCGGCGGTTTTCATTATATAACCAGACCAGTTGGCTACAGGATGCCTCATCCCAGTCGAGGGAGATTGTTGGCACTGGGACTTTGCTTTTCGCTCTTTCCAGTGGCGTATTGAAGCCTTCGTCATGCTGATGCCAGTTCAAACTCTTCCAGACCAGCGCGATAGCCTCGTTCATATGTTGGTGAAAGCGTTTCCGCTCTTGACTTGGCATGGCGGAAGGGAGTGTCAGAATTATGTGCCGTAAGTGGCGGGGCGCATGGCGATAACCCTTCTGTTGGCGTGAGGCCGGACTATTAATTTGTACCAATGTTTGTGCTAATAACTCGCTCAGAATGAGTGTCATTAGTGATGCACGGCTATAACGAGGCGTGAAGACCGGCAGGCGTTCATTTTGATCCAGCGAGTACAGCGGCGTGCCCTCATCATTCACCAAGTGCATCAGGGGGAGTGCAGTCGCGAGTGGCTCATGTTGGCGGCCACTAAAACGCCAAGGCTCGCTAACGGGGGTGGTATCCCATAAGTACCGGCGAGGACTTGAAAGGCCGCTTCCCCCCTCGCTACCGGCGCGCTGTAGTGTGATTTTTTTGGCCTCATCACCAAGACGAACGATCGAGGGCCAACTAAAGGCGGCTTCACGCCCACTTTCCAATGAAAAGTAGGGTTTGCCAAAGCGTGCTTCATTAAATTCCAGTCGACTGGAAAAGAGCGATGAGCTCATGAGCTGAGGTTGACTTAATGAGCGTAAGCGCAGTTCCGCACATTGCTTGAGCCCATCATTATTGAGCCCATGATCTTCAATAACCGCGCCGCAAGTATGTGTGCTCCCCACATCGAGCACCAGATCGACGGGAATTGCAGGGGTGTGGAGTGTTTCGCGACTGAGTAAGATCTCGGGCAAGGCCAAATGATTAGCCATAATGTTCAGCAGATTAAGAAAATGGGCCTGATATTCGAATGCTTTCAGCGCTGTGGCGATATCCTGTTCGCTGCGCTGTTCATGTTCTCTGGCATAGGTCGAAAAGACTTCACGCAGCCAGCCGTCGACCCAAGTATTATCGAGGAATGCAGCAATATCCGCATTACGCCAAGCGAAGGCAAAACGCACCCCATTGTCGATATCCGCTTGTATCGGGGCAAGTTGCGAATGAGCGTCGTCACCGGTGGGGATCTGTGTATCAAACGCGATACACATCCGCACCGTATTTCCCGCAGCATCGGGTTTCTGCAAACGCGTAAACTGCACTCGTGACCAGTTATCTGGGCCGCTTCCTGATGCAATGCCTTGGCTACGGCGCAACCAAGGCAGCGGTAACCACACGCCGTCAAGGAGTGCAAGTGAGTGCGATAGTAGGATAGTGCTCTCTGGTCTGACGATTTCGGCCGTATCTTCAGGAGGACAGGGGATCGTAAATTTGCCATCTATGGCATCTTGCTGGAGATTTAATAGCGGGCCATTCGCCGTCTGGCGAACGAAATACCCTTTGTCCTTCTCACCAAAAGCGAGGGACAGACCAAAATCGAGAAACTGGATACCGCTATCCTGAATCAATGTGACATCGGGCTTATAGTGCACAAGTTCAATGAGCATTTGATTATCCATTTACTTTCTTAAACGTCAGTGAGGCTGACTCTGTATTTGCCCATTGCGCGTGACAAAGTGCGATATCTTCGGTGCCGGGTTTACAACTGAGATCGGGAACCGCCAGCCATGTTCCATCGCCGCAGCGAGCCCGTGACTTGCTTTTCATTGAAAGGGTGCCTGACGGAAGCAAACCCGCAGTTATTGTTGCCTGACAAATTTGTTTGCCTTTTGATAGGCGGATGTTGCCTTTACCATTCGTGATTTGTACGCGCATGGCTGGCAGGTTGTCGTTATCTCGTTCGACATACTGGGCTTGCCAGTTTCCGTTCAAAAACTTGATTGATCCCGCTTTAATAGAATTGGGGAACATGACCAGTGCATTCTCAACAACCGGAACGGCCTGCGGTGCCGCTTTATGTGTGATGGCGACGGTCGCGTGTTCTAGCGGCAACGTTGGCGTGAAAATAGTTTCTGGCTCAAACCGTTGCTCACTGGCGTGCTGAGGGACTTCAACGGTGTGAACCGGTAAGTTAATTTTGTTGAACGCTTTAATACTCAGCGCTTCATTGTTTGACGATGACGGTTTTGAAGATAAATCATCAGGTGCGACAGGCGCTGTCGCAAAGATAAAGGACAGTGATATTGCGGCAATGCCAACGAAGGAGATAGTGGCCAATCCATAATAGAAAGGGCGTTTACTGTCTCTACGCTGAGGCATGGGCTGAGCGATTTCTGATGTATCAGGCATCTTTTCTTGCTCAACAGGTAGGGGTTTAGGGCTGTCTTCTGGTGGCACAACGGCAGGCACTCGTTCTGCTTTTGGTGGTATCAACTGCGCGCGATGACGTTCGCTCAAGATAAGATTATCCAGCGCATGTTGAGCGGGAGGCTGAGCCGGGTCAGTAAACCCCCAGAATGCGATAACGGGCTTCCCATTTTGCAGCCAAATGTATTGAGCGCTAGGGAATTGAAAAACATGCTTGAGCAGCATGGCAAGCATCCGCAGTGTCAGGTTCTCTGCATTTGTGGCGAGTGTACGCAACGCTTCAACTTTGGCGCGGCAGTGCAGTAGATCGTCGAGTGCTTGTTGACGAAGTGAAGCGTTGGCGCTTGCCCATGGTGTCACCGCGCCACGACGAGGCGCGTACCAATCGATACGCTCGCCTTCATGATGGCATTGCGGAATTGCCAGACAATCTGCGACGGCTTGTAACCCGCGTAAGCGTAATGCTTCTCGTATTTGTAATGCTGAATCAAATACTAGCTGGCCATTTTCGCCCAATGCCAAATAATGGCTACGCACGCCACTTCGCAGTAATGGTTTTACCACGTTATTTATCCCGTTATTAACGATGAAAGTGAAATAAGAATCGTGGGCTATTTTAACGGATTTTGATTGAGAAATAAGGTGAGCGGAGAGGGCGAAAAGCAGAAGGAAATAGTGCTAATTATCACGTTGGCAGGTAAATTGTTATTTAAAATAACAATTTAATAAAATAATTAATGTGTATATTGCAACGTGTAAAATAGATTCTAGCTTTGATTTCCTCTTTATTGGTTGAAAATTATAAAAAAAGCTTCCAATCAAAGTGGTAACTGGAAGCTGCGAGTACGACTAAATTGAAATATTATAAACACGACCAGAGGTTTTATGTTCAGTTTGCCCATCAGACTCATACAATGAATTCATCATGCCGGAGTCTTTAACGAGTTTTTTAAACTCCTGAACTTTCTGCATGTGCCTTTCAAGGAGTAAATAGCTTTTATAATTGAGCTCTTTTAGGTTTTTTGTTTTTAGCGTAATTGTTTTCCAGACGTTGGCAAGTCTAGAGTTCCCTGAGTAGGGGGCTGTAACATTCCCCTTGCTCTCAATTTGCCGACGTTGTGTATCAAAGTAATTAATAGCTGATAGTAAGCGACTCTTACTATCAGCAATACACTGGAGTGTCACCGGATTAACTTTAAGGAGACTAAGTTGCTTTATTTCCTCCACCAGAACTTCTTCCTGTTCGTTCAAGAGTTCCTGCAACTTTATTAATGTAATTAATAATTTATCCATGATTCTTAATCATTAAGCTGAGTAGGAGAATTCGAAAATTTCATTTATTAAACATTGGGCGATCTTATCCGTATCAATGGTTAATTGCCCTGTTGATATTTGCGCTTTAATGGTGTTCACGCGCTCCATATCGATATCGCGACTGGTGTCCGTTTTTACTTGCTGAGTCACCTGACTCAGTTTGACCTGGGTAGCTGATTCTTTATCTGTTTCCACCGCAGGTAACGCTGCAGATTCACTTTTCTGGCGTAATAACACATCCTGTTGTGTTGCAGTGACAGGCCGCATTTGGTCTATTCGTTCGATTGCCATTTTCATTCTCCACCTTAGATGGGTAGTCCTGACTCGTTATTAAATACATCGGCGTCGTAAAAAATAACTGAAGTTAGTTTTTCATTTTTATTGTGACTTGTTTTGGCCCAGTGACCTTTCCAGATAACAGTTGGCCGTAACCTGTACGAAAGCGTAGGGTGTCATTCAGTGCTGCATTATCCAAAGCTTTACCGACGGTGACTATCTGAAACCCGCTCCCTATAGAGATAACACTGATTTCTTCCCCCGTCCGTACTGACCACTGTTTCCGTAACTGGCTCGCCGTAAAGGGTTGGCCTGCCTTAATCATACGGGTCGGAATTTTATCGGTTATTTGCTGCGGGGCAAAAATGAGGTCAGAGGCCAAATTGTCTAGTGACCCATCACGCTCCTCCATATCGCTCATTTTGATTGGCTGCCCAGGCTGAATAGTCTGCTTTGCGACCCAATAACGGCCGGTAGTTTTAACATTCACACGCACAAAGTGGCGTTTTGCACCACATTTTGCCAATACCGTCAGGTTGCCGGAAAACCGCTGCGTTTGCCCACTAAAAGATAATTCTGGATTGCTGCAGATAGCCTCTAATTGCTTATCTGATACCAACATTAAAGACGCTAATTTGGGCGCGTATTCCCCTACAGATTTATATTTATCAGTGACCATCATGCGTATTCTTTCTTCTAATGGCAGCATTGCATCAGACGCTGATGGCATCGGAAGATAGAAGCCCACAGTGAGTAAATATAAATTTCGTATAAACCTAAAGTACACGATGACTTTTGCCTTTTCATTAAACGATATGAATGAGAATGTTTCATGATTAAACTTTTCTCTCTATATTATACAGCAGGTGAGTCATTTATCGTTTTGGCTAATGGCGGCGAAACTGCGCTTACTTATCATGATGGTTATTTCAATTTGTATCTCTGTACTGAATTATGATGATGCGATAAAAAATAAGCCCGATAAAAGCTGTTATTTATGTCTAGTTTTCAGAGTTTAGATTTTCTCCTTTCTCTCATAAACTATTAAGCATGAATTAAATGATACAGCCAGCGTTTGGACGTTATTATGCTTGATAAACTCGATAATGAACTTCGTTTCCAGCAAGGGGCATTGCAATTACTGTCACAACGACAAGATATTCTTGCTTCCAATATCGCTAACGTAGATACACCTGGATATCTTGCAAGAGATATTGATTTTTCTCAACAGTTAAAAGATGCCGTCGAAAATAATATTAAAACGACGGGCGATGTCTCATTAACCCTGACATCCGGCAAACATATTCCGGCTATTGCACCAAGCATTAATAATGACCAATTGCTTTATCGTATTCCAGATCAGCCGAGTGCAGACGGTAATACTGTCGATATGGATCGCGAGCGCGTCAATTTTGCTGATAACACCATTAAATATCAGACAAGCCTGACCATTCTTAGCTCACAACTTAAAAATATGATGAGTGTTATCAACCAAGGTTAATTACCCCTATGTCCTTGTTTAGTATTTTTGATATTTCCGGCTCTGCGATGTCTGCACAGTCGAAACGGCTCAATGTCAGCGCCAGTAATATGGCCAATGCCGATAGCGTAGCAGGCCCAGATGGGCAGCCCTACAAAGCACGGCAGGTGATATTTCAAGTGGATGCCGCAGCGGGTCAGGATATCGGCGGCGTAAAAGTCAGCGATGTGATTGAGACCGATGCGCCCGACCGTTTGGTGTACGAACCAGGCAATCCTTTTGCTAACGAAAATGGTTACGTGCGGATGCCGAACGTCGATGTCGTCGGCGAAATGGTGAATACCTTATCGGCTTCAAGCAGCTATCAGGCAAACGTTGAAGTGATGAATACCGCAAAAACACTGATGTTGAAAACACTGACATTAGGACAATAAGGAAAATTTAAATGGCCGTCTCTCCCGTCACGACCAACAGTGCCGCAACTGCCAACTCAGGTAGTTTGGGTAATACGTCGGATGAGCTGTTAAACAGCTTTATGACCCTACTCGTGGCCCAGATGCAAAATCAGGACCCGACCAATCCAATGGACAATAACCAGCTGACCTCTCAGTTGGCTCAATTCCAGACAGCCGCTGGCATCGAGAAATTAAATAATACCGTCTACGCGGTAGGGGCGATGGTCGGCAGTATGCAGCAGATGAACGCCGCTGACTGGGTGGGCCGTTCAGTGTTAGTCGAAGGCAAACCCTCGGTGTCAACCAGTGAAGGTGGGAATCAAGAGCTCGCATTCTCGTTGGGGAGTGATTGCGAGAAAGTCACCGTGACGCTAACCGATGATCAAGGCAATGCCTACGTTGGCACGCTGAAAGATGTTAAAGCCGGAGTGAACACTTACACACTGGATGACCTCACTGATTTCCAACCAGCAGACCCTCGTGAACAAGCTGATACCACCTTTACCGTGACCTATTCCGCCATGACCGAAGGTGGCGATGCGCCAACGATTGTGGCGTTGAAACGAGCACAAGTTGAAAGCGTCTCCTTTACGCCATCTGGTGCCGTGTTGCAGTTGGGAATAGAGGGTACAGCCATGTTAGGTGAAGTTTACCTCGTCCAGTAACAGATGAAAGTAACGACATATATTAACCCCCTCAGGAAGATAAGTTATGAGTTTTTCGCAAGGTCTTAGTGGCTTAAATGCCGCTTCTCAAGCGCTGGATGTGGTGGGCAATAACATTGCCAACTCACAGACGGTTGGCTTTAAATCAGGTTCCATTGCTTTTGCCGATGTTTTTGCCGGTTCCCAAGTGGGGATGGGCGTACAGGTTGCTGGTGTTAATCAGAATTTCAGCGATGGCGTTCTAGGGATGGGCAACAGTGAACTGGATATGGGCATTCAAGGTGACGGCTTTTTCCGCCTAGTGAATGATGCAGGAAACGTTTTCTATAGCCGCAACGGTCAATTCAAGAAGGATGAAAACGGCTATATCATTAATAATCAGGGGATGTTCCTGACGGGTTACCAAGCAACAGGCACGCCACCGACTATCGAGCAAGGCGCCGCAGTTGGGCCGATTCAAATTCCAACAGAGCAGATGCCAGCACGCGCTTCGGACGCGGGAACCATGAACGGTAACCTCGATTCTGGCTCGAAAACTATTGATCAGACTGAGTATCCCTTCGATCCTAAAGACGGCAATAGCTACACTCAGGTCACCCAAGTCGATGCTTACGACAGCCTCGGCAATAAGCACACCATTAATGTCTATTACGTTAAGACCGACGATAACGAGTGGAAAGCCTACTCGACCGACACCACATCCCCTGGCACCCCCGCTTGGCAGGAAACATCGCTTTCCTTTGATACCTCCGGCCAATTGACGACCGCTCCGGCAAAATTGAACGTACAGGGAGAGGGCTACAACGGCGCAAACGGTCTTAATTTTGACTTAGATCTGGCTGGGATGACACAGCAAGCCTCTGCTACAGAAATGAAAAGTCCTTCCACCACGGGCTATGCCCCTGGACAAATGAATGGTTACACCATCGGTGATAACGGCGAGGTTATTGCTTCTTACAGCAATGGTCAGCGCCAGACAGTTGGGCAGATTCTTTTAAGCAACTTTACTAACCCAGGTGGGCTGTCATCTGAAGGTAATAACTGCTGGAGCGAAACGCCTGCCTCTGGTCAGCCAACGATCGGTATTTCCGGTTCAGGAAGCTTGGGCAAGCTTTATGGTAATCGGCTCGAGGCTTCGAATGTGGATTTGAGCCAAGAGATGGTCAACATGATCGTCTTCCAGCGTAACTATCAGTCCAACTCCCAAACCATCCGAACCCAGTCTGAGCTCTTGCAGACGCTGGTGAATATAAGTTGATGAAATAACCCTATGGATCACGCCATATACACCGCTTTGGGCGGCGCAAATGCCGCCCTGAATCGCCAAGCTGTGACCAGTAACAACTTGGCAAACGCCACAACCAACGGATTTCGGGCTCAGATTTCGGCTTATCGCGCTGTACCGGTTAATGGGCCTACCGTCGAAACGCGAACCTTAGTCGTGGAATCGACCCCAGGGGTGGATTCCACCATGGGGGCCATTAACACCACCGGTCGCGCGCTTGATGTCGCACTCCCACAGGATGGCTGGCTGGCAGTTGAACTCCCCAACGGAGGGGAAGGCTATACGCGTAACGGTAACATCGAGGTGGATAGTGAAGGCCAATTGCGGGTGCGCGGATTGCCCCTGATGGGCGATGGAGGAGCACTGACTGTTCCTCCCCAGTCAGCACTTACTATCGCTTCTGACGGGACTATTACTGCTCTTGGTGCGGGAGATGAACCCTCATCGTTGGCACTGGTTGGGCGCATTAAGTTAGTCACTGCCGAAGCAAAAGCATTAGTGCACGGCGATGATGGTTTGTTCCACACACCGGCGGGTGAAGTGGCGACCTTGCCAGCCGATCCCGATCAACAGCTGATGGCGGGTGCGCTAGAGAGTAGCAATGTGAGCCCAGTGAAATCGATGGTCGATATGATCTCCACCGCTCGAAACTTTGATATGCATATGAAGGTTATCAGCAGCGTCGATAACAACGAAAGAAGCGCTAACCAGTTGTTGAGTACTGGTTAAGCATAGTCAGGAGAAGAGAACCATGATTCGTTCTTTATGGATTGCGAAAACCGGTTTGGAAGCCCAACAGACAAATATGGATGTCATTTCCAACAACTTGGCAAACGTGAGTACCAATGGATTTAAGCGTCAGCGTGCGGTGTTTGAAGATTTACTTTATCAAACCCTACGTCAACCAGGCGCACAGTCTTCAGAGCAGACGACGATCCCGTCGGGCCTGCAACTCGGGACTGGCGTTCGGCCGGTGGCAACTGAGCGTTTACATAGCCAAGGAAGTTTGACGCAAACCAATAACTCGAAAGATATCGCCATCCAAGGCGGCGGGTTCTTTCAGGTGCAATTACCGGATGGCACCACGGCCTATACTCGCGATGGTTCTTTCCAATTCGATCAGAATGGGCAGTTAGTGACCGCCAGTGGTTATCCCGTCCAGCCTGCGATCACCATACCGCAAGATGCACAAGTATTGACGGTGGGTAACGATGGGATCGTCAGTGTCACTATCGCTGGGCAAACAGCACCACAGCAGGTAGGGCAACTGACACTGAGTACTTTCATTAACGATTCGGGTTTGGAAAGTATCGGTGAAAACCTTTATCGCGAAACTCAGTCTTCAGGCGCGCCGAATGAGTCAACCGCAGGTTTAAATGGCGCGGGTACCTTAAGACAAGGGTATGTGGAAACCTCCAACGTTAACGTTGCCGAAGAGCTGGTCAATATGATCCAGACACAGCGTGCCTACGAAATTAACAGCAAAGCGGTTTCAACATCTGACCAGATGCTGCAGCGGCTGACGCAACTTTGATTTCAGTCATGGGTCATTAATTGGCCCATGACTGCCCTACCAGTAGTGAACAAAATGACGAATTCGTTTTGCGCCGTTAGGTCTGATATTCATGCGAAAAAGGAGCGATTCGGCTCACTTTTGCGCAACCTCACCCTACTCACATTATCGCTAACGCTAACTGCTTGCGCGCAGTTTATACATAAGCCTTTGGTTGAGGGAACGACGACTGCGTCACCGCAACCCGCATCTGCTACCGCCGCTAACGGCTCAGTTTTCCAGACGGGGCTGGCGATGAATTATGGCTATCAGCCGATGTTCGAAGATCGTCGTCCTCGTAATGTTGGGGATACCCTGACTATCTTGCTGCAAGAGAATGTTAGTGCCAGCAAAAGTTCGTCTGCGAGTGCTTCTCGTGACGGTTCTACGGGACTTTCTTTTGACAAAACGCCTCGTATGTTGCAGGGCCTGTTTGGTGGCGATCGCGCCAATGCGGCTATCAGCGGCGACAGTGATTTTGCTGGCAAAGGTGGCGCGGCAGCTAAAAACGCTTTCAGTGGCACCATTACTGTCACCGTGCAGCGAGTGCTGGAAAACGGCAACCTCAGTGTGGTGGGGGAAAAACAGATCGCCATCAATCAGGGGACAGAGTTTATCCGTTTCTCTGGTGTGGTGAACCCGCGCACGATCAGTGGCAATAACACCGTCGTTTCAACGCAAGTCTCTGATGCACGAATTGAATATGTCGGCAACGGATACATCAACGAAGCGCAGCAAATGGGATGGTTGCAGCGTCTATTCCTTAACATTTCTCCATTCTGATTAGCTAACTATGAAAATTGACTTTTTTTCGTTCCGGCCATGGTTGTGGTGCGTGATAGGCGTACTGGCTATATTCCCTCCTGCTTATGCCGAGCGGATACGTGACCTGACGACAATTGAAGGCGTACGCGGTAACTCCTTGATGGGGTATGGTTTGGTCGTGGGGCTGGATGGCACCGGTGACCAGACGATGCAAACGCCTTTTACCACTCAAAGCCTTAACAATATGCTCTCGCAACTCGGGATCACCGTCCCCCCAGGGACAAATATGCAGCTCAAGAATGTGGCTGCCGTCATGGTGACTGCCGAGTTGCCGCCTTTTGCGCGCTCAGGTGAAAAAATTGATGTTGTGGTCTCCTCAATGGGTAATGCGAAAAGCTTGAGGGGAGGCACACTGCTGATGACGCCATTAAAAGGAGTCGATAGCCAGATTTATGCCCTTGCACAAGGAAATCTCTTGATGTCGGGTGCCTCGGCTCAAGGTGGCGGCTCGCGGGTACAAGTTAACCAGCTCAATGGGGCGCGGATTAGCGCCGGTGCCACCGTTGAGCGTGAAGTACCGATGAACTTCGCCAACCAGACCACGCTGACGTTGCAACTGATGCAAGAGGATTTCACCGTTGCGCAGGCCATCAGTGATGCGATTAATCGCCGGCATGGTTCAGTTGCGGTCGCGCAAGACGCGCGCAGCATCCGCCTGAATGCCCCGGTAGAAAGTGCGGCGCGAGTCCGTTTTCTGGCAGATATTCAAAATCTACCCGTGAAAGTGGATGCCGGAGATGCGCGGGTGATTGTTAATTCCCGTACCGGTTCGGTGGTGATGAATCGTCATGTCACACTGGATTCCTGTGCCGTTGCGCAGGGGGATCTCACCGTGGAAGTAACCAGGAATGACATCGTGAGTCAGCCAGATACCCCCTTGGCCGGCGGGCAAACGGTTGTAACACCGAATACGCAGGTTTCATTGCGTGAGCAAGGCGGTTCGTTGCAGAAGGTCAACACAAGCGCCGATCTTAATAACGTGATTCGGGCTCTCAATAACTTGGGCGCAACCCCTAACGACCTGATGTCTATCCTACAGTCGATGAAAAGTGCGGGCTGCTTACGTGCACGTTTGGAGGCTAACTGATGAGCGGTTTTAACCTCAATCAAGGGGCAGCTTTCGATTTACGTTCGCTCGATAGTCTCAAGTTAGCGGTTAAAAATGATGCGTCACAAGGTGCTGAGGCTGCCGCCAAGCAAATGGAAGGGCTATTTGTCCAAATGATGCTAAAAAGCATGCGTGAGGCCTCCTTTAAAGGGGGCCTTTTGGATAGCCCGCAGTCGGATATGTTTACCTCGATGTATGACCAACAGATCGCTCAGGACATTGCTGGCAGTGGAAAGCTGGGATTCGCGGAATTGATTATGTCGCAGCTGACCGGGGAAAAAGTGGAGACAGGGCGAGGTACGGGGGGCGTCCCGGTCGAGTTGGCATCGAGCTTGGCGAATTTCAAAGGGATACCGGTGCCGGTCACGCCGCAATCTGATGCCCCTTCACCGGCACGTTATAGCGGCGCGAGTAGCGCACATAGTTTCATTTCACGCATGTTAGCGCCTGCCATTGAGGCGGGCGGGCAAAGTGGGATCCCGCATCAACTGATAATCGCTCAAGCAGCACTGGAGTCGGGTTGGGGGGATCGCGAGATACTCACCAAAGAAGGAAAACCGAGTCATAACTTGTTTGGTATTAAAGCGACGTCAGCTTGGAAAGGGGAAACGACTGAAATTACGACGACAGAATATATTGATGGCGTACGGCAAAAAGTGAAAGCCGTATTTAAAGTTTACCCTAGTTATTCGGATGCATTAGCTGATTATACCTCTCTGCTGAATAATAATCCGCGTTATAAAAATATATCGCAATCGTCATCCCCTGAAATAGCGGCAAAAGTGTTGCAATCGGGTGGATATGCAACAGATCCTCGTTATGCGAACAAGCTAATTAATATTATTCAGCAAGTGAAGCAGAATGTGGGTCAGGCAGTGAATGCTTATAAAACCGATATTTCTTCATTATTTTAATGTTAGGTCTTTAGTTGGTTTTTTTTAAACCGATATATTAATTATGGATATTAAGACGTCGTTATAACAGGTGAATTATGAACCTTATGTACCTAGCTCAGGGTGGTCTGAGTTCTGCACAATCTGCTTTAAATGTTGTTGGTAACAATATTAATAATGCATTAACACTCGGGTATAGCCGTCAGAGTATTATCTTGGGTGAAGCAGGCGGTAAGACAACGAACTATGGCTTCTTTGGTTACGGTGTTCAGGTGAATGGTGTGCAGCGTGCTTATGATGGCTTCATTAATAATCAGGTGCGTGGGGCTGCGGCAGAGTTTCAAGCTATCAGTAGCCGTTTCCAACAAGCTAGCCAAATTGATGATATGTACGGGGATAGCACCAATAATATTTCCGTCGCATTTGGCAATATTTTTGAATCCATGCAGAAGATGAGCAGCGATCCGGTAAACCTCGCTTCTCGTCAGGAAACATACTCGCAATTCAATACGATTAGCTACAAATTCCAGAGTGACAGTAAAACACTTGATGGGCTGGAGAAAAGCACCAACACGCAAATTAAGCAGTCGGTCGATGATATTAATGACTGCGCGAACCAGATAGCAAATCTCAATTCACAGATCGAAAAAATTTATTGGCAAACGGGGAATGTACCGGCTGACCTTTTGGATCAGCGTGACCTTTTGCTGGATAAACTCAGTGGCCAAGTCGGTATCAGAGTTAATGAAAACCCCACTACCGGCCGTGTTGATGTCACGCTGACAAATGGATTGACGCTGGTTAATGGTGATAAAGCTTATGCATTAGAAGCCACACCTTCTCCGGCCAACCCTAACAGGCTTGAGGTTGCTTATATTGATGCTTCTGGCAATGCCATGTTGCTGGATGAAAATAAGTTCACCGAAGGCAATCTGGGGGGATTATTTAAATTCCGTAACGAAGATTTGGTTTCTGCGCGTAACGACCTGAACCAGTTGGCGTTACAGATGGCGAATGAGTTCAACACGGTTAACGCACAAGGCTACGATTTGTACGGCAATCCCGGCGGGAATATTTTTAATATTGCTGATCCCGTGGCGCTGGCCAACAGAAATAACAGCAGTGATGTGGCGTTAGGTGTGAGCTACACCAATATCAGTGAAGTGAATGCGACTGATTATACCTTGGTATTTAAGGGGCCTGATGAGTCAGATTGGCAAATTACTACCAGTGATGGGCGCACGATTACCCCTGAAATTGGGGATGATGGTGAGCTGATTTTCGAAGGTATTTCCGTCATGCCAAGTGGTGTTCCTGAACCAGGGGATAGCTTCTTACTCAACCCACTATCAGGTGCAGCTGCAGGGATCAGTGTCGCACTGACCGATGGCAGCCAAATCGCAGCGTCTAGCTCTTCGGATGTTGAAGATGAAAGCAATAACGAGAATCTGCAAGCGCTACTGGCGGTAAAAGATAAGCGGATTATCGGCAAAGCCACCTTCTCAGAAGCTTACGCCAATATGGTCAGCTCTGTCGGTTCTACCGTGAGTGGGTTGAAGGCAGAAGGAACGACGTCAGGCAAAGTATTCGAGCAATGGGCCTATCAGAAGCAAGCGGTGTCGGGTGTTGATATTAACGAAGAGTACATCAACATGACGATGTTCTCACAATATTACCAGGCTAATGCGCAGGTTTTACAAGCGGCGATTACCATTTTTGACACAATTTTGAGCATTCGCTGATGATGCATTTTTTAAAATAAGCTGGGTAAAAATAGATTGGGAGAATAAGTCAATGCGCCTTAGTACGAGTTATATGTATCAACACAATATTGATAGCATGTCCAACGCGACGGTTAACTACAATAATATTTATACACGTCTGGCTGCGGGGCAGATCTTATTAAAGCCTTCGGATAGTCCGTCGGCGGCATCGCAGGCCATTGTTTACCAAAACTCGCTGTCTGACATGAATCAGTATGATACTGCCAGATTGTATGCTCAAGATTCGCTGGGGTATGAGGACAATGTGCTCAGCTCCATCTCAAATCTGCTCACCAAAAACTTGTCAGAGAAGATTGTCGCGGCGGGTAATGATACTTACACCGATGCTGACCGTCAGGCATTGGCGACTGAGTTAGAAGGGATCCGCGATAGTCTCGTTGACTTAGGTAACAGCAAAAATAGTAACGGCCGATATATTTTTGGTGGATACCAAACAGGATCTCCGCCATTCCTGCCAGATGGGACCTACGTTGGCGGTGATACGGCAATCATGCAAACGGTTGGCGACAGTACGGTCATGCAGGTTGGCCACACTGGCAGTGACGTCTTCATGAGTGGGACTGATGACGATCTTTTCGCAGCCTTAAACAAAGCGATCGATGCTCTTCAGCAACCCATAGAGAGTGATGAAGATCGCCAAGCGCTGCAAGAAACACTTGATGGTGTCAATAGGTCGATTAACCGCTGTATTGATAACCTCGGTATGGTTCAGGCGAGTGTTGGTACCAACTTACAACAACTAGAACAACTGGGGGCCAGTTCTGATTCACACCGTATTACGGTTGAAAGCCGTTATCAGCAGACAGTAGGTTCAGATTCTGAAGCGATGATTAGCCTGATTACTCAGTCAAAAATGTCGGAGTTTGCATTGAATTCATCGATGTTAGTATTTCAAGCAATGCAAAAAATGTCTCTCTTTAACATGATTTGATCTGTTATTTAATGTGTTGCCGAGATAATTAACGTTACCGTTAGAATTTTTGATATTGAAAGTCATTGGTTCATGTTTATGTGATGGCATGATAATGGCCTGAGTCTATTTTACAGGTTAATCTTTTGTCTGAGAAATACGATTGAATAAGAGTGTTAGTATTGAGCCAATTCATTAGGATGGTGTCATTGTTGGTATAATGACCCTGTCCTGATAATTGTAGAATGGCTCTATCCTAATAAATAGCATGATAAATTGAGTTTCAAATGTTATTTGAAATGAATTTAACGCTACCATTGGCTTATATACAGCCTATTTCTTTCGCTTATCCGACTATGTGCTTTTGGTTCAATAAACAATAATAGTCTATATGACATACAGCTTGGGAAATTATTGTGGACGGAATATATACCCCTGAAGGCACTATTGATAAAAATGTAGTGTGGGCTAAATATCAATATTTAGTGAGGCAAGAGGCTTTAAAATTACAGGCACGCTTACCGGCAAGTGTAGAACTTGATGACCTTATTCAAGCAGGTTCCATTGGTTTTTTGAACGCCATAGACCAGTATGATGCTAAAAAGAGCATTGCGATGAGTACATTTATTTCTTATCGCATTCGCTATGCTTTAATTGACGAGCTCCGCGAACGTGACTGGGTTCCTAGACGTGTTCGCGCGAATAATCGTGAAATTGCAGCGACGATTACTCGACTCGAGCAAAAAAATGGCGTTTCTGCTACGGAAGCTGAAATAGCGGCTGAGATGGATGTGTCATTACAAGACTATCAACAGATGTTGATGGACAGTAATACTAGCCAGCTATATTCGCTTGAAGAATTACAGGAAGAGTTTCTCGATGATGTTGGCGAAATAGGAATACAGCAGGAGTATCTTGATCCTGCCAATAGCCTTATTTTGCAGAATTTAACCAAACATGTCAGTGAGCAAATCAAAGAACTATCTGAACGTGACCAATTATTGCTCAGTCTCTACTACCAGCAGGACCTAAACATGAAAGAGATCGCCTTGGCATTCGGCATTACGGAGACAAGAGTTAGCCAATTACATAGTCAGGCGATTAAAAGACTGCGCGCAAAGTTAAATATTAATCAATAGATTCAAAGTATTCTTGTGAATAAACTTAACAATTAAATATAAAAACATTTGTCTAGTTTAAAAATCAGTTACCAGTGATTTATAAGTTTTTTATAAGCTCATGAAACATGCGTATTGAGTTGTTATGGCATTGAAAATAAAGGGTTTTAAATTTATGGTTTAAATTGGTGTTTTTTAGGCTTATATGTAGACAGTGCTTTTATTTTATAAAATCCTAAGATTTAGCTTATTGGATTGAATATTCGATCTTTACGTAACTAGAGATAGAAACGCTTGCACCTACACACAAAAAAACGAATAATTATAAGCAGAAGCCGGGGCTCATGATTGTGATTCTTCTGAGTCTAAAGGTTGATGATTTTCATTAAATGAAATTACCGTTTTTTTACTGCAAAAAAATAGATAAACTAAATGAACACTGTAGATTATAACGAGTTACTCCAGAATATTCATGATATCAATCTCTCTTATTTATTACTGGCGCAGCAATTGATTCGTGATGATAAGTTTACATCCGGTTTTAGGCTTGGGCTAGAAGACAGTACTATTGAAATGCTGAAGGACTTATCTTTACCAAAATTGATTAAGCTTTCTACGAGTGGTCAGCTTATTTGTCGTTTACGTCTAGATAATGAGGCTGTTATTAATTGTTTGACAAGAGACTCGCGTATTGATGCGCTTCAGCGTATTCATACGGGAATTATTCTGTCAACTGATCTACTTGACTCACTCTCAGATAATAACTCTGCTGCATCATGATTGGAGATAGGTAATGACGAATAAAAGCCTTTTAGATGAAATAAAAGAAACAAATATTGCCATGGAATTAATCTCTCTTGGCGCGAGAATGCAAGTGCTAGAAAATGAAACTAGCTTAAGTCGGAGAAGATTGCTAAGGCTTTATAAAGAACTAAAAGGTTGTTCGCCACCGAAAGGATTATTACCATTTTCACCTGACTGGTTTATGGCTTGGGAGCAAAATGTTCACTCGTCAATGTTTTATAATATCTATTTGTACTTAAAGAAAACGCTAACGGGTCATACTATCGAACATATTGTCAAAGCCTATAAACTTTATAATGAGCAGTGTTATGGGAATCAGAGCGAAAAACCAGTATTAGGATTAACTCGTGCCTGGACATTAGTTCGTTTCATTGACTGCGGAATGATTAAGCATATTAAATGTTGCAGTTGCGGTGGTACCTTTGTTGTCACCCATGAACATAGCGATAAGCCATTTATTTGCAGCCTATGCTGTACGCCTTCTCGCGCAGTAAAAAAGACAATTCATAGGGATGCTGTAACCACTCTACCAAGCGCGTCAATGTAAAGTCATTAGGAATATTTCAAGTCGTACTAAATATTTCAAGTCGTACTAAAACGTATCTTAATAATGTGATGCGGTGTTGCTCTATTTGCTGCGCGCAGCCTTGGCAAATTGATAAGCAATTATTTACAAGCCTTAAGGAGTTATTGTGCTCGTTATTCTCGGATATATCGTTGTTCTTGCAACCGTGTTTGGTGGCTTTGTGCTATCTGGTGGTCAACTTGCCGTGCTTTATCAGCCGACCGAATTGCTCATTATCGGTGGTGCGGGTATTGGGGCATTTATTGTCGGTAACAATGGCAATGCGATAAAAGGAACATTATCGTCCTTCCCCAAATTACTTAAAAGTTCGCGTTACACCAAAGAACTCTACATGGATTTATTGGCAATGATCTTTTTGCTATTAGCCAAAAGTCGCCAAGGAGGGCTGGTTGCTTTAGAGAACGATATAGAAGACCCAGAGAACAGCGCTATTTTTGCGGCTTATCCGAGGCTGCTCAGTGACCCTATTCTAATGAATTTTTTGGTCGATTATCTTCGCTTAATGATAAGCGGCAGCATGAACACATTCGAAATGGAATCCTTAATGGATGAGGAGATCGAAACCAGTGAACATGAAGATGAAGTATCAGCAGGTAGCTTGAATGTGATGGGCGATGCATTACCTGCCTTTGGTATCGTGGCGGCTGTCATGGGGGTGGTGAATGCGTTGGCAGCAGCGGACCGGCCGGCGGCGGAAATGGGTGAGCTGATTGCTCATGCGATGGTCGGAACCTTTTTAGGCATCTTGCTGGCTTACGGTTTTGTTCTACCGCTAGCCTCGTTACTGCGCCAAAAGAGCGCAGAACACACCAAGATGTTGTGCTGCATAAAAGTCACTTTGCTTTCTAGCTTGCACGGCTATGCGCCACAGATCGCCGTTGAATTTGGCCGTAAAACACTCTTTTCAAGAGAGCGTCCAAGTTTTATGGAACTGGAAGATCATGTTCGCCAGGTCAAATCACCTGCTGCTAGCACAACCGCGGAAAGCGGCTCATGAGTAAAAAGCCTCATAACATTATTGTCGTCAAAAAATCGAAAAGCCATGGTGGGGGCCACCACGGAGGATCCTGGAAAATTGCTTATGCGGACTTTATGACCGCCATGATGGCTTTCTTTTTAGTGATGTGGCTACTGTCAAATTCCACGCCGCAAGAGCGTCAGCACATCGCTGAATATTTTAAAGCTCCGGTGAACGTAGCACTTTCTAATGGCGATAAAAATAGCCTGAGTGACAGTGTTATTCCGGGAGGCGGCGACGATATGTTAAAGCAGGACGGAGAAGAACTCAGATATGAAGATAATACTGGGCTGCAAGATCTTGGCAGATTAAAAGACAAAATCGAAGAGTTAATTAATGTCGATCCGCGGCTTAATGATTTCAAATCTAATTTACTGCTGACCATTATCGATAGCGGGTTGTTGATCCAGATAATTGATAGTCAGGAACGCCCAATGTTTAAAGTTGGCAGCAAGAAGCCTGAAGAATACATGGTGCATATTCTCCAAGCCTTGGTGCCAATCCTTAATGATATTCCGAACCGCATGACGCTAACAGGGCATACCGACTCATTACCTTATGCTAATGGTGAGGTGGGCTACAGCAATTGGGAACTTTCTTCTGATAGGTCAAATGCCTCTCGTCAGGTTCTGGTGAATGGTGGATTACATACCGATAAGGTGCTTCAGGTGATTGGTGTCGCGAGCAATATGTCGATGGGTGACTCTCAACCAGATGCGCCGGCAAATCGCCGTATCACGTTGTTGATACTGACAAAGAGTAAAGAGAAAGAGATTTTTCAGGAAGATTCACTCATTCAAAGCGTCAATACCGGTGCTAACACCGCCGATGTGCAATCTCAATTAAAACTACCCTCTGAGCCGGATCGCAGTGAGAGCCAGGGCAACGAATAACACCCTTCAGGACGAGATAAGATGGATTTCAGTGATTTTTATCAGACTTTTTTTGATGAAGCCGATGAGCTTTTAGCAGATATGGAGAAGCATCTGCTAGAGCTTGATTTTGCCTCTCCTGATACTGAGAGCCTGAATGCCATATTCAGAGCAGCGCACTCAATCAAAGGTGGTGCAGGTACATTCGGGTTTATTGTCTTGCAAGAAACGACCCACATACTTGAAAACCTGCTCGACGATGCACGACGCGGCGAACTGCAGCTCAGCAATAAAATTGTTAATTTGTTTCTGGAGAGTAAAGATATTATGCAGGATCAACTGGATGCGTATAAATCATCACAGGAACCTGATCAGGAGAGATTTAAATACATTTGCGAAGCACTTCGCCAGATGGCCGAAGAAGCTAAGCAGGGCTATGGTGTCGCAAACGCACAAATTGAAGCGCCTATTGTATTGGTGGAAGAGCTGCTGGCTGATCAAGCATTGGCTGCTGAGGTCATTACCCCAGCGCCAGTAGGGGCGAGTGTCATTCAAGTCGAACTGCGGAAACTACGAGAGACTGACCGCCAGCCGTTGATTAATGAATTAGGGTTGCTTGGAACAGTTGAGAACCCGCAATACCAAGGCGATACCTTGACGTTGGTGCTCAAAACCAGCGAGTCGCAAGATGATATTCGGGCAGTGTTGAGTTTTCTGCTGGATGACAATGACATTATTTTAAGTGTCGGGGCAGTCTCAGAGCCAGCGGCGCCTGTCGTTGATAAAATCGAGCCGAAAGAGAAAATACCCCCGACAGCGCCTAAAGCTGAGCCTCCAGTGGCACAGCGGAAATCACGTGCACCTTCCCGTAGTCAAGGTAGCGAGTCCAGTAGCATCCGTGTTGCAGTAGAAAAAGTTGACCAAATTATCAACCAAGTCGGCGAACTGATTATTACTCAGGCCATGTTGACTCAGCTTTCTACGCAGCTCGATCCGGCGAAATATGAAGCGCTTATTTCCAGCATCGCTCAACTAGAACGTAACGCACGTGATTTGCAGCAGTCGGTAATGTCGACACGCATGATGCCAATGGAATATGTCTTTAGCCGCTTCCCTCGACTGGTGCATGACCTTGCCGGTAAGCTCGACAAACAAGTGGAACTGACTCTGGTCGGGGGATCTGCCGAACTCGATAAAAGCGTGATTGAACGCATTATTGATCCATTGACTCACCTAGTCCGTAACAGTCTTGACCATGGTATTGAATCTATGGCAACGCGCCGTGCTAACGGCAAACCTGAACAGGGTAATTTAACGCTGTCCGCGGAACATCATGGCGGCAACATTATCATTGAGGTCATTGATGATGGGGCTGGGCTTAATCGCGAAAAAATTCTGGCTCGTGCGCAATCCCAAGGGTTGCTGGTCAGCGATAGCATGCCGGATGAAGAAGTTTGGATGCTGATTTTTGCTGCCGGTTTCTCCACCGCCGAAAAAGTGACTGATGTCTCTGGGCGTGGCGTGGGAATGGATGTCGTCCGACGTAATATTCAGGAAATGGGGGGATACGTAGAGATCCACTCTGAACAGGGTAAAGGGTCTAAGATCCGTATCATCCTGCCACTGACGTTGGCGATCCTTGATGGCATGTCCATACGCGCAGGTGACGAAATCTATGTTCTTCCATTGAGCACGGTAATGGAATCGTTGCTGTTAAGTGACAAATCACTCTACAAAATGGCCGGCGGCGAGATGGTGCTGCAAATTCGTGAAGAGTATTTGCCATTGATTGAGTTGCATAAGGTTTTCGATATTCCCGAGGAACCCAACGATATCAATGAAAGAATTGCAGTGATTGTCCAAGGCGGTGGAAGCCGGTATGCATTATTGGTCGACCAACTGGTGGGCCAACATCAAGTTGTTGTCAAAAATATGGAACAAAATTATCGCAAAGTTCCAGGGATTTCTGCTGCAACGATCCTTGGCGATGGCAGCGTGGCATTGATTCTGGATGTCGCAATGCTGACCAGTTTGTCAAAAAATAAATCAATGCCTATCAATATTAATTAACGCTGCATTAAGAAAGGTTAAACAATGAATTTTTCTAGTTCAGATAAAGAACTCGTCAACGACAATCATGGGCACGAATATCTCATCTTCCGGTTAGGGGCAGAAGAGTACGGTATTGAAATTCTTAAAGTACAAGAAATTCGAGGCTATGATCGTGTGACTCGGATTGCCAATGCGCCAAAATTTATCGCTGGTGTCACCAATTTACGCGGTGCAATAGTACCGATCGTCGATCTGCGGGTGAAGTTTCAACTTAGCTCTGCTGAAATTAACGAAAGCACTGTGGTGATTGTCCTTAATTTAGGTGATCGTGTTGTCGGAATCGTGGTCGATGGTGTTTCAGATGTCTTGTCACTGGAGGCAGCAAAAATTAAGCCTGCACCTGATTTCTCTGTAACCTTATCGACGGAGTATCTGCTTGGGCTAGGCGCATTGGATGACCGCATGTTGATTCTCGTCGATATTGAGAAGCTGCTAAATAGCGAAGAAATCGCACTCGTCGAAAAAATGGTTGAATTAGAATGTTAATCGCTAGTCAAATTCTCATGGTTTGAACCGCGGTATAAACTTTTTGTCTCTATGCCCATAAGCAATCCGATTATATTTATTTGACTATGGGCTTATCGTTAATGAAAGACGGTTTTCTAACGTGTCAGATTAAGTGTCATTCCTAATTTTGACCCTGTTGGTGTTATTAATAAAGTCACAATATTTTAGCATTAACTGCCATTATCACCTGACACATATAGACGTCATTAGCTTCTTCCTCGATTAAGCAATGCATTAATTTTCGGAAATATTCCTTGGGTATAAATATTTTTATATTCACTTAAACATAAAACTTAAAGGAGCTATTCTATGGCTGTTGTTGCTTTCCAAGACTTAGATAATTTTATGCAGGCAGGTTGTTATATATTAGTAGAACAACTCCTTGGTTCCGAAAATACCCGTCGAGTTGAAATTTCAGAGCTCATGAACGAAACAGAAGAACTGAAAATTCTTTTTCGATCAAAACCGGCCAGCTTGCAACAATGCACCTGTGACTTATTACATAAAAATGTCGCGATTATCACGATAATCAGTCGGGGATGGGAAGGTTGTACTTCCAACGATACTATCTATATGAATAGTGGTGAGTCGTTAGAGTGCTTCAAAATGAATATCCAAATGGCGATTGATACCGCAGTACAGGGTTGGAATGGTGATTTATGCCCGCATTGCCAGATTATGCGTTCACTCACCATCAAAGAGAAAGAGATCATCAATATGATGAAAAACAATAAATCGATGGCGACAATTACTCGATATCAAAAGAATCGATTTGGTTCGTCCAGTTACTACAGCCGAGACAGTATTATGAAGAAAGTGGGTATCACCAATAAAATTGGTATCTATCGGTTTGTTAACTTAATCGCACAGTAAGTGAATAGCTAATCCTATCAGTATATTGCATGAGAAATGGAAGTTGATTAATAGTAAATGGAAACCTGTCAAAGTGAATAGGGTTCTGAGGGGGATTTTTTATTATCTGAACGTTATATTTTCACATATCGTTTTTCAGTTGATGATAAGAAAATACATGAAATTGATAGTCTGCGGTTGGTATAACATGATACCAAGTACTTCAAATATTATTGGGGCACGGTTGCCCCAATAATAATCTCATTCATTATGATATTCGTGCGTTTACACCTTGAAACTTCCTGCCGTTATCGCCAGCCCGGTTGCCCGTTCCTGTAAGGTCGATGATGCTTTGGCTGATTTCCCCACCATATCGGCATTCTGCTGCACCATACTATCTAGTTGCCCTATTGCTCGGTTTATTTCATTAATACTCTGCATCTTTTTCTCAGAGGCTGAAGTAATTTCCTGCATCACGTTACTGACATTTGAGACATTGCTGACAATGTCACTCATGCTGTTACTGGCCAAATGAACCAGTTCTGAACCGGAGGCCACGCTGCTTATTGTGGAATCTATGAGTAGCTTAATTTCTTTTGCAGCTTGGGCGCTGTTCTGGGCTAGGCTACGAACTTCATTTGCCACCACCGCGAATCCGCGCCCCTGCTCACCGGCTCGAGCGGCTTCTACCGCCGCATTGAGTGCCAATATATTGGTTTGAAAAGCAATGTTATCGATTACGCTGGTAATATCGCTGACTTTTGATGACGCGCGTTCGATGCTCCCCATGGTGGTGATGACATCAGACATCACGCTATCCCCCTGTGCTGCCGCTTCAGAGGCATATTTAGCGGTATCACTGGCCTCTTTGGCTGATCGCACAGATTGAGAAACAGTGGCCGTAATCTGGGCCAGTGACGCCCCTATTTGCTGCAAACTGGTCGTCGAGGATTGAGTCCGACCTGACAAATCGTTATTTCCTGTCGCAATCTCATCGGCCGCCGTTTTTACATATTCGCTAGTAACACGAATTTCGGCGATAATTTTGCTGAGCTTATCGACGAATTTGTTGAAAGAAAACGCAATTTGCGTCACTTCATCCTGTCCGTCGGTGGGTAAACGCCGCGTCAAATCACCGTCACCAGAACCCATGGTATCCAGCATGTCTCTTACCATTGAGAGACGCTTAAACGATTTGGTAATGATAAAGCCAATCGCGATGGCTGAAACGATAACCAGCAACACCATGATTATGATTGAAGAGATCAGCAACGATTGCATACCTGCTGAAGAGGTTTCTTTGTCTTGCACAACAATGATATACCAGTCGGTTCCTGCTATCGGCATGGCTTTGACACGCTTGGTTTCGCCATTAAGCTGAATATCGACCGGTGTGTCTCCTTGCAAAACCTCGTTCAGATTCAGGTGACGGGTTATCGATGCCAAAGGTTTCAGCATGAGGTTAGGGTCGGGGTGCGAGATGATAATGCCGGTGCTATCGACCAGCATGCCGAAACTTCCCGGCAGCGGATCGAGAGAGTTGACGTAATTAATCACACTCTCCATCGAGACATCACCGCCAATCACGCCATATAAATTGCCTTCTTTCATTAACGGAATAGCAAATGTCACCACCAGTGTTTGGGAGGCAATATCAAAATAGGGGGGAGTGATGACCGTATGACCTGCTTGCTTTGCTTGCTGATACCATGGGCGTTCGGTGGGGTCGGCATCAGCAGGTTCGCCGGTGAAAAGCGTTATCTTATTGGCATAACCGACATACACATCGGTGAAGCCTCCCGCAGAGGCAATTTGTTTAAGGGCGGGGAGTGGGTCGGCGGTTAATGCAGCGGGTTGGAGTGACGCGATCATCTCAGTTTTTGATTTTACCCAATCGCTAATACCCTGTGGGTAGCTTGACGCGAGTGCATTAAGTGTACTGTCAATTGCCTGTTCATTATATTTCTCAGCAACGCTATAACTAAAAAATGTACTAATAGTCAGGGAGAAAATGACAATCATGATGCTAGTACTAATGATGCGCATGCGGATTGTTTTAAACATGTACCTATCTCTCATTAATATTAATCAGTGGCTTAGCGAAAAAATAAGGAAGCTAACTTACAAAATAGGACAAGGCGACATGGCCTTTAATTATGAAGTGGCTGCGACCAGATAAAAAAAACCGGCGACTGACGTCGCCGGAAATAATGATGAATAACTCGAAACGAATTAACGCAGCAGAGATAACACGTTCTGTGGAACTTGGTTTGCTTGCGCCAATACTGTTGTACCCGCTGATTGCAAGATGTTCGCGCGGCTCATGTTAGATACTTCGGCAGCGAAGTCGGCATCAAGAATACGAGAGCGAGACTCGGACAGGTTATTTACAGTGCTATCCAAGTTGCTGATAACAGAAGAGAAACGGTTCTGAGCGGCACCCAGGCTAGAACGCAATTCATCTACTTGGGCCAGTGCAGCGTCAACGGTGTTCAGCAGGGTAGCCTGTGAAACTTGTGCGGCAGTCGCGTCCACAGCGGCACCAAACGTAATGGTATCTGCTACAAGGCCATCTTCATCAATTTCAACTTCTGCGGTGATGACTTGAGCTTCACCAGTTTTGGGATCGATACCTAAGAAGACAGTTTCGCCATCTTCACCGGTCAGGGTGTAAATGGTGCCTGTGTTACCTGCGCCGAAGAGGGCATCATTCAGTTCTTCCAGAGACTCTTTGGTCATCTGCGTGACATTGCCATCAGCGTCTTTTACATCGCTACCCAGGCTTGCCAGTGAAACATTACCCGCTGCGCCGACGTCGAAACCACCCATACCTAAAGTCGTGGCATTCATTTGGCTCAAATTGATATCAATGGTTTGGCCATCGTTAGCGCCCACTTGAATGCTCAAGGTTTGATCTTTGCTCAGCACTTTCACGCCGTTGAACTCTGTTTGTTCAGAGATACGGTTGATTTCTGATAAGCGCTGATCAATTTCGTCTTGGATAGACTGACGGTCAGATTCAGAGTTGGTACCGTTAGAGGCCTGAACAGTCAGACGACGGATGTTCTGCAAGTTATCATTGATTTCATTCAACGCACCTTCAGTCGTTTGTGCTAAAGAGATACCATCGTTAGCATTACGAGACGCTTGGGTCAGGCCATTAATACTGGCCGTGAAGCGGTTACTGATCGCCTGACCCGCAGCATCGTCTTTCGCACTGTTAATACGCAGACCAGAAGACAGGCGCTCAATGGCGGTGCCCAGAGCTGACTGGGATTTATTCAGGTTGTTCTGTGCAACCAGGCTCATGGCATTGGTGTTAATTACCTGTGACATATTATTTCCTCTATACGTTTACTTGTTGGGCTTGCGATAAATAAGTAATTAGTAATACAGCGATGATTCAGTGCATCACGTATTAAATATATCGGTGTGGGAAAAATTAACTGAATATCCGATGACAATAAATTTCGCAATACTTGTCGATTTAGAGTTAATAACAATGAATAACGATAGGGATATCAGTGTTTTTATTCATTTAATTTTCGTTTTAATTTTATTGCGCTTAATTGGCGTCACTTTTGAATGCTTTTATATCGATGGCATTATGCTGGCCATCTATATAATGTTTTCTCTCTCATCTATATAGAAGGGATGACCGTTTCAAGTCGGGTTAAATGTGGTTTGTGGATTAAATGTCTCTTGTTGGCTAAATGTCTCTTGCTGGCTAGTCGAAAGGCCTAATGATTAATTTTTTCCTAATTTGATCAATCTTGATCTTTAGCTTTAATCCGCTGGGCCGATGTTTATAAGTATAAAACTTTATATTTGAGAGGGAAGATTGTCATGGCTTCATTAACTTCATTAGGAATAGGCTCAGGGCTTGATACGGCTGGCATGTTAGAAGCGCTCAAAGTCAGCGAACAAATGCGACTTAAGCCCTATACCAATCTACAAGCGAGCTACGAAGCCAAGATTTCAGCTTGGGGGCAGATTTCCAGTTCGTTAGATGCCCTCAATAAAAGCGTAAAAACGCTGCAAGTTGATGCCTTTAATACCTTGAGCGTCAGTAACAATAAGGCGTTTACGGCGACGGCAACGTCCGGTGCTTATGCCGATACGCATGATGTAACAGTGACTCAGCTTGCGGCGTCACACAAGTTGAAAACGGAAGCGGTGCCTAGTGCCGATGCTGCCCAAGGGTCAAAGACTGACGATAACAACCGTACTTTAATCATCACGCAAAAAGATGGCTCTGAAATGAGAGTCGAGCTGAAAGATGATGAAACCTCATTGAATCAAATTGCTAAGGCAATCAATAAGGAAGATGGCGATGTTAGCGCCAGTGTACAGCGTAGTGATGATGGTTATCAGTTAGTTCTTAGCTCAAAAAATACCGGTGTTGATGGCGAGATGAGCGTGCGAGTTGAAGGCGATGATACGCTGGATGGCTTCTTGCACGTTGAGGACGGTGGAAAACACGTTGATGAAGATGGGATTCTCATCCCTGGTGGGCGTGGTGGTAACGATCGCATGACGGCGGTTGCCGATGCTCAGGATGCGAAACTGCGTGTCGATGGCAGTAATTATACCCGCTCCAGCAACAATATTAACGATATCCTGACCGGCGTTACCCTTGAGCTAAAAGCGGTTTCTGAAGAGGGAAAATCTGAAAAGCTAACACTGACGCAAGACACCTCGCAGGTCAAAACCAGCATTAAAGATTTTGTGGCGCAATATAATGCGTTAATGACTCAAACCAACTCCGCCAGTAAATATGTTCCGAACGACTCGGTAGGGCTGGGAGATAGCGGTGTCCAAACCCCTAATCCAGAGAACGGCGCTCTGATGGGGGATTCGATGCTGCGCGGTATGGTGAATGACATCAAATATACCGTTAACGGCGTTTATGGTGACAGTGACGCCCAGTACAGTTCATTGGCCGACATTGGGATTAAAATTGACTCATCCACCGGCATGATGACGCTTGATGAAGCCAAACTTGATGAAGCCATTGCATCGAATCCTGATGATGTTGCCAATATCTTCATGGATCGTAATGGTAATGAAGGGCTGGCCAGCAAGTTAAGCGGCATCATCACCAACTTTACCGGCGATGCAGAAAACAAAATTGATGGCTCCATCAAAGCGACAACAGACAGCTTAAACGGCCAAGTAGATGTGGTAAAAATTCAGATTGAGAAAACGCAGGCACTGATTGATGCGCAGGTGGAACGTTATCGGGTTCAATTCCAGAATCTCGATAAAACCATGGCGCAATTAAACAGTGTCAGTAACCAGCTTGGCGCGCTTATCTCAACACTTTAATCCATCGACTTTCTTGGCAGGAGGAGACTTCTGCCTTTCTACGGAGCTAAGAATGTACACATCTCACGGGTCTAACGGTTACGCGCAGGTTGACCTGCAGAGCAAGCTTTCCGGTGCAACGCCACATCAACTGATTACCATGCTATTCGATGGCGCTCACAACGCTATTTTGCGCGCAAAAATCTATTTCGCTAACGGTAATGTGGCTAAACGCGGTGAAATGCTGTCGAAAGCGATTAATATTATTGATAACGGCCTACGGGCGTCGCTGGATCATGATGTAGATGAATCGATTACGGGTGACTTAGAAAGCCTATACGAATATATGTCTCGCACCTTACTCATGGCTAATTTAGAGAATGATCCGGATAAATTGACTCAAGTAGATGAGTTATTGATGGATCTTGCGGCGACATGGAAAGAAATTGAATATCAGCACTGAGGCTAATTATGTCTAATACCGTTATCACCTGTTTTCAGGAAAGTTATCAAAAGAATCTTATTTTGCTTGAGGCAGTGCGTGAGGAGCAATGGGATGCAGTGACTGAACTCGCTGAAGAATATGTGACCCTGCTTCAGGATATATTTGAAAATTTCCCGCAAGCGTTAACCTCTCATGAAAACGAATTCACTGTTGAGGAAAAAAACTCATTGCGTGATGTTATTCAATGTTTGCAAGCAAATGATAAAGAAATCGCTAATAGCTTAAAAAGCCGACTTTCATTTTTGCAGAAGAATATGTCAGCCTTGCACCATGGTAATCAATGTAGCCAGCTTTATAACGCGCAATATATGTCAATAATGTCGACAGTGAATTGATGAGCCTCTTTTAAGTGGCTCATTGGTTGATGGTTTATTGGTTGATCACTTATTGGCTGAAAACAGTATTAAGGCGATTTCCATTCCACGAAACGAGAATCGCCTTCCCACGTTTAACTCCCGCCCTCGATGATAATTACCCGCCCTTATTGATAATTAACAGTGATTCCGTTATTGACCACTCGTAGCGGGGGGCGGAGTTGTCCTGTTGTTGCAACGGAATAAATAAAATAATAGCTGCCGTTAGCGGGCCATGAAGGGTCTGGCGTGAATTTACCCGAAAGTCCATCTAGCTGCCGGCAGGCACTCGCATGGCAGAGCTTTATCTGTAAATTCGGGGGCAGCGTTGTGGTCAGCAATGAGATATGCCACTGGATACGGGTGGCTCTCGCCGTTATGGGGACTGACTCTGGGGCGTGTAATGGTTGGCCCAGCATCAGTTGGCGGCCAACACTCACATGGCCGCCAGCACTCTCTTTGCTCCAAGCACCTGGTGTCGCGGCCTGAGAGGTGTAAGGCAACAAAAGTGCAGCCAGAGTGGGTATGATTTTTCTGAGCATCAGATATTTTCCTTTTCGCCACCGATCACGGCAGTTACGCGGACTGTACGAGTGCTGCTGATTTCCATGCTGGAAAGCACCACCAATTGTGGATGCGATCGGCGCAAGAAACGGGAGAGCATCACACGTAGTAAGGGATTAACCAGTAACACGGGGGTGAGTCTCAACGAGTTTTGCTGAGTTATCGCCTGCTCAGTTTGTGATAGCAAATTGTTGGCGATGCCGGGTTCTATCGCCGTATTATTCTGGATTGACTGAATAAGTAGGCGCTCTAACGTGGTGTCCAAGCCAATGACTTGGCATTCGTCATTACCGGGGAACCACTGCTGGGTGATGGCTCGGCCAAGGCGTATTCTCACTTGAGAAGTCAAGTCATCAGGGTCCGTCATGTTGCCGGCAAAATCCGCTAAGGTATCGACAATAGTGCGCATATCGCGAATGGAAACACGTTCGGCAAGTAAGTTTTGCAACACTTTGTGGAATAGCGTGAGTGAGACGATACCGGGGATAACATCTTCCACCAGCTTGGGCATCTCTTTGGTCAACCTTTCGAGCAGCATCTGTGTTTCTTGGCGGCCAAACAGTTCATCTGTGTGTAGGATGATCAGATGATTCAGGTGGGTCGCAATAACTGAACTTGGGTCGACAACGGTATAGCTCAGTGTTTGAGCCTGCTCGCGTAGCACCTCGTCAATCCAGTATGCTGGCAATCCGAAAGCGGGGTCCTGACAAGGAGTACCCGCCAACTCGCCTTCGGCGCAGCCAGGGTTGATGGCCATCCAGCGTTCTGGCTGGACTTCGCCACGACCAATTTCGACCCCTTTAAGTAACAGGCGATAAGCGGTGGGGGCGAGATCTAGATTGTCGCGGATATGCACCGATGGCAGCAGAAACCCCATATCCTGCGCGAATTTCTTACGGATGCCACGAATTCGAGTCAGTAGCTGCCCTTCTTGTTTACTGTCTACCATCGGAATGAGGCGGTAGCCCACTTCCAGCCCGAGCACATCTTCCATCTGTACATCAGACCAAGAGGCCTCAGTCGATTGTGTTTCTTCTGCTCTTTCTTTTGCCGCCTCTTCTTTGGCATTAGCACGCTTCGGATTTGCTGCTTCTTTTTCTTCTTTCCCGCGCAACCACCAAGCGAGTGCCAGTAGTGAGGCCGTAAAGAGTAGAAAGATAAAGTTAGGCATACCCGGGATCATCCCCAGCAGACCAACCACCATGGCAGAAAGTACCATGACGCGCGGATTGGTGAGCAATTGCCCAACCATTTGTTCGCCGACGTCTTGCTCGGTAGAGACACGGGTAACGATAACGCCTGCCGCTGTTGAGATAATCAATGCAGGGATCTGTGCAACCAGTCCATCACCGATGGTCAGCAACGTGTAGGTTTCACCGGCTTGAGCAAAGCTCATATCGTGCTGAACCATGCCAATGATCAGACCACCAATCATGTTAATTGCCATGATTAATAGCCCAGCTATCGCATCACCGCGAACGAATTTACTGGCACCATCCATCGAACCGTAAAAATCAGCTTCTTGGGTAACGTCCTTACGACGGCTGCGCGCTTCTGCCTCCCCAATCAAGCCCGCGTTAAGGTCGGCGTCGATAGCCATCTGCTTACCGGGCATACCGTCTAGGGCGAAGCGAGCACCCACTTCGGCGATACGCCCCGCACCTTTGGTAATGACCATAAAGTTAATGATGATCAGAATGGCGAAAACCACGATACCAATGGCGAAGTTGCCACCTACCAGAAAGTGACCAAATGCTTCAACCACATGACCAGCGGCGGCTGGGCCGGTATGCCCGTCCATCAAGATGACACGAGTAGAGGCAATGTTTAGCGCTAACCTTAACAACGTCGAGAAGAGTAGCACGGTCGGAAATGCTGAAAACTCGAGCGTGTTCTGGTTAAACATGGTGACCAGCAAGATCATCAACGACAGAACAATATTAAACGTGAAAAAAGCGTCCAGCACGAGAGGCGGTAATGGCAGCACCATCATCGCGAGGATCATCATGATCAGAACAGGCCCGGCGAGAATCTGCCACTGTGTCTGTTTTAAATTCGGTAAACGTAATTTGCTGGCGATATTTGCCATCAGTTTTTACTCTCTGGTTTGAAAATCCATATTGGGTGGAACGGGCAATTGGCTGGGCACCTTTGGCTTGATTCCGCCGTTATTGCGCCAACGCTTAATGCCATAAACCCAAGCAAGTACTTCTGCTACGGCGCTATAAAGTGTCGCCGGTATTTGTTCACCAGGCTCACAATGCCGGTAGAGTGCGCGCGCCAGTGTTGGTGCTTCTAGCATCGGGATGGAATGTTGTTGACCCAGTTCACGAATACGTAACGCAATTTCTCCTGCGCCTTTGGCGAGTACCACTGGCGCTGACATGCCTTTTTCCTGATATGACAGTGCAACGGAGTAATGCGTCGGGTTATTCACAATCACGTCTGCATTGGGAACATCTGACATCATGCGGCTGCGGGCCGCTGCTCGTTGCAGTTGGCGGATGCGACCTTTAACGTGCGGATCCCCTTCCTGTTGCTTAAATTCATCGCGGATCTCTTGGCGACTCATGCGTAGTTTTTTCCGGTTGCTCATGAACTGGTAAAATACGTCGTAGCCCGCGACCGGCAGCAAAAACATAATGACCGTCAACAGACCGCGTAGAATCAGCGTGAGGGCATCCGCCAGTGCATCGTTTAGTGGTTCATTAAGCAATTGAATAAAATAAGTTTTATTCTTATAGAAGAAGAATGCACCGGCGCAACCCACCAGTGTTACCTTGAGCACCCCTTTTAACAGCTCAGATAGCACTTGGACCGATAACATGCGCTTTAGCCCAGAAAAGGGAGATATGCGTTTTAAATCGACCTTTAGAGATTTCGAACTCAAATTCAAGCCACCAATTAACAGCGGCGAAGCAATACCGGTGATAAAGAGTCCAAGCATAAAAGGCAGCAGTGCGCTGACCATCATGCCTATCAGATGGTAGGTCTGATAAAACATCGTATTCACATCAGCAACAAGACCGCTATCGAATCTCAGCCCAGTTTGAAGTAACTGCGCTAAACGACTCGCCATCAACCCACCCGCGGTGAACATTAATGACCACCCTAATAGCAACATAATGAAAGATGTCAGCTCTTTTGAGCGTGGAATCTGTCCTTCTTTACGTGCTTTCTCCCGTTTATGGGGGGTGGGGTCTTCGGTTTTTTCTACATCACTGTCTTGTGACATGGGGATAATCGCAAAAGTCGTTCAACTGCTTCGCGAATAACGCGTGCAACAACATAGGCAAACCTATTCCGACGATCAGAGACATCAGAACGGGGTTACCTGCTTGAGAGGTATCAGAAACCCAGGCTTTCAAGTAAGTCATCAACCTGATCCTGAGAGGCGACAATACCAACCTTACTTTGGTCGATTTGCGGGCCATTTTTGAGCTCGTTTGGTTTTTCGCTGGTGGCGTTATTGGCTTCGGGCATGTTTTCCACCAGAACTTGTATCAGCTCCTTCTCCAATGCTTCAATGAGCTTCATCATCCGCTGAATCACTTGGCCGGTGAGGTCTTGGAAATCCTGCGCCATCATGATTTCCATTAATTGCTCATTCGTTTGGCTGGCGATAATGGGGGCCTGTGTCAGGAATGATCGGGTGTCTTTCACCAGCTCTTTTGCCACCGGCATCTCTACCGGTTGGTCAAACCACTCGTCCCAACGAGAGGTCAGTGCGAGGGCCTTCTCGTTGAGCTCGTCCTGCAATGGACGAGCAATCTCAACGCAATTCAATGCACGATCTGCGGCTTGTGACGTCTTGCTCACAATGTAGTTAAGGCGGTCTCGAGCATCAGGGATCGCCTCAGCGGCATCCATGATGGCACGATCGAGTCCGAGGTCAGTCATGCTGTCACGTAGTAGCCGAGTCAGGTGACCAATGCGAGAAAAAATACTTTGGAAGTTCTCTTTAGGTTGTGCGGTTGGTTGTGTATCCATTAGTTACCATCCCAGTTTTTCAAAAATTTTATTCAGCTTTTCTTCCAGCGTGGCGGCGGTAAATGGTTTGACGACATACCCGTTAGCGCCAGCTTGCGCGGCGGCAATAATGTTTTCTTTTTTCGCTTCTGCTGTGACCATCAGAACGGGTAGGCTGCTGAGGTTCGGGTCTTTACGAACTTCATTGAGCAGTTGCAAACCATCGAGGTTAGGCATGTTCCAGTCGCTAATGACAAAATCGAATGATGATTCGCGCAGTTTGCCGAGGGCATCGTGGCCGTCTTCAGCCTCTTCCACATTGTTGAAACCCAGATCTTTGAGCAGGTTACGAACAATGCGCCGCATAGTGGCAAAGTCATCAACGACTAAAAAACGTAAATTCTTGTCTACCATGGTTATTTTCCTAATGAATGAAAGTTGGTTTTCGTTTCGCTCGCTCAAATAAGCGAGGCATTAAATACGGTGAGCTTGCCCCGAGACATTTTTGAGAATACGTTCGCTGATTTGGTCAAGGTCGGTAATTTCGCAGGCGGCATCTAACTTAACGGCCTCTCTCGGCATGCCGTAAATCACGCAGGTTTTCTCGCTCTGAGCTAATGTCCATGCTCCCGCATTACGCATATCGAGTAGGCCCTGTGCACCGTCATTGCCCATCCCCGTGAGAATGGCACCGACGGCATTTTTACCCGCCGTTTTGGCGACGGATTGCAACAGCATATCGACCGAGGGACGATGACGATTGAGCGGAGGGCGTTCGTTAAGGCTGAGGTGATAGTTAGCGCCGCTGCGAACCAGTTCCATGTGTTTGCCGCCAGGGGAAATATAGGCATGGCCAGGAAGCACGCGATCGCCTTCTTCACCTTCTTTCACTGAAATGCTGCAAATCTTATTGAGCCGCTCGGCAAAGGAGTGGGTAAAGCCAGGTGGCATATGTTGTGCTATCACGATCCCTGGACAGGTCAGTGGCATCGGCATTAGCACATGACGCAAGGCTTCCGTTCCACCCGTTGAGGAACCAATCGCAATGATCTTTTCACTCCCGAACAGGGGCGTCTTAATCGTTTTCGGTTTTGCCATTTGGCTGTCGCGACGATAGACCCGTGCCTGCGCCGCCATACGAATCTTTTCTGCAATAAGGTCACTGTAAAGACGCATGCTGTTTTGCAGATCGATTTGTGGCTTGGTAATGAAATCAACGGCACCCAGTTCTAACGCACTCAGGGTGATTTCAGATCCTTTGCTCGTGAGTGAAGAGACCATAATGACGGGCATTGGTCGCAAGCGCATGAGGCGCTCTAGAAAATCCAACCCGTCCATGCGTGGCATCTCAACATCCAATGTCAGCACATCTGGATTGTGAATCTTAATCAAATCACGGGCGATGATGGGATCGAGTGCTACAGCCACCATTTCCATATCAGGTTGACTGTTGACAATACTGGTCATGATATTACGTATTAACGTAGAGTCATCCACGCACATTACTTTGATTTTTTTCATTATTTTTTCCCTGCGAGGGAGTAAACAGATTGGCCTTCTAGGCGCAGTGGCCCGCTAGATTTGCTGAAATGTTCCGAATGCCCGACAAAAAGTAGGCCACCTGGTTTCAGCATTTTGGCAAAGCGGTTAATGATGGTTTCCTGCGTTTTCTGATCAAAATAAATCAACACGTTACGACAAAAAATGGCGTCAAAAGGCGCTGGGACATTCCATGTGGCGGCCATTAAATTGAGTTGCTCGAAATGAACGCAAGCAGCCAGTTCGGTCTTCACTTTCACCATTTGTTCTTGCTCATCTCTGCCTCGCAGGAACCAGCGGCGTTTCTGTTCATCTGACAGAGACTGTATATCGCTCAACTGATAGAGCCCTTGAGTCGCTTTTTTTAATACTTCGGTGTCAATGTCCGTCGCCCAGACTCGCGTGGTGTTAGGGCTACGACCAAGGGTTTCTTCTAGCGTGATGGCAATGGACCAAGGCTCTTCGCCGGTGGAGGCTGCGGCACACCACACGGAATAATCCGTTGGACGTGAACGTGCATGATTGGCGAGTATTGGGAAGTGGTACGCTTCACGGAAAAAGGAGGTCAGATTCGTGGTCAGAGCATTAATAAACTGTTGCCATTCCGGGCCCTCTGGATTAGCTTCTAATATGGCAATATATTCTTTGAAAGAAGATAAACCTCGCGCACGTAAATGACGTGAAAGGCGGTTGAAAACCATATCTTTTTTCTGTTCGGATAAGACAATACCTGCACGACGATAAATAAGATCGGCAATTTTAGCCAGTTCATTGTCCGCTAGAATGTACTGAATATATTGATTAGAATCTAATGTTTTGCTAAAAGTATTTTTATTAAACATAGTTGCTAATGCTCTGATATTAACTATCAAAGGCATCCTTCAAAGGTAATTGATATGGAGATCTTTAAAACACTGCGGCGCGAAAGAAATATTAAAAGTTTATTTTCTCTCTCACCTTAGGTGTTGGCGCAAAGCCCACAATGAAGTCTCAGGGTTAGACAGACATATTCATTATTTCCTGATAAGCACTAATGAGCTTATTTCGAACTTGAACACCGAGGCTTAATGCGACAGAAGATTTTTGTAATGAGACCATGACATCGTTCAGGCCGATGCCCGGCACGCCGCTCATATAGTTCTGTGATTGTGTTTTTGTCTCAGTTTGCAAATCGCTAATATTACTGATGCTTTGAAATAAAATATCCGTAAAATTTAAAGACTGCTTATGTTCAAAACCATTATTCGTTTGCTGAGCGCCTTTGACCTGACTTGCTTGAAGCTGAATTTGCTCCAAAACATTATTCATTGCCTGTACGGGCATCGACATATTTATTACCTTTTCACATGCTTTATTCTGTCATTAATATCGCCAGTATAACATGCGCGGAAAGTACAGCATTGCGCAAAGAGCTAACGAAAATTCAAGCTTATCGCATATTAGTAACTTGCCCATTCTATGGATAATACGCATCGGAATTATTCCCGAGATCACAAGGTTGTCCTTCAAAGACTGGAAGTGCTGATTGGCAATTGTTATTACGCTGCATTATTAATATTTACAGGACTATGGCATGAATGCCACAACCACTGGCAACAATAAAAATAGCACTCTTGAGCTAAAAGCAGCATTCGAAAGAATTCGTGCTAACCCAAAAATATTATTTGCGATTGCTGCTGCGGCTGCGATCTCCATTGTTATTGCGCTTCTGTTATGGACCAGAACACCCGATTACCGATTGCTCTACAACAATATTAGCGATCAAGACGCAGGGGCAGTCGTTGCTCAGTTGACACAGATGCAGGTCCCTTACCGTTTTGAAGAACATGGTGGGGCGATTCTGGTACCTGCTGATCGTATTTACGAAATTCGGCTAAAGCTTGCCCAGCAGGGGTTACCAAAGGGTGGGAATGTGGGTTTTGAACTCATGGACCAAGAGAAATTTGGTATCAGTCAGTTCAATGAGCAGGTCAATTATCAGCGCGCGCTGGAAGGTGAGCTTGCTCGGACGATAGATACACTCGGGCCGGTCACCGCTGCCCGTGTGCATCTGGCACTACCAAAGCAGTCACTTTTTGTCCGTGAGCAGAAGCAACCCACCGCGTCGGTGACGTTAACCATTGCGAGCGGGAGAACACTTGAGCCTAACCAAGTAAATGCCATCGCTTATCTGATCTCCAGTGCAGTTCCTGGTCTGACGGCCAGCAATGTCACTATTGTGGACCAAGCGGGGAACTTGCTGACACAAAACAGCGGGCAGGCAACTCAGGCGTCTCAACTGAAGTACACCAGTGAGATTGAGGGCGATTACCAGAGACGTATTCTCGCAATCTTAACGCCGATTGTCGGCGCGAGTAATGTTCGCGCGCAAGTGACTGCGCAGATGGATTTTACCGAACATGAGCAGACTGCGGAGCAATATCAGCCGAACAGCTCACCAGAAAAAATGGCGATCCGTAGCCGTCAAAGCAGTTCCTCAGAACAAGGTGGGCGCAGTGGTGTCGGCGGGGTACCTGGCGCGTTAAGTAATCAGCCGCCGATGCCGACCAGTGCGCCGATTGAGAAACCCACGCCACCACCGGCGACAGGGGCTGCGGCTAACCGAACACAAGGGAGCACCAATACCGCGGCGACAGCGCCAATACTGCCTTATAACCAGCGCAACGATGAAACCACTAACTACGAGGTCGATAGAACCTTAACGCATACCCGTAAAAGTACGGGCACGGTGACACGCCTTTCAGTGGCTATTGTGTTGAATTACCAGCCAACAGAAACCGGTGAGAACGCGGGTTTATCGAAAGAGCAGTTGGAACAAATTAATGCGTTGGCCAAAGAAGCGATTGGTTATTCCAGCCAGCGTGGCGATACCGTCAATATCGTGAATACACCGTTCAGTACGCTAGATGAAAGTGCTCAGCCACCCCTGTGGAAGCAACCTGAATTTATCAACATGCTCCTCACGGTGTTGCGCTATTTGTTCATTGCATTAATCGCTTGGGTGCTGTGGCGCAAAGCGGTGCAACCGTTCTGGGTGAAACATCAAGAGTTTGCGCTGCAGCGTCTTGAGATGGAAAAAGAAGCCCGACAGGCTGAGATCGATGCGAAGTCACATCGAGCAGAAGATAGCCAGCGGATGAAGGCACAGCAGAAGCTACAAAGTGAGCTGAATACACAAAAACTTCGTGAGTTGGCTGAACAAGATCCACAGATCATTGCGCTGGTTGTCCGCCAATGGATGAATAAGGAGCAGAAGTCGTAATGAACGCTTATGAGAAAAGCGCTGTCGTCATGATTACGCTGGGCGACGAACGTGCGGCAGAAGTCTTTAAGCATCTTAATGCTCATGAAGTGACGCAGATAAGTAGTGCCATGGTCAGAATGGGGAGCTATACCCACGAGCAGCTTGCTCAAGTGATGAATGAATTTCAGCGTGATGCAGGTGAATACGCCGCACTGAGTGTCGATACCAGTGAATATCTCCGCAATGTGTTGGTGCGTGCGCTCGGGGAAGAGCGTGCAAATAGTCTGCTAGAAGATCTACTGGATACGCAGTCCGGCAACGACGGTATCGAGACGTTGAACTTTATGGAGCCACAGGCAGTGAGTGATCTCATTCGCGATGAGCATCCACAGATTATTGCCACCATTTTGGTTCATCTTAAGCGCAACCAAGCCGCCGATGTTTTGGCCAAATTCGATGAACGTGTGCGTAACGACATCATGCTGCGTATTGCCACATTTGGCGGTGTACAGCCAGTGGCACTACAAGAGCTGACCGAAGTACTCAATAACTTGCTACACGGTCAAAATCTCAAACGCAGCAAGATGGGGGGCGTGCGTCCAGCGGCGGAAATTCTCAACCTGATGAAAACCCAACAGGAAGATGCGGTTATTGCTGCTGTCCGAGAGTTCGATCAAGAGTTGGCCCAGAAAATTATCGACGAAATGTTCCTGTTCGAAAATCTTGTTGAGATGGAAGACCGCAGTATTCAACGGATTTTGCAGGATATCGATTCCGAATCGCTCATTGTGGCACTCAAAGGTTCTGATCAAGCATTGCGCGATAAGTTCTTCCGTAACATGTCTCGTCGTCAATCGGAGATCATGATAGAGGACCTGAACTCACGCGGCCCAGTGAGAATGTCTCAGGTAGAAACGGAACAGAAAAATATTCTTATGCTGGTAAGACGCTTGGCAGAAAGTGGCGAAATCATTATAGGAGGTGGCGAGGATGTCTACGTCTGATAATGACCCGCAAAAGATGTGGCAGCCTTGGCGACCTGCGAACCTGCTAGATAATAACGAGGAAGACGCTTTACCGACAATACGTGCGAACGTGGCGGGCGAAGACCCCCTGTCGGAAGCAAAGCTACAAGCGGAATTATCACGCCTGCGTAAACAAGCCGAAGAAAAAGGATTTGAGAAGGGCAAAGCCAGTGGCTACGAAGAAGGCAAAAAAGAGGGCTACGACGCAGGTGTGCAGCAAGGGTTGGAGGAGGGGCGTGAAACCGGCAGAACGGAGATAAGTGCGCAACAGGAACAGACTGCAGTTCAGCTCAAAACACTACTGCAAAACGTGCAAGGTGCACTTGATAGCCTAGACAGTGTTATCCCGTCGCGATTGGCACAATTGTCACTCAGTGCAGCCCGCGCCTTGCTGGGAAAGAATATCGTCACTGACAGCACTAATGAGATGTTGCAGGAGCGTATTCAACATTTGTTGCGTGATGAACCACTATTTAAGGAACAAACGCAGATGTGGGTCAGCACGGAAGATGAGCCATTTATCGCACAACAGTTTAGCAAGACCCTCGAAAAACGTGGCTGGACGTTAAATGTGGACGAAGACATGTTGCCCGGCGGTTGTCGCATCACTTCCGATGAGGGAGAGATTGATGAAAGTCTTGAAACACGTTGGAAAATGTTGTGCACACTCGTGCGTGAGGAACATCACGAATGACTTCTCGACTGAAATCATGGCTTAACGATCTTGATCGTAAAGAAGAGGTCATCGCGGCATTACCTCCGCGTAGGCAGTACGGCAAGTTGGTCCGCGCCACGGGGCTTGTGATGGAGGCGATTGGGCTGAAGTTGCCTATCGGAACATTATGCCTAGTGGAGTGCGAACGTAGCGATGGGCAGCAATACGTCGAAAGTGAAGTGGTCGGCTTTAATGGCCAGACACTTTTTTTGATGCCGCTCGAAAATGTTGATGGTGTGTTACCGGGGGCGCGTGCCTACGCTGAAGAGGGGAATGCGGGGGGTAAACAATTGCCATTGGGTGATGTCTTGCTTGGGCGAGTACTGGATGCCAGAGCCCGCCCGCTAGATGGACTTCCACCGCCCTCAGCGATGCATCGCGGTGAGCTTTTTACGCCTCCTTTTAACCCGCTGCTACGTGATCCTATCAAAGATGTTTTGGACGTGGGAGTCCGAGCCATTAATGGTCTGCTAACCGTCGGCCGTGGCCAACGGATGGGGCTATTTGCAGGGTCAGGTGTCGGTAAAAGCGTTTTGCTTGGCATGATGGCGCGTTACACCAAAGCGGATGTGATTGTGGTTGGGTTGATTGGTGAACGTGGCCGTGAAGTGAAAGATTTTATTGAGAACATTCTCGGCAAAGAAGGCATTAGCCGTTCAGTCGTGATTGCGGCTCCTGCCGATGTTTCACCCATCTTACGCATGCAGGGGGCGGTTTATGCCACCCGTATTGCCGAGGATTTTCGTAGCCGTGGGTTAAATGTCCTGCTGATTATGGATTCTTTGACCCGTTACGCCATGGCACAACGTGAAATCGCATTGGCCATCGGCGAGCCCCCTGCCACTAAAGGTTACCCGCCTTCCGTGTTTGCCAAACTGCCAGCACTGGTTGAACGTGCGGGTAACGGGATAAAAGGCGGAGGATCCATTACCGCATTTTATACCGTGCTGACAGAAGGTGATGATCAACAGGATCCCATTGCGGACTCAGCTCGCGCCATTCTTGACGGGCATATCGTACTCTCGCGACGTTTAGCCGAATCTGGGCACTATCCGGCAATTGATATTGAAGCCTCAATCAGCCGTGCAATGACCGAGCTCATTGCGCCGACACACTATAAGAAAGTGCAGCGATTTAAGCAGCTGCTCTCCTCTTTCCAGCGTAATCGCGATCTGATTAGTGTCGGTGCTTATGCTGCGGGGAGTGATCCCTTACTTGATCAGGCGATTGCACTTTATCCGCAGCTTGAAAGCTATCTACAACAGGGAATCTACGAGCAGAGCGAATATGACGAGTCCTTTATTCAGTTAGCTTCGTTATTCCCTGAAATGCCTTAGACGTAAAGTAGAGTAAAAAATGACCACTCATAAGCCAATGGATATATTACGCGATCTTGCTGACAAGAAGCTGAACGATACCACCACTCATCTAGGGAAAATGCGTCAGGAATTTGTCCAAGCGAACAACCAGCTTGAACGTCTGGAAAATTATGAGCGTGAATATTGTCAGCAAATGCAATCGCATATGGTCGGTGAGGGGATGACGATGATTGATATGTTATCTCGCCAATCCTTTATCGACTCCCTGAATAAAGTCGTTTCCCATCAAACCAAGCAAGTGGCGATATGCGAGGCTCAAGTCGACAACGCAGTGAATATGTGGCGCACGGATAAACAGCGGCTCAATGCTTTTGATGCATTGAAGCAGCGATCTGAAGCGGCTCGTTTGCTGCAAGAGAGCCGTCGGGACCAAAAAATGATGGATGAATTCGCTCAACGCGCATCACGAAGGAAATATTAAGATGATCATCAATACCATACCGACAGTCACCGCGACGACAAACGTACTCGCCGATGCCGCGATGAGTGAAGAGGGTGATTTCGCCGCCACAATGTCTGGGTTGCTGACAAAGTTAGCCACCGGTGTTTCTGACGGTGATAATAGCTCTCAACCACAAACAGATAAGGATCAGGAAGACGAGATCACCGCCGTCAATCTTCCAGCGGCAATCAATGTTGATACCCTTGTTGAACAGGGAGATGCCGCTGTACTCGCGGCAAATGTCTCTAACATTGAGGCATCTGTTGTTCACCGGGTATCGAAATTTGTTGCTGAAAAAGCCGGTACGCCTCAATCAACGATCAATACCTCTGCCGCGACTGTTCCGGTCATTGATGCACTCGTTTCTCATGGGTTGTCACAGACGTCATCGCAAATTCAGGAAGCTAAGGCTACCCTCGGACAAGAACAAGATAACCGCTTTATGCTGGTGGCTGATAAGCCTCGAGGAGAAGTGCCTCAAGACGCTGACATATTGCCAAGCAGCCTCTCAGATCGTGAAAAACCGCCGGTGGCACAAACTGTTGTTGGGGAGTTAAGTCGGCCTGTCAGTAATACCGCTAGTTTAGCGGAGCCAACGGCTGTTTTTGCTACGGCGAACCCTGACACTACGTTGGCGAAACCCGTTGTCATACCCACCGCAGTAGTGACATTACCCCAGCAGACAGGCACCACCGAATGGCAACAATCTTTAGGGCAACAGCTTGCATGCTTTACCCGTGATGGTATCCACCATGCCGAATTGCGCTTGCACCCAGAAGAATTAGGGGCAGTACAGATTAGCCTACGCATGAGCAATGAGCGTATGCAAATTCACTTCATGGCTGAAAACCCACAAGCACGTAGTGCGTTAGAGAATGCCTTGCCGTCTCTGCGTCATTCGCTGGCGGAATCGGGTATCAACCTCGGACAGAGCAGCGTAAGTGCCGATGCTAACTCATCATCCAACTCTTTCTTCGAAAAAGAGCGGTCGGGTACGGGAAGGGTGGATCTGGAGAGTGGAGAGGAAACACTTGAGGATGCCGAGGAGCAGCATATTATTTCTTCCCCACGGCTTTACAGCAACGGAATTAATACATTTGTCTGATATTTTTCTCAAGCGTTCAATTATGGACACTTATTTTCGTTTTTTAGAGAATTGCTCTGTTGGTAAGTTGTAATAAAATAAAGCACTCATCCGGGGCGTTATTTTTTTACCGGTGGAATTAATGAAACAGGATTCATTATTAGTATGTCCAAGAAAAGAAATATATCCGATGGGAAAAACAAAATCCCATGGGTTTTGCTGTTTTTTATGAGCCTTGCCATATCGACGATGGCACTGGCTGCATATATCTGGTTTGAGCATCAGGCAGTCAAAAAACAATTATTAGAACGGACCGAAGGTATCAACAGTGAGCCTGCCATAGTGTCCCCTGCACCTATTTATTATCAGATGGAAACATTTACGCTTAGCTTAAAACCATCAGAGCAGGAAAATAGACGTGTACTCTATATTGGTCTGACTCTGAAGTTAAAAGATGAAAAGTCAAAAGAAAATATTGAGAAGTTTCTTCCGGAAATTCGTAGTCGTTTGCTCGTCTTTTTTTCTCAGCAAAGTGCGAGCGAACTTTCTACTGACGAAGGAAAACCTCAATTAGCGGATAAAATTAAAGAGACGATTAATCAGCTTCAGACAAATCAAGAGCACATTCAGGTCACCGATGTCTTATTTAACGCATTCATACTACGGTAATACTTATGTCTGACAGCATCTTATCTCAGGCCGAAATTGATCTGCTGTTAAACGGTGGCAATCAGGCAGAGAGTAACAGTTCCACAGACAAATTGAGTCTTGATGGCAATATTACCCCTTATGATCCTAATACTCAGCGGCGGGTTATCCGTGAGCGTTTACACTCGCTTGAGATTATTAATGAGCGCTTTGCTCGGCAGTTTCGTATTGGGTTATTTAATTTGTTGCGTCGGAGCCCAGATGTCACCGTTGGGGGCATTAAAATTCAGCCATATCATGAATTTGCCCGAAATTTACCTGTTCCAACAAATCTAAATTTGGTGCACTTAACCCCGCTGCGAGGGACGGCACTATTTGTTTGTTCGCCAAATCTCGTTTTTATGGCAGTCGATAATCTCTTTGGTGGCGATGGTAGTTTCCCCACTAAAGTGGATGGTCGCGAATTTACGCCCACTGAACAGCGTATCATTAAACGTATGCTGTCTATGGCATTACAAGCCTACGATGAAGCATGGAGCTCAATCTTTCAGCTTAAAGCCGAATACGTTCGTGCGGAAATACAGGTTAAATTTACCAATATTACTTCCTCACCCAACGATATTGTCGTGACGACGCCGTTTTATGTAGAGATCGGTTCACACAGTGGGGAGTTCGATATTTGTATTCCATTTAGCATGATTGAACCGCTTCGCGAATTACTGACAAATCCACCACTTGAAAACTCCAAGCAAGAAAATGTGCACTGGCGTAATACCCTAGCGCATGAAGTTAAAAATACTGAACTTGAGTTAGTGGCAAAGTTAGCTGAAATACCTACTCGCCTCTCTAAGGTTTTACAGTTAAAAAAAGGCGATGTTATTCATCTTGATAAACCCGATTCAATTAAAGCCCTAGTCGATAATGTCCCTGTCCTGTCAGCTAAATATGGTTGCGTAGACAATCAGTATGCTTTGCAGGTTGAAAAACTCATCACTTCGGCTTTGTTATCGTTTAAAAAAGAGTACTTAATTAATGAGTGATAATGAAATGTCATCGGCAGACCAGAGCAATTCAATGGATAGCTTGTGGGGAGATGCCATGAGCGAACAATCGTCAGCAGAGAATACAAATACAGCGGCAACTGCAACGACAAGCCCAGAAGACGTTACCGCGAATTTTTCCGACGACCTCAACCTCATACTTGATATTCCCGTCAATATGACCGTTGAACTTGGCCGGACAAAAATGACCATTAAAGAACTGCTGAATTTGAGTCAAGGATCGATTGTTTCCCTTGAAGGATTGGCGGGTGAGCCGCTGGATATTTTAATCAATGGCTATCTTATTGCTCAAGGTGAAGTGGTTGTTATTTCCGATAAATTTGGTGTGCGCATTACGGATATTATTACTCCTTCAGAGCGCATACACCGTCTGAGCCGCTAATGAATACGCCATTACAGTTAACGACTGAAACTACCGCGCCTGCAAGTGCTGCCTTTTCATCTGCTTCTCTTCTGACGCAAGTTGGAGGAGGTTTAGTCATCGTATTGATGATTTTTGTTGTGGCCGCTTTGCTCTTTAAGCGTTTTCAACTTTTTTCCGGCAGATTACAAGGCGACACTATTATTTCGATTAAGCGCAATCTGCCACTCGGCCCGAAAGGGCGACTGGTGGTGGTTGAGTTTAATCAGCAATGGCTGCTTTTAGGCGTTAGCGCCGAGAATATCAGTTGCCTATCGAGTATCGATAAGCCTGAAGAGAATACCGCTACACCCGTGACCTTCCAAAAGATGCTAACGGACGTCGCCACCAAGAAGCTGCGAGGCGATGGTTGAACGTGAAACTTAAAAATTGGGCACCTTTGCTCATTGCACTCATTGCTATTTTGTTACCTGCGCCGATGGCGTGGGCTGCCAATGGTGATTTGTTGCTAGCGCGAGGCAGCCAGACAGAAGGATGGTCGTTACCGGTACAGACGCTGATCTTACTGACGTCGCTGACTTTCTTGCCTGCTTGTTTGCTGATGATGACCGGTTTTACGCGCATTATTATTGTGCTGGGCCTGCTCAGAAGCGCATTAGGTACGCAATCTACTCCCCCTAATCAGGTGTTATTAGGGCTGGCACTTTTTCTGACTTTTTTTGTGATGTCGCCGGTTTTCAATAGTGTGTATGAGGATGCATGGGTACCACTTTCGGAGGACAAAATCACCATGGAGGCGGCACTGCCAAGGGCGGAACAGCCTTTTCGAGCGTTTATGTTGGAACATACCCGTGAAAGTGATTTAGCGCTATTTACCCGAATTGCGAAGCATGAAGATTATGCCACGCCGCAGGATGTGCCATTACGTATTTTGATGCCTGCATTTGTCACCAGCGAACTGAAAACCGGTTTTCAAATTGGTTTTACGGTCTTTATTCCCTTTCTGATCATCGATTTGGTTATCGCTAGTGTGCTAATGGCTTTGGGGATGATGATGCTACCCCCAGCAACAATTTCTTTGCCATTCAAGCTGATGCTTTTTGTCCTGGTCGATGGGTGGCAGTTGGTGATGGGTTCACTCGCTCAGAGTTTTTACAACTGATAAAGGAGAACCACCATGACACCAGAAAGTATTATGGCGATGGGCTATGAAGCGATTAAGGTCGGCTTAACAATCGCGCTTCCTCTGTTGTTGGCAGCGTTGGTGACAGGGCTGGTGGTCAGTATTTTGCAGGCGGCGACACAGATAAATGAAATGACCCTTTCTTTCATTCCTAAAATATTGATGATCACTCTCGTTGGCGTTGTGCTGGGACCGAGAATGTTGGGGGTGTTCCTCGACTATATGCGTACGCTATACACTAATATTCCAAATGTGGTGGGATAACGATGCTCACCCTGTCGGTTGCTAGCCTCTATCCGTACATTAATCATTATTTTTGGCCTTTTCTGCGTATTTTGGCCCTTTTTAGTTCAGCGCCAATTTATAACGAGAAGGAAATAAGCGGCAAGTTGAAGGTTGGGTTGGCACTGATACTGACATTTTTAATTGCACCTAACCTTCCAGAATCCGATGTGAAGATATTGTCTATTTCTGGACTTTGGGTGGGGATCCAGCAAGTTATCATCGGTATCGCGATGGGGTTTATCGTCCAATTTATTTTTGTTGCTGTTCGCCATGGTGGAGAACTCGTGGGATTGCAAATGGGGCTTTCCTTCGCGACGTTTTATGACCACTCGGGCGGCCAGAATATGCCCGTTATTGCCCGTATTTTGAATTTACTTGTTACCCTACTTTTTCTATATTTCAACGGCCATTTGTTGCTGATTGATGCTTTAGCCGCGAGTTTTGATATTTTACCCGTCAAAGAGCGGCCATTAGAAGCAGGGGGCTTTATGGCGTTGGTACAAGCATCCGGTGTTATTTTTAAAAGTGGCATGATGCTGGCGTTACCCGTCGTTGCTTTATTACTGTGCTTGAACTTAATTATGGGGATATTGAATCGTCTTACCCCGCAACTTTCAATTTTTGTGGTTGGCTTTCCTCTATCATTAAGTATAGGGATGTTTGCTTTATCGCTTATTATGTATTCGCTTTCACCCTTCTTCGAATCATTAATAAACTCAATTTTTGAAAGTTTGTCAGTTGTACTCATTAGTTTTGCCTAAGCTTGTTCCAAACCCTCATCCTTCAAGAGGGAAGGGAACAAGAAATGCTTAGATTTTATTCACACACATCACTGTTGGTGAAAAAGATGAACCGAATAGCCATGCATTTTTTATACGGATTACTTTAAGTTGACGAGACAATCGGGATAAATCCCATACATTTTGGTTGAAAAATTCGTCTGAAATTTTATCAGAGGCACTTCGAGTTAGTTTTGTATTATGAATAGTGATAAAACCATTACCTTCAACGGCATAATCAAATATAACTTCACGCAAAATCAGTTTCTTAGCTGTCGGTGGATTATTCCCCTCTTGATTGAGAGTACCGGAAATACTAAAGGATCCTTTATTGTTTTTCCCTAACCGGATCAATAATGTTCCATTGGCTGATGTTTTTTCCGGCAACGAGGGTGCCGAGTAAGAAGACACACAGTAGATATTCAGAGAATCGCGTAAGAAAAATGCTGGTATACCAAACCAAGCTGATATTAATAACAGGAGGCTAATTGCAATGACATAAATTGCAAATGTATAATTAATTATTTTAATTTTCATAGATATATACATCCTGGCAGTTGGAAAATGAAGAGTCATGTAGTTTAGAGATTGAGCAGAGACTAAGGAAGATTCGACCAGAATGGTTTTGGATATAGTTATCATCAAGCTTAAATATATAGATGGAATTATCAATGCAGGGTAAATGCTTATTTGCTAGTTCAGTGGCTAATTGTAATTTCGAAGCGACTAGTTTTTCTGAATAATGGTCAAGTGTAAAAGCAGGGCATTGTCCAATATTACCGATCGGATATAATTTGGCCTCGGGAACAATGTCCATATTTTCTTTATCAACAAGCTGCGCGAGTAGCGTGGTTAGAAGTATTGAAGCAACTATTAGTGTGACTAATAGCGTGTAATTTGCCCACCTTCCTTTTCTCTTTGGCTGAGGTGGCATTTCGTGGGAATGAGAAGATTCTTCAATTTCAATCTGATCTTGAGATAAGGGTTGCTCAGTTTCTATGATAACGTTTTCACTTATTCTGAAACCGACTTTAGGAACTGTTAGGATAATCTCTTCAATATAGCCTAATTCTCGGAATGATTTGCGTAATAAAGATATATTTTGCGATAGAGAGTTATTAGAGGACTGGAGCCCATACTCATCCCAAACCTTTTCCAATATTTCAGTGCGAGTGATGATTCTATCTTTGTTTTCAAGTAGATAGCTTAGTATTCTTGCAGGGGTGATTGACAACCTGACTGTATTTTCGGGGGCTATAATGCTACATAGCCTACCATTCTCCTCTTGATAGATTATTTTATTATCAATGTTATAATTCATACTTCTTTTCCTCATGGAATAGATTTCAAAATTTAAATGTAAAATACAGATTAATTTCTTAACAAAATGTTATTTTTTTAAATGATTTTATTATATCATTTTATTGAATTATTCTTTATAGACTCTATTACCGCAAATATTGATCCAAATCACTAGGGATATTTCGCGCCTTTTAGTGCTCTTTAGCAACATTTCTATCTTTTCAATATCGCTAACACCTTGTTTTATCTATCGTCGATAGGCTATGGCCAGGAAAATATTTGCCTTATGGGAAAGCCTGATGGGTATAAGTCTTACTCTCGCTGAGTTGTGGTCAATGTGATGAACTGCGTGAACGCTCTTTTGAGGCAGTTTTATACTGAATCTGGCTGTCAGGGCGGGTTGAAGCAAGAGGCGTTGACTTTCAACGTATTCAAGACGATGGCGGAAAGACGGCTAAAACCGCATCCAAATCTTTCCACGTGGCAAGAAGAGGTTGGAGAGCCTGCCACCGAGCTCCTCATTTAAGAGGGTTTAATTATGTCTTTTAAAAAAACAGAATGTGAATCCTGCTAATTTATCATTGTCTGGAGGGGGAGAGAGAATATTTTCGGTACAAGTATATTAATGATGGTGCCAGCCGTGGGTACCTTGGGGCTACTATTTGCAATTATGATGTGGTTTGGTATTAATAAGTAATGATAACTCTTTATTAATTAAGTTTGTGGTGCGTATCATGAAGTAAAGCCTCTCAACCAGCAGTTGCTACTCAAGAGGCTATCAAATCAAAATGACGCTATCATCAACGTAAGGCTTGAAGAATATTATAGGCGGCTTGGACACGAACAGGGTTAGGGTAGTTTTTATTCGCTAACATGACGATGCCAATATTTTCTTCTGGAATGAAAACAATATAAGCACCAAAGCCATTGGTTGCGCCCGTCTTATGTACCCAAGATGCAGGCATGGCATTCACTGGTGGTACCAACGCCTCAACTTTACGCGGCTTCAAGGCGATATCATTGCCACTGTCAGCCACAACATGCTGCGGATTGATAGGCCAGTTATACATTTCCCATCCTAACCCTTGGAACATTTCACCCGCTTGGAAATAACGTGATTGAGAGGCGGTGATCGCTTTTTTCAGTACATCGTTCCCAGCCGGTAAGCTATTTGGGTTCATATTGGCCTGAAGGAATTTCACCATATCGTGCGAGCTGGATTTCACACCGTAAGCTTCCTCACCCAGCATACCTAATGTGACACGCACTGGCTGGCCATCCTTATATCCCCATGCATAATTTGACTGCATAGCCTCAGGGACAGTAATAAAGGTGTGATCCAGTTTTAATGGGTGAAATACATGCTGAGTCATGTAGTTCTCAAACGTTAACTGACTTCTTTTTACTGCCAACGCACCAAATAATCCAATGCTGGCATTGGAATAATTACGCATCACACCAGGTGCCCATTGCGGCTGCCATTGTTGATAAAATTGCCATAATGTTGTTTGGTCGATAACTGAATCAGGAAGTTGAAGAGGTAAACCGCCCGCCGTGTACGTTGCCAAATGCAACATTTTCACGTCTTTCCACTGATCCCCAGTAAGCTCTGGAGCGTATTTTGTCACCGGATCATTAAGGTTCATGATGCCGGTTTGCGCAGCATATTCCCCCGCGATGCCAGTAAAAGTCTTGCTGACAGAACCCAGTTCGAAGAGGGTATTTTCGGTCACTGGGCGGCCTGTTTTTTTATCGGCGACGCCATAGTTAAAAAACTGTGGTTTTCCGTTATAAAACACCGCGACGGCCATGCCAGGAATATCTTGCTCTTCGACGAGAGGATCAATCGTGTCATTAACGACTGCCGCGACTTGCTTTGGCGTCAGTATTGTTTGTGCCGAAATATAAAGTGGGGTAGCTGCGAACGCGGTAAAGACCAGCGTATTGATGATAGACTTTTTCATTGTTGGGTAATCTTCCATAGAACGATGAGTAATAAGCAGTGTGGCTCCTTCTGCGCGACAAATTCTGCAGTGATTGACTATGGATCACAATCGATTATATTTGGCATTTGCCAATAGAAAAACTAACAGATAATCCTATGGTTCGCCGCTATATACCCCTAAATTCACTACGTGCTTTCGAAGCTGCGGCCAGACAGTTAAGTTTTACTAAGGCTGCTATCGAATTAAATGTCACTCATGCCGCTATCAGCCAGCAGGTCAAAGCGCTAGAGCGACACCTCAATTGCCGCCTCTTTATTCGTATTTCACGGGGGTTAGTCCTCACAACTGAAGGCGAGAACCTATTACCTATTCTTAACGATTCTTTTGATCGTATTGCTGACACATTAGACCGTTTTTCCGCAGGGATCGTACGTGAGAAAGTCAGGGTGGGTGTTGTGGGAACCTTTGCCAACGGTTATCTCTTAGCGCGCTTGCGGGATTTTCAGCATCAGCATCCACATGTTGAATTGGTCCTTTCAACACATAATAACCGTGTCGATGTGGTGGCTGAAGGGCTGGATTACGCGATTCGTTATGGCACTGGTGCTTGGCATGGGACAGAGTCACAATTCTTATGTGATGCGCCACTGTCGCCATTATGTGTACCAGCATTGGCGAGGGACTTACGCCATCCCGCTGATCTCAAAAAGTTTACGTTGCTTCGTTCTTATCGTCGCGATGAGTGGTCGACATGGTTTACCGCCGCAGGGGTCAGTGTCCCTTCTCCTTCTCAGCAAATTATCGTATTTGACTCATCGGTCGGTATGTTAGAAGCCGCACAGGCCGAAATCGGCATCGCGCTGGCCCCACCGTCTATGTTTATGCATTTGCTACGCAGTGAACGCATTATTCAGCCTTTTAGTACGACGGTTAGCTTGGGAGGATATTGGTTGACTCGTCTTCAATCCCGTACTGAAACCGCCGCGATGCAGAGTTTTGCTCAGTGGTTATTTTCTAAGATGAATTCTGAGCGCGTATAATCTCAGTGAGCTTGATGGTGCCCTAACACCGACAGGTTGTTCCTGCATAAAAATAACAAACCCACTCCGGAGCAGAATGGGTTTGTTTATCGATTTATCGCCGCCATTATCCGGTATGTACACCAAACAATTTAGGCAAGAACAGCGAGATGGCTGGAATATAGGTGACTAGCATGAGCACACAGAATAGGGCGAGATAGAATGGGAGCATGGCTTTCACTACCTGCTCTATCTTTTGTTTACTGACAGCACTGGCGACGAAAAGTACCGAACCCACAGGCGGAGTGATCAGGCCAATACCGAGATTAACGAGCATGATCATACCGAAATGAACAGGGTCGATGCCTAGATTGATCGCGACCGGCAGTAACACTGGGGTCAAGATCAGGATCAAGGGTGCCATGTCCATCAAGGTGCCGATCAACAGCAACATGATGTTGATCCACAGTAGGATGACATATTTGTTGTCTGAGATAGAGGTGAAGAACTCGGTGATCCGCGTGGGCAGTTGCATATAGGTCATGATGGCACCGAAACTGGCGGCAAAGCCAATCAGGATCATCACGATAGTGACGGTTTTCACCGTACGGAACATCAGAATAGGCAATTCAGACCATTTGTAGTCACGATAGATGAACATGGTGACGAAGAATGACCACAAACAGGCGATGGCGGCAGATTCAGTCGCGGTAAAGATGCCTGAAAGAATCCCACCCATGATGATGACAACGGTCATCAATCCCCACAACGTATCCACGAAGATTTTCAGCGCTTGGCGGAAGGGAACACGTTCGCCTTTCGGGTAGCCACGTTTATGGGCAAAGCAGACGCACATCACCATGAGTGTCAGGCTCAATAATAAACCTGGCAAGATCCCGGCGATAAACAGTGAGGCGATGGAGACTGTGCCGCCGGTCGCCAGTGAGTATATAACTGAGTTATGGCTAGGCGGGGTCAGTATCGCCTGAACTGAGCCGCTGGCAGTGACCGCTGCGGCAAAATCACGCGGATAACCTTTCTTGTCCATTTCCGGGATCATGACTGAACCGATAGAGGCAGTATCTGCCACGGATGAACCGGAAATCGCGCCAAAGAAGGTCGAGGCCACGATATTAACCAATGACAGGCCACCGCGGATAAAGCCGACAAAAATATAGGCGAAATTCACCAGACGGCGGGCAATTCCCCCTTCCGCCATAATGGCTCCAGCCAGAATAAAGAACGGGATAGCCAACAGCGAAAATTTGTTGACGCCATTGGTTATCTGGATCATGACCGCTTCGAGTGGTAAGTCTATCCAAAAGGCGCCCACGATCGCACTAATGCCAACGGCGTAGGCAACAGGAACGCCAATGGCGAGCATGACACCGAGCGTCATGAGTAAAATAAGTGCATCCATAATACTATCAACTCCTTATGACGACTCAGGAATTACCCAGCATGACCACCGGACGGTGGTTCTGTGGGCCTAAAAAGATACGCTCAATAATGAACAGCAGCGTGATAAATGAGCCTATTGGCAACGGCAGGTAGGTTTCTCCTGCGGTTAAAACAGGAAACTCCGCGACGGGTTGTTCCCACAGTTCTAAGCACAAGTTAGCGCCGTAATAGAGAATGAATAGGCTGATGGCGAGCATCATAAGATTGGTGAGCGCGGAACAAACCTTCTTCATGGGTTCCGAAAGTCGGTCAGTCAACATGCTAACGGCAATGTGAGAGCAAGAGCGATAGCTGACGGCAGCGCCAATGAAGGTAAATGTCACCATGCAGATAATGGCGACAGGCTCTGGCCATGAGAGGCCCGTGTTGAGAATATAACGGGCAAAAATACCCACGGGGATCACGGCGGTCATGACGAGCAAGGCGAAACCGGCCAACCAGATAGAAAAACGGTACAAGAAATCCATGAGCGATAAGTAGGAGCGAGACATAATAATCCCCTAGGTCCTAGTCAGAAAAAGAGAGGTGGAGAACGACGCCTCCACCCCAGACGATTATTGGACCGCTTCGATACGTTGGATCAGATCTTGGTAATTTTTACCAAACTCATCGCGAACGGGTTGGGTGGCTTTATAGAAATAATCGCGATCAATATCTTGAATATTGACGTTACCAGCTTTCATTTTATCCAGAGACTCTTGGTTATAGGCTGCCCACAATTGGCGCTGCTCGGCTTGGGCTTCTTTCGCAAGTTTCAAGATCAATTGTTGGTCTTCTGCAGACAACTTGTTCCACTTGGCTTTAGAGTAGAGAAACACTTCCGGAATAATCATATGGCCAGTAAGGGTGTAGTTTTTGGCGACAGGCATGTAGTTATGCGCGATGTAAGTCGGAGGGTTGTTTTCAGCTCCATCGATAACGCCAGTCTGCATACTGCTGAAGACTTCGCTGACGCCCATACTGATCGCATTCCCGCCCATCGCTTTCAATGTGGCGAGTGCGACTGGGCTGCCTTGAACACGGATTTTCATCCCTTGCAGATCTTCTGGCTTATTGATTGGTTTTTTAGTGATCATGTTGCGGGTGCCGCCATCCATCCAACCCAGGAAGACCATTTTTGACTTGGCGCTGTCGGTAATTTTCTGGCCAATCTCCTGACCGATCTCACCGTCCAGCACCTTATGCATATGATCTTCATCGCGGAAAATATAGGGGAGGGTGAAGACATCAACTTCTGGCAAGATCGCGGCAACCGGTGACATGGAAACGCGGATAATATCGATGGCACCGATTTGCGCCTGTTCTATCTCTTGTTTCTCATCACCTAATACCCCACCGGCGAAGGTTTTAATTTCCAGTCGGCCATCGGTAGCTTGTTTTAATTTTTCACCCATATGCTCAACGGCAACGACGTTTGGGTAACCTGCGGGATGAACATCTGCGGCTTTAATTTGCTGCGCGGCTACAGAAGTATGGCTGATGAATAATGTTGTGGAAGCGAGGCAAAGACTGAGTAGCGTTTTTGATAATTCCATTTGGTGATCTCCAGAAGTGAACTAAAAAACCTGGGGAGGACTCAGTGAATCAAAACACGGTTGGAATATGGCCCAGGTGTTATTTTTATCTGATATGACCCTGCTGTAATGAGCTGGTTTTGAGACATAAACTGAACGCCAGATAAAGCCCAATCTGTATTGAACAGTCTGTTTTTAATAGGTTGCCAAAGATGTCATTGGCGAATCAGATGTAACACAAAGTAACTTATTATACAGCTTTGTAAATTGAGTGATATCACAAAAGTGGAAAGTCGTTTCAGTCTCGGGTAGGTAGATTAACCGTATAGTATTACTTTGTATTTATTTGATAAATATAAGTTATTTATATTGTGAGTGTTATTAAGATCCAATGGCTTGATTATTTTGGTGTGATAACTTTGCGTCGCGTCATACTTTTTCTGCAATTTTAGCGTTACTTCATTTGATTTTATGTGTACCGCTCCCTATTTGGTCTGACAAGACTGCATGTCTTCAGCTAATTCCGTTGATTAAATGGAATTAAGGTTCATTATAAATGGAATATTATTTTATTGGTTGTCACATTTTACGCTTCGAAGAACTGATAATATGCTTTTTGTTATATTTGAAAGTTGATTAAATCGGGCGATAACGGGCTGTTTTTATTGATTAATCTCGGGCTTATTTTTAGCGAAGATTATCATTCTTGAACCCGCTATATCGGTGCGTATAAATTTATCGGCAGCCTCAAACCAAAACGATAAGGAGCTAAAATGGATGTTCGTCAAAGTATCCATAGCGACCATGCTAAAAGTCTTGATACCCAAGGGCTACGCAAAGAGTTTCTGATAGAAACGCTTTTCTGCGCAGATGAGTTCACGATGACCTACAGCCACATTGACCGCATTATCGTGGGTGGTGTCATGCCGGTCACCCAATCTGTCACTATCGGTTGTGACGTTGGGAAACAGCTTGGCGTCAGCTATTTTCTGGAGCGTCGTGAACTGGGGATCATTAATATCGGTGGGGCGGGAACGGTGACGGTTGATGGTACCTGTTACGGGATGGGCCAGCGTGACGGGCTCTATGTCGGTAAAGGCGCTAAAGATGTGGTGTTCGCCAGTACGGATGCCCAGCAACCAGCGCGCTTTTATTATAATTGTGCACCTGCGCATAGGGCATATCCCACTAAGCACGTGACGCCAGCAGAAACTTCTCAGGTGACGTTGGGTGATAACCTCACGAGCAACCGTCGCACCATTAACAAATACTTTATTCCAGACGTGCTAGAAACTTGCCAATTGAGCATGGGGTTGACGGAGCTGGCACCCGGCAATCTCTGGAATACTATGCCATGCCACACACATGAACGGCGTATGGAAGTGTATTTCTATTTTGGTTTAGAAGAAGATAGCTGTGTATTTCATATGATGGGGCAACCTCAAGAAACTCGCCATATTATTGTGCAAAATGAACAAGCGGTGATTTCGCCAAGCTGGTCGATTCATTCTGGAGTGGGTACTCGCGCCTATGCTTTCATTTGGGGCATGGTGGGTGAAAATCAGGTATTTGATGACATGGACCACATTAAAGTGGGCGATCTTCGCTAAAAATGAATAGTGCCCACCGAGTTAATGACGCTGTTTAGATAGCTATTCTAGAGCTAAAACCGAAAAGATAATGCGTATTCGGGAAATGCCATAAAGCCTGAAATAGGTCATATTTCAGGCTTTACTGTATGCCGCCTCAATATCAAAGCCACCGGAAATAAACTTGTCGTCGGAGATAAACTTAAAGATAAAAAGCGGAATGACCAACATCACACTTTAGTGTCGCCATTCTGTGACAGCCATCATGCACAATTTTTGGCTTCTGTAACATTGCTCACACATTACTCGAATACCGCGTTTTCTCCCTCTCTTCCCACCACTCGCCCCGTTTATTTCTCAGGTGAAATGCTTATGCTCATTTCAAGCTTAGAGGGGCAGAAGCATCACACAACAAACTCATGGCCAAATGCCGAATTCTTTGTGGGTCAAGTAATAGCTTAAATGTGTAAGGGTGGTGCTCCCCTGTGGCAGCAAACCACACTTCAAGTTCAGTGATGAACTGGTTCAACTTTTGTAATGAGATCAGTAGCTTCTGTCGCTGTTCAGGGTGTTCGCCATACTTGTGGATCCACAAGCGGAGTGCAAAAGCCTCCGTAATATGACTAAAAGCGCGTGTATACCAAAAAGCACGTTCCCAAGTATCGATAAGGGTCTGTTTGAAGGTATCAGTGAGCGCCATGGCGGGTAATTTCTTGTTCACTTGAGTGCGGAGATATTCAGCCAAGAAACGAGATTTCTGTTTTTCCAGTGCGATGAGTTGCATCTGTTGCTCGCCAACAACTTCATCATCAGGGGGCATCAGTGGCTGGAAAGATTGTGACCAGTTGGCGCTGCGAGTGTCCATATGGAGCAACTGTAGCGCTTGTTCAAAATCAAAAGGTGGCTGGCTATGGCGCTGTAATAAGCGGCCGAGCAAGCTGGAAGTTTTGCAGATCCAGTCATAACTGGAGGTGTAAATGGCAAACAGATCGTCAATTTCCTGTTGCGGCAGGGGGTGCACGCAATGGGGGGCTAACCACTCGGTAAAAATAGCCTGTGACGAGACGGTAGGGGTACGGATTAAGCGCGAGAGGCCGAACAAATTGAGTTCATTGACGGCCCCCAAGAGTGGGTTATTCGGGAGCCACTCCCAGTTGATGCGCGCGGTGATGGCCTCAAGTTCATCGCCTAGATTTTGGCTGGCCCAGTGTAGACGCTTTTGCAGTTCGTCTAATAGGCAACACGGAAGCAGTGCCCAACCATATTCGATGCCCCAAAGGTCGAATTCCACCCACTTACGATAGCCGGATAGGCTGGTCAAGTTAGGGTTGTTAGCAAATCCAGGACGATAGTCCAATTCTGTGGCTTTCATAGAAGCCCGAACATCATGAGGTAAAGCATCTAACGCCATCTTTAATTGCTGGCGGGGCCACTCTTTGTCCTGATAGTCGCGCAAAACTAATTGGCGGCCCTGAAGGCGTAGGTTCTGGTAGAGGCACTGAAGGGCGGTTGCCCACTCGGTTCGGTGGACGGTGGGGGTTGAGAGGGACAGCCGCAACCCGCGTACTGTGGGCAAGTGGCTCAATATTTCTGGCAATGTTTCACCAAAAAATAGGTTAAGAAATGCCGCCTCATTATCGGAATCAGTGGAAAGAAAATATTCAGGAAATTTACGGCGTAACTCGTGGTTATCCGGTGTCGCCTCACCTTGCAGCCATAACTGAAGATGATTTTCTTCGCAATATTGCCCCACTTTTTGCAGATATTGCAGGGCGTTATTTCGAGCCAACAACATGTGTTCGACCGTGGCTCTCGGGCATCGCGGTGAAGGTTTGGCTAATAGGGCCAGCAGTGATTGCTGATGCACGATCAGGCCATTAAAGGGGAGTTTTTTGATATGACGCATCAGGTCGAGAAACACATCCCATTGCCACATAGCGGGCGTGTTTATCTCAATGAACAGCAGCGGTGTCGAGCTACCCATAGTGGTTCTCCTACAAACTGCGTGGGTACGTCATCCAAGTGAACGGATAGTAGAACGGGGGTTGTGGTGAGTCAATCGCAGTCCTGTGAATCAGCGAAAGGAAGGGGAAACGAGTATATGAAGACCTATGCACTGGTCGGCACTGGCGGGCGTTCGGGGATGTATTTGGAGGCCATTGCGACCACCTACCGACAAACAGCACGTCTGGTCGCACTGTGTGATTCGAATCAAACGCGCATGGATTATGCCAATCGCAATCTCGAAAAATGGGGCCATCCAGCGGTCACGACGTGGAAAGCCGCCGATTTTGAACAAATGATTACCCAGCATCGGCCCGATATTGTGATTGTCACCAGCGTGGATCGCACACACGACCGCTACATCATCCGTGCAATGGAATTGGGATGCGACGTTATTACAGAAAAACCCATGACGATTGATGCCGAACGCTGTCTTGCCATTGTGGAGACCGTCGAAAAAACGGGGCGCGATCTGCGTGTCACATTTAACTATCGCTATGCACCCCATCACAGCAAACTGCGCGAGTTAATCCTCAATGGCACGGTGGGTGATATTTTTTCCGTGCACTTTGAATGGCTGCTAAATACTCAACATGGTGCCGACTATTTCCGCCGTTGGCATCGCGATAAACGTAACAGCGGCGGATTGCTGGTGCACAAATCCACCCATCATTTCGATCTCGTCAACTTCTGGCTCGATTCAGTACCCGAATTCGTCTTTGCTCAGGGTGACCTGCGTTTTTATGGCAAGGAAAATGCCGAGAATCGCGGCGTGACAGATTTCTACCCGCGCTGTCACAACGCCCCACATGCCCGCAACGACCCCTTTGCCCTGCATATGGCAGAGCGAGACATGCTCAAGAGTTTGTATCTAGATGCAGAGCACGAAGATGGCTACCTGCGTGATCAAAGCGTTTTTAGCGATGGCATCAGTATCGAAGACACCTTGGCGGTCATGGTGAAGTACCGCAACAAGACCTTATTAACTTACTCCCTGAATGCTTATCAACCTTGGGAGGGATTAAATATTGCCTTCAACGGCAGTAAAGGTCGGCTGGAAATGAAGCTGGTGGAGAACTCCTACGTCAATGGTGGGGGAGAACGCAAAGAAGAAGGCAGCCTGATGGACTGCGAAATTACATGGTATCCGATGTTCGGTGCGCCTGAGCGTATTGCGGTTGAATACGGGCAAGGCGGGCATGGCGGCGGTGATGCCTTGATATTAGCCGAGCTATTTGGCAATCCCGGTCCAGACCCTCTAAAGCGACGTGCAGATAGTCACGCAGGCGCGATGTCCATTCTGACGGGGATCTGCGGCAATTTATCCATGCAACACAATCAACCTATTTTTATCGATCAATTACCCGTCGGCAGAAAACTGTTGTCGCGGCATAACAGGGAGCAATAACCATGGCAAAGGGCGATATTTATCCACTCGAATATCATGAGTATATCGACGAAGATACGGGCTCACGGGTCACTAGGCTGACACCCACCAATGTGATTTGTCATCGTAACTACTTTTATCAAAAGTGTTTTCTGGACGAAGGGCGCTCACTGATTTTCGCCGCAGAATTCGACGGGTTCCGTAATTATTACCGGCTTGAATTGTCCAGCGGGATCGCGACTCAATTGACCGAAGGGGCAGGAGATAACACCTTTGGCGGGTTCCTCTCGCCTGACGAACAGTATCTCTATTACGTCAAAAGTGAACGTAACCTGATGCGCGTGACATTGAAGGACTTGTCAGAGATCTCGGTGTATCAGGTGGCGGATGAGTGGGTCGGCTATGGCACTTGGGTGGCTAACTCTGACTGTACCAAGCTGGTTGGCGTGGAAATCCATCGCGATAGCTGGCGACCGGTCAGTGACTGGACTGTATTCCAACAGTTTTATGAAGAACAGCCACTTTGCCGAGTGATTCGAGTGGATTTGCACAATGGGCACCGCACGACGTTGTTACAGGAAAACCAGTGGCTAGGTCACCCGATATACCGCCCTTATGACGATAATACCGTGGCATTTTGCCATGAGGGGCCACTGGATCGAGTAGAAACCCGCATGTGGCTGATGAATGAAGATGGAAGCCATATTCGTCGGGTTAAACAACCGGCACCAGGGGAAAGTTATACCCATGAATTTTGGGTGCCGGATGGCTCGGCCATGATGTACGTCACCTATGTAAAAGACAGTCCAGTGCGCTATTTATGCCGAGTTTCCCCTGATACGGGTCTGGATGAAAAAATTGTCGCGATGCCGCCTTGTTCACATGTGATGAGCAATCACAATGGGCAATTGGCGGTCGGTGACGGCTCTGGCAAGCCTATCGACATCGTCGACAATGACAAGTATGGCGATGCCACTGACCCTTACCTCTACCTCTTCGATCTGAAGAACCAAAAGAACCACAGGATAGCGAAGCACAGTAGTTCGTGGGCGGTACTCGATGGCGATCGTCAAGTGACTCATCCCCATCCTTCCTTTACACCCGATGAAAAGAGTGTGCTCTTCTCCTCGGATAAAGATGGTCTGCCGGCGTTGTACCTTGCCACTATTCCAGCCTCAATTCTCGACAGTATTCAATAATAATAAGAGGGTTTAGTTATGTTTAAGACACCAGGAATTATTGCTTCAATCTTGTTGTTAGCCACATCCGGCATGGCGCTGGCGGAAGACGTAGAGTTAAGATTTTCATGGTGGGGGGGAAATAGCCGCCATCAAGCGACACTTCAGGCAATAAAAGCATTTGAGCAGCAGTATCCCAATATCAAAGTTCAGGCAGAGTATGCGGGTTGGGAGGGGTATTTATCACGCTTTACTACCCAAATCGCCGGTGGCAAAGAGCCTGATGTTATCCAAACCAACTGGAACTGGCTGCCTATATTCTCCAAGAATGGCTCTGGATTTTATGATTTGCGTCAAGTCGCTAAGACGCTCGATCTGACGCAATATGACCCAGAATCGCTCAATAGCGTGACGGTAAATAACAAACTTAACGGTATTCCGGTCGCCATGACCGCCCGCAGTTTCTATTACAATAAAAAGCTTTGGGAAGAGATGGGGGTTGCTTATCCGCAAAGTTGGGATGAGCTGAAAGCTGCCGGAATCGCGTTTAAAGCCAAAAATAACAATAGCTATCCATTGGTTCTGGACTACATGGAATCACTGACGCTGTTGCACTCTTATATGGCGCAGAAATACAACATTCCTGCTATTGATGAAAAAACAGGAAAATTCAATTACACCGCCGCACAGTGGGAAGAGTTTTTCCAACTTTATAAAGATCTGGTCGACAGCCATGTATTCCCTTCCAAGCGTGTCTTAGCCTCTTATGGAAAAGCGAATACGTGGGAAATGAAGCCATGGATTAATGGCGCGTGGGGTGGCGTTTATATGTGGAATACCAACGCTACCATGTATGAAAATAGTCTACAGCCGCCTTATAACAAGCTGGAACTGGGGCCGTTCTTCATGTTGCCAGGAGCAAAAGATGCGGGCTTATTCTTTAAACCTACCATGATGTTTAGCATTGGCCGCACGACGAAGCATCCGGAAGAAGCCGCTTTATTGGTTAACTTCCTGATGAACGAACCTGAAGGCATCAAAGCGATGGGGCTGGAGAGAGGCGTACCGATCAGTGACAAAGCCTATCAGCAGTTATTGCAGGATGGCACGATTCAGGAAAGCAGTATTGCTGTCGCAGGGCTGAAATCATTTATGGCTCTGCCCCACAATATTCCCACGTCACCTTATTTCGATTACCCGCAGTTTGTCTCTCTTTACCATGAAACAATTCAGAAAATAGACCAAGGAGATTTCACCGTGAAAGAGGCAGCCTCTTTCTTTGCCAAAAATGCCGAACGTATCCTAAAGCGCGCCATGAAATAACCTGCATCGCCCTCAATATAAGCTCCCCCGTGCTATTGCATCGGGGAGCAAGGCTTAGCTATTTATACATGGAATGAGATGATGATTAAATTTAGTGCGACGCTCACCTGCCAGTATGATGCCATTTTTTCCCCTTTCCGCGCTGCGGATTTTTATCAGGGACTTGCTTGGTTGCAAGAGAGCGGCTTTGATGCGGCTGAGCTGTGTATTTCTGATTATAACGATATCGATATTAAGACTATAGCCAAGGCATTAGCAGCGCATGATCTGAAGTGTACGACGATTGCCAGTGGGCAGGCCCGTAAGCGAGACGGTCTGTCATTATTGACGCAAGATCCCGCAGTATTACAGCGTACTCAACAACGTATTTATCGCCATATTGATGCCGCGGCAACACTGGGGTCCTATGTCACCATTGGTTCATTGCGCGCATCCGGATACTCACTCAGTGCCGATAATTACTGCCATTTACTGGCCGAAGGATTAAGCCCTTGTCTCGATTATGCTCAGCGCAGTGGTGTCACCCTCATCATAGAAGCGCTAAATCGCTATGAGGTGGAACATATCAACAGCGCAGCCGAGATGGTGTCTTTCCTTGATTTCATTGGCTCACCGTCTCATGTTGGCATTCTATGGGATGTGTTTCATGCGAATATTGAGGATCAACATTTTGCACAGGCGATCCAACTGATGGGGACTCGGTTACGGCACGTGCATTTTGCCGATTCTAATCGTGCGTTTCCGGGGTACGGCCATCTTTCTTTTGATGATATCTATCGACAACTCCAGTTTTCCGGCTATCAAGGAGCCATCTCATTGGAATGCCTCAACCAGCCATCGTCGCAGGTTGTTATCGATGAATCAGGGCCATTTATTCGGCGATTGCGCCAATTATCATTAGGGGAAAAGTAGGAGAAGAGTAGGTGACCGAGCATCGTCGATCACCTTAATGGAAATGATGTTCTAGACCGCTTGTTTTAAGCGCTCAAACCCTTGTGCCAGATCGGCTTTCAGTTCATCCATATCTTCCAAACCAATCTGCAAACGCAGTGCCCGACCGCCGGGTTGCCACTGCGTTACGGTACGATATTCAGCACAATTAAAAGGAATCACGAGGCTTTCAAACCCTCCCCAAGAGTAGCCCATGGCGAAAATAGACATGTTATCCAACATATTATCAACGCCAGCTTTGGTGTATTCCGGTTGTAAAATAAGAGAGAAAAGGCCAGACGAGCCTTTAAAATCTCGTTGCCAAAATTCATGTCCTGGGCAATCAGGGAGCGCAGGATGCAGGACTTTCAATACTTCCGGGCGGGATTTAAGCCAGTGAGCCATCTCCAGACCGCGCTTTTCGGCCTCTTTCAATCGCAAGTACATCGTCCGTAACCCCCGCAGGGCGAGGAAACAGTCTTCTGCACCTGGCAACATTGCCATCAGATCATAGGTTTCCCGTAATTTAGGCCACCAATCCTCGTTGGCAGAAACCACACCCATGAGTAAATCGGAATGTCCCCCTAAATATTTCGTGCCGGCCTCAACGGAAAGATCACAGCCATGTTCATGGGCGCGGAAAAATATCGGTGTGGCCCAAGTATTATCAATGATGGTCGCGATCCCCTGTCTTTTCGCTAACGCTGTCATCGTTGGGATATCTTGAATTTCAAAACTTTGAGAACCAGGCGATTCCAAAAACAGGGTCGATGTATTCGGGCGGAACAAGGTTTTTATGTCAGCGCCAATTAAAGGGTCATAGTAGGTGGTTTCGATGCCCATTTTGCCCAACATCCCAGCACAAAATAGGCGGGTGGGTTTGTACACACTATCTGGCATGAGCAGGTGATCACCGGCTTTCAGTGTTGTCAGTAATGCCAGCGCAATGGCACCCAGTCCTGATGGTGACAATACGGTTCCTGCTGCACCTGCCAGTTCGCTCCAAGCATTCTCCAGGTTGGCGATTGTCGGCGTTCCCATCGTTCCGTAATTAAATTCGGCTCGGTTATGTTCAATATCGCTAACGGTCGGGAAAATAACCGTTGAACCTCGATAAACGGGGGCGTTAACAAAACCGGCTTGTTTCGCGGGATCTCTGCCGACCTGTGTAATACGGGTGCCCATGCTGAAATCCGAGTTTGGTTTTTTACTCATTGCTAACCTCATTGAATAGAGCAATATCGACAATCATCATTTATTCGAAAAATTTAAAGAAGGGTGATAAGCAAAGTAATATGCCAAAGAAAGTGATAAACCAAACTGCTGGTCCCTTAAATTTATGCAGTGTTTCGACTTTATAAACGAGGTAGCAAGGAATTAAGCATGATACCAGACCAAACAAAGGGCTCCCGAGCTGCATAAAGAACAGGATAGAGAAGCGGGTTGAAATCCAAGCCCATAAGCCTAATACAACGCCAACGCTAATCGCAATATGAAGTACTTTCTGATTTATCTTTTCCTCTGGAATAAAGCGACAAATAATATTGGTCACAATCCCTTTGATTGCTTCTTGGAAACCGAGATAAATACCCAAGAATGCCGTTAATATGGCAAAAATGTTCAATAACGCACTCATGACTCTAACAACTGATCCAGGAATAACCTGTGCTGCAATGGCAAGTGCGGAGATATTTTGCTCAAAAGCGGAAACGGCTTGTTCATGGCTAATGGCAAAGGTGAATGAGAAGGCAAAGAACAATACGGCAACCGCAAGGATAATATAAGCGACACGGTTAGCGCGAATCGCTCGATAAGTGGCAATACGCTTATCTGATTCAATTTTACGATAGGCAATATTCATGGGGCTAAGTATTTGAACGAATAAAATAGAAAACAGGGTAAAGGGCAATGTTAAAAACACGTCGCGCATAAACGGCAACAGCGCAGGGAAGGCGGTAATATTATTAAAGTTCCAATGCGGGACCATCACAATGCCTAATACGACAATGATGCCGAATTTTATGCAAACCATCGGGCCGGATATCTTGAATAGTAAGCGTTCTCCTTGAGCGGCAATGCTAACTAATACCACCAGAACCGCCAATCCATACCAGATAGAGTTTGATAGTAGCCCTTCGGTCAGCCCAAAGGTTTGGATGTAGGAGGCACTGTCAAAGGTGACGGCGAGAGAGTATGAAAACATTCCGTGCAATAGCATCAGGAAATAGGCAATACCTAGCCAGAAGCCCCAGTTTCGGCCCAAATATTGTGTGATGACGTTGGTATAATCTTCACAGTTCTCACTTTCTGACAGTGTTTTAAGATAAAGACTTTGCAACAAATATATGGCGGGATATGAAATGATAACAGAGGCAATAAAGACCCAAATACCTTTAATGCCCACTTGTACCGGCATAAACACAATACCGGAGCCAATCGCCATACCAATACAGAGAATAACCCAGCCGAAGTCATATCGAGTAAAAGGAACGTTATTATAAGCGGTTTTTGATTTTGTATCTGCGTTTATTATGCTATTCATCGTTTTCTTCCTGTCGCAAGATAATTAGAATTAGTATTCTCACGAAATGAGATGTTTTTTTAAAACATCATGTATGCCAAAAAACCATACTGATATACAGGCATAGTACGTACAGGGAAGCTAAACTAACAGTCGTTGGCAGTGCTATTAAATGAAAAGACTTGTGCATAAAACGCAAAAGTTGATGTCTGTCTTATTTCTAGGGTGTTTTGATAGAAATAGGCATAAAAAATGCAGATAGCATCCCATTCCAAAGAATATAGCTCACTGTAAGATAATGGGAATTTTACTAATCTAGAGTATTGTGGATACTCCGTTGCCAGATTCGCCCGCCAGCATAAACTCATAAAAGGGGTATTGGCAGATGATGTCTTCAAGCAAATCTTCAGTTTTATTTAAGGCAAAAATTGATAACTACGCTATTTTCCGGCAGTTAGAGATTTTTATTAAGGTTGTGGAATGTAATAGCTTCTCAGCCGCGGCGCAGAAATTGAACCTGACGCCCTCTTCGGTGAGCCGCAGTATTTCTCAACTGGAAGAACACCTTGGTGTCGTTTTGCTAAAAAGGACGACACGCAACCTTATTTTAACCGAACCCGGTAAATATCTATTGTTTCGTGCGCAGCACTTGTTGATGGATCTTGATGATTCTTTGGTCAATACCTCCAGTTTCCGCAGTCACCCGCAGGGCCAGCTTAAAATTACCTGTTCAATTGCCTTTGGCGTTTGCCATCTGATGCGTTTGTACAGTGAGTATCGAAATATCAATCCAGATGTCAGGCTGTCGGTTGATCTTAACGATCAAAATATCAATCTGAATGAAGAGAATATTGATATTGCTCTGCGTATTACCGCGCACCCGCCGACTAACTTTGCTTTAAGAAAAATATGTAAGATCAACTGGGTCTATTGCGCGAGTAAGCGTTATTTAGAACATCGTGGTGTGCCTAAAACTCAAGCAGACTTAAAGTCACACGATTGCCTAATCAATCCAAATGTGTCCGATAGCTGGCAATTTATAGATGACGACGGTCATTCACAGGCATTAAAAACCAATAATATCGTTGAAGTGAATAGCACGTTGGGGTTATTAGAGGCGGCTCTTCATCATCAAGGGATCGTCAATTTGCCAACTTATCTGCTGGGGGATCATATAGCTAATGGAGAGTTGATTCCTGTTTTGCTCGATCATGATGTGAAAGAGCATGAATACAGCCTTTTTGCGCTCTACCACCCAGGTCATTATCAGGACCCTAAAGTGAGAAGTTTTATTGATTTTATTGTGGAAAAAATATCTGCAACACCCGCTTGGGATGATTGGATGACAGTGTAAGGGCTCAAAATCGGCAAACTGTCTTGGTATTGCGATAGGGGGTTGTCGCCGCGGCCAATGGTGCTTTCCCCCGACTTTTTATGCCGCCCTGGGGCGGCCATGTTTTAAGGGGCATTATTTACACTATTGACGTAACGCACCATGCCTTGGAGCAGTTGTGCAAACCGATGTGATTCATAATTACCGTCACTTGGCACCATCCAAACGCTGCTAAATTCCAATTGGATCGTTGGCACGCCATGTGCTGCGCCGAATTTGGTAATGGTTTCGTTCTTGGAGGCGGCAAAATAGTTATTAGAGTAATTGGAAATGCCCTCATTTCGTAATGAGGCGATGAGTTTAGTGAGCAGTTCGTCTTTACCCAGCAGCGATTCTCCATTCATCGTTCCAATATCGACATCATAGGGCCGAAAAGGGTGGCTGCCGTGAATATCAATAATGAGTTTCGGTTTTTGAGTTTTGATTAATTCGGCTAGCTGCACTTTATAATCATTATCATCGTAGTAGTTGGGATCTGACGGGGAGGCTTTTGTGGTGAAGATAACAGTCGAATTCGTCAGTTTCCCCAACATGATCGCCAGAGCTGCTGTCCCTCCTCCGTCAGAGAAACGATACTTTCCATCCCGGAATGGTTGAGTCGCATGTGGCGCGCTGATGATAATAGGTTCCTGCCCTAAGATAACGTCGAACCATTTTTCCCCCTCTCCCGGTTGAACATCCTGATTTTTATCTGCTTCCTTCTGATAGGCAATGGCTTCTTTGATTTGTTCTGGGCCGAGTAATGCTTTTTCAAAGTGACTCGTTTCCTGATTCAATGAGAAAGCGGGTGCTGAGAAAATAAAGAGTGCAACGACAGTGAATTTTCTAACTAATTTCATATTAAATAACTTCTTCATATTGTCATCTCTTGTTGAAATAGTTGCCGCTTAATTGCGTCTAAAAAACAAAAGTAACGAATTTTAGAAAGCCTACGTGATAAAAAAGACGCTGTCGTTACCCTCGACTATAACCTTGCCTGAACCCGCATAAACAAACCCTAAAGCACTTTCATCAAGGTGGCTATGCTGGTGGATGAGTTAATCTCCCGGCTAAAGGTCTATGCTAAGACGTACGCTATTGCTGGAATTATCAAAATTGCTAGAATGATCAAAATCATAAGTAGACCATGGATCGGTTCGCTCCCGCTGGCTAAACCGATCAGGTTTCTCGAACATATCCGGCATTTTGTTGTTTTTGGACTCCAAACAGATCTTGTTAATACATGCTCTGTTGTCTTTATAGGAGAACATCGAGTCACTATCCTTTAATACCAAAGGCTCTACAGCCATCAACGGGGTGGATATCAGAAAGAATGAAACAATAAATTTTATTAATTTTCGAAGTAAAGCAATAAGCATTAATAAATTAGGCATGATATTTCTCCATAAATAACAATTAAAAGTATTTTCCAAATAATATTCTAAGAATGCCATTGTTCACGAATTTCGGGCAGGGGAAATCCCCGAAAAGATAGGGAATATAACGCGTTGCTATTATTCAAACTTGTATGAGCGCGCGCTAAAAAATTAGCTTGCGAGAGCCACTGCCGTGACCATCCTCAGCGATTAACCTCCATGATTTCTCCCTCGATGAAGGACAACCGCTAAGCAGTCACAACGACTGAAGGTGGCTAAAAAACTTTATTCATGATCGGAGTCTTCCTCATAGCAAAATAGATCGCCGGGCTGGCATTCCAGCGCCTTACACAGACGCTCGACAGTATTAAGCTTAATGCCCTTTATTTTTCCATTCTTCATTAACGACAAATTGGCTTCAGTTATACCGACCGCTGCAGCAAGTTGCTTTGAGCGAATTTTTCTTTTGGCCATCATGACATCAAGTGTAATTATAATTGCCACCTAAAGACCTTATATATAGAGCTCATTCTCTTGATGAATTTTAGTAGATTCTCGAATCATCCAAGCGAATGCGCAAAGTATGATACCGACGACAACATCATAAACACTGTTGGTTGATAGCCCTAAGGAAAATACAAATATTCTTTCCCCCGGTGGTAAATCCAGTGAGATCGCCAAGCTTTGTCCTGTCCAGCTCAGTTGATACAAGAAAGGGCTGAGTATGTTCAATATACCTGCAGCCCATAGAAGCTTGAAGTTACGGGCAGTCCACAACTCATTTCTGGATAAGCGTAGGAAGAAAAGCCCAGCTAGCAACCAAACTGCAGAGGTGACGATAATCGGCAAGAAATTGAGAATAAAAAGCAGCGCGATTGCCATCTTGGAAAGTTGAAAGCTCGGCTCGGCTAGGAGAGGTTGACTGTCTGAAAACGCTTGCAAAATCCCTTGTAGCATAATGGTCCCATGGTTGAACCACATATAGAGCTCACCGACGGTATAAACAATGCCTAACCCCCAAGCAAGTATCGCCGTGCCTTTGCCCACCAAGCTGAGGCGAGTCGAGGAATGTTGCTTTTGGTCGGTTATAGGTTGTTTCATGCTTAAATCGTCCTTAATAAAATGAAATTTCCTGCAGAGTATGGTGATAAAATTATCGTATTACAATAATTTTTTGTTGGTTTGAGTAAATTATACCGTCAAGAAGGCGTTGCTGTTGAAATTAAATGGACGTTTAGCTAAATCGATTTTGAGCTAAGCTTATGGGCAATCTAGGTCTGCCAGTTGCTCCCGCCGCCAGCCCAGTTCAAACCAAAGCCCCAGCGATTGCATTCTGTCTAATATTTAGGTCATACGTAGGGTGTATTCCGTTTGATAAGTGGAACTCGGTGTAACCTCAGGGTAATGATTAATCTCAGCCGAAAGTCCATATCACGGAATGATATTTAACTTATATTAAGTGAAAAGGTATCAAGATAAATCCCGTATTTTATACTCTGCCTTTTGTTATCCTTATTTATACTATTTGATGCTCATTTGTTAATAATAATCATTGCCACATTAATTAACAATAATCATTATCAATAATTGGGAGGGGGTAATAACTTAAGGATAATACACTGGCACTTAAAATTGATTCTTATAACATTTGTGGTTTTTTACTCTGTAAACAATAATTTATAAAGTTATATTGGCTGCGTAAGAGAGGGGATTAGCTATCCAAAATGGCTTCTGTTCGGTTCTTTACATTCAAATGTTCCCTAAGATGAATTCTGACACTGTGGTATTAATTAAATTATTAATAATCATGGTTTTAGTTTGTCTTTGATAAGAAATAAGTATGAGGAATATAGGCGGAATTTTAAAAAACAAAGATCAAATAATGATCCAATTCCTACATTTGAGTGGGAATTTTATTTTGATTTGTAGTGTTAATCGTCGGAATAATAAGATTATTCTTGTTGTTATATGGAAAAGGATTAATTTAAGTTTCAAAATTAAAACATAATAAGCTACTAAAATGATCTAAACCAATATTTACGATTACCTTTTTATGCTCGAACGATCTAAAAAACCTTGCGACTGGATGTATTAAGAATTTTATTCTGCAAATTAATATTGATTGCAGGTCATTGATCTGTGTTATCGATATTTACTAGATGATTTGATCGTGTATACTTCAATCCATAGCCAGTGAGTGCAGTGAATAGGATGTTTCAGGGATTCCAAGGTGGTTTATATACAGTACGGAAATTGTGAATATTAGAACCTCGCTTTACTCCTACTATAGAAAGATATTTAAGATGTCGTTTTCGCTACCAATACATATATTGAGTTTCTAAATTCACTGAGTTTTTGAAAGAACTCATTAACTGCTCTTATTGCCAAGTAGCGATAAATATCTAATGGATTCTTGTGGCATTACCACAATCGAATGAACAAACATCAGTACTGAGTTATTTAACTCATACATCTATTACTAATTGGAAATTTAAATGAAAAAGTTAGCTATTATTGCCTCAATCGTTGCTGCATTCGCTGGTGTGAACGCTGCTCAAGCGGCTTCTACCGGTACCATCACTTTTAACGGTGAACTGACCGCTTCTACTTGTGATGTTTCTGTCGACGGCCAGGGTGCAGATGCAACAGTTGTACTGCCAACTGTCGGTACTAGCCAATTGACTTCTGCTAATCAGGTTGCTGGCAACACCGGTTTTAGCATGGCGCTGAGCAATTGTACTGGCACGCTGAAAACAGTTTCTGCTTTCTTCGAAGCGGGTCCGAGTGTCGATGTGGTTACCGGCCACCTGAAGAATGTGAGTGGTACTGCGGGTCTGGTTAGCTTGGAGCTTCTGGATGCTTCTAACGCCATGGCACCGATTAAAGCCGGTAACAGCAACCAGACGACCAGCACCACGTATATTGATGCTTCTACAGGTTCTGCTTCACTGCCGTATGCGGTTCAATATTATGCTGATGGCGCAACCACTCCCGGTACTGTAGTCAGCAACGTGGTTTACTCTATCCAGTACAAATAAGTATTAACGAGTCACGAAGAAATATAAAAGGGCAGATATCTGCCCTTTTTGATGGCAAGCGCTAGAATTAGGATATGCACTCTTTCATTAAGTGTCGAGGTTGTCATGAACTCTATTAACCGTCTTTTTTTCACCGTCTTCTCAACCTTACTCTTGATTTTATTTACCGGATACTCTGTTCAGGCCAGTGTGGTTATTACCGGAACGCGGGTGATTTATCCGGAGAAACAAAAAGAAGTGACGGTCAAGGTTAATAACACTGGCACTGGGCCAGTCGTATTACAAAGCTGGATTGACAATGGCGATGTCAATGCCCGTCCGGAAACGTTAAAAGTGCCATTTGTGCTGACTCCTCCTATTAACCGAGTCGAGCCAAATAAAAGCCAGACACTGCGTATTAGTTATACCGGTGCGACTTTACCAAAAGATAAAGAATCTGTTTTCTGGCTTAATGTGTTGGAAATCCCAGCTAAAGCAGATGCGGGTAGTAGCCAGAATTATTTACAGATGGCATTCCGCTCCCGCATTAAATTATTCTTCCGTCCTGCGGGGTTAGTGGGCAATCCAAATGATGCCGCACAATCTTTGATCTGGACCAAAGTCCCCGGTGGACTGAAAGCGACTAATCCGACCCCGTTTCATGTTTCTTTGGTCACGGTGGGCATGACTGGCAGTAAACAAGCGCCGGTTGAAGGCAAAATGATTAGCCCTAATAACTCGCTGACCTTTTCGTTATCGGGAAATACCGCCGGTAATAGCGTTGATTTTGAATTTGTTAATGATTATGGCGCACTCAATAAATTGAGTCAGCCCATTAAGCCTTAATTTAATTTATATATAACAGATAACAGCCATACAGAGCATTCGCTAATGACCACATCTATTTCGTGGGGGTGGAATACGTCTGTACACTACGGAATAATTGAATAATGAAACACCCTGCACTGACATTTTCCCGTAGTGGTCGCTTAACGCCCGTGGCGGCTGCTCTTATGACTACTTTTTTATCACCGACTATTTTTGCTGTTGAGCCTATCGATAGTGTCGAAGGAACCAACGCTCTTCAAACCAGTCATCCCCAGTCAGCTGAGTTTGACAGTATCTTTCTCAATACCGAACACGGTGGTTCCGGTATTGATTTAAGCCGCTTCTCGAAAGGGGGGAGTGTGCTGCCCGGCACCTATCGCGCTGATATTTATTTAAACAATACCCTGATTGGCAATGAGACGGTGGAATTTAAGGCCCGTGAGGATAAAAGTGTCCATGCCTGCTTATCTTCATCGGTCATTGCCAGTCTTAATCTCAAGACAGAAGCTCTACCGTCTGAATCATTGGCCCCGTTAAAAAAAGAAGCGGGCTGCGTCGATCTGGAGTCACTGATCCCCGATGCTCAGGTGGTTTTTGACAACGGCGAACAACGACTGGATATCGCTATTCCGCAGGCGCTGTTACTTCGTACCGCCCGTGGTACTGTCAATCCGGCTTTGTGGGACAGCGGTGTGACGTCAGGGATGTTGGGCTATTCGCTCAATGGCTACAGCAGTTCATCCAACGGACAGACATTTAACTCGGCTTTTGCTGGGATTAATACCGGATTAAACCTCGGCTCATGGTATTTCCGTCATAACGGCTCGTATAACTGGCAAGAAAATGGTGATAGCAAATACACCAGTATTAACAGTTATGTGCAGCGGGATATTCCGGCAGCCAAGGGCCGCGTGTTGTTGGGGGAATCCAATACGACTGGGCAGTTGTTCGATACAGTGCCGTTTACTGGTGCACAATTCAGTACCGACGACCGCATGTTGCCGGAATCATTACGTGGCTATGCGCCTGAAGTGCGCGGCATTGCGCGGACCAATGCGCTGGTTACCGTGCGCCAAAGCGGTCAGGTGTTGTATGAAACCACCGTTTCTCCCGGCGAATTTATCATTGATGACCTCTATCCTACCGGCTACGGCGGTAATTTGGATGTCACGGTACGTGAAGCTGACGGAAGCACACAGAATTTTCAGGTGCCGTTTGCGGCAGTAGCGCAGTTACTGCGGCCCGGTTCGCAGCGTTACAGCCTGACAGTGGGTAAAGTGCGTAACGATTCACTCTCCTTTACCCCTGGTCTTTATCAGGGAACCTATCAGCGTGGCCTGAACAACAGCATGACCGGTTATACCGGTGTGCAGGCCAGTGAAGATTACGCGGCTGTACAGGTCGGGACTGCATTCAGTACCCCGATTGGGGCGGTGGCGGTTGACGTGACGCAGGCCAATACCCGGCTGCGGGACGGCAATGAAAGTGGCCAGAGCTATCAGGTCAGCTACAGCAAGGTTATTACTGAAACCAACAGTAATCTGAGTGTGGCGGCGCACCGCTTTTCGACTCAGGGCTATCTGGATTTTTCCACGGCGATGCAAACTCTTGATGCTGAACGTCAGGGCTATGATGCCAACCGTATCTATCGGGCAAAAAATCGCTTAACCGTGACCGCCAATCAGGGATTACCGGAGGGGTGGGGCCAAATGTATATCAGTGGCTCTTTGCAGGATTACTGGAATAAGGACGGCAGTGACCAGCAGTATCAGATGGGTTACAGCAATAATTATAAAAGCATGACCTACGGCGTCAGCGTGAACCGGAGTCGTTCTGGATTTGGCGAGATGCAGAATACTTATCTGCTCAGTATGAGCTTCCCGTTAGGGCGGAATGACAAAGCTAACGTGCCACAAATGCGACTGGAAATGAACCGCAACGGTCAGGGAGACTGGGGCGAACAGGCATCTGTCTCTGGCAGTGCTGGCGAGCAAAGCCAGTTCAGTTATGGGGCGACGGCCATGAACAGTAACGGCGGCTCGGGAGCCAGTGGCAGTGTCAACGGTCAGTACCGCGGTTCTAAAGCCACCACGATGGCCTCTTATGGCGGTAGCAGCAGTTATCAAAGTGGCTCTATCGGGCTCTCCGGCAGCATGATTGCTCATCCCGGTGGTGTGACATTAACGCCGTACAGCAGTGAAACGTTTGCGGTGGTGGAAGCCAAAGGGGCAGAAGGGGCCGAAGTGTCCGGCTACTCCGGCGTGAAAATTGATTCACGGGGCTATGCTGTGGTGCCGTATCTGACGGCCTACCAGATGAATGAGATCACTATTGATCCGAAAGGCACCTCTTATGACGTGGAGCTGGAATCGACCAGTCAGAAAGTGGCCCCGAATGCCGGTGCGGTGGTGATGGTGAAATATAAAAGCACCAAAGGGTACCCAATATTGGTCAATGCCACTCAATCGGATGGTGAACCGGTGCCGTTTGGGGCTCAAGTGTTAGACACGAAAGGCCAAGTGGTGGGTTCTGTCGGTCAAGGGGGACAGATTTATGCGCGGGTCAGCGAAGAACGGGGTCGCTTGCAAGTCAGCTGGGGTGAAGGTACCGGCCAACAATGTTATCTCAACTATATTCTGCCGCCACAATTAGCCAATGGTAAAGCCAGCGCGATGATGCGTTTTACCTCGACATGTGTGCCTCAGGGTCAGGTTGATGAGCGCCGGGCTACGACAGTAAAAAGTGAGTAACATCATGAAAAAAATCCTGATGATTTGTCTGGTTTTGATACCAATAAAATCAGTATATGCATTGAATTGCACCTATATCACGGGTAGGGAGGCGATAAATACTACCATTCAACTTCAGGGTGCCAATATTACTGTAGGTCCTGACATGCCAGACGGCACAGTGCTGTACCGACAATATTTCAAGCCATCGTTTCAACCTGCGATCAATTGCGATGGAGGCCATACTTTTACTGTAAATGATGTGATAAGGCTGGCACCCAGGCCATTATCATCCTGGAATGGGAACCCTTATCCCGGGCAAATATATGAAACCGGTGTTCCAGGTATTGGCTTTGTTGCCTGGTACTCGGGCACTCCGTTTCCGAGGTTAAGAACCCAGGGAACTGCCCCTGGTTCCGTCACCCGCAGCTTTGCACCTGAATTCGATATCTCTTTAGTCAAGATAGGGCCGGTAACCCCCGGTATTCTGCTCGGGTCTAATCTCCTCACGGTTGGGGTTGATTATAATGTGCAGGGTGTACCTACCATGCCAATATTGACGGCAAACTTTGGTGGTTCTATCAATATAGTTTCACGTACCTGCACAACACCCAGCAATATAAATGTTCAACTGGGCAGTCATAATATAAATACCGAATTTAAAAGTGTCGGCAGTGTGACACCGTGGATAGATGCGAGTATTAAATTTACGGATTGCCCCTATTTTTATGGGACGAAAGAAGATGGCCGGAATTTCTTTTACTCAAACGATGGCACTCAGGGTACCGGAGCCTCTAAAGCGAATACCATTACAGTTACACTGACACCATCAAACCCTATTATTAATTCTGCCAGTGGCATTATGGCAGTCAACTCATCGACACAAATGCCAGCAGCTCAAGGTGTAGGGATTCAATTAGGTTCGGGGAATAATACCGAAACACCGGTGCCATTTAATTTTGGTTCTACCCCGAGATTTACGCCAGCAAATGATGGTACACCGACGTTTAAAATTCCATTATCCGCACGGTATTACCAAACCAGTGCGACAGTACAACCCGGCAGGGCCGATGGAAGGCTAACGTTTACCATTAATTATTATTAGAAATAGTGCCTAAGCGATTACAAATATTCTCACGTTATTTTCATCATGGTGAGATGAGTTAATAAGTAAACATTGGAATTTACACCTGCTTCAATGATCACAAAGCGAGTAATAATATGAATAAGCTTAATAAATTAATTTTGCTAAGTGCATTATTGAGTTGCAGCCAATATGCATTGGCACTGGCGACGTGCACCACTAAAATCACACCGGCGCGGACCTTTGTTGCCAACCTGTCACCTGCCAGTATTACTGTCGGGCCTGATATGCCGAATGGAACGGTGGTGTATCGGCTGGATTTCAGAGATCCGGGTACCGCTACAGATGCGTTTACTTGCGGTGCGGGGTCTTTTAACGCGCCTCAAACTCTTGAATATACCAGTACACCCACGATAGCCAATTGGAGCGGTACTCCTTTCCCTAATCGTGTTTATCAGACCCAGGTTCCTGGTATTGGGGTTGTTGTGTCGAGCGACTTGAGCAACCAAGCATTACCAACGGTCGCCTACACAACGACCTATTCCGGAGATGCTTTCTTCAATTTTAACGTCAGAATCAATGCGGTACTGTCTCTGATAAAAATAGGCCCGGTATCTCCTGGTACGATTAACGGCGCTCTTTTACCGCGGGTGAGATTAAATCTTTCGACGGACCCAACGCTCACAAATAGTACACCGATACCGATTTATAACCTCAGTTTTGGTGGTAGCTTGAATATTGTGTCTCAAACCTGCACTACCCCCGATGTGAATGTTGCGATGGGGTCTTTTGAGGTGAGTAAATATTTTACCGGGATTGGATCGACCACACCTTGGAAAGATGCATCAATTAACCTGACGAACTGTCCCGTTTTCTATGGATATTTTAATAATAGCTCCTACAACACGTCACCAGGGAGTGGTGTTACGACAGTGGGTCAGCCTATAAATAATACGTTAAGCGTCAAATTGACCCCTGCGACAGCAATATTGAATTCGAGTAATGGTATTTTTGCTATCGACAGTTCTAATGCTTCGGCAGCAAAAGGTGTTGGAATACAATTGGGTTATGGTGCAACGAGTTCACCGTCTCTTTTGGACTTTTCCAAAAATATCACAGTATCACTCACCAGCAGTCAACAATCAGTGAAGATACCGTTATCGGCACGATATTATCAAACGGCATCGGCCGTCTCGCCAGGAAGAGCTGATGGAAAAGTGGTGTTTTTGATTAATTATTATTAATAACTTACATCAAACAATGTTATTAGCCTCGTCATGGGGAAGTCAACTTCTCCATGGATTATTGATGAATCACCTTGAAATTAATAAGCATGTAATTTCAAGGTGCTGAAAGTTGCTGTAATTTATTACCGTTATGAACGGTGCTTATTTTCACGATTGACCACTATTAAACCAGGATGGATAAGGAGACCAGCGAAGGTCTCAACGCATACTCTTTGATCCACACCAGATATTTGATTTTGCGTTTAACTGTTTGTTTATTCGATTAATCGTTAGATAATCTAAATGTAAAGGGTGATTTATGAGAGATGTTGTTATATTCAGTGGCAGTGACTTAATCCGGTTTGCCTTAAGAGCGATTATAGAACCTGTATTCATGCACCGGCCGGATAGAATCTGTTCGGTCATTAAGATCTGTACTTCATTGCCAGAATTTGAGCATGAGATTTTAATGTCTGTCAATCCAGTTGTTATTTTTGATGTTGATAATATACCCGTTATGAAGCAGTTTAATACATTAATAACGATCAGAAGAAAAATAAAAACAAGTAATATTATTTTTTACTCAAAAGACAATGAGTTATCTGGTGGCTACTCATATTTCAAAAGTGCCAATGTAATGCATCTTTGTAAGACAGCAACAGTCAATGAAATAGAGTCCATTTTACATCAGTGTTTTTATCAATGTGTAACTTCGTTGAATAACACACCCAATATTTTTCAGTGCAGTAAAAATCAATCCTCTAAATTAACAGGGAGGGAGCATCAAATACTACCACTTTTAATGTTTGGACTAACCATTAAAGATGTCGCGGACTTATTGAGTGTTAGTACAAAAACGATAAGTTCTCACAAAATTAATATACTTAAAAAATATCAAGTGACTAGTTTGGTTGAGCTTTATAATAAATGGAAAGAAATCCCGACTTAAATACTACCATCGCTTTTCAGTTATCGAGGTTTCAATATGGGCTTGTTGCAATAATTGGCTTTTTAATAAAAATTAAGCCATTCATCCCTTCGTCAGTAAGCCCTTATAACCTCTAACTATTTAAAATGTTGGTGTTTTTCACCTGGCGATGCTCTACATCCGGCAAGCATTTACCTTATCGCTTCAGCAACGTCAGCGCTCATATTACGGGATATGATAGTCAGCTCAGACCTCGTCAATATAATGGTGGGTTGACGCCGAATGAATCAGAATGACTGTTCTGGAAAAGCTCAGAAGCCGCGGCCACAAACATCTACCTTCGTGTCATATCCCAATTAACCGCCGGATTATAGCTGATGATACCGGGCTGTGTTGCATATCACATAATTGTGGAGATTCGTTGTTGCGGACGGGGGGCAATTTCGTAAATCTCTTTTGCTTCAATCGTTTTAACAGGAACCAGAAGATCGGGTGTTTTCAGCGTGGTGATATCCCTCGAACTAATGGATGGAAACACGTGGGTGTCGGCGGGTTTAGAATGCCAAAACGGACCTCCGTGGAGGTCCGTTGATATGAATGGTGCCCAGACTCGGACAACCCGCGCAGCGGTGTTGAACGTCGCTTGCGACGGCCCCGAAGGGGTGAGACCTGCTTGCAGGGCGAATAATCGAACCTTGTTTGATGAAGAGTCCAAACGCCAGAAAGCAAAAAACCAGCTATTAAGCTGGTTTCTTTAAAATTGGTGCCCGGACTCGGAATCGAACCAAGGACACGGGGATTTTCAATCCCCTGCTCTACCGACTGAGCTATCCGGGCAACGGGGCGCATTAAACCGTATTGGCACTCACTCGTCAATGAGTTTCTGATGCAAAGGCGATCGGTTGCTCTATTTTCACGCAAAAGTTGCTAGAAAGGTATCAATTAACTCACTTTTAATCCGGCGAGAAAATGTTTTATCTAATTGATTTGTCGATTTTTTATTTTTAAGCTTGTTAAATAACAATAGCTTATATATTCACTAAATATGCATTTTTATTAAGCTTCAAGGGTTGAACCAATGGATAAAACATGCAACTATTGCGCAAATTTTAGCATTAGTATTCATGCTTATAGTCCGCAGCATTTCAATCAATCACACAGGAGGCGATCATGGCACTATTAACCCCCCCAATGCATATTGACCGTCTCAAACGTCTTTTTTTCTCTCTTCCTTCTGTTAAGCGTCCTATTCCGTCCATGCGGTAAGGCCATCTGTTGCCCACTGTTAGGCATGATTAAAAATAGAGCAAACACTCTGATTTTAATGATGTTTATTGGTCGGTGCTGAAACCAGTTCACCCATCATTCAAGCTGACATTTCCGTTAGGGAACTGTGTGCATAAAAACGTCAATTTTCCGGCATCGCATCAGTAACCACCACCATGCGATACCATGTATAGGCCACATGGCAGCCTCATACCTGACCGTTTGAGAGTAAGTGATATGACATTATTAAAAATAGCAACAAGCGCCCGTCTCGCTTCTTATCTAGAAACTCAGCGTGGAGTGGTTTACCTCAACCAAACTGATTTTACGGATGTTGCCGCGGTGGTGATGTCGGTGGAAGACGCGAACGCCGGTATCTTGTCAGCACTGCATGAGCTTGGTTTTGCTATTCCTACTTTTATTGCTGTGATGTCAGAACAGACGGTTTCGACGGATTACTTGCCGCTGATTAAGGGAGTGATCACGCTCGGGGAAGCCAATAAAGGGTTCTATAACGCACAAATAGAAGCGGCAGCGAGTGAATACCAAAAAAAACTGCTACCGCCTTTTTTCTCAACGTTGAAAAAATACGTCGAAATGAAAAACTCAACCTTTGCATGCCCGGGGCATCAGGGGGGCGAGTTTTTCCGGAAACACCCCGCAGGTCGTCAATTTTTTGAATTCTATGGTGAGACGATCTTTCGTTCAGATATGTGCAATGCCGATGTCAAATTGGGTGACTTACTTATCCATGAAGGCGCGGCAAAAGACGCCCAAAAATATGCAGCCAAAGTCTTTAATGCCGATAAAACCTATTTCGTGCTGAACGGGACCTCAGCAGCAAACAAAGTGGTCACGAATGCTTTATTGACCCGTGGCGACTTGGTCTTGTTTGACCGCAATAATCATAAATCCAATCATCATGGTGCATTGATTCAAGCGGGGGCGACACCGGTCTATTTGGAAACGGCCCGTAATCCATTTGGTTTTATTGGTGGCATTGATGCCCACTGTTTTGATGAGCGCTATTTACGCCAGCAATTACGTGAAGTTGCACCCGAGCGTGCGGAAGACGTTCGGCCATTTAGACTCGCCATTATTCAGTTAGGCACATATGACGGCACGGTCTATAATGCAAGACAGGTGATTGATAGTATTGGTCATTTATGTGATTACATTCTATTTGATTCTGCGTGGGTAGGTTATGAACAATTTATTCCAATGATGAAGGATTTTTCGCCATTATTGCTGGAATTAACGGAAAATGACCCTGGGATTATTGTGACTCAGTCAGTGCATAAGCAGCAGGCTGGTTTTTCCCAGACCTCTCAGGTGCATAAAAAAGATAACCACATAAAAGGGCAAAAACGTCACTGCAATCATAAACGTTTTAATAATGCGTTTATGTTACATGCATCGACCAGCCCGTTTTACCCATTATTCGCCGCACTGGATGTGAATGCCAAAATACACTCTGGTGACAGTGGCCGCCGTATGTGGATGGATTGCGTTAAGCTGGGCATTGAAACTCGTAAATCGTTATTAGAACGCTGCTCAATGCTACGGCCTTTTATTCCACCGATGGTAGGTGGTAAGAATTGGCAAGATTACGACACTGATATCATCGCCAATGACACTCGTTTCTTTAACTTTGTCCCTAACGAACGTTGGCATGGGTTTGAAGGATATAACCAAGATCAGTACTTGGTTGATCCTTGTAAGTTATTACTGACGACGCCAGGAATTGATGCCAGCACGGGTCAATATACTGAGTTTGGTGTGCCTGCCGCGATATTAGCGACGTTCTTACGTGAAAATGGCATTGTGCCGGAAAAATGCGATCTGAACTCGATCCTATTTTTGTTAACACCGGCAGAAAATCCAGCAAAAATGGCCCATTTGGTTGGGATGTTGGCAGAGTTTGAGCGTTATATTGAGCAAGACGCACTACTGTGTGACGTTTTGCCGACGATATATCGTAAAAATGAAGAGCGCTATCGCGGTTATACTTTGCGGCAGTTATGCCAAGAGATGCATGATTTATATGTCAGTTTTGATGTTAAACAGCTGCAAAAGGATATGTTCCGTAAAGCGAGTTTCCCGCAGGTTGTCATGAACCCGCAAGATGCCAATATCCAGTTTATCCGCGATAATATCGAGCTGATCCCGATAGCTGAAGCAGAAGGGCGCATTGCTGCGGAAGGGGCACTACCTTATCCACCGGGCGTGCTGTGTGTCGTTCCGGGAGAAGTGTGGGGCGGGGCGGTGCAACGTTACTTCTTAGCTTTAGAAGAAGGCATTAATTTGCTGCCGGGCTTTTCGCCAGAATTGCAGGGCGTTTATATCGAAAAAGGTGATGTAGAGTGGCGGCGTATCTTTGGCTACGTCATCACCCAGTAATAAAAAATGGCACAGATAACTGTGCCATTTTAGTTTTCTTACTCGGTCAAGAACGACTTAACGCTAATGACGTCGGTAGTTCTTCTGCGCACTGTTCACTTTCACCAGATAACGGCGAGATTCACTCGATGGATGTTTGGTCGTGAGCGTTTGGAATACATCCCCCGGCGCCATACTGTTGATAATATTTACCGCCTGATTTTTATCGCTGTGGAACACCCGTAATACGCTCCCTGCACCACCATTATAAGAGGTGATAACGGCATAACGCCGCGAGGTTGTATTTTGAATGCCCCCTAGATAGGTATTTTGCAAAATCGACAGATAGGCTGTCCCAGCATCAATATTATTTGCAGGGTCAAAGAGATAACTACGACTCGGCTGGCCGCCTTTCCCTTTCAGCTTGAACACATCTCGCCCAGCAGTATGCTGAACCACCTGCATCAGACCTAATGCATCAGAGCGGCTAACGGCATAGGGGTTAAAGCTCGATTCTGTTTGCATAATCGCGAGGATGAGTGATTCTTCTACACCGTAGCGTTCAGAAGATTGCCGCACTAATGGCAGATATTTATGAGCACGTTTATCCAAATGGTTAGGGACTAATTGCAACGTGACTGACCAGATAACATGCAAGCCTGAGGTCCGTTTCTGCATTCTGGTTTGAAGTAAATAATCAGCAAAATGAGACGCTCGCCATTCCCAGCGTATCGGTTCGCCATTGTTATCCAGCACTTGCCCATAGAGGAAGGGTTCTTTACTGATCTGAATATCGTTAGCATCAGAATAGAGATCGATAGAGCCAGGATCATCGCCCATTAATAAGGTGGTGATGATGGCTTGGCGCAAATGAGCTGCGGGATCTGTCGTGGCAATCGTTTCAACCGTAATAGTACCGGCATCAAAGTTAATATGGCTGCGAGTTTGATATTGGTCCGTATATTTAACATAATCTTTCGGACCTGCGATTAAGACTTCTTTTAAACCCCAAATATTTTCGATGTTGTGGGCAAATTGCCCCATTAAAATATCAAAACCGTTAGTATCTTTAACAAAGGCGTCGTTGTCTGTTTGATTTTTATTGCCTGAACAAGAAACTAACAATGGTGCAATGACCAGCAAAGCTAAAATTTTCTTCATCTTAAAAGCCATATCTTGATGAGGAATATCCCCGTTACACTTCAAGTCGCCCATCCATTGGCCGTATTCGCTCACCTCAACCACTTATAGTAATAAGCGTTCGGTGATTCGCTGTGTTCCGCTTACCTGCCACTCGAATGATTTCAGGGATAACAGCGGGGCCAGTGCTTGGCCCCCCATGGTTATTTACTCGGCGGAGTATAACCTTCAATATGAACGTCCTGCCCCTCGAACAAGAAGTTGACCATCTCTTGCTCCAACAGTTTGCGATCTTCAATATTCATCATGCTCAGTTTTTTCTCGTTAATAAGCATGGTCTGTTTGGCTATCCATTGTGACCAGGCTTCTTTTGAGATTTCGTTATAAATACGTTTGCCTATTTCACCCGGATACAACTGAAAATCTTGCCCCTCAGCATCCTTCTGTAAAAATGTACAAAAAATCGTTCTGCTCATGCTAAATCCTCGTGTATGACTATCGTCAAATAAAGCAATTTGGGTAGGCGGCAGTGTTGCCTATTATTGTCCTGCTAGCTCTGTTTTTGCCAACATATGCAGTAAGCGTTCAACAGGGGTAGCCAGTCCTACCGAAGGTGGCTGTGCTAAGTTATACCAGAGACCCGCACCATCATCCATGCATCCTCGGGCTGACGCCACATTCAGCCACATCGGAACAATATCGAGATGGAAATGGCTGAAGGTATGGCGAAAGGCAGTGAGTTGCTGTAAACCGTTGGTGGTAACACCACGCTGCTGCAACCAGTGCTCAAGTTCTCCTTGCTCAGCAAATTGTGGAAAACAAAACAACCCTCCCCATAAACCGACAGGCGGACGCTGTTCGAGCCAGACTTGTGTATCATTCTGCATCAACAGAAAATAGGCTGTTTTTTCCGGTATCGTTTGTTTGGGTTTTTTCCCAGGATAGCGTGACCAGCTATGATTGGCATATGCCATACAACCCATATTCAACGGGCAAAGTTCACATTTGGGTTTGGCGCGGGTACAAACAATAGCCCCTAAATCCATCATGGCTTGGTTAAACTTACCGACCCCTTTTGCAGGGGTAACATCTTCACTGATTTGCCACAACCGCCCCTCGACATCCTTTTTACCGGGCCATCCTTCAACAGCATAGCAACGAGCTAGAACACGTTTGACGTTACCATCTAAAATAGGAAAATGTTGGCCTAGTGCGAGTGACAATATCGCACCCGCAGTCGAACGCCCAATACCCGGCAAAGCGAGAATTTCGTCAAAAGTCGTTGGGAATTCACCTTGATGTCGCTCGACCACGGCTTGGGCTGCTTTATGCAAATTTCTGGCGCGAGCGTAATAACCTAACCCGGTCCATAAATGCAGAACTTCATCCAGCGGGGCTGCTGCCAGCGCACGAATATCAGGGAAGCGCAGCATAAAGCGTTGAAAGTAGGGAATAACAGTCGCAACCTGCGTCTGTTGCAACATCACCTCGGATAACCAAACTTGATAAGGTGTTTTATCCAACTGCCATGGCAGTGTTTTGCGGCCAAAGCGTTCGTACCAATCAAGTACCGCGTGCGCGAATTGTTGCGCTTGCATCATAAGCAGGTATCAATATCTAGCTGAGAATTTAGGGCTGGATTGCAGCATAGAGTTCATGCGCTGTAAACCCCCTTCGTCCTTGAAACGACAGCGGTGTTAGCTGCGTTTGCTCACCCGAATCACTGACTTGAGTCAGCTCATCGGGATTTGCTCACTGGCTGCCTTGCTGTCGCTCCAATGACTTTGGGGGCCTTCGTACCCGAAACGACAGCGGTGTTAGCTGCGTTCGCTCACCCGAATCACTGACTTGAGTCAGCTCATCGGGATTTGCTCACTGGCTGCCTTGCTGTCGCTCCAATGACTTTGGGGGCCTTCAACCTTGAAACGACAGCGGTGTTAGCTGCGTTCGCTCACCCGAATCACTGACTTGAGTCAGCTCATCGGGATTTGCTCACTGGCTGCCTTGCTGTCATTCCAATGACTTTGGGGGCCTTCAACCTTGAAACGACAGCGGTGCTAGCTGCGCTTGCGCACCCGAAATCGTGACGTAGTTAAGTATATAGAGGTTATTTACAGCTTAATTTTGTGCTTATAGCCTCCAGAGTTGATAAACTGCCGTATCTTTGCATAATGCGCATTCACATTAGTAACCAGCAGACAGAAAGCACCATGATAAATGACGTCATATCTCCGGAATTTGATGAAAACGGCCGCCCGATGCGCCGTATTCGTAGTTTTGTCCGCCGTCAGGGGCGCCTCACCAAGGGCCAACAACTGGCACTGGATAGCTACTGGCCGGTGATGGGCGTGGAATATCAGGTAGCGCCGGTTAACTTAAATGCCTTATTTGGCCGCGAAGCGCCAGTGGTATTGGAAATTGGCTTCGGTATGGGTACCTCACTGGTGACAATGGCTGCCAGCAACCCACAGCAGAATTTTTTGGGGATAGAAGTTCACTCTCCGGGCGTGGGGGCTTGCCTAGGATCTGCGCATGAAGCGGGCCTAAGTAACCTACGGGTTATGTGTCATGACGCCGTTGAAGTACTGGAAAACATGATTCCAGATGCTTCGCTGGATATGGTTCAGCTCTTTTTCCCTGACCCATGGCACAAAGCGCGCCATAATAAACGTCGTATCGTTCAAACACCTTTTGTTGAACTGGTCAGAAGCAAATTAAAAGTAGGTGGAGTGTTCCATATGGCCACCGACTGGCAACATTATGCGGAACATATGCTGGAAGTGATGTCAGGTGTGAACGAATTCCGTAACCTTTCAGAACAAAATGATTATGTACCTCGGCCGGACTCGCGTCCGCTGACAAAATTTGAATTACGTGGCCAGCGCCTGGGACATGGCGTTTGGGATCTGATGTTTGAGAGGAAAGAATAATGGCTAAGAATCGTAGTCGTCGCTTACGTAAGAAAATGCATATCGACGAGTTCCAAGAGTTAGGTTTCTCCGTGAAATGGACCTTCCCTGAAGGTACGGGTGTTGATGTCATTGATGAAACGGTCGATGCTTTTATCGATGAAGTCATTGAAGCAAATGGCTTGGCATTTGATGGTAGCGGCTATCTACAGTGGGAAGGGTTGATTTGCCTGCAAGAGATTGGCCATTGCACCGATGATCATCGTGCATTAGTCACAAAATGGCTGGAAGCGCGTAAATTGAAAAATGTAGAAACCAGTGAGCTGTTTGATATCTGGTGGGATTGATCTTCCGTTTTAACGGCAGATAATTGATAAGGGCGCCTAAAGCAGGCGCCTTTGTTTTTATTGGCTGTCATTAGCGGAAACTGTTATCGAGATTATATTGGAGCATCGTGTTGGCAAATGTTCTGGAGGTAGCAACAGTGTTAGATAATGCGTTGCTAGCGGATATATTACAGCAGGTTCGCCCTCTGATTGGCCAAGGGAAAGTGGCCGATTATATTCCCGCATTGGCCGAAGTCTCGGCGGACAAACTGGGTATTGCCGTCTGTACATTGGACGGCCAAATGTTTCAGGCCGGAGACGCGAATGAGCGATTCTCCATTCAATCGATATCGAAAGTATTAAGCCTAACGCTGGCGTTATCGCGTTACGCTGAACAAGATGTATGGCAGCGAGTTGGCAAAGAGCCCTCCGGCCAGCCCTTTAATTCATTGGTCCAATTAGAATTAGAAAAGGGTAAGCCGCGTAATCCTTTTATCAATCCAGGCGCGCTGGTGGTGTGCGATATGTTGCAAAGTCGACTGAGTGCGCCTAAACAACGGATGCTAGAAGTCGTACGCCAACTGGTGAGCGACGATAGCATTAGCTATGATCCCCGCGTCGCGCGCTCGGAGTTTGAACATTCAGATCGTAATGCCGCCATTGCTTACCTCATGAAGTCTTTTGGTAATTTCGATAACGATGTATTGACGGTACTTCAGACCTATTTTCACTATTGCGCGATGCGCATGAGCTGTGCTGAACTGGCTCGTTGCTTTGTCTATCTGGCGAATCAGGGGCGTAGTATCAGTGGACAAGACCCATTAATTACGCCGATGCAGGCTCGGCAAATCAATGCACTGATGATTACCAGTGGCATGTATGATGGAGCAGGTGAATTTGCTTTTCGCGTGGGTATGCCAGGGAAGTCCGGCGTGGGTGGTGGCATTATTGCCATCGTACCCGATGAGTTGTGCATTGCTGTTTGGTCACCTGAATTAGACAACGCAGGGAACTCTCTTGCCGGAACGGCTGCCTTAGAGTTACTGGCACAGCGGATTGGCCGCTCCATTTTTTAAACCGTTTATCGGGAGTCTTATGTTACATAAAATGAAAGCATTACGAACGGCAGGTTTGGCAATATTAATGCTAACGGCTGGACAAGTGCAGGCTGAATACCAGTGCAACGTAAAGCCACAGGATGATGTGATTATCAGCCCGCAATCCGTGCAAATTGTTGGGGCCAGCGGCAATTTGCAGATTTCACCTGACGGCGATGTTATTCGTAACGGCAAAACATTGACGCTGACCGATGCGCAGCGCCAGCAGGCATTTCGCTATCAAACAGCGTTGCGTAAAGACTTACCTTGGATAGATCAAGGTGCGCAACAGCGTTTGGAAAAAGCACGCGTCTCCTTAGACAAAGTGATTGTTAAGGAGCTGGGCAGTAACAGTAATGTGCGTAACCGCCTAACTACCCTGAATGATCAGCTTAAACAACAGATGAGCCGTATCATTGAAAAACGCAGTGATGGCTTGACCTTCCACCATCAAGCTATTGATCAGGTAGAGAAAGACGGCCGCCAATTAGTGCAACAAAGTATGGGCGGCGTTTTACAAGATAGCTTAAATGAAATGGGCGTTAAGCAAGCGACCAGTGGCGCGGGCAATAACCCATTACAAGCCATTATGGGCAATCTGGGCGGGTTACAGCAGGCTATCCAGAATGAATGGAATAATCAGGAACAGGACTTCCAGCAGTTTGGCCATGAAGTTTGTAGCCGAGTCACTACGCTAGAACAACAGCGGAAAGATTTGCTTAAGTCTTTGAACTAATTGTAGATGGGTGGCTCCCATCAAAGTAGGCTAAATAAGCTATTTTAAGGACATCTGAGGGGCGATAACTGCCCTCAGATGTGAATGCTAAGCCGAGTATGAATGGCTATAAAAACAGTTCTAACAGCGAGTTAAGGAATAGCTTTCCTTTCTCAGTAATCTGCCAATTCTCTTCTGTTTCAATCAAATACCCTTTCGCTAACGCCTCATCCAACTGCGGCCGGATATGACTTTCAGCTAAACCAGTAAAATGATAGAAATCCGCACGGGGCGCAGCTTCCAGCAGACGAAAACGGTTCATAAAGAATTCAAAAGGCCGATCCGCTGTTTCCACTTCATACTTTTTATCGAGATATTTGCCCTGCATAAAACCACGGGGATGTTTGGTCTTTATTGTGCGTAAAATCCGCCCGTCGCTAAAGGTGATTTTACCGTGAGCGCCACAACCGATCCCCAGATAATCCCCAAAACGCCAGTAATTAAGGTTGTGCTGGCATTGATAGCCCGGTTTGGCATAGGCCGAGGTTTCGTATTGCTGATATCCTGCGGCGCTAAGTAACTGGTGCCCCTGCTGGAAAATATCCCATAGCGCATCGTCATCTGGTAGGACAGGGGGGCGAGAACTAAAACCGGTATTCGGTTCGATAGTCAACTGATACCAAGACAAATGAGGGGGATTCAAGGCAATCGCTTGACGCAAATCATCCAGCGCCTCTTCTAATGTTTGATCGGGTAAACCATGCATCAAATCAAGATTAAAACTGCGTAGCCCTAATGCTGTTGCTAATGCTGCTGCACGCTTGGCCTCTTCTGGCCCATGTATCCGGCCAAGACGAACCAGCTTCTGCGCGCTAAAGCTCTGCACACCAATTGAAATGCGATTGATACCGGCGCGCTGATAACCGCTAAACCGATCGGCTTCGACTGCGCCGGGGTTGGCTTCCATGGTGATTTCAGCATCAATGGCAACCGGCAATCTGGCGCGTACACCGTCGAGCAACTGTTGCATCGCTTCGGCACTGAGCAAACTTGGCGTGCCACCGCCAATAAAAATGGTGCTGACCTCTCGGCCACTCACCAGCGGTGCGTCTATATCAAGATCTGCCAATAAGTGCTCTACATATTCCTGATGAGGGACATCACCTTTCAGCGCATGAGAGTTAAAGTCGCAGTAAGGGCACTTCTGCACACACCAAGGAATATGAATATAGAGACTCAGCGGCGGTAACTTAAGCATTGCGTAACGCATCCAACATTAGCTTCAGGGCTTGGCCGCGATGAGAGACCGCATGCTTCTCTTCTCGGGTCAGTTCTGCGGCAGTTTTACCCAATTCTGGGACATAAAAAATCGGGTCATAGCCAAATCCAGCCGCCCCTGCGGGCTGATGGGCAATCACGCCGGGCCATTGGCCGTGGAACACCAATGGCGTAGGATCATCGCCATGGCGCATATAAACCAACACGCAATGGAATTGAGCGCTGCGCTGTCCATTGGGAACATCTTTCAGTGTCGCAAGCAGCTTATCGAGGTTTTCCTGATCGCTGGCATCAACACCGGCGTAGCGTGCGGAATAAATACCGGGCGCACCGCCCAAAGCATCCACAGCCAAACCCGAGTCATCGGCAATCGCTGGTAAGCCGGTTTTTTGCGCCGCATGGCGTGCTTTTAAGATGGCATTTTCGATAAATGTTAAGCCGGTTTCTTCAACAGATTCAACGTCCAGTTCTGTTTGCGCGACAACATCTAAGCCGAAATCAGCAAGCAAGGTTGCCAGCTCACGGACTTTCCCGGGATTGCCGGTCGCTAATACTATTTTTTGCATGAATAAATCCTGAATTTTAAGCTGACACTGCTTGCTGATACTCAATAGGATGACAGGGATATATCACTCAAGTAGTGCCGCAACTTCGGGTGGAATTTGTTGCGGATGTATAACTTTAATCTGCTTATGCCGCCCCAATTCGCCTTTCTCGATAATCACCTGACTTTTAGCAACACGGAATTGTTTAGCGATAAATTTGATTAAATGGGCATTGGCTTGCCCATCAACGGGTGGGGCGGTAATGGCGACTTTCAATTCATCGCCATGTAAACCGACTATCTGATCACGGCTCGCTTTGGGCTGAATATATAGCCTGAGTACTAAACCGTCCAGCAGGGATGTCACTGCACTCACAGCATCATCCACAACTCGCCCAGCAAATCCATCCCTAAGAAGTTGATCAGATACAGAATAAGAATAACGACCATCGCTGAGAAATCGATCCCCCCCATGGCGGGTAAGATACGACGAATCGGTGCCATTAACGGCTCAGTGAGCTGATAAAGCAGATAGTCCATTGGGCTACGGCCTTGGCTGACCCAGCTCATCAGTGCGCGAATGATCATGATCCAGAAGATCAAATAACCGGCAGCTTTAAACAGGGCAATCACCCCAAACAACAAGTTATAAGGGCTGAGGGATATTGAGCCACTGCCAATCAGTAATAGCAGAGGGAACTTAATGGTCATCAGCAAGTAAGCCAACAACAACGATGCACTGTCGATTGGCCCCAATGACGGGATAATCCGGCGCAATGGGCCGACTATTGGCTGAGTGATTTTCACCACAAATTGTGAAAACGGATTATAGAAGTCGCTGTGAACCCACTGCATCCAGATGCGCAACAGCAGTACCATCACATACAGGTCAATGACCGTTTTGGCCAGAAAAGTCAGCGTTAGCATGAGTTGCTTTCGTCCTTAATATTAGATATTCGCCTACGTTACCGGCCCCTATCTTAACGAGAAAGTGTCAGGGACGGTGTCGGTTTTTGTAAATTTTTTTGCCGTTAAAACAGCTTTTCCATTTCTTTGGCCCGCACAATAGCCGCTTGCATGGCGGCAGCAACGGTTTCAGCCAAATGTTGCTCGTTAAACACTCGAATAGCTTCCGCTGTGGTTCCGCCTTTGGACGTGACTTGTTGGCGCAAGGTTGAAAGTGGCACTTGTGGATTGGCTTCGACCAAGGCGGTGGCACCAGAGGCCGCTTGCTGCACCAGCAGACGGGCGGTTTCGCTGTCAAAACCTAACTGCTCTGCTTCTTGTTGCATGGCCTCCATAAACAAGAAGAAATAGGCGGGCGCACTGCCTGCGGCAGCAATCACGCTGTTGATGCCGTTTTCATCACTCACCCAACAAACTTTCCCCACAGAACTCATCAAAGCAGTAGTGAAGTCGCGATCTTCCTTGGAAACCTGTTCTGGGGCATATAAGCCGCTCATTCCTTTCCCAACCAGCGATGGCGTATTGGGCATGATGCGCACCAAATTGAGGTTTTCGCCCAATAAGGTATAGAAGCGCGCAACCTGAACGCCCGCAGCTATGGAAAGCACCAGCTTGCCGGTGAAATCGATATTTTCCTGTAATGGCTGGCATACCTCGGCCATTAACTGAGGCTTGACCGCTAAAACGATAACTTCTGCCTTCTGTGCCTCGGCGATATTATCATCGGAACTAATGACACCAAATTCAGCGGCCAGTGCATCACGGTTTTTTTCCGAAGGTGCGCAAACGCTGATTTTTTTAGCAGGGTAACCACCGGCAACTAAGCCTGCAATGATTGCGCGGGCCATGTTGCCTGCGCCGATGAATGTGATGTTGCGGTGTTGCATTGATTTTCTCCTATACCCTTCGTCCTTGGCGCTGTAGCGGCGTTAGCTGCTCTTACTCACCCGAATCACTGACTGCTGTCAGCTCATCGGGATTCGCTCGTTTGCTGCCTTGCTACAACCCCAATGCCTTTGGGTAGCATGTTGGTCTTTGGCGCTGTAGCGGCGTTAGCTGCTCTTACTCACCCGAATCACTTACTTGTGTAAGCTCATCGGGATTCGCTCGTTTGCTGCTTTGCTACAACCCCAATGCCTTTGGGTAGCATGTTGGTCTTTGGCGCTGTAGCGGCGTTAGCTGCTCTGACGACAGGCTTATGCGCGAGCACCAAAAATGGCGGTGCCAATACGCACTAATGTACTGCCAGCGGCAATAGCGGCAGGCATATCATCCGTCATACCCATCGAAAGCGTATCCATCTGAGGGTACTGGGCTTTCAAAGTCAAGAACGCCTGATGCATTTGCTCAAATACCGCCAGTTGTTTTTGGTAATCAGTTTCAGGCGCTGGAATAGCCATCAACCCGCGCAAATTCACCTTCGGCAGCTCGCTAATATTGGCCGCCAACGCCGGTAATTCCGCTAAGGTAATCCCAGATTTACTTTGTTCATCGCTGATATTGACTTGAATCAGGATGTTCAAATCAGGCATTTCGGCAGGGCGCTGCACACTCAAACGCTGAGCGATTTTCAACCTATCGACGGTATGGCACCAAGCAAAATTCTCTGCCACTAACCGGCTTTTATTGGATTGCAGCGGGCCAATAAAGTGCCATTCAAGTGGATGACCTTGGTGCTTATCCGCAAAGTAATGGATCTTATCCACCCCTTCCTGCACATAGTTTTCACCAAAGGCATATTGCCCTGCCGCGATAGCTTCTTCGATAGCGGTCACAGGTTTGGTTTTACTCACTGCAAGCAAGGTAACTTCTTCTGGAGAGCGTGCGCAATTGCGTGAAATGGCGGCAATTCGTGCTCTGACATCCTGTAGATTCTGCTCAATTGTGCTCATATGGACTCAGGAGTTTGATATGGATTTCACCAGCCTAGATGATAAAAATGCAGGTCCGGATAACCCCGCATATGGCGATGTAACGGCCAGATGCATTAATTTAGAAAATCCCGAACGTGCCAAAAACGGCTTTAACGAACAGGATTTCGCCAATAAAGTGGCGGATAGTGTAAATCATAATGCCTCGGATCTGCACCTTTGTACCGGCCATCATCCGATATTACGTATTGATGGTGAACTAAAAATCTTTTCGCATTGGCCGCAGGTGAATGCTGACTGGATCAATGGGTTGTATCAGCACTTACTGACTCAAGCACAGCAAAACCAGTTACAACAAGCAGGGCAGGTTGATTGCGCCTACACCACCGTAGCGGGGCAAAGGTTACGTGCAAATATTTTTCAGCAACGACAAGGGTACTCAATCGCATTCCGGCTTATCCCTAAAACCTGTCCGTCGTTGGCTGAACTCGAGGCCCCTGACATTATTCGTGAATTAGCCAAACGAGAAAATGGTTTGATTTTGATTAGCGGTGCTACCGGGAGCGGTAAATCCACCACCTTGAATGCGATGATCAAAGCGATTAACGATCAACAAGCGCGCCACATTATCACCCTTGAAGATCCGATTGAGTTTATCCATTGCAGCCAATCCAGCTTGATCCAGCAGCGGGAAATGGGGAGTCATACAGACTCTTTCAGTGGGGCACTGAGGGGAGTACTTCGGCAAGATCCCGATATCATTCTGTTGGGGGAACTGCGAGATCAAGAGACAATTCGGCTTGCGCTGACGGCAGCGGAAACAGGGCATCTAGTGTTAGCGACGTTACATGCGCGCACCGCAACCCAGGCCATTGATAGGCTGGTGGATACTTTTCCGGCGGCAGAGAAAACCGTGATACAGGCGCAATTAGCGGCTAGTTTACGTGCTGTTGTCGCGCAGAAATTGTGCCAAAAACCTGGCGGAGGGCGCATTGCGCTATTTGAGATCTTGACTCAAACCACTGCAGGCAGTCATTTGATCCGTGAAGGTAAAATCTACCAGCTCCTGACTGTTATCCAATCGGGCGCACAATGGGGAATGCAAACCTTTGAGCAGAGCTTTGCGCATCGGAAAAAACAAGGCATTTTAGCGACGGTGCATTGAGTGACTCAAAAGAGAGCCGCTAACAGGTAGCGGCTCTCTTTCGAAGATAGCGATGGGTACAAAGGGAAACTTATGCCGCAGGGATCTGCTGGGTAATGCAGTGAATGTTGCCGCCACCGAGCAAGATCTCGCGGGCAGGGACGCCAACAATCGCGTAGTCAGGGAACATCTGCTGCAATAAATCTTGCGCCAGCCCGTCAGTACGGCTATCCAGTAGCGGATAAATAATCTGCTGGTTACTGATCAAGAAGTTGACGTAAGAGCCAGCAAGACGCTCACCCGCAGTACGAGGCACTGCATCACTTGAAAGCACATCGAAAGTTTCTTCTTCAGTGTTATAGAGCGGTCCAGGAGCAGGTAGCTTCCAGATTTTCAGCTTACGTCCTTTAGCATCGACCGCATTGGACAGCACGTCAAAAGCAGCAACAGAACGTGCGTACTGCGGATCTTGCTGATCGTCGGTCCAATGCAGCGCGACTTCACCCGGGCGGACAAAGCAGCACATATTATCGATGTGACCATCAGTTTCATCGTTATAAACACCGTCCTGCAACCAGATGAAATGCGTGACACCAAGATATTCACGCAACAGTTGTTCAATCTGCGCCTGATTTAGATGCGGGTTGCGGTTTGGGTTGAGCAAACACTCCGCGGTGGTCAGCAGTGTACCTTCGCCATCAGTGTGAATAGAGCCACCCTCAAGCACTAACGGTGCGCTGTAATGGGCATCTTTCAGGAAATCACTGACCTGAACGGCAACTTTCTCATCTTGTTGCCAGTCGGCATATAGGCCGCCGTTAAGGCCGCCCCAAGCGTTGAATTGCCAATCAACGGCACGGCGCGCACCGGCACCGTTAATCACCATTGTTGGGCCGGTATCACGCATCCAAGCATCATCGCTAGCCATTTCAACCAGCGTGATATTAGCAGGCATAGTGGCTTTAGCCTGCGCCATAAATTCAGCAGGCACCCCCATAAATACTGGGGTAGTACGGCTGATAGCTTCGGCTACTTTGGCGAATGTCCGTTGAGCAGGAACGCCTTTACCACGCCAATTATCTTGGCGATAAGGCCACAACATCCAGACGGCATCCTGCTTTGCCCATTCGGCTGGCATAAAAAAGCCGTCCTGTTGGGGTGTACCCGTCAGAGCTTGTGACGTTGAGATTGATGAAACCGTATCTTGTACTGACATAAATTATCTCCGGGTCTTGCCGTCAGAAGTGGCTAATGCCTGATACATTTCTGGACGACGATCGCGGAATAAGCCCCATGAAGCGCGTTGGGCGGCAATTTCCTGTAAATCGAACTCATGCACCAACACGGTTTCATCGGTTTTGTTGGCTTGAGCCAGCAGAGCACCGGTTTGGTCGGCGATGAAAGAAGAGCCGTAGAAGGTCATTTCCAGACCATCAATAAACTTGCTTTTTTCAGTGCCAATACGGTTAGAGGCAATCACTGGCACCAGATTAGCGGCAGCATGGCCTTGCTGAACACGGGTCCAGTGTGGCTGACTGTCGATTTCAGGGTAAGCAGGTTCAGAGCCGATGGCTGTTGGGTAGAAGATGATCTCTGCACCAAGCAGTGCCAAGCTACGAGCAGTTTCTGGGAACCACTGATCCCAACAGATGCCAACACCCACTTTAGCGTAACGGGTCTGCCAGACTTTAAAACCGGTGTCGCCGGGGATAAAGAATTGTTTTTCCTGATAGGCAGGGCCATTTGGAATGTGAGTTTTACGATAAACATCCAACACAGCGCCATCGGCATCGATCATGACCAGCGAGTTGTAATATGCATTGTTGGCTTTCTCAAAGAAACTCAGTGGCAAGACGACTTGCAGTTCCGCCGCTAACTGGGAGAAATGCTGGATCAATGGGCTGTTATCCAGTTCTTGCGCCAGTGCATAGTGTTCTGGGCTTTGATCAATACAGAAATATGGTGCGGCAAACAGTTCCTGAATTAGGATAATCTGCGCGCCCTTGACATGCGCTTGACGAACCAGCTTCTCCGCATTTTCAATGTTCTTTGGCAGGTCCCAAGAACACGCCATTTGAGTCGCAGCAACAGTCACTTTTGTCATGAGAAAACCTCAATAAATGTAAAAAACACCCGCGTGGGGTGTGCAATATTTTGAGCCGCCGATTGGCATAACGAGAGTATACAATTCCGTGGGCGTGGGTGCCATGATCGACGTGAATGGCCTGTTTAGTCTGTGGCAACGCAAGGCCACGAGCAACCGCGGGCCTATAAAAATAGCCTACTTAGCCTACTTAGCCTGCTTGCTCATCAAACCAACTTTCCAAAATAATAACCGCAGAAGCGGCGTCAACACTGCCTTTATCTAATGCACGGTAGCCGCCACTATCAAACAAATTGGCGCGAGCCTCGACGGTGCTGAGTCGTTCATCTTGTAAGGCTATTTGTACACCAAAGCGGCCATGCAGGCGATTAGCAAACCGACGCGCACGTGCGGTGAGTGGTTGTTCGGTGCCATCCATATTCAGCGGTAAGCCGACGACCACCAAATCAGGTTGCCACTCTTTGAGCAGTTTTTCGACCTTCTGCCAGTCTGGGGTGCCATCTTGAGCTTTAAACGAAGTCAATGCTCTGGCCGTCCCTGTGACTTCTTGACCAATCGCGACACCAATACTTTTGGTGCCGAAATCAAAGGCAATAATAGTACGATTAGCCATTAAGCGTGCCCTGCTTGCAGCGCAATATTAAAGATATTGATACCCAATTTATTAGCAGCGGCTTGCCAACGCTCAGCTATCGGGGTATGGAACAGAATGTCAGTATCAGCCTCAGTCGTCAGCCAAGCGTTATCGAGTAACTCTTGCTCTAACTGCCCTTGTTGCCAACCAGCATAGCCGAGTGCCACCAAGAGATTTTTAGGCTGTTCAGATGTACCGAATGTTTCTAGTACGTCTTTAGACGTGGTTATCATCGTATCGGATGAGATAGAAATACTGGAGCTGAAGCCTCCACGTGGTGAATGCAGGATAAACCCACGATCTTCTGCCAGCGGCCCACCGGCCAATACCGGATTATCCAGACGTATTGCTGGGTCCCGCGGAGAAGGCGTGATTTTCAATTTTTCCAGTACAGTTTCGACTGTAAACTGCTCCATCGGCCGATTAATCACCAAACCCATAGCCCCATCATCGTTATGCTCGCAGATATAAATAACTGAGCGCATAAATTGCGGGTCCTGCAGTGAAGGCATAGCGATAAGAAAATGATGCTGTAAATTCATTATGTTATGTCGTGGATTCGCTGAGTTGAAGGATGAGTTTGTGTCAGTATGCGGATAAATGCGGGTAATGTCACCTCCCCCTTCGTACTTGAAGCGGCAGCGGTGTTAGCTGCGCTCGTGCACCCGAATCACTGACCTGAGTCAGCTCATCGGGATTTTCTCGCTGGCTGCCTTGCTGTCACTCCAAGTACTTTGGGGGAGTATTGATATTTGAAGCGGCAGCGGTGTTAGCTGCGGCTCCAAGTTTTTAGGGGAGGGCGCTGAGACTACTTATTGGCCAAACGGACTTCAATGGCATCCATCAGCATGCCGGTAATCGAAACGTCTGGGAAAGCCGCTTCAATTTCACGTATACAGGTTGGGCTGGTGACGTTAATTTCAGTCAGGCGATCGCCGATAATATCCAATCCGACAAAAATTAAGCCTTTCTGCTTCAACACCGGCGCTACGGCACGGGCAATCTTCCAATCGCTTTCACTCAATGGACGCGCTTCACCACGGCCACCCGCAGCCAGATTCCCACGGGTTTCACCCTGTGCAGGGATACGCGCCAAGCAATAGGGCACTGGCTCGCCATCAACCACTAAAACACGCTTATCACCCTCTTTAATGGCTGGTAGGAAGTTCTGCGCCATACAGAAACGGCTACCCAACTCGGTCAGCGTCTCAATGATAACGGACAAGTTAGGATCATCCTGCTTAACACGGAAAATGGACGTCCCACCCATGCCATCGAGAGGCTTCAAAATGATATCACCATGTTCCTTATGGAATTGACGGATATGATCTTTGCTGCGGCTGACCAGTGTATCGGGCGTCAACTCAGGGAACCAAGCGGTAAACAACTTCTCGTTACAGTCGCGCAGGCTCTGTGGCTTATTGACCACCAACGTGCCTTTATCTTCCGCACGTTCCAGAATATAGGTGGCATAAATAAATTCAGTATCAAACGGGGGATCTTTACGCATCAGGATGACATCAAGATCATGCAAAGGCAGATCTTGCTCTGCGCCAAAGCTGAACCACTCATCTTTATCTTGCTTCACACTGAGCAGGCGGGTACGTGCACGGCCATCGCCACCCCGTAGATAAAGATCGCCCATTTCCATGTAATGCAATTCCCAGCCACGGCGCTGTGCTTCCAACAGCATGGCGAAGCTGGAGTCTTTCTTGATATTGATGGACGAGATAGGGTCCATTACGATGCCGAGCTTGATCATTATTCTCTCCTAATGGGAACGAATTATCCCAGATCGCCAAATCGCACTTGCAAAGCGGTAATTGCGGTAAGGGCAGTAGTTTCGGTACGCAGAACTCGCGGCCCTAGCAGGATATCAGTAAATCCGAGGCGCGAGGTCATGGCAATTTCATCGCCAGAAAGGCCGCCTTCCGGGCCAATCAACAAACGCACTTTGTTGAGTGACGAGGGGAGGGTATTAATACTGTTGCTAGCGCGCGGATGCAAATTAAGCTTCAGGCTGTCATCTTGCTCGGCACACCAGTCGGATAACGACATGGCATTGCGAATTTCTGGCAGGGTATTACGGCCACATTGCTCGCAGGCGGCGATGGCAATTTTCTGCCACTGCTGGATTTTTTTCGCCAAACGCTCGCCATCCAGCTTAACGCCGCAGCGTTCTGAGAACAGTGGCGTAATCACGTTGACACCCAGCTCAATGGATTTCTGTACCGTGAATTCCATTTTTTCGCCGCGAGAAATGACCTGGCCGAGATGTAAATTCAGCGGGGACTCTCGATTTTCCAACAGCCCTTCACCGAGACGGACAACTAAGTTTTTTTTGTCCACTCGGATGATTTCAGCTAAGAATACTTGATTGCTGCCATCGAATAATTGCAGGTTTTGCCCTTCGCCCATCCGAAGCACTCGGCCCACGTGATTGGCGGCTTCATCACTTAGCGCAAGTTCGGTATTCGCCTGCAAAGGTTGCGGATGATAAATGCGGGGTATACGCATGGGTTGCCCTAAGTCCAGAAACGAAAACATACCGTGCGGCAGATTGAACCGCACGAAATTAATAAGTGACTAAGGATAACAGAGACAGGGAAGCCTCATCCAATCGAAAATTCTCTCCTGCCGCAATCCTATTTATCAGGAGGATAGAACGATTTGGATTGATTGACCAATGTGCCTCGTTAGCTTTTTCGTTGCTGGCAAGCCTGCTGTACATAGGGGTTATGGTTTCCCTGAGCTTTCGCCACACGCTCATCACGCAGACATTCCCAACTTGTTACTGGATACTGACGATTCCAGACATCAAACAACTTGCTTTGTTGGCTGGAAAGACGCAGTTGGTACTGATCGCGCATATAAAAATAGGTCCGTGCGATGGCCCCGCGTGCACGGGCAGGAGGTTCTGCAATCTTATTTTTAAAATCAACTTTCATCTCACATTGACCATATTGGCCATAGCCGCCATTCCATTGTGAATACATGAAATTATTACGATCGCCATTCACTTCGCCTATTGCGGGTTGCAGATTGTGTAAATCGGTCTCGATTTGGCGATAGACGGGATCTTTCGTGCAGTTCTTACGGCCACCTTGCTGCCAGCATTGGCGCTGGTGGCCAAATTGCCATGCAGGAACCACATGTTCCCATTCAATTCGTGCAGCACGTTGCACGTTTTTTCTGGCTTGATAGCCGCAGCTTTTGAGGTCAGGCATCCCTTTTTTACCCTGCCAGTCAATCTTGCAACCGCAATAAAAACTGCCCGGCGCATCTTGGTGGATTTTAGCCGCCACTGTTTTTGCCTGAGAAAAATTATTAATGCTTTGGCTGTAACCCGTGAGTGGAAGCAAAGGGGAGGAGATAACCAGTAGAAACAGAATTTTGCGTAACATATCTCAAAACAGCCTGATAATGAAAAGCAGGCAGGTTATAGAAAATGTTTATGGATAGCAAGTTAACACGCTGTTTTATAACAAGTAACGCGAATTCCTAACAGCTTTTTACTGCAATAAACTGTAGCTTTTCTCCGCATTGACGGCAGCGATACTCGCTCTCACCGCGCTGCACTTTATTGTGCCGGCGAATGGTTAGGGCGTGTTGTTGGCATTTACATTGATAATTGAACGTCTTACTGCGCACTGACGTCACTTCAAATTGATGAGTTCGGCTGGCAGGAACTTGCAATACATGCTCCATCATCCAGCGCCACTCTTTGCCATGAGGAGAGACTCGACCAAACTGACGATAAACCAACAGATGTGCCAGTTCATGCGGTACGACTTCATCGATAAAAGTGTGCTGATTTTCCAGCAATAAGATTGGGTTAAGGCGAATTTCGAAGGCTTGCAGATAGGCGCTACCCGCGCTAGTACCACGCTGGTAATAGTTAATTTTTGGCTCCGGATAAGCGGTGCCAAGGTGCTGATTCGCCAGCTGCAATTTGTGGCGTAAACAGCGCATGACGGCTTGTTGTAACGCGATGGGGATTCTTCTAGTGCTCATATTGCGGAAGAATAAAACGGTAGATAGTCAGATGCAAGTCAGTCAAGGGCGCTATTTTTCAATGAATCATTATATAAAAATATATAATATAAAAATATATATCGAAATACTGCATTAGGAGTGCAAATGGAAGGCAATAAAACGATCAGTATGGATCTGATGAGGCAGGCGGCATCCCAAGCTTGCGATGCATTGCGCATTTTGGCGAATGAAGATCGATTACTTCTGTTGTGCCAACTGAGCCAAGGAGAGAAGGCCGTGGGGGAGTTGGAAGCGGCACTGGGGATTCGCCAACCGACGTTATCACAACAGCTGGGCGTGCTGCGCAGTGATGGGTTGGTCAATACACGTCGTGATGGTAAGCGAATATTTTACTCGATAGCCGATAGCAAGGTATTGGCATTGCTTGAGGTGCTTTATCAGCTTTATTGCCCGCAGGAGAAGGAGGGCATATGAACATCGATTGGGCTAATTTTACCCCCTATAGCGCACTGATGGGAGGGGCGTTATTGGGGATAGCAGTGACTGTTCTATTGTTATGGAATGGTCGGATTGCGGGTATCAGCGGCATTCTGGGTGGTTTGCTGCAACCTAAAGCAGGGGATATTGCTTGGCGAGTGGTGTTTATTCTCGGTCTAATGGCCTCTCCTTTGGTTTACTCGTTATTCACTGAATTGCCTTCGATTGAGATTGAAGCTGATTTACCCATATTGGTGTTGGCTGGCTTGCTGGTGGGGATCGGGACGCGCTATGGCGCGGGGTGTACCAGTGGTCATGGCGTCTGCGGTTTAGCACGTTTTTCGCTGCGTTCACTGGTGGCGACACTCAGTTTCATGTTTGCCGGTTTTATCACTGTATGGCTTGTTCGGCATTTATTCGCCTAGCAAATAAGCTGATTGAGGAAGGGATATGAATTTGCTTTTTGCATTACTGGCAGGGCTACTTTTTGGGTTAGGCTTAATTATCGCGGGTATGGCTAACCCATCAAAAGTACTGGGTTTTCTTGATATTGGTGGTCAGTGGGATCCTTCGCTGGCACTGGTGATGGCATCCGCGGTGACAGTTGCCACACTGGGCTTTATTTGGGGGAAAAAGCGCAAAACCAGTTTGCTTGGACAACCAGTACACTTGCCGACCTCGACCCGCATCGATAAGCGCTTAATTGGCGGTAGCGTGTTATTCGGTATTGGCTGGGGGTTAGCGGGTATTTGCCCTGGGCCCGCGCTGGTATTAGTGGGAGCAGGGATGTTCAAAGGCATACTCTTCATGGCCGCAATGCTGGCTGGGATGGTCATTTTTAGATTGATTGAAAGCTATCGTCAGCGCTAATTTTCATGCATAAAAAACCCCGCAGCGCGGGGTTGATGTCATTCAAATGTGCGGACTAAAACTTATTTTAGGCCAGCAGCATCGCGCAGTATTGCGGCTTTGTCGGTTTTTTCCCAAGGGAACTCTTCACGACCAAAGTGACCATAAGCTGCGGTAGCTTGATAGATCGGATGCAGTAAATCTAACATTTGGATTAAGCCATAAGGGCGCAGTTCAAAGAACTCGCGCACCAGCGTAATCAGTTGATCCTCTGAAACTTTCCCAGTACCGAATGTTTCCACCATGATGGATGTTGGCTCTGCCACACCGATGGCGTAGGACACTTGAATCTCACAACGATCAGCCAGGCCGGCAGCAACGATATTTTTTGCAACATAACGCGCGGCATAGGCAGCTGAACGGTCAACTTTAGATGGATCTTTACCCGAGAATGCACCGCCGCCGTGGCGCGCCATGCCGCCGTAGGTATCAACGATGATTTTACGGCCAGTCAAACCGCAGTCACCCATTGGGCCACCGATAACGAAGCGACCTGTTGGATTGATATGATACTTGGTGCTAGCAGTGAGCCACTCAGCAGGCAGAACCGGTTTGATGATCTCTTCCATCACCGCTTCTTGCAAATCTTTCAGGCTGATGTCTTCAGAATGCTGGGTTGACAGGACGACTGCGTCAATACCGACGATTTTGCCTTCGTCATACTGGAAAGTAACTTGGCTTTTTGCATCGGGGCGTAACCACGGCAGAGTGCCATTTTTACGAACCGCAGCCTGGCGCTCAACCAAACGGTGAGCATAGGTAATAGGTGCTGGCATTAAAACGTTGGTTTCGTTAGTGGCATAACCAAACATTAAGCCCTGATCACCCGCGCCTTGTTCCAACGGATCAGCACGGTCAACACCTTGATTGATGTCGGGTGATTGCTTACCGATTGCGCTTAATACCGCGCACGAGTTGGCGTCAAAACCCATCTCAGAATTTACATAACCGATTTCGCGTACAGTACGACGAGTGATCTCTTCGATATCTACCCATGCGTTAGTGGTGACTTCACCACCCACCAATACCATACCCGTTTTGACATAGGTCTCGCAGGCAACACGTGCTTTTGGATCTTGCTCAAGAATTGCGTCAAGAACAGCGTCTGAAATCTGATCAGCGATTTTATCCGGGTGCCCTTCAGAGACAGATTCCGACGTAAATAAATGTTTAGCCATTATTTTCTTTACCTTGAATACAAGTGAGAAGTCACTGCATAACGTGTCAGCGAAATAACAGAAAGTCATGCTGATGCAAACTTTTTGTAGTCTAACGCTGAACAACGCCCCTTTAGGCAAAGCCTTTAGCAGTCTATCTATTTGAAACCGTTAACGTTGATAACGTAACGGGTACTTTAACCATTAAAATCTGTGGATGTATTAACATCTAGACGTCTATTTTAGGACAGGTTTTGCCCTTAATGCCAGCCCTTTTTTCATTGAGAGATTTCTTGTTTCTATTGTCCTCAGGTTTATTTACCGCTTGATACAGTTGCAGGCTATTTTCATTTTGCATTTTGCTCGCATTATAGGTATAAACTGCGCGCGCAGCTTATTTGATACGCAATGATGAAGATGGCAGAAGATGGCATTCGCTCATTGCTCGGTTTTTAGTGTTTTGCACTTCAGTTTTGGCTCTCAGTATTCAGGGGCGCTAATCAGCAGGCGAGCATTTAAAAGCGACGTCATCAAACTGTTACCTAAATTGTCTATTAATAAAGTCTTGTCCGTTCATTGTGAACGGCATGCGTGGAGGTGGTTGGATTAATGATCCGTTGTCTACTGGTTGCTGCACATCAACAGCTGCGTCATTCTGACGTTCAATCCCCTTTCGCAACCTCCCTTTCTAGTACGCCATCAACCCGATGTTACACCCATATGGGTGCGACTCAGGATTCTCGGGCAGGTTAATCACCGCCTGAAGCACTGAATCTGACCAGCCAAATAACTTTGCGGCTTATCCGATTCACAAAATCTCAATACGTATTTACAGTCCAACGTATTTTACATTTAACCGTGTTTTACCCTTTGGGTAATGAATAGCTGAGTGATAAACCGCTTGTGGTTCGCGCTTTTTAGCGAATTATTCTGCCATTTTGGCATTCACGCGGGTTGTCCTGGCTGGTTGTAGCTGCGATAGTGGCTGACTTTATCGTCAGTATCGCAATAGAGGCGAATTATGTCTGATGATAACTTGATTGACCGTCCGTCAACTGCGGGCGCACCTGTTTCTTTACGCTCCATGCAGGAGGTTGCCATGAATGATCGTAATGCCAGCAAGATGCTGAGCACGTATAACGTCGCCTACTGGGGTGGCAACTATTATGACGTCAATGAGTTAGGTCATATCAGCGTTTGCCCTGATCCAGATGTCCGTGAAGCACGTGTCGATCTGGCACAACTGGTCAAAGGAATGCAGCTTGAGCAGGGGCAACGTTTGCCTGCGTTATTCTGTTTCCCCCAAATTTTACAGCATCGCCTGCGTTCAATTAATGCGGCATTTAAACGTGCGCGTGAATCTTTCGGCTATGAAGGTGATTACTTCCTGGTTTACCCGATTAAGGTCAACCAGCATCGGCGGGTCATTGAGTCCTTAGTCAGCTCAGGTGAGCCGTTAGGGTTAGAAGCCGGTTCTAAAGCTGAAATGATGGCGGTACTGGCCCATGCAGGCATGACCCGCTCGGTCATCGTTTGTAATGGCTACAAAGATCGCGAATATATTCGTTTGGCATTAATTGGTGAAAAGCTGGGCCATAAGGTTTATCTGGTTATCGAAAAGATGTCAGAAATCAAAATGGTGCTGGAAGAAGCTGAACGCCTGAATGTGGTACCGCGTTTGGGTGTTCGTGCTCGCTTGGCATCACAAGGCTCCGGCAAATGGCAAGCCAGTGGCGGTGAAAAATCCAAGTTCGGTTTGTCTGCGACCCAAGTGCTGCAACTAGTTGATATGCTTCGTGAAGCCAACAGTCTGGATAGTCTGCAATTATTGCATTTCCATTTAGGCTCTCAGCTGTCTAACATCCGCGACATCTCCACTGGCGTGCGTGAATCTGCGCGTTTTTATGTGGAACTGCACAAGTTAGGCGTCAATATCCAGTGCTTCGATGTGGGTGGCGGTCTGGGTGTGGATTACGAAGGGACACGCTCTCAATCCGATTGCTCGGTTAACTATGGCTTAAATGAGTACGCCAACAACGTTATTTGGGGGATTGGTGATGCCTGTAATGAGCATGGTCTGCCACATCCAACCGTTATCACGGAATCGGGTCGTGCAGTGACAGCTCACCATACGGTGCTGGTATCGAATGTTATCGGTGTGGAACGTAATGAGTTCAACGAGCCGCAACCACCAGCAGCCGATGCCCCGCGTGCGCTAGAAAGCTTGTGGGATACGTGGCTGGAAATGCAAGAGCCAGAAAACCGCCGCTCGCTGCGTGAATGGCTCCACGATAGTCAGATGGACTTGCACGACGTTCATACCCAATATGCTCACGGCATGCTGGAACTGACCCAACGCGCTTGGGCGGAAGAACTGTATCTGAGCATTTGCAATGATATCCAAAAACAACTGGATCCGAGCAACCGTGCGCATCGGCCAATCATTGATGAGCTGCAAGAGCGTATGGCCGATAAGCTGTATGTTAATTTCTCACTGTTCCAATCTATGCCAGATGCATGGGGCATCGATCAGTTGTTCCCAGTCTTGCCATTGGAAGGGTTAGATAAACCGCCAGAACGCCGCGCTGTGTTGTTAGATATTACTTGCGATTCAGATGGCACTATCGACCATTATATTGATGGTGATGGGGTCGCGACGACCATGCCAATGCCGCCTTACGATGCAGAGAACCCACCGCTGTTGGGCTTCTTTATGGTCGGCGCATATCAGGAAATTTTGGGTAATATGCACAATTTGTTCGGCGACACGGCCGCAGTTGATGTCTATGTCTTCCCTGATGGCACGGTTGAAGTAGAGCAAACCGATGAAGGCGATACCGTTGCGGATATGCTCGAATATGTGCAATTGAATCCTGAGAAGTTGTTGGCTCATTTCCGCGATCAAGTGAAACAAACCGATCTGGACACTGAGCTTCAAGCTCAGTTTATGGAAGAGTTTGAAACGGGCCTGTACGGATATACTTATCTCGAAGATGAGTAACCGTTAACAGGTTTCGTAAATGACTTAAGGGCAAACGTGAGTTTGCCCTTTTTGTTTTTATGGTCACTGGCGATTACCTCATTCTCAACCACACTCATAGTAATGACTTAAATGATGGTGCGAGTTGATAGGGGGCTTTCATGGGGTGGTTTAGCGTTTGTAAGGCAAATTACGTCAAACCGGATTTTCCTTTTTCTGCTCAGGTTGATGAGCAGAGAATTGGTATCTATCTGGTTGATGGTGAGTATTTTGCGATGGAAGATATCTGCCCTCATGCTAATGCGTTATTAAGTCAGGGCTTTACTGACGGCGCGACCATTGAATGCCCCTTGCATGGCGCGTTGTTTGATGTGCGAACGGGACAGTGCTTGCGTGAACCTGGTGATAGAGACTTAGCGACTTATCCGGTACGAGTGAATGGCGATCAGATTGAAGTGAATCTCGAGGTGGAAAAATAGCTAAGAGATCCGAGCAAATACTCATATCACGATAGCGAGATCTGAATCAGTGAGGACAGTCAGAAGAGTAAAGCGTCCGCGCCAAGGATGGCGCGGCTCGAGCCTCCATGGACGGATTCACGGCGTCTTTACGATCTGCCTGTTTTCACTGCCCCTGACACTTTGCCAAAATTTAACGCCCCCAAGAGTAGGGCGTTTTGTCTTTTCTGCGGAACTGATTTACTTCTCAGCCGCAATGCGTTGACGAATATGATCGGCGCGGGCTTGGGACGAAGGATGATCGTCGAACATGGTACTGGTTCGTCCTGCATCCATGGTGGCCAATTTCTCAAAACTGGTGACTAAGCCATTGGGATCGATACCCTGTTTTTTCAGCAAATCGAATGAGTAATCATCCGCTTCACTTTCCTGTTTCTGTGAGAATTGGGCGTTGACTAGCTTCTCGCCAATATCCGCTAATTGGGATTGAGAAAGTTGACCTGCGATGCCGCCAGCGGAGGCCGCAGCAGTACGCAGTGCGGTCGTGCCGTAGGCCACCTGCATCGCTTTACGGGTATGACCCAAGGCTACATGGCCCATTTCATGGCCAAGCACACCTTCTACTTCATTGTCGGTCATCATGTCCATTAGACCGCTATAGACACGAATACACCCATTAGCCATCGCCCAAGCATTCACATCTTTCGTCACGTAAACCTTATAGTTGGCTGGTGTACCATTGATGTTATTACCTAATGCAGTAGAAATTTTCGCCAGACGTTTACCGTAAGTGCTGTCTGCCGGGGCGATCTGTGCTTTCTGATCCATTTCTGCGCAAGATTTTTCACTGAGATTTTTTACATCAGCATCACTTAGGGTTGCCGCTTGAAACGCTTGAGCACCCGACTGCATTAAGCCGTCAGTATTCATATTTTGACAGCCGCTAAGCAGGGCTGTCAGGCTCAGTGCAATCATAGAGGTACGAATTTTCATAACACTTTTTCCTGTAGTGATGTCATTTTTATCATTAAATAGCACCGTTCTAACTGCGCCGATAACGCATCACGAGTGGTTATCTATTCACGGCATTTCACCGATAGATGCTGCGACACTCTTGCCATCTATTGCATTAATAGCTGTTGAATCGACGGCGGTTGTTCTACTCTGTCGGCAATAGGTTTTGCCCAAAGTTGTTGTTGTTGCGTGAAAGTTGTTGTTGCCGCGTGTAGGGTTTGCAGATTCGTTTGCAAAAACGAGCACTTTCGGCCCCTTGAGTGTGAATTCGCTCAGCGGGTGGCTAAAAACGCAGTGAGGTTAACGTGCCTTGGGCGTGACAGCTATAGCTTAATTCTGAAATTCAGCAGATTCCATTAGCCATTAATATGGAAGTTATAGCTCAATGTGGTTTTAGTAATTGCCGTTTCAATGCTTGATCTGAGAAAATGGTAAACTTGAACGCTTTTTTTTAATCCGACCTGGAGTAAAACATGTCCTCTCGTAAAGAGCTTGCCAACGCGATCCGCGCACTAAGCATGGACGCAGTGCAAAAAGCGAATTCCGGCCACCCCGGCGCCCCTATGGGTATGGCAGATATTGCCGAAGTTCTGTGGCGTGATTACCTGAACCATAATCCAACCAACCCACACTGGGCAGATCGCGACCGTTTCGTCTTGTCAAATGGTCACGGCTCCATGCTGATTTATAGCCTGTTGCACCTCACGGGCTATGATCTGCCAATGGAAGAACTGAAAAACTTCCGCCAATTGCACTCTAAAACGCCAGGTCACCCAGAATATGGTTATACCGCAGGCGTAGAAACCACCACTGGTCCATTGGGTCAGGGCATTGCGAATGCTGTTGGTTTTGCGATTGCAGAACGCACGTTGGGCGCGCAGTTTAACCGCCCTGGTCATGATGTTGTCGATCATCACACCTATGCCTTTATGGGCGACGGTTGCATGATGGAAGGCATCTCTCACGAAGTTTGCTCTCTAGCGGGTACCATGAAGCTGGGCAAACTGACCGCATTCTATGATGACAACGGTATCTCCATCGACGGCCACGTTGAAGGCTGGTTCACTGATGACACTGCAGCCCGTTTTGAAGCTTACGGCTGGCACGTTGTGCGTGGTGTTGATGGTCATAACGCTGACGCCATCAAAGCGGCCATCGAACAAGCCCACAAAGTGACAGACAAACCGTCACTATTAATGTGCAAAACCATCATCGGTTTTGGTTCGCCGAAGAAAGCCGGTACGCATGATTCGCACGGCGCACCATTAGGTGCGGATGAAGTGGCTGCGACTCGCGAAGCTTTAGGTTGGAAATACCCAGCATTCGAAATTCCACAGGATATCTATGCCGCGTGGGATGCAAAAGAAGTCGGTCAGGCAAAAGAAGCGGCTTGGAACGAGAAGTTTGCCGCTTACGCGAAAGCACACCCAGAGCTGGCTGCTGAGTTCAAACGTCGTGTCAGCGGTGAGTTACCTGCTAACTGGGCGACTGAGTCGAAGAAATTCATTGAAGAGCTGCAAGCAAACCCAGCCAAAATTGCTAGCCGTAAAGCATCACAAAATGCGCTGGAAGCCTTCGGTAAAGTGTTACCTGAATTCTTGGGTGGCTCTGCTGACTTGGCACCAAGTAACCTGACTATCTGGTCTGGTTCTAAATCACTGGGCGACGATTTGGCCGGTAACTACATTCACTACGGTGTCCGTGAATTTGGTATGTCAGCCATCATGAACGGTATCGCTCTGCACGGTGGCTTTATCCCTTACGGCGCAACCTTCCTGATGTTCGTGGAATATGCGCGTAACGCAGTGCGCATGGCTGCATTGATGAAAATCCGCAGCATCTTCGTTTATACCCATGACTCAATCGGTCTGGGCGAAGACGGCCCAACCCATCAGCCTGTTGAGCAAATGGCCAGCCTGCGTGTAACACCAAACATGAGCACATGGCGTCCTTGTGACCAAGTTGAGTCTGCGGTGGCATGGCAGTATGCGTTGGAACGTAAAGATGGCCCAAGCGCACTGATCTTCTCTCGTCAGAACTTGGCACAACAGCCACGTACTGCTGAGCAGTTAGCTAACATTTCTAAAGGCGCTTACGTGCTGAAAGATTGTGCTGGTCAACCTGAACTGATCTTTATCGCGACGGGTTCTGAAGTAGAGTTAGCGGTTGCTGCTGCTGATCAACTGACTGCTGCTGGCCGTAAAGTGCGTGTTGTCTCTATGCCATCAACAGATGCCTTCGACAAACAAGATGCTGCTTATCGTGAATCCGTATTGCCATCAGCGGTTAGCGCTCGCGTCGCGGTGGAAGCGGGTATTGCTGATTACTGGTACAAATACGTTGGCCTGAATGGCGATGTTGTGGGTATGCATTCCTTCGGTGAATCTGCTCCAGCTGAATTGCTGTTCAAAGAGTTTGGTTTCACCGTCGAAAACGTGGTGGCAAAAGCTCAGGCACTGTTGAAGTAATCTTTCGAGAGAAAGCTAACGGCCTGATTAATACGATCCGTTATTAAGATAGCCAAAAGGTGTAAACGCTGATGAGATCCGCGGTAATACACCTGTTAAAAGACCGCTTCGGCGGTCTTTTTTTTCGCCAATTGATGGATGAATTGTGCCCTTTATCAGGCAGATATTCCTTTTCTGATAAGTTTGGTTTATTCTGGCTGAAGCGTTTCAGTCATAATTCATTTTCTGTTTCAGCTCAAATTTGCTGAGGAAAAAGTCGGGTGTATTCTGGCTGAATTGTGATAAGGCGATTAACATCATAGGGTGCAGTGCAGTAGGCTATAGGGTTGCATGATAATAACCAGAAACAGGGAGTAACATGACAATCCGCATAGCGATAAATGGCTTTGGCCGTATTGGTCGTAGCGTTTTACGCGCACTGTATGAATCAGGTCGTCGGGCAGAAATTTCTGTTGTTGCGATTAATGAGTTGGCGAATGCAGAAGGGATGGCCCATCTGTTGAAGTATGACTCTAGCCATGGCCGCTTCGCCTGGGATGTTCGTCAGGAATGTGACAGTTTATACGTCGGGGACGACACCATCCGGCTGATACATCAGCCAGAGATCGGGCAATTGCCTTGGGGTGAGTTAGGAATTGATGTGGTTCTGGATTGCAGCGGCGTATATGGCAGCCGCGCAGATGGTGAGGCGCATTTAGCCGCTGGTGCCAAAAAGGTGCTGTTTGCCCATCCCGGTGGTCATGATTTAGATGCGACCGTGGTTTATGGGGTTAACCATCAGGATTTACAGGCTGAGCACCGGATTGTTTCCAATGCTTCCTGTACCACGAACTGTATTATTCCTATTATTCAGTTGTTGGATGATGCCTATGGCATCGAGTCTGGCACTGTTACCACCATTCATTCATCAATGAATGACCAGCCTGTGATTGATGCTTATCATCAGGATTTACGTCGTACGCGAGCAGCAAGTCAGTCTATTATCCCCGTCGACACCAAACTGGCGGCAGGGATTACCCGTATTTTTCCGAAGTTTTGCGACAGGTTTGAGGCTATCTCGGTACGGGTACCAACTATCAACGTAACGGCTATCGATTTAAGCATTAGCGTGACAAGCCCTGTTGGCGTGGCTGAGGTTAACCAGCTTTTGCAAAAGGCAGCAAGAGGTTCATTTCGTGGTATAGTTGACTATACGGAATTACCTTTGGTATCGACTGATTTTAACCATGATCCGCACAGTGCCATTGTTGATTGCACGCAAACGCGGGTCAGTGGACAGCACCTAATTAAGACATTGGTATGGTGCGATAATGAATGGGGTTTCGCCAATAGAATGTTGGATACGACATTGGCGATGGCTCGAAGTGGTTTCTAGTATGGTATGCCAACGTCTTATTTTTCCGTGGGTGACTGCGGTTAGATCTGCGTTGATGTGCAGCTTATGCAACTTTAAAGAGAATCAACAAGAGGATTCACCATGTCTGTAATTAAGATGACCGATCTGGATCTGGCTGGCAAACGCGTGCTGATCCGTGCGGACCTCAATGTGCCGGTAAAAGAGGGTAAAGTGACTTCTGATGCGCGTATCCGTGCATCTTTGCCGACCATTGAAGCAGCACTGAAGCAAGGCGCTAAAGTAATGGTTACCTCTCACTTGGGTCGCCCGACCGAAGGCGAGTACAACGAAGAGTTCTCCTTGCTGCCAGTCGTTAACTACCTGAAAGACAAATTGTCTGCTCCGGTACGTCTGGCGAAAGACTATCTAGACGGCATTGAAATTGCAGCTGGCGAGTTAGTGGTGCTGGAAAACGTTCGCTTCAACAAAGGCGAGAAAAAAGACGACGAAACGCTGTCCAAGAAATACGCTGCACTGTGTGATGTGTATGTGATGGATGCGTTTGGTACGGCTCACCGTGCGCAAGCGTCTACTCATGGTGTTGGTAAATTTGCCCCTATCGCTTGTGCCGGTCCGCTGTTGTCAGCTGAACTGGAAGCACTGGGTAAAGCGCTGGGTAACCCAGCTCGCCCAATGGTTGCTATCGTGGGTGGTTCTAAAGTTTCAACCAAACTGACTGTATTGGGTGCGCTGTCTAAAATCGCTGACCAACTGATTGTTGGTGGTGGTATCGCCAATACCTTCGTTGCTGCTCAAGGGAACAATGTCGGTAAATCACTGTACGAAGCAGACCTGATTCCTGAAGCAAAACGCTTGCTGGAAACTTGTGATATCCCTGTTCCAACAGACGTTCGTGTTGCGACCGAGTTCTCTGAAACGGCGACTGCAACACTGAAACCAGCTAATCAAATTAAAGATGATGAGCAAATTCTGGACTTGGGCGACGTGTCTGCGGAGCGTCTGGCTGAGATCCTGAAAAACGCCAAAACCATTCTGTGGAATGGTCCTGTGGGTGTGTTTGAGTTCCCTAACTTCCGTAAAGGGACCGAGATTGTCGCTCGCGCTATCGCAGAAAGCGAAGCATTCTCTATCGCAGGCGGTGGTGACACGCTGGCAGCAATCGACCTGTTCGGTATTGCTGACCAAATCTCCTACATCTCTACGGGCGGTGGTGCATTCCTTGAGTTCGTAGAAGGGAAAAAACTGCCAGCGGTTGTGATGCTGGAAGAGCGTGCTAAGCAGTAATTGAGATAACGGGGGGCGAGAGCCGCCCGTTTCGCTTATGGTTTATACCGCTAGATAAGCGAAACCTGATTTACCTTTAGGGCCTATCCCATCGGATAGCTGCTATCTTCAGTCGACGAAACAGGACAACGTACATGTCTAAAATTTTTGATTTCGTAAAACCAGGTGTCATCACAGGTGATGACGTTCAGAAAGTGTTCGCAGTAGCAAAAGAAAACAACTTTGCTCTGCCAGCAGTCAACTGTGTTGGCACCGACTCTATCAACGCAGTGCTGGAAACAGCAGCAAAAGTGCGCGCGCCAGTTATCGTTCAGTTCTCTAACGGTGGTGCGGCATTCATCGCAGGTAAAGGCGTGAAAGCAGAAGGCCAAGGCGCTGCTATCCTGGGTGCTATCTCAGGCGCTCACCATGTACATCAAATGGCTGAACACTATGGTGTTCCTGTCATCCTGCATACCGACCATTGCGCCAAGAAATTGCTGCCATGGTTAGACGGTCTGTTGGACGCCGGCGAGAAACATTTTGCCGCGACCGGTAAACCACTGTTCTCTTCTCACATGATTGACCTGTCAGAAGAGTCTCTGGAAGAAAACATCGAAATTTGCAGCAAGTACCTGACTCGTATGGCGAAATTGGGTATGACACTGGAAATCGAACTGGGCTGTACTGGCGGTGAAGAAGATGGCGTGGACAACAGCCATATGGACGCATCTTCTCTGTATACTCAGCCACAAGACGTTGATTATGCATACGAAAAACTGAATGCAATCAGCCCACGTTTCACCATCGCGGCTTCTTTCGGTAACGTACACGGTGTTTACAAACCAGGTAACGTGAAACTGACCCCGACTATCCTGCGCGATTCTCAGGATTATGTTTCTAAGAAACATAACCTGCCGCACAACTCTCTGAACTTCGTGTTCCATGGCGGTTCAGGTTCGACTGCTGCTGAAATCAAAGAAGCGGTAAGCTACGGCGTAGTGAAAATGAATATCGACACTGACACCCAATGGGCAACGTGGGAAGGTATTCTGAACTACTACAAAAAGAACGAAGGCTATCTGCAAGGCCAACTGGGTAACCCAGAAGGCGCTGACAAGCCAAACAAGAAATACTACGATCCACGTGTCTGGCTGCGTGCTGCACAGGTGACTATGATCGCTCGTTTGGAAAAAGCATTTGAAGAACTGAACGCGAAAGACGTTCTGTAATTCGGTACTGCTTCATACGATATAAAAGGCCCCGAGGGGCCTTTTTTCGTTATTGTTTGCCTTAAAGATAGTTTACTGAATGTGAAGTTGGTGCTTGCTGCCGTGTAGAGTGTTGCTCATCCTTAGTCCAAAGTGGTTTGTCTAAGTCTTTAGCTAAATCAATTAGTACGTCCATTTGCGCGCTGGTTTGAACCATCATTGGGTTACCTTCTTCACGTAGCGTTTTAATGATGGACTCTAAGCTTAGCCTTGAGTCTGGATTGATTAACTCCATAGCCGCTATCAATTGCCCCGTACGCCCAACACCTGCACTGCAATGGATGACTGGGAGTGTTTTAACATCAACTTTAACGGCCTGACTGCCCTGTTTTTGAAAATTATTAAGTGCTCGTTGGTGTAGGGTTGTGACAATTTCAGCCAGCTCCCTAATTTCATTTTTCCCGAAAGCGGTATGATCTTGCCAATTTTTTATATGTGCAAAATTTATAGGGATAGTTTTGTTATTACCATCCTTTAGTGGCATCTGATAACAATCAATCTCAATATTATTGACTGGCGGACTAATATAATTTTTCAGATTTTCTTTATTAGCAAAATAAGCGGGATGCTCTGTTCGATACTTGCCTTGCGAATGATCTAACATATTACTGTCAGCAATAACTACCACTATAGTGATGCGTTTCTCTGCTAACATAGACTTAAAATTCGTTACCCCTTCAGCCGTCGGATACTGGCTGCGAATAACACCTTTATCTGTGCCTAGGTTGATATAATTAGCAGGTAAAGTCATGCCTCCTGGGGTCGGTGCATTAATGGCTGTTTTTTGTAATGTGACAATGTCTTTATATCTTTGATGCCCCTTATCAACTTGTGCTGTTTTATAACCCGCCTCTCCCTGCATTATTCTATTCTTCAGATCTGATTGATAGCCCTCGATCATTTGTTGGAATTTGGCACTGTCAGTTAAAGAGCGCTCTTGTTTGGCGACAGAAGGAAGGGTAGGAGCGAAGGGGGTAGGTCTAATGGTTAACATAGTGTGATCCTTTCAATTTGCGAATTGTTATTCTCTTAAGGTTGAATATAGAGCGTGTTAAGACGTAAGTATTTTATAAAGCGTAAGTGACTTTTATTATTTGAAAACGGCTTGTTAGTCCTCACGGCGATACTTTTCATCCTCATCCAGCGTTATCTAAATTGGCAACACTCTTCATTGTTAGTTACCCTATTCGGGCTGCCTGAGTCATCAGCCAGTATTTTGCGGTAATTTTTTTGCGTAATCTCTCCCGCTGGGAGCTTTTGTAGGATGGTTCAAATGGAAGAATTAAACGTAGTTGACGGCATCAATGAAGCGAGTACTTGGTTAGTGAATAACCAAGATTTACTGATTCAATACGCAGTGAATCTTGTTGCGGCACTATTGATTCTGACGGTCGGTTCAATCATCGCTAAGGTTGTTTCGCGCATGCTTGCGCGGGTGATGAAGCTGCGGGGCATTGATGTCACGGTTGCCGATTTCTTGGCCGCAATGGCGCGTTATAGCATTTTGGCTTTCACTATCGTCGCGGTATTAGGGCGTCTTGGTGTGCAGACCGCATCGGTGATCGCTGTTATCGGTGCCGCCGGCTTAGCTGTGGGTTTGGCGCTGCAAGGTTCGCTATCCAACTTTGCCGCTGGTGTGTTGCTGGTTGCCTTCCGTCCGTTTAAAGCGGGCGAATATGTCGATTTGGGCGGCGTAGCGGGGACCGTGGTACAGGTACAGATATTCTCAACGACCTTACGCACTGTTGATGACAAAATCATCGTCGTGCCTAATGGCAAGATTATCGCTAATAACATCATCAATACCAGCCGTGAACCAAACCGCCGCACTGATATGGTTATCGGCGTAGCTTATGACGCAGATATTGATGTAGTGAAGAAAGTACTGGGTGACATCATTGCTGCTGATAAACGTGTGATGCAGGATAAAGGTGTGACGGTTCGTCTCAATGAGATGGCGGCATCCTCACTGAACTTCACGGTACGAGTCTGGACCACCAATGGCGACGCGGCAGATGTTTACTGGGATCTGCTGGAGAACTTCAAACGCGCATTAGATGCCCATAAAATAGGTATTCCATTCCCGCAGATGGATGTGCATTTGCATCAAACCGCCCAAGCGGAATCTAACCCGTCCGCATAACAACCGGAACGTGGTAAGTCCTGTCAAAGCGGGCTGATATTGGCCCGTTTCTTTTGACTTCTTTATGTTGACGCCCCTATCTATCCATTATTAGCTCTACTTATAGCTGATAAGAATTATCAATTTCCTCTGATGATTATCTCCCCGTACTATGCTGCTAATGGCTCGCCACACTCCTTTGCTATTTCCAATTATTATTTAAAGGTAACAGTATGTTAGCTGTATTTTTGCAAGGCTTTGCTCTCAGTGCCGCGATGATTTTGCCCCTCGGGCCGCAAAATGCCTTCGTGATGAATCAGGGTATCAAGCGTCAACATCATTTAATGAGCGCATCGTTATGTGCCTTGAGCGATATCATCCTCATTTGCGCTGGGATTTTTGGCGGCAGTGCATTACTGAGTCGCTCACCATTACTCTTAGCCTTGGTCACTTGGGGTGGGGTGGCTTTCTTGCTGTGGTATGGCTGGGGCGCATTAGTGGCCGCTTGGCGAGGGGGGAATGCCGCGTCTTCTGGCGCTGCAGGTGTACAAGGGCGCTGGCCTATCGTGGTGACATTGCTGGCGGTCACTTGGCTCAACCCTCATGTGTATCTCGATACGTTTGTGGTACTCGGTAGCCTAGGGGGGCAATTATTACCAGATGTGCGTCCGTGGTTTGCGCTGGGAGCCGTGAGTGCCTCTATCGCTTGGTTTTTTGCACTGGCGCTGTTAGCCGCATGGCTATCGCCTTGGCTTAATCGGCCCACCTCGCAGCGGATCATTAACTTACTGGTGGGGGGCGTGATGTGGTTTATTGCCTTTCAGTTAGCACTGCAGGGGTTAAATCTGTGAGTTTTTATCATTAATCCGAATCCCATACTTCGGAAGATATGCTACGTTTGATGGGTTAGTGGATGACCGATGGCAAATTAATCACTCTGCCAATAGGATTCTCGCAAGTGTAATTAACTGCAAATATATTTGTGGCTGCTTGGATTCACTGGTTATCTGGCTGACGTAGACTGATTTGTCATGCATATCTTAGGAGGCACCGTGAAGTTGAAGACATTGGCTTTGGCCGCAATGATGGGATTAGGGACGTTACCTTTGGCGCTGCAAGTTCAGGCTGCCGAAGTGCCAGAAGGGCCGCATGTTGTCACCTCCGGTACGGCCAGTGTGGATGCTACACCGGATATTGCGACTATCGCCATTGAGGTAAGTGTATCGGCCAAAGATGCGGCAGACGCCAAAAAACAGGCAGATACCCGCGTTGCACAATATTTTGATTTCCTGCGTAAAAGTGGCATTGAAAAGAAAGATATCAATGCGGCGAATATTCGTACACAACCTGAATATGATTATCAGAAAACCGGCGAAGCGGTATTAAAAGGCTACCGTGCAGTGCGTCAAGTTCAGGTAACGCTTCGTCAGTTGGACAAGTTGAACGAGTTGTTGGATGGGGCATTAAAATCAGGTCTGAATGAGATTCGCGCGGTCGAACTCGGCGTCGCAAACCCAGAGACTTATCGTGAACAGGCCCGTAAAAAAGCCATTGAAAACGCCATTAGCCAAGCCGGTTCTTTAGCCGATGGTTTTAAGGTCAAGCTGGGGCCCGTTTATAGCATTCGTTATCATGTCGCGAACTACCAGCCAATGCCAGTAGCACGTATGTTTAAGAGCGCTGAAGCGGCACCTGCCACCGATGCAGCTCAAACCTACGAGCAACAGACCATTCATTTCGATGATCAAGTCGATGTGGTGTTTGAGCTGCAAACAGCGACCAGCGCCGCTAAATAATTCAATCCTGCCTTAAGACCTGACGCCCATAAGATAAAAGGGCGTCAGTGACCTTTCTCATTGTGCGACTTTCTGGTGCAAAGCGGTGCCAGAACAACATACGCCGCTGGCGTAAACCCGGTGTCAGATCGATTAACTCACCTGAAGCCAACTCTTTTTCGATTTGCAGATGCGGGATCATACAGCAGGTGGTGCCTTGCCTTGCCAACTGAACAAAGGCTTCCGATGAATTAACGATATGGCAGGGAACGCTGCCAGGCGATAAATCAAAATTCTGCTGTAAAAATGCCTGATGCATATCATCCAAATGGTCAAAGGCCACGGCAGGGGCTTTCAGCAGAGCCGAGCGGGTGACGCCATTGGGGAAATAACGTTCCGCGAAGGGTTTAGAGGCAACAAACAGATAATCCAATGCCCCCAGTTGATCGACCAAACAGCTTGGTAAGGGTTGCGGCTGGATACTGACTGCCCCGACCACTTCACCACGGCGCAACCGCTCCTGTGTTCGCGTTTCATCTTCGACCTGTAAATTTAACCGAATAGGGGAATCGGCCAGTACCGGCTTTAATGCGGGCAACAGCCAAGTTGCCAGACTGTCGGCGTTTACCGCCAATGACAACAGCAATGGCGTATCTACACCAGTATCATTGCCGAGCCACTCTTCTTCCAACAACTCAACTTGATGCAGCAACGCGAGCAATTTCTGCCCTTGCTCAGTCGGACGAGGGGGAACGGTGCGCACTAACAATGGCTGACCGAACAGATTCTCCAACTGCTTGATGCGTTGAGATACCGCCGATTGTGTGATGCAGAGTTTTTGTGCAGCGCGTTCAAAACCGCGTTCACGGATCACCGCGTCCAGCGCTTGTAGCGTACGGTAGTCTGGGCGTTTCATCGGAGTCATCTCTCCAAAAATTTAGTCGATAGGGCACTATGCCACATTTTGGTCATTTTGTTTTGGCTGATGATGAAAGTCCCCGCCACAAATAAACCGATATAACTGTGATCCAGCTAGAAATAACCGCGTCCTATGCCTGTTTTATTGCGGCGTTTTATTCTGCGCATGTTCTATAATGGATTCAGTTTTTCATCTCATAGGCAGTGACTCACCATGACTCAGGACGAACTAAAAAAAGCAGTGGGCTGGGCAGCATTAGATTATGTCAAGCCTGGCACTATCGTTGGCGTAGGGACTGGCTCCACCGCCGCGCACTTTATTGATGCCCTTGGTTCCATCAAAGATAAAATTGAAGGAGCAGTTTCCAGCTCTGATGCCTCTACCGCCAAACTAAAAAGTTACGGTATTCAGGTCTTTGATTGCAACGAAGTGGATGTACTGGATATCTACGTTGATGGCGCTGATGAAATCAACGGCCATATGCAGATGATTAAAGGCGGTGGCGCGGCGCTAACGCGCGAGAAAATTATTGCGGCCATTGCGCGTAAGTTTATTTGCATCGCAGATGCGACCAAACAGGTGGATGTGCTGGGTAAATTCCCATTGCCAGTCGAAGTGATCCCGATGGCGCGTTCTTACGTCGCCCGTGAATTGGTTAAGCTGGGCGGGTTACCTGAATATCGCCAAAATGTGCTGACGGATAACGGTAACGTTATTTTGGATGTCCACAATCTGACGATTTTAGATGCCATTGCCTTAGAGAATAAAATCAATGGTATTGCTGGTGTGGTGACGGTTGGATTATTTGCCAACCGTGGCGCTGATGTCGCTCTGATTGGCACCGCTGATGGTGTTAAAACGATAACGCTCTGATCGGCCAAATCAATCGGCTGGATTATTTTCAGGATAAGGTGCGGCCGCTTTGTCCTGAAAATTTTCACCTTTAATTATCTTTTCTTAAAAACGTTAAATTTGGTGATATATATCACATTTCGTCATTTCAATTTCTTAACCTGCCATTAACCCTCTTGCCGCTAGTTTTTTATTCCATAAATTAACATTCGCAGTGGTTGTTATGCTGAGAGGTAGGCAATCGTTTGTATTGCTGCTCGCGTAATATTTGTTATGTTGACAGGGTGCTGACCGAATTCATTCGATAGCGGCAGCCACATCTGAAGTCTGAAAATAGGGTCGGGGACATGGCAAAAGTATCACTGGAGAAAGACAGAATTAAGTTTCTGTTAGTGGAAGGGGTGCACCAGAGCACAGTTGATAATCTGCGTGCAGCCGGATATAGCAATATTGAATACCATAAAGGTGCCTTAGACACCGAATCACTGAAAGAATCTATTCGTGATGCCCACTTCATCGGAATTCGATCGCGCACGCATCTGTCCGAAGAAGTTTTTGCTGCAGCAGAAAAATTGGTTGCAGTCGGTTGTTTCTGTATCGGTACAAATCAGGTTGATTTAACGGCGGCGACCAAGCGCGGTGTGCCGGTATTCAATGCGCCTTTCTCCAATACCCGTTCGGTTGCCGAAATGGTACTGGGCGAGCTACTGTTGATGTTCCGGGGCATTCCGTCGGCTAACGCCAAAGCGCATCGCGGCGAGTGGAATAAACTGGCTGTCGGTTCCTATGAGGCCCGTGGTAAAAAACTGGGTATCATCGGTTATGGTCATATCGGTACGCAGCTGGGTATTCTGGCTGAAAGTGTTGGTATGAAAGTGTTCTTCTACGATATCGAAAATAAATTGTCGTTAGGGAATGCACAACAGGTTCGCCATCTGTCTGATTTGCTGAACATGAGTGATGTGATTAGTTTGCATGTGCCTGAAAATCACTCCACCAAAAATATGATTGGCCCTGAGCAGTTGGCTCTGATGAAGCCAGGTGCAATGCTGATTAACGCCTCTCGCGGGACTGTTGTTGATATTCCAGCGCTGTGTGAAGTGTTGGCGAGTAATCATTTGGCTGGTGCGGCAATTGACGTATTCCCTGAAGAGCCAGCCACCAATAAAGACCCGTTCAACTCACCATTGTGTGAGTTTGATAACGTCTTATTGACGCCACATATTGGCGGTTCGACTCAAGAAGCGCAGGAAAATATCGGTGATGAAGTCGCCGGCAAACTGGCTAAGTATTCCGATAACGGCTCAACACTGTCTGCGGTTAACTTCCCAGAGGTTTCGCTGCCTGCTCATGGCGATAATACTCGTCGTTTGCTGCATATTCATGAGAACCGTCCTGGCATCCTGACCAGCATTAACAAAATTTTTGCTGAACAGAACGTCAACATTGCTGCGCAGTATCTGCAAACCAGCGCTGAAATCGGCTACGTTGTCATCGACGTTGAAACAGATGATGAAGAAAATGCAGAAAGAGCGTTGCAAGCAATGAAGGCTATCCCAGGGACTATCCGCGCACGCTTACTGTATTAATCTTAGCGGCGAAGATAGTGGCTCATGCCTAATAACCCGATATCGGTTGATATCGGGTTTTTTAATGCCTAAATACGATCTTTTACCATTTCCATACTTTTTCAGGGGTCACTATCTCTGGCAAAGGCACATCCCAATGTTCATTCGGTAAATGCTCGACTTGCTGGCAGTCATGAGCCAACCCAATAGGATAGGGGCCGCCTTGTTGCCAGTGTTGCAGTGTGCGGTCATAAAACCCGCCTCCCATACCTAAACGCTGACCATGGTGGTCAAACGCCACCAATGGCGTTATCACCACATCCAATTGATTGAGCGGTAGAACCTCCCGTACATCGAGCTGCGGTTCAAGGATTTTTAAGCGGTTACGGATGAGTAAACTATCAGGACGATAATGAAGAAAGAGCAGATGACCGGGGCTGAATGGGTGTAGCACCGGCAGGTAAACCTGCTTATTTTGCTGCCACAACAATGCAATGATTGGCGCGGTATTAAGCTCGCCATCAAAAGAAAGAAATATCGCAATGTTGCTGGCTTGCTGAATTTTTTCATGCGCAGCGAAATGATTGGCGGCCGAATGGGCTGCATGCTGTTGCTGTTCGGGGGTTAATCGACGCCGACGCTCACGAATTGCTTGGCGAACACTTTGTCTTTCTAGGGCATGCTGCTCAAAGGCATCTTGTGGATTCAAGGACATGTGATTGACTTAACAGCGAAAAATAGCGTGTGTCAAAACGAACGTGGTAACTGAAACTGACCGTTACCCGATAAGAAAGGGATCTCCGAGATGCCGCTGCTGGCTGTAACCCTTGAACCCATGGTTCAAGGTGAACGCAGCGTCGCAACCTTAAGGCTTCTCGGCGGACCGAGCATGCGCACCGGTTACGGAGGCACTACATTCTGTTGGTATTAAATATCGGCTCAGGGGACTGGCCCGCTGGCAAACATCTCAGAGAAATTCTTTACTCCCTACTGAATCTATCATTCAACAGAGATTTATTCAAATTGTGCATCCTGACGTTCAGAGATGCGACCTTGTTCAAGCAACGCCTGTTCAATGGTCTGTTGTAACATCCGAATACGTTGTTCCATATTGGATGCATAGTCGCGAGTTTTCAACCTTTCCTGAGCTAATTCGTGACAAACGTTCAATGCCGCGATAAAAACTAACTGCTCTGTATTGGTGACCCTAGTGCGAACTTTAAGATCTTGCAACCGTTGGTTAAGATCTTCTGCTGCCATGTTCAACGCATCTTGTTGTTCTGGCGGGCAGTTGACTCTTAACGAGCGACCAAAAATTTGAATATCTACCGGTTGTGCAGACATGCCACCTTCCTGACTAATTTTTGCGCTAGCCTTGAAAACCAGAGGCAAATTGCTCGTAGCGTCAAAGCGGGCGTCACTATATATACCTCAATACCAAGATACAACCACTTTGTGGCTATGCGTTTTCTGGTATAGGGACTGAGCTTGATGGTAGCATAACATGAACTTATCCAGCCAACGATGACCAATACGCATGTCTATAGAGAATACATTACCAACTTATCAATCCGTTGCCCTGGCACTGAACCAGCAAGCAGTGGCTTTAACCCCCGCAGAAATGCATGGCCTTATCAGCGGATTACTCTGCGGCGGCAGTAAAGACGAAGGGTGGCGCGTCATGGTGCATGACCTGACCAACGACGGCGTTGCCTTCCCGCAAACTCTGGGTTTACAGTTACAACAGTTACATCAAGCAACACAAGAAGCATTGGAAAATGAAGGCTTTATGTTCCAGTTGCTGATCCCCGAGGGGGAAGAGATCACGGTATTTGAGCGTGCAGATGCATTATCCGGTTGGGTGAACCATTTCCTGCTAGGGCTGGGGATGTTGCAGCCGAAGCTGGCTCAGGTGAAAGGCGAAACAGGCGAAGCGATTGACGACCTGCGTAATATCGCTCAATTGGGTTATGACGAAGATGAAGATCAGGAAGAGTTAGCTCAATCGTTGGAAGAGGTGATTGAGTATGTCCGTGTGGCGGCCATTTTGTGCCATATCGAATTCACCCAAGATAAGCCCACCGCGCCAGAGATGCGCAAGCCGACATTACATTAAGCTACGCTATGTGATGTTTTGACGGGTGAAGACCGGCTATTTCAGGAGAGTGTAATGACTGAACAAGAATACCAGAATCGCCGTCAGGCGCTGTTGGCGAAGATGGCACCAGGTAGCGCAGCGATTTTTTTTGCTGCACCAGAAGTCACACGCAGTGCGGATTCTGAATATCCTTATCGGCAGAACAGTGATTTTAGCTACCTAACCGGTTTTAACGAACCGCAAGCTGTGCTGATTTTGGTGAAAAGCGATGAAACGCACAACCATAGTGTGCTGTTCAATCGGGTGCGGGATTTAACCGCTGAAATCTGGTTTGGTCGCCGTCTAGGGCAAGAGGCCGCCCCCGCTAAGCTTGGGGTCGATCGGGCATTACCTTTCGATGAAATCGACGAGCAACTCTATTTGCTGCTTAATCGCCTTGATGTGATTTACCACGCGCAGGGCCAATACGATTATGCAGATAAAATTGTTTTTGCCGCACTGGAAAGGTTACGTAACGGTTTTCGTAAAAATCTGCGTGCGCCAGCAACGTTAACTGATTGGCGGCCGTGGTTGCATGAAATGCGTCTGTTTAAGTCAGAAGAAGAGATTGCTGTGATGCGTCGCGCTGGCGAAATCAGTGCGTTAGCCCATACCCGTGCCATGGAAAAATGCCGCCCCGGTATGTTTGAGTACCAGTTGGAAGGGGAGATTCTGCATGAATTTACTCGCCACGGTGCGCGCTATCCGGCCTATAACACTATCGTTGGCGGCGGTGAGAACGGCTGTATTCTGCATTACACCGAAAACGAGTGCGAATTGCGGGATGGCGAATTGGTGCTGATCGATGCAGGTTGTGAGTATCAAGGCTATGCAGGTGATATCACCCGTACTTTCCCTGTTAATGGCAAGTTTACGCCCGCCCAACGGGCAATCTATGACATCGTCTTGGCATCCATTAACAAATCACTAGAACTGTTCCGTCCCGGCACCAGCATCCGTGAAGTGACGGAACAGGTGGTGCGAATCATGGTGGCGGGTTTAGTCGATTTGGGCATCCTGAAAGGCGATATCGAGCAACTGATTGCAGAGCAGGCACATAAGCCCTTCTTTATGCACGGACTCAGCCATTGGCTGGGGTTAGATGTTCATGATGTTGGCGATTACAGCAACAGTGATCGTGGCCGCACACTGGAGCCTGGTATGGTGCTTACTATCGAGCCAGGCCTGTATATCGCGCCCGATGCGGATGTTCCCGCGCAATATCGTGGCATTGGTATTCGTATCGAAGATGACATCGTGATCACGGCTGACGGCAATGAAAACCTGACAGCCAGTGTGGTAAAAGACCCCGATGCGATCGAAGCGTTAATGGCTGCGGCGAGATAACGAATGAGCGTGATAGTGGTAGGTGGCGGGATGGCGGGTGCGACACTGGCGCTGGCGATTTCATCCCTGACAAAAGGGCAGGTACCAGTTGCACTCGTTGAAGCGCAGGAGCCTGATAGCCGGGCGCATCCAGGGTTTGATGCCAGAGCCATTGCATTGGCGCAAGGAACTTGCCAGCAGCTTGACCGCATTGGCATTTGGTCGGCTTTAGCCGATTGCGCCACCGCCATTGATCATGTTCATGTCAGTGACAGTGGGCATTCCGGTTGTGTCAATCTGCGAGCGCATGACTATCGTGTTCCCGCGTTAGGGCATGTTATTGAGCTGCATGACGCCGGTAAACGGCTGTTTGCCTTGCTACAAAAGGCACCGGGTGTGATGCTGCATTGTCCGGCAAAAGTAGTGGATGTGGTTCGCACCACTGAATCCGCCAGTGTGACGTTGGATAATGGCCAGCAATTGAGCGCTCAATTGCTGGTGGCGGCAGATGGTTCTCATTCTGCATTGGCCCGTGCTTGCCACATCCAGTGGCAACAGCAGGATTACCAACAGATCGCGGTCATTGCTAACGTCACCACTTCCGAATTGCCCAACGGCCGTGCGTTTGAACGTTTTACCCGTCATGGGCCATTAGCGCTGTTGCCGATGTCTCAAGGGCGCAGCTCATTGGTCTGGTGTCATGCGAAACAAGATCAACAGCAAATCGATAGCTGGGACGATGCTCGTTTTCTGGCGGAGCTACAGCGCGCTTTTGGCTGGCGGTTGGGGCAAATGCGCCATGTCGGGCAACGGCATAGTTACCCATTACACCTACTCACGGCTTCGCGCCACGTCAGCCATCGTCTGGCATTAGTGGGCAATGCGGCGCAAACGTTGCATCCGATTGCTGGGCAGGGCTTTAATCTCGGGCTGCGCGATGTGATGTCGCTGGCTGAAACCCTCGCACAGGCCAGTGTGATGGGGAGCGATCTGGGTGATTATGGGATACTCGCTCAATATCAACAGCGGCGGCGACAGGACCAGCAAGCCACGATTGGTGTTACCGATGGCTTAATTCGCTTGTTTGCCAATCGCTACGGCCCGCTAGTCGTCGGGCGCAATTTGGCGTTGATGTCGATGGAGTATCTGCCCGTGGTCCGTGATGCGTTTGCACGTCGCACTTTGGGATGGGTTGAGCGTTAATACTTAGCCTGCCTATGAGCCTGACCTCACGATCAAGCATCGAAAGAGTGAGGCTAAAAGTTAATATTCATGAGGAATTGTCGCGGTATGCAATCATATGACGTCGTTATCGCTGGTGGCGGAATGGTCGGTTTGGCATTGGCCTGCGGTTTACAAGGCAGTGGTTTGCGCATCGCTATTCTAGAGCATCAGCCCGCGCCAGAGTTACTCTCTGCCCCTTTGACTGGTGAGTTAGCGCTACGGGTTTCGGCGATCAATGCGGCCAGCGAGCGCTTGTTGCAAAAAATTGGCGTGTGGGACGGCATTCAAGCATTACGTGCCAGCCCTTACAACGGCATGGAAGTTTGGGATCAAGACAGCTTTGGCAAAATTTCATTCCATGGCGATGAATATGGCTTTAGCCACCTTGGGCATATCATTGAAAACCGCGTGATTCAGCAAGCACTGTGGCAACGTGCTAGCCAGCTCGCGGATATCACGCTGTTAGCCCCCGCAAGCCTTAAACAGGTTGCCTGGGGAGAAAGCGAAGCTTTTATCACGTTGACGGATGGCCGCATGCTCAGCGCCAAGCTGGTTGTCGGCGCAGACGGCGCTCACTCTGAATTGCGCCAGCAAGCGGATATCCCGCTGACTTTTTGGGACTACGCCCACCATGCGTTAGTGGCAACGATCCGCACTGAAGAGGCTCATCAGGCCACTGCTCGTCAGGTATTTCATGGCGACGGTATTTTGGCTTTTCTGCCGTTCAGCGACCCCCATCTGTGCTCGATTGTTTGGTCACTTCCACCTGAGCGCGCTGCGGCGTTATCTGAGCTACCCGCGGCAGAATTTAACCAAGCACTCGGTATGGCGTTTGATATGCGCTTGGGGCAATGTCAGCTTGAGAGCGAGAGAAAAACCTTCCCGCTGGTGGGGCGTTATGCCCGTAGTTTTGCCGCTCATCGGCTGGCTTTGGTCGGGGATGCCGCCCATACCGTTCATCCGTTGGCAGGGCAGGGTGTTAACTTAGGATTTATGGATGCCGCCGAGCTGGTTTCAGAACTCCGTCGCTTGCAGCGTCAGGGCAAGGACATCGGCCAACATCTTTATCTGCGCCGTTACGAGCGCCGCCGTAAACACAGTGCTGCAATGATGCTCGCCAGTATGCAAGGTTTCCGAGATCTGTTTGCTGGCAGCAATCCGGCGAAAAAGCTGCTGAGAGATATCGGGCTAACGCTAGCCGATAATTTGCCGGGGATTAAACCGCAACTAGTGCGGCAGGCCATGGGGCTCAATGATTTACCCGATTGGTTAGAACCTTCCCAATAGTGCTGTATCTGTCGCCGTGCCAAATTTAGACTTTACTAGACGCCACCCTATGCAGACATCTGTACTGGGTGGTTTCTCAGTGCTGTCTTGCAGAGATTCTCACCCCTCAGTTGAAATAATCTAATTTCAGTCAGTTTTTCGCATTAGTTATTTTCATATCCACTAAAAACCTGAAAAGTTGAATCTGACAGGCTTTTAGTGGTTTCGTTATATAAAATCGTCATTTTCACTGCTTAATTGTTAATTATGTGCCTTCATCCACGGTTTTTTAGCGGAAAATTCTGAATAATATCCCTGCACTTTATACCTTCACTCCGTGTTCTCGCTTATTTTAGCTTATGGTTACTGAGAGAATTCGGTGATAACGTTGGGTAAAAGGTATCGTTTGCGTTATACCCGTCATGCCTTAATTTCAGGAGTAAAGATGGCAAAGCAGACCCCGCTGTATGACCAACACGTGGCGTGTGGTGCGCGCATGGTAGATTTTCATGGTTGGATGATGCCACTGCATTATGGCTCCCAAATTGATGAACACCATATTGTGCGCCAAGACGCTGGTATGTTTGATGTTTCCCACATGACGATTGTCGATCTGCACGGCGCACGTACCCGTGAATTCCTTCGCTATCTGCTCGCCAACGATGTCGCCAAACTGACCCAACCAGGCAAAGCCCTTTACACCGGAATGCTGAATGCATCTGGCGGTGTTATTGATGATTTGATTGTCTACTTCCTGCGTGAAGACTATTTCCGCTTAGTGGTTAACTCGGCCACCCGCGATAAAGATCTGGCTTGGATAACACAGCACGCTGAACCTTATCAGGTTGAAGTGACAGTGCGTGACGATCTGGCGCTGGTGGCGGTACAAGGCCCAACAGCACAACAGAAAGTGGCCACTTTACTGACCCCAGAGCAACAGCAAGCCATTGCAGGGATGAAACCATTCTTTGGTATTCAGACGGGCGATTTGTTTATCGCCACCACGGGCTACACCGGTGAAGCCGGTTATGAAATCGCTTTGCCTAAAGAAAATGTCGTTGATTTCTGGCAGCAACTTCTGGCAGCGGGTGTCAAACCGGCTGGTCTTGGCGCACGCGATACCCTGCGTCTTGAGGCTGGAATGAACCTCTACGGCCAAGAAATGGATGAAGGGATTTCTCCGTTAGCTGCCAATATGGGTTGGACGGTGGCTTGGTCACCGGAAGATCGCCAATTTATTGGCCGTGAAGCGCTGGAGCAACAACGTGCTAACGGTACTGAGCAATTGGTTGGCTTGATCATGACGGAAAAAGGCGTCTTGCGTAATGATCTGCCCGTGCATTTCTCTGATGCCTCAGGCCAGACACAGGTTGGCGTCATTACCAGCGGATCTTTCTCGCCCACATTGGGTTTCAGTATCGCATTGGCCCGTGTGCCAGCCGGTATTGGTGAAAATGCTGTCGTACAGATTCGTCACCGTGAAATGCCGGTACGGGTCACAAAACCAGGTTTTGTGCGGGCGGGTAAACCGGTCGCACTGTAAGTTTATTTGTCATCATTCCAGATTATATGAGTCTAAACTTTGGCTCTATACCCAAATGAATTGGAGTCGCAGCAATGAGCAATGTACCAGCAGATTTAAAATATGCCTCTTCCCATGAGTGGGTCCGTGCCGATGGCGATGGCGTTTATAGCGTAGGGATCACCGAACACGCGCAAGAATTATTGGGTGACATGGTATTTGTCGACTTGCCTGAAGTGGGCAGCGACGTTTCCGCGGGCAGCGATTGTGCCGTCGCTGAGTCAGTGAAAGCGGCATCCGATATTTATGCGCCAATCAGCGGTGAAATCGTTGCGGTGAATACCGAGCTGGAGAGTTCACCAGAACTGGTCAACAGCGCACCTTACACTGATGGTTGGTTGTTTAGCATTAAAGCGTCTGATGAGGGCGAGTTGGCGAGTTTGTTAGATGCTGAAGGATATTTAGCCACTATCGACGAGTAAATAGAAATAGCCCCGCTTATCGGGGCTTTTTTGATGCCAGTCATCAGACCAAATTAGTGCCACTTCTCGTACCTTGCATTATTCAGGAATTCGTAGCAATGACTCAGAATCTCAGCCAGCTTGAACATAACGATGCTTTTATTGCGCGCCATATCGGTTCTTCAGCCGAACAGCAGCAACAGATGTTGGCCGCCATTGGTGCCAGCTCGTTAAAGACACTGATCCAGCAGATCGTTCCGGCAGATATCCAATTACCTAGCCCGCCACCAGTGGGTGATGCCGCGACTGAACATCAGGCGCTGGCGGAACTGAAAGGGATTGCCAGCCAGAATCAATGCTATAAATCTTATATTGGTATGGGTTACAGCCCCGTGCTGACACCGCCGGTTATCCTGCGCAATATGCTGGAAAATCCAGGCTGGTACACCGCTTATACCCCTTATCAACCGGAAGTTTCTCAGGGCCGCCTTGAAGCATTGCTGAATTTCCAGCAATTGACCCAAGACCTCACCGGTCTGGATTTGGCGTCTGCTTCGTTGCTCGATGAAGCCACCGCCGCAGCAGAATCCATGGCGCTGGCTAAACGTGCGAGCAAACTGAAAGAGGCTAATCGCTTCTTCGTCGCCGATGACGTTCATCCACAAACGTTGGATGTGGTGCTGACTCGCGCGGAAACCTTTGGTTTTGAAGTGATTATTGACCGTGCGGAAAGAGTGCTGGAGCTGGACGGCGTGTTCGGTGTGCTACTGCAACAAGTTGGCACCACCGGCGAATTGCATGACTACAGCGCGTTACTGGCTGAGTTGAAAAAACGCAAAATCATGACGAGCGTTGCCGCTGATATTATGGCGCTGGTGTTACTGACGGCGCCGGGCAAGCAGGGTGCCGATGTGGTCTTTGGTTCCGCGCAGCGTTTTGGTGTGCCGATGGGCTACGGTGGCCCGCATGCCGCCTTCTTTGCCTGCCGTGACGAATTTAAACGCTCGATGCCGGGCCGGATTATCGGCGTATCGCGTGATGCGGCGGGCAACACTGCGCTGCGCATGGCGATGCAAACTCGTGAGCAACATATTCGCCGCGAAAAAGCGAACTCCAACATCTGTACTTCTCAGGTGTTACTGGCCAATATCGCCAGCTTGTATGCGGTTTATCATGGCCCGCAGGGCTTGCAGCGTATCGCTGGGCGTATTCATCGAATGACCGACATTCTCGCGGCTGGCTTGCAGCAAGCCGGTCTGACGCTGCGCTTCCAACATTGGTTCGATACGCTGACGGTTGACATCAAAGACAAAGCCGCTGTTTTGGCCCGAGCATTGAGCTTTGGCATTAACCTGCGTACTGACATACATGGTGCCGTCGGTATTACGCTGGATGAAACCACCTCCCGTGAAGATATTCAGGCGCTATTCTCCCTGCTTATCGGTGATAACCACGGTCTGGACATTGACCAACTTGATGCCAAAGTCAGTCAACATAGCCAGTCGATCCCAGCCTCAATGTTACGCCAAGACGCGATTCTGACTCATCCGGTCTTTAACCGTTACCACAGCGAAACGGAAATGATGCGTTACATGCATCGTTTAGAGCGTAAAGACTTAGCCTTGAATCAGGCGATGATCCCGCTAGGCTCTTGCACCATGAAGCTGAATGCGGCGGCTGAGATGATCCCAATCACTTGGCCGGAATTCGCTGAATTACACCCATTCTGCCCACCAGAACAAGCGGCGGGTTATCAGCAGATGATCGGTCAACTGTCGCAATGGCTGGTACAACTGACCGGTTATGACGCTGTGTGTATGCAGCCGAACTCAGGCGCGCAAGGGGAATATGCGGGGCTGCTGGCTATCCGTCGTTACCATGAAAGCCGTAATCAGGCGAGCCGCCATATCTGTTTGATCCCAAGCTCTGCCCACGGCACTAACCCAGCTTCCGCGCAGATGGCGGGGATGTCAGTCGTCGTCGTAGCTTGTGATACGAAAGGCAACATAGATCTGCATGACCTGCGGAAGAAAGCGGGTGAAGCAGGTGATGAGCTGTCATGCATTATGGTGACTTACCCGTCAACTCATGGCGTCTACGAAGAAACCATTCGTGAAGTTTGCCAGATCGTTCATCAGTTTGGCGGTCAAGTTTACCTTGATGGCGCGAACATGAATGCGCAGGTCGGGATCACCACCCCAGGTTATATCGGTGCGGATGTCTCGCACCTTAACTTGCACAAAACCTTCTGTATCCCCCACGGCGGCGGCGGTCCAGGCATGGGGCCAATCGGTGTCAAAGCCCACTTAGCGCCATTTGTTCCCGGTCACAGCGTCGTACAAATTGATGGCATGACCACTCAGCAAGGGGCTGTTTCCGCTGCGCCATTTGGCAGTGCATCAATCTTGCCGATCAGTTGGATGTACATCCGCATGATGGGGGCAGATGGTTTGAAACAAGCCAGTCAGGTAGCGATTCTCAATGCCAACTACATCGCGACTCGCCTGAAAGGGGCCTATCCGGTGCTGTATACCGGCCATGACGGTCGTGTTGCTCATGAATGTATTTTGGATATTCGCCCACTGAAAGAAGCCACCGGCATCAGTGAAATGGATATCGCCAAACGCTTAATTGATTTTGGTTTCCATGCGCCGACGATGTCCTTCCCGGTGGCAGGGACATTGATGGTGGAGCCGACGGAATCAGAAAGTAAAGTCGAGCTGGACCGCTTTATCGATGCCATGTTGGCGATCCGTGCAGAAATCGAGAAAGTCGCTAAAGGTGAGTGGCCGCTGGAAGATAACCCACTGGTGAACGCACCTCATACTCAAGCGGAATTAGTTGGTGATTGGCAGCACCCTTACAGCCGTGAGCTGGCGGTATTCCCTATTGCCGGAGTGCTGGAAAACAAATATTGGCCAACCGTGAAACGCCTTGATGATGTCTACGGTGACCGTAATCTGTTCTGCTCATGTGTGCCAATGACTGATTACGAATAACTGATGACGAGAACTGTTTACAAGTAATAGGTGTTTTGAATGATACTGAGGGCTGCACATCAAACTGCAGCCCTTTTTTATGGGCAGTTCAGTTAAACGATGGCGACGCTTACGCTTCAAATTGGAACATCTTCACGGTGGAATAGGGGGTTAGGGCATGCATAAAAAAGTGGCATTAGTGACCGGCGGGAGTCGAGGCATTGGCCGCGCCACGGCATTGCTGTTGGCAAAGCAGGGCTATCGAGTCGCGGTTAATTATATCAATGACGAACAAGCAGCCCGACACGTTGTGGCTGAAATTGCCGCAGGTGGTGGACTTGCAGTGGCCTTGCAGGCTGATATTGCCGATGAACGGCAAGTTGTCGCAATGTTTGAACAACTTGAAGCCCAGCTCGGCCCGCTTACTGCACTGGTGAATAATGCCGGTATCCTGTTCCCCCAAACCAGCATCGAAGGATTAACCGCTGAGCGCATCAATCGGGTGCTAACCACCAACGTGACTGGCTATTTTTTATGTAGCCGCGAAGCCATTAAGCGTATGGCTTTTCGCCATGGTGGCAATGGCGGTTCGATTGTGAATGTTTCCTCTGCTGCCGCCCGCCTTGGTGCGCCGGGCGAATATCTGGACTATGCCGCGTCCAAAGGGGCGATTGACACGTTAACCACGGGGTTGTCGCTGGAAGTCGCTGGCGAAGGTATCAGAGTCAACGGTGTGCGTCCGGGTTTTATCTATACAGATATGCATGCCAGCGGAGGAGAGCCTGGGCGGGTTGATCGCGTACAAAGTTCACTGCCCATGAAGCGTGGTGGCCACCCGCAAGAAGTGGCACAAGCCATTGTCTGGCTGCTGTCAGACAGCGCTTCTTATGTCACCGGTAGTGTATTGGATATGGCTGGCGGAAAATAAAAGGTTGCAGCTCAATACAGGATTTTCCACCCATTAGGCACTGTCACGGCAGCTTACATGTGCTGACAGAATATTTTAGCGTACACGTGTACACTGGAATCATTCTCAGTTAATCTGAGTGTGGTATTTTTGTACAACTAGAGCATCGTTTATCAGGCTAACGGAATGAGCTAACGATGACCTGCGATAAAATAAATAATATTCAGGAAAATCAGTATTGAAGACTAAACCTTCGACCCCCGTCATCCCTGATGCGCCTGCGGTAACGACAGTCACTGCGGCAACAACAGTCACTCCAACAACCACTACGCCGGTTTATCCATGGGCGGAAGAAATCGCCAATAGCATCAGCCATGGCATTGGTGTGGTGCTCGGTATCATTGGGTTGGTTTTGCTCTTGGTGCAAGCCGTGGATACCGGCGCTGATACCAAAGCACTCACCAGCTATAGCCTCTACGGCGGCAGCATTATTTTGCTGTTTTTAGCCTCGACCCTGTATCACGCGATCCCACACCGTAAGGCGAAACTCTGGTTACAGAAGTTCGATCACTGCGCCATTTATCTTTTAATCGCCGGAACCTATACGCCTTTCCTGCTGGTAGGGCTCGATTCACCGCTGGCGCGAGGTTTAATGGCGGTTATCTGGGGGCTGGCACTGATTGGTGTGATATTCAAACTGGCCTTCGCTCATCGCTTTGAAGTGCTGTCGCTGGTCACCTATTTAACGATGGGCTGGTTATCACTGATTGTGATTTATCAGTTGGCGGTAAAACTTGAGATTGGCGGGTTGGCATTGCTGGCCACCGGTGGTTTGCTCTACACATTGGGGGTGATTTTTTATGCCTCTAAACGTATCCGCTTTGGCCACGCGATATGGCACGGTTTTGTGCTAGGTGGCAGTGTTTGCCACTTTATGGCGATCTATTTGTACGTTTGATGAGGCCGTAAAAACGTAGAGGGATTTGTCATCAATATTGAGGCCGGATAACCGGCCTCAAACATGTGGGGCAGACGAGGGAGATTACTCTTCGGTCAATGAATACGGCAATGGCTGAATAGTCAGTACGCTATCAGCATCGTCACGAACGCGCAGCACGCTGTCTGCCGCCAGATCGTTATTCAATACTGCTTGAACCCACAACTGACCATCACTGAGTTGAACGGCCGCCAATACACTGCCCGTGCGACGCCAGTTTTCACCCAATTGCCACTCTAAATCTTCACCCGCAGCCGGAACACGGCTGGCATGACCTGCAAGCCAATACAGCGCACGTTTGTTCGCGCCACGGTATTTTGCTCTGGCGACCATCTCTTGACCGGTGTAACAACCTTTGCTGAAACTGATGCCCTTCAATGCCTGAATATTCGTCGCCTGTGGAATAAATTGCGCGCTAGTATCAGCATCAATAATGGGGAAGCCCGCTTCAATATCCAAGGCTAACCACTGTTGGCTGTTATTCAATTGAGCACGATCAGCCAGTTTATCCACCAGCTGCTGCGCCTGTTCGCTATCCGTGACCAAGAGGAAACGCTCGGCAGGCAGCGAAAAATGCAACAGCGTGCTATTTCCTTGTTGTACCACCGGATGATCGGCATTAGGTAATTCAGCAAAGACTTCCGCCAACGCAGTTTTTGCCTGCGCGCCAGCGATACCGAATAAAACCGCATCAGGTTGCGCGGTGATAGCTACCTTGGAGAACACGGCATATTTCTTCAGTTCAGTTAACTGATGGTCAAGCAGACTACGGCGTTCGATATACGCCAGCCCCTCACCACGGTGAAATAGCCGCAAATCGCTCCACATCTTCCCTTTAGCATCACAATGGGCGCAAAGAATATGCTGATCATCGGGCAGAGCATCAATATCAGCGGTCACTTGCCCTTGCAGATATTTGACTCTGTCAGCGCCGGTTAAGGTCACCAGCGCCCAATCCTCGAGTGACATTAGCGTTAACGGCAGTTCGGAGGATGCAGCGGGCGGTTGTGCAACGAACGGAGTGTTATGTGCCATTATTTACCTGCGAATTGATTGTTTGTGAAGTTAAGTGTCTGCGAAAAACTGATGCCTCAATGGTAAAATAGCCGAGTAGCTTTGCAAGCAGTTATTCCACGGATTGACCATTATTATCCTGTCTCTGAATTCCTCTCTTTCTGAGGTACAATAGCCGCAGATTCTGTGGCGACGTGCTGAATATGTATGAAAAAACAGCACTCTAGCGCCTTTAGCCTATCAGCATCCTTCTTTGAGGAGTCAATCAGGACATGGAAATCGATAATAAAGCCCGTATTCACTGGGCATGCCGCCGTGGTATGCGTGAACTGGATATCTCCATCATGCCATTTTTTGAATACGAATATGATGGCTTGAGTGATAGCGAGAAGCAGATTTTTATTCGGCTACTGGAATGTGATGACCCAGACCTTTTCAATTGGCTGATGAATCATGGGGAGCCGCAGGATGACGAACTGCGTCAGATGGTGAAATTGATTCAAACGCGAAATAAAGCCCGTGGCCCAGTGGCGATGTGACCTACGTATATCCTGGCACACTCAACTTTTCTCTTTATTGACACATGGTGTCTTGGTCATACTCACGCTGGTCGCACCCTGGCCTCAGGGTTATACCGCGCTGTGGTTAGTATTACTGACGCTGGTAGTCTTTGAGTGTATCCGCAGCCAGAAGAATATTACCTCCTGCCAAGGGGAGATCAGGCTGAAACCCGGCAATGTGGTGCTATGGAAACGGCTTGAATGGATTGTCGTTAAGCAGCCATGGATGACCCGATATGGCGTGTTATTGCGCTTACGGCAGGCAAACAGTCGATCAACCTGTAAGCGCCTATGGCTGGCGGCTGATAGCATGTCAGAAGATGAGTGGCGGCAACTTTGCTTGCTATTGCGTCACTCCTTTGATGCGGATGAAGGGCATACCTGATGAAGCCGTTAATCTGGCTGGTGGAAGACGAGCCAAGCATTGCCGATACGCTTATTTATACGCTGGAAAGCGAAGGTTTTACCCTCCGGTGGTTTGACCGGGGGGAACCGGCGCTCGCGGCATTGGTTAACGGCCCGCCCGCATTGGCAATAGTGGATGTCGGCTTGCCCGATATCAACGGTTTTGACCTCTGCCGCCGTCTCTTGGCGCAGGTACCAGAGTTACCGGTGGTCTTTTTGACCGCCCGTAGTGAAGAGCTGGATCGGATTATCGGTTTGGAAATTGGTGCCGACGATTATATTGCTAAACCGTTCTCACCCCGCGAAGTGAGCGCCAGAGTACGCACCGTTTTGCGCCGTTTGCAGAAGTCACAAATGCTATCTGCCCCTACAGCACTCCATCAATTTGGTCATTTCACCCTCGATGAAGCAGGCGCGCGCGTGACCTATCATCAACAGGTATTGTGGCTCACACGCTATGAATACTTACTGCTGAAAACACTACTGCTGGCTCCTGAGCGCATCTATTCACGCCAACAACTGATGGATATTGTTTGGGCGCAGGCGGAAGAGAGCCAAGACCGCACTGTCGATACCCATATCAAGACACTGCGCTCAAAACTGCGTATGGCTTACGATGAAGAATCGCCCATCCGCACCCATCGCGGGCTAGGCTATAGCCTGACATATCAACCTTAAGTTACCGATGATGAGCCATTGCCCATGAGCTATTTATTATGAAAATCGGTATCCGACTGTTGCTAGGCTATTTTCTGATCGTGGCTATTGCGGGTTACTTTGTGATTCGCATTTTTGTGCAGGAAGTTAAACCGGGTGTGCGGCGAGCTACCGAAGGCACATTGGTGGATACCGCGACCTTATTGGCCCAGTTTGCTCGGCAGGACATGTTGCAAGACAAGGTTGCAGGCGGCCAGTTAGCACAAGCCTTTGCATCGCTGAATTTACGGCCGATCGGGGCCAATATTGAAGGTATTCGCAAGGATCGTAACGAATATCGGGTCTATCTAACCGATGCTAATGGGCAAGTCATTTTTGATTCCTCCGGCAAAGCGGTGGGGCAAGATTATTCACGCTGGAATGACGTATGGTTAACGCTGCGCGGCGAATATGGCGCGCGCAGTAGCCGCACTGACCCCAATGATGAGCAAAGTTCGGTGATGTATGTCGCCGCGCCGGTCATGGTTGATAATAAAATTATGGGTGTGCTTAGCGTAGGGAAACCCAATATATCGATGGCACCGGTCATCAAACGCAGTGAACGTAAAATCTTGTTAGCTGGCGGCGTGTTATTGGGTATTGCGCTATTAATCGGGTTGGGCTTTGTTTGGTGGATCAACCGTGCAATCGGTAAATTGGTCAACTATGCCGAACAAGTCGCACAGGGACAGCCCGCCGCGTTACCGGCAATGGGGAGCAGCGAGCTCAATGACTTGGCGCAGGCATTAGAAAGCATGCGTCTGAAATTGGACGGTAAAGCCTATATCGAACAATACGTTCACACGTTAACTCATGAACTGAAAAGCCCGTTGGCGGCCATTACCGGCGCGGCTGAGTTATTGCGGGAGTCCCCGCCGCCGGCCACGGCCCAGCGTTTTCTGCTCAATATTGAGCAGCAAAGTGCGCGTATCCAACAGTTAGTCGATAAAATGCTGATTCAGGCACGGTTAGAGAGCCGAGTCGACCTGCAACTTTCCCCGTTGGAGATCAGTCCGATATTGCAGCAAGCCTTTAATGGCAAAGAGGCTCAGGCGGTCAGCCGTGGTATTGACTTGCGCTTTTTGGGCGCAGATAGCGCGATGATAACGGGTGATGCCTTATTGCTGAGTCAAGCACTGAGTAATCTTATTGATAATGCACTGGATTTTACGCCTGAAGGGGGCGAAGTGACATTGCACGGTGAGCGGCGAGCGAATGACTATGCCATTACGGTTGAAGACAGTGGCAGTGGTATTCCCGAATATGCCCAAGCGCGGATCTTTGACCGTTTTTATTCACTGCCCAGAGCCAACACCCCTAAAAGCACGGGGCTGGGGCTAAATTTTGTTCGCGAGGTCGCGGCAATTCATCGAGGCACTATTTCGCTGGAAAACCGCCAGCCACAAGGCGTAACCGCCCGCTTGATGTTACCGCGAGATAATGTTTAACGGCTGACTTCACGCTCACTTCACATAACCTCATTCTCCTTTCACTTCACGTCGTTAGGCTGCTCTCCTGACCTTAAAAGGAGTGCAAGTCATGTTTAAATCCGTTCTGTTTTGGAAAATAGCCACATTGCTGGGCTTAATTTTGTTGATGATGATCCCCAAAGAGATGTTGTTGAATGTTATCGACGAGCGTAGCGGCTATCGCCAAAGTGTGATTGATAAAGTTAGCGATAGCACCAGCCGAGCGCAGAAAATTCTAGGCCCATTAATTGTGGTGCCTTATAGCGAATGGGTGGAAACCGAAGTTGACGGCAAAAAACAGGGGCGGCGTGTCTATCATCACCGCTATTTATTGCCTGAAGTCATGACCGTCAAAGGTGCGCCAAATGTTGATGTTCGCCAACTTGGGATTTATAAAGCTCAGGTATATCAGGGTGAATTCTATTTTCATGGTCAATTCGAGCCTTCATCACTAGATGATTTGGCACGCGAAGGCGTCATTATTGGGGCACCATCGCTAGTATTGGCATTAAGTGATTCGCGGGGCATTCAGCAGATTTCGCCACTGACGTTGGGCAGTGAAAAAATGAACTTTGAACCTGGGGCGTTTATGGGGAGAGGTGGCGCGCAAGGAGTTCATGTGCCGCTGACTTTGGCGCAGATCCAGCAGGGTAAATTTGATATTGATTTTAAGTTGACCCTGATTGGTACCAACAGCCTTTCAGTCGTCCCTGTTGGGCGTAACAGCGAACTGACGTTACAGAGTAACTGGCCACATCCTAACTTTATCGGCGAATTCCTGCCGATGCAGCGCAAAGTTGATGAAAATGGTTTTCGTGCCCATTGGAGTAGTAACTGGCTGGCTAACAGCATGAATATCAATTTTGCGAGCGATAACTCCCGCCTTGATTTCAATGATTTACCAGCGTTTAACACCAGTCTCATTGAGCCAGTTGACCATTATCAACTGACGGCAAGGGCGATCAAATATGCCATTTTGTTTATCGGCCTGACATTTTTCAGTTTCTTCCTGTTTGAAAGCTTAACGTCACTGCGCGTCCATCCGATTCAATATCTGTTGGTTGGCGCGGCGTTAGTCTTGTTCTATCTGATGTTATTGGCGTTCGCTGAGCATCTTGGTTTCACGCTGGCGTATATCATCGCTAGCCTGAGTTGTAGCGCTTTGATTGCCATTTATCTGAGTGCTGTATTGGGTGGGTGGTTGCGGGGCATGTGTTTTGCAGCGGGGTTATTACTGCTTTACGGCGTGTTGTATGGTTTGCTGCAATCAGAAGACAATGCGCTGTTACTGGGGGCTGGGTTGCTGTTTATCGTTCTGGCGGCTGTCATGATCCTGACTCGCCAATTGGACTGGTATCAGGTGGCTTCAGCGCAACGTTTGACCGGGACACAAAGCCGCGAAACAACGGTGCCAGAAACGGCTGGGGAAGAAATGTCGATAGACCCAATTCCCGCAGGCGGCGGTTCACAAGATAAATTCCGTTTGTGGAAGTAAGCGCGTGTGGCAACGGTATTGAAGTGAAACAGCATTGAAGTAAAACGGGCATACTTGCTGCCCGTTTATCTCATTCTCAACACCATTAGGCTAAAGCAGCGCATCCATTTCTAACAGAATCTGCTCACACCATTGCTCAATCCGCGCCTCACTTAAATCGTACTGATTGACCTCATCGAGTGCCAAACCGACAAAGTGCTCGCCATCAGCGCTAAGGGGCTTCGGACTGGTAAATTCAAATCCCTCGGTGGGCCAAAAACCAATAAATTTCACACCCAGCGGGGCAATATGGTCATGTAGCATGCCAAGGGCATCTAAAAACCATTCGCTATAACCGAATTGATCACCCATGCCATACATGGCAACAATCTTTCCCTTAAGATCAAGCTGCGTTAATTGCGGCCAAACGGCTTCCCAATCCTCCTGCAATTCGCCGAAATCCCAAGTCGGTATCCCCAAAATTAGGATGGAATACTCTTCCATCACGCGGGGACTGACATCCTTCAGATTGTGGAGGTCGACCAAATCTTCACCGAGAATATCGCGGATTTTTTCTGCCACCATCTCGGTGTAACAGGTGCTGGAGCCGTAAAAGAGACCAATCTTCATGATGTATAGCCATAGCATTACTAATAAGGTATAGCATCGAGTGTACCAGATTTGTCCTGTCATCAGGCATAATGGCGGCTGAGTTCAATCAATGAGAGCAATCGCGATGCAGCAGCAAAATAATCCCCTGATTGAACAGTTTCTAGATGCGCTGTGGCTGGAGCGGAATTTGGCAGAAAATACACTGGCCTCATACCGTTTGGATTTACATGCATTAACCGGATGGCTGGAACACCACGGCAGTGATTTAATGCGCGCCGGTTCGCAGGACTTGCAATCTTTCCTTGCTGAGCGTGTTGAGGGTGGATATAAAGCCACCAGTTCTGCTCGTTTACTGAGTGCGATGCGGCGGTTATTTCAATATTTATATCGCGAAAAATTACGCGATGATGACCCAACTGCGCTGCTGTCATCCCCTAAACTGCCGCAGCGTTTACCGAAAGATTTAAGTGAAGCACAGGTTGATGCGTTGCTTAACTCCCCCAATATTGATATCCCGCTGGAATTGCGTGATAAAGCGATGCTAGAAGTACTCTATGCTACTGGTTTGCGGGTATCTGAACTGGTTGGCCTGACCATCAGCGACGTGAGTCTGCGCCAAGGTGTCGTGCGGGTTATCGGTAAAGGCAATAAAGAGCGGCTCGTGCCTTTGGGCGAAGAAGCCGTTTATTGGATTGAGAATTATATGGAACACGGGCGACCGTGGCTAATCAATGGTCAGTCGCTGGATGTGCTCTTCCCCAGCAACCGCTGCCAACAAATGACCCGCCAGACTTTCTGGCATCGCATCAAACACTATGCGATCCTTGCGGGTATAGATAGTGAACGGCTTTCACCCCACGTATTGCGGCATGCTTTTGCCACGCACCTGTTGAATCATGGTGCGGACCTACGTGTGGTACAAATGTTATTGGGCCACAGTGATCTGTCGACGACCCAAATATATACCCATGTAGCCACTGAACGTTTGAAGCAGCTACATCAACAGCATCATCCGCGCGCTTAATCGTCGCGTGGAAAAGGATAGGATTTTTATATGAAAAAAAGTTTATTACTGTTGCCGATGTTAATCGCGGCCCTCACTGGTTTGGCTCATGCTGACGAAACCGCTATCCAGCAAACACTGAAAAAATTAGATATTCAGCATGCGGATATCCAACCATCGCCGATCCCCGGTTTAAGTACGGTAATGACTGAAAGTGGCGTGCTCTATATGTCTGCCGACGGTAAGCACCTGTTGCAAGGGCCGTTGTATGACGTTAGTGGTACCCAGCCTGTTAATGTGACCAATCAATCGTTAGTGAAAAGAATGGAAGCATTGAGCAGCGAAATGATTGTGTACAAAGCGCCGCAGGAAAAGCATGTGGTGACGGTGTTTACTGACATTACCTGTGGCTACTGCCATAAATTACATGAGCAGATGAAAGACTATAACGCACTGGGGATTACCGTGCGCTACCTAGCTTTCCCACGTCAGGGGCTAAGTTCTCAAGCAGAGAAAGACATGCGTTCCATCTGGTGTATGGCTGATCGTAACAAAGCATTCGATGAAGCGATGAAAGGTACTGAGATCTCGCCAGCGACCTGCAAAACGGATATCAGCAAGCATTACCAGCTAGGTGTGCAGTTTGGTATTCAAGGAACACCAGCTATTGTGCTGCAAAATGGCACCGTTGTTCCGGGGTATATGGAACCCAAAGAGATGTTACAGGTGCTGAATAAGCATCAGGCTTCCTCAAAAGCAGCGGATTAATCCCCCGTGACATTGAAAACTCAACTTCGTCGTCGTGAAGAAGTGGATGGCAGCCATTTGCCTGAACAATTGCATCCTCTGTTACGCCGCCTTTATGCCAGCCGTGGTGTGACAAGTTCAGAAGAACTAGAGCGCGGTGTCAAGGGGCTGCTGGCATGGCAGCAACTCGACGGCATTGATGCGGGTGTCACCCTATTGCAACAGGCTCTGGCTGATCGTCGGCGCATCGTGATCGTCGGCGATTTTGATGCTGATGGTGCGACCAGCACGGCACTGGCCGTGCTGGCGTTGCGCAGCATGGGTGGCAGTAATATTGATTACTTAGTGCCAAATCGTTTTGACGATGGCTACGGGCTTAGCCCTGAAGTCGTCGAGCAAGTTGCCGCCCTTGGCGCGGAACTGATTGTCACGGTAGATAACGGTATTTCCTCCCACGCAGGGGTGGACTTGGCACATGCCAAGGGCATTCAAGTGCTGGTTACCGATCATCATTTACCCGGTGAAACGCTGCCCGCGGCTGAGGCCATCATTAACCCCAATTTAGCCGGTTGCGATTTTCTGTCTAAATCTCTCGCGGGGGTTGGTGTCACTTTTTATCTGATGTTGGCATTACGTACTCGCCTCAGAGATAGTGGCTGGTTTGAGCAACGTGCGCTAGCTGTCCCCAATTTAGCGGAATTGCTGGATTTAGTTGCATTGGGCACTGTCGCCGATGTGGTGCCACTGGATGCCAATAATCGCATATTGGTACATCAAGGTCTTAGCCGTATTCGTGCAGGGAAATGCCGCCCAGGGATCCGCGCATTACTGGAAGTGGCGAACCGTGACGCCAGACAGTTAGCCGCCAATGACTTGGGCTTTTCTCTCGGCCCCAGACTGAATGCAGCAGGGCGTTTGGATGATATGTCTATTGGGGTGGCGCTGTTGCTCAGTGACGACATTGCGCAGGCTCGCGCACTGGCAATCGATCTTGATAGCCTCAATCAGACTCGCCGCGAGATAGAGCAAGGTATGCAGGTCGAAGCCCTGCAACTGTGTGACCAACTGGAGCGCACCAGTACTGAGTTACCTTACGGTATCGCGATGTATCACCCCGAGTGGCATCAAGGTGTGGTGGGTATTTTAGCCTCACGGATTAAAGAACGTTTTCATCGGCCCGTGATTGCATTTGCCCCTGCAGGAGAGGGTTTACTAAAAGGCTCAGGACGCAGCGTAGCGGGGTTACATATGCGTGATGCCCTTGAACGCCTCGATACTTTAAACCCTGGCTTGATTCTGAAGTTTGGCGGACATGCTATGGCGGCAGGATTATCGCTAGAGCAGGACAAATTTGATGAATTTCGGCAATGTTTCGCTGATTTAGTCGGTGAGTGGATGGATGCTTCACAATTAGAAGGCGTAGTCTGGTCTGATGGTGAACTGAAAGGCAACGATTTATCGATTGAAACGGCAGAGTTGCTTCGCGATGGCGGCCCTTGGGGGCAATCATTCCCAGAACCCACTTTTGATGGCAGATTCCGCATTTTACAACAGCGGCTAGTGGGGGAGCGGCATCTGAAACTTATGGTTGAACCATTAGATGGCGGGCCTTTGCTCGATGGCATCGCGTTTAATATTGATACGACGTTATGGCCTGACAGCAGCGTGCGTGAAGTTAAGCTCGCGTATAAGCTCGATATTAATGAGTTTCGCGGTAACCGCAGTGTCCAGTTGCTGATCCAACATTTGTGGCCTTATTAGTTCGCCTCGCGTTTAGCTCACACTAAATGAGTTCATCGCGAGTGAAGCCCAAATCACGGGTATTCATCCGTGATTTGGTGCAAGGCGGGCTGTTATTCCGACAGCCATGACCGGTACGCAGGAAATCATGGTCGGTACGCAGGAAATATAGTCAACTTGCTATAAACCGTGGTTAAGATCCGTTAGAATTACCGGTTCTAATGACACTCCGTCATCGACGACTCAACGTAAGACTTTAAATCATGTTTGAAATAAACCCGGTAAAAAACCGAATTCAGGATCTGTCTGAGCGTACTGCCGTTCTTAGGGGGTATCTTTGACTATGATGCCAAGAAAGAGCGACTGGAAGAAGTAAACGCCGAGCTAGAACAGCCCGACGTCTGGAATGAACCTGAGCGCGCGCAAGCGCTGGGTAAAGAGCGTTCTGCACTCGAAGAAATCGTCACCACCATTGATCAATTGGATCAAGGCATGGAAGACGTGACAGGCTTGCTAGAATTGGCGATTGAAGCTGACGACGAAGAGACGTTTAACGAAGCTGTTGCTGAGTTAGATATCCTTGATGGCAAGCTGGGCCAGCTTGAATTCCGCCGTATGTTCTCTGGTGAATACGATAGCGCCAACTGCTATCTGGATCTGCAAGCCGGTTCAGGTGGTACTGAAGCTCAGGATTGGTGCAGTATGCTACTGCGTATGTATCTGCGTTGGGCTGAATCCAAGGGTTTCAAAACTGAAATCATTGAAGAGTCGGATGGTGATGTAGCGGGCTTGAAGTCTGCCACCATTAAAATTATTGGTGAGTACGCGTTTGGCTGGTTACGTACTGAAACTGGCGTACATCGCCTGGTTCGTAAAAGCCCGTTTGACTCAGGCGGCCGCCGTCATACCTCTTTCAGTTCTGCCTTTGTCTATCCTGAAGTGGACGACGATATTGATATCGAAATCAATCCGGCAGACTTACGTATTGACGTTTATCGCGCATCTGGCGCGGGTGGTCAGCACGTCAACAAAACGGAATCTGCGGTACGTATCACCCATATTCCAACCAATATTGTGACTCAATGCCAGAATGACCGTTCTCAGCATAAAAACAAAGATCAAGCCATGAAGCAGCTGAAAGCGAAGCTGTATGAGTTTGAGATGCAAAAGAAAAATGCTGATAAACAGATTCTGGAAGACAACAAGTCCGATATCGGTTGGGGCAGCCAGATCCGTTCTTATGTACTGGATGACTCCCGTATCAAAGATTTGCGTACCGGCGTGGAAACACGTAACACGCAAGCGGTATTGGATGGTGATCTGGATAGATTCATCGAAGCAAGTTTGAAAGCCGGGTTATAAGGAACTGAGATGTCAGAGCAAAAAACGCAAGTCGCTGACCAAACGCAAGAACTCAACAGTGAGTTACAAGCTCGTCGGGAAAAACTGGCTGCGCTGCGGGAGAAGGGTATTGCATTCCCTAATGATTTCCGCCGTGAGCACCTTTCTGACCAGTTGCATGCTGAGTACGGCAGCAAAGAAAACGAAGAATTAGAAGCGCTGAATATTGAAGTGACCGTTGCTGGTCGAATGATGACTCGCCGTATCATGGGTAAAGCCTCATTCGTCACGCTGCAAGATGTCGGTGGTCGTATTCAGTTGTACGTTTCCCGTGATGACCTCCCGGAAGGCGTTTATAACGAAGAATTCAAAAAGTGGGATTTGGGCGATATTCTGGGTGCACGCGGTAAGTTGTTTAAAACCAAAACCGGTGAGCTGTCTATCCATTGTAGCGAACTGCGTTTGCTGACCAAAGCACTGCGTCCGCTGCCAGATAAGTTCCACGGTCTGGCCGATCAGGAAACTCGCTACCGTCAACGCTATCTGGATTTGATCGCGAATGACGAATCTCGCCATACCTTCAAAGTTCGCTCACAAGTGATGTCTGGCATCCGTAGCTTCATGGTGGAAAAAGGCTTCATGGAAGTCGAAACCCCAATGATGCAGGTGATTCCTGGCGGCGCTTCTGCACGTCCGTTTGTCACGCATCATAATGCGCTGGATATCGATATGTATTTGCGTATCGCGCCAGAACTGTATTTGAAACGTCTGGTGGTGGGTGGTTTTGAACGCGTGTTTGAAATCAACCGTAACTTCCGTAATGAAGGTGTTTCACCGCGCCATAACCCTGAGTTCACCATGATGGAACTCTATATGGCTTATGCGGATTACAAAGATCTGATCGTGTTGACCGAAGAGTTGTTCCGCACGTTGACCGAAACTATTCTGGGCAGCAGTGTGGTGCAGTATGGTGAGCAGACGTTTGATTTTGGTAAGCCGTTCGCCAAATTAACGATGAAAGAAGCCATCTGCAAATATCGCCCTGAAACCAACGTTGCGGATTTGGACGATATGGACAAAGCCGTGGCGATTGCGGAGTCATTAGGTGTCAAGGTTGAGAAAAGCTGGGGCTTGGGCCGCGTTCAATGCGAGATCTTCGAAGAGACAGCAGAGAGTCATTTGATTCAGCCAACCTTCATCACCGAATACCCAGCAGAAGTCTCCCCGTTGGCACGTCGTAACGATGACAATCCATTTATCACTGACCGCTTCGAATTCTTCATCGGTGGCCGTGAGATTGGTAATGGCTTCTCTGAGCTCAATGATGCCGAAGACCAAGCGCAGCGTTTCGCTGATCAAGTTAGCGCCAAAGAAGCAGGCGATGATGAAGCAATGTTCTTCGATGAAGATTACGTCACCGCATTGGAACATGGCTTGCCACCGACTGCTGGCCTAGGGATTGGTATTGACCGTATGGTGATGTTGTTCACCAACAGCCATACCATCCGCGACGTTATCTTGTTCCCAGCCATGCGCCCAGTTAAGTAAGCGACATTGGTTAGTGGTACAACAATGAGTATTAGGGCGCTACGGCGCCCTTTTTACTGAGCGTCATGGTTGCCTCAAAACAGCAGCATCTCAATTTATTTATCTAATCGCTTAAAATACCGGCGCTTAGATAGTATCTTCGCTTGCCCACGTCAAAGAACCGGTTATAATGCAAGCCGCACACCGATGCGGGTGTAGTTCAATGGTAGAACGAGAGCTTCCCAAGCTCTATACGAGGGTTCGATTCCCTTCACCCGCTCCAAACTAACGCCTCATAGCATCTCCCAAAGTACATCAAACCTAGTAAGTCAGTCTCTCTCAAGCTAATTGAACTATTCCTATATACGCATTCGTCTATTGAAATCTGCAAATAATAGTGGAGACCTCTGACGCTATCACTGAGAGTGGTATCAGTGATATCTAATGAGATGTATTGCCGCGGATTTTTGAGATAATCATAAAGTTGATTTTGAGATAATCTACAAATAATAATATGTTAACATATTGGCTATAAAGTATTTTTTAATCTATTTTTAAGATAATCATATTTAAAAATTTGAGATAATCTAATTATATGCCTAACTTTAATCACTATGATTTAGTACTGTTAAACCCTAGCTTCGACTCGCCACTGGTTGATGCGTTGACCGAGCTTGAGTTACTGAGACACCTGCGCATTGAAACCGCCGTGCATCCTCTGTTATTTGCCCAACTAAAAAGTATTTTTCATATGCTAGAAAGCTTGGGATCAGCAAGAATCGAAGGTAACCATACAACGTTAGCCGATTACGTTGAAAGTAAAGTTGAAGGGGCTGAGGACTCCACGGATCAATTGAAAGAGATTGGTAACATTGAACATGCCATGAACTTTATTGACGAGCATCTGCATGCTGGTGGAGATATCACGGAGTATTTTGTCCGAGAACTGCATGCCATGACGGTAAATGGGCTTGAGCGGGAAGGGGATAAAACGCCGGGTGCCTATCGTAGTCACGGGGTGAGTATTGCTCAATCAACTCATTTGCCGCCTGAATTCATCCATGTTCCGACTTATATGCAGGAATTGGTCGAGTTTATGAATCGCGCAGACGCGCCAAAATATGATCTGATGAAAGTGGCTCTCGCACATCACCGTTTTGGCTGGATTCATCCATTTGGTAATGGCAATGGTAGAACGGTTCGCCTGCTGACTTATTCTTTGCTAATTAAGTACGGCTTTAATGTGAAAACCAGTGGGCGGGTGTTAAACCCAACAGCGGTTTTTTGTAATGATCGTGAGCGCTATTACTCGATGCTGGCTGAAGCGGATACGGGTGCTGTTGAGGGGCTAGAGCAATGGTGCCTATATGTTCTTACCGGTATATCGGCGGAGTTAAAGAAAGTCGATAAGCTCTCGAATTATCACTTTTTAAACTCAAAAATTCTTTATCCCGCGCTCGAGTATTCCAAAGGACGGGGTGTAATCAATGAGGCGGAATCTAAAATTCTTAAGCGAACCTTTAGCCAAGGGGCGGTAAAAGCTAATGATTTAAAAGAGGTTTTGCCGGGATTGAAGTCGGCTCAAATTACCTATCAGATTGGTAAGTTAGTTGATCGTGGCCTTTTACAACCAGTTGAAGTGGGATCACGAATTTATACCGCCGGTTTTTCGAAATCAGATCTGATGCGTGGTGTCATTCATGCTTTGCGAAAAGAGGGGTTTATTCCCGATTTTTGATAGTCAGTGCATCAGAGGAACAGTATCACAATGATTATTGTGCTTTATGATGCTGGGATGCGCCCGCTTCTGCGCCGATGATCGATGCACTGCGTTTTTCGCAATAGAAATCAGCGATACCATACCGATACCGCTGATGTACAACGGTGTTAAACGTCAAGTTTGCGGCCAGTCAGCCACTCGACCATCGCGGGATCGCGGTGAGAGAAGAATGCGCTGGTTGCTGTATCAAGTGCGGTAATCTGCAGCATATCTTCAGAACTAAGTTCAAAATCGAGAATGTTGATGTTCTCTTCCATACGTTCTTTTCGCACTGATTTAGCCAGCGAAACGATGCCACGCTGGAAGATCCACCGTAGAACAACCTGACCCACGCTTTTGCCGTACTTCTGACCAATCGCCGTTAATACGGGATGCTGGAACAGACCATTTTTACCTTCAGCAAACGGTGCCCAGGCTTCCGGCTGAATACCATGGCTTTGCATCCACGGAACGGCATGCAGTTGCTGGTTGAAGGGGTTAACTTCAATTTGGTTAACCGCAGGGGCAACTTTATTGAAGGCAATAAGATCGGCCAATCTGTCAGGATGGAAGTTGCTCACCCCAATGGCGCGAATTTTGCCTCCCTGTTGTAATTCTTCCATGGCACGCCAAGCTCCATGGACATCACCGTAAGGCTGGTGAATTAGGTACAGATCAACGTAGTCAAGTTGCAGTCGATTCAGAGAGCGTTCGAACTGGGCTTTAGCGCCTTCGTAATTGGTATCCTGCAGCCAAAGTTTGGTTGTGATAAAGAGTTCGTTACGTGCAATACCGGCCTGTTTCAGTGCATTCCCGACCTGAGTTTCATTCTGATAAGATGCAGCGGTATCAATCAAGCGATACCCCGTTTCAATCGCATCGATTACGGCTTTCTCGCATTCGGCAGTATCCGTCATCTGAAATACGCCGAAGCCCAGCAGGGGCATTTCCATCCCGTTGTTCAGTTTTACAGTTTGCATGACGTTATCCTTAAGCTATTAACCAAGAAAATTATAATGCAACGTGGTTTATTCGATTAGATGGGGTAATTAGCTAGGGCTTATTAGTTATGTTCATTAATTTTAGGGGACTGACGGCCGGTTTTTTGCCATAAACGCCCCTTTCTAGAGCAATTGTGAGTCAAAAAAATTGGGCGCAGGTCGATGAAGACGTGCACGGGAAAGTTAATCTCTATTGCGGCGACACGGCTTTGCATTTTCTAAAAATAAGATACCAAAGCAAAAACCGTGTCATTAATGAAAATAAAACAATAATGGATAAGTAGCGTAAATAAAAAAGAAGGGCGGACTCGTCGTAGTCGAAAAAGGAGAAATCAACCTTCACCAACAAATAGTCGAGATAGTCCTGATTCAGCAACCCGTACAATCCCAGAAGTGCAATTATCGAAAAAACCCCCGGCATAATGACATTGGCAAAGTGTGAGTTGCTGGTGATTTTCAAGACCTGACAGGAAAACGTTGCCAGCATTTTCCAGTGCAACCCAATATGTAGCGCCAGAATGATCATTCCCCAGTGGACCGATGTCATGTGCACTTTTCTAACCCAGGTCGCTGGGTTATGGAACGGCAGGTCCAGAAGGATATGTCGGGACAGCATCATGCCAGAGATAATAGCCGTTAGGATGACAACGAATGTCACTACATTTATGACTCGGTTAACTCTCCGCATCGTTAAAGGGAGCTTAGGCGATAATGACCACAAGCGATGCCTGTTGAGGTATAAATGCAAAATAATGAGCAGGGTAAAGAGAATACCAGCCCATTCATGCACAATTTCACTGTGAAAATGAAACCCCATCAGTATGAGCAGAAGTAACGTCATCAGCGCATCCAGCATGACCTGGAAAATATAAATTTTCTTCATGTCGATTGATTAACGCTGGGGCTGGACTTGCTTTACCCATTGCTCAACTTGTGTGGGGACGTCTGGATCTGAAATATCGTTGCGCGAGATCGAGAGTGCACGAGTGATTAATTCGGCTTTTGGCTGCATACGGGAAATTTCTTGGAGGGAGTCGGCTAACCGGCTACCACCATGAGTGGTAAAGGGAATGACCGTTTTACCGGCAAAGTCATTTTGCTCAAAGAGGCTATATATCACCATTGGCATGGTGTACCACCAGATAGGATAGCCGACGTAAATGGTGTCGTAATTGCTCAGGTCGGGGAGCGGCGTTTTTAGCGAGGGTCTGGCGTTAGTTTGCTGCTCCTTTTCGGCAACGCGTAACAGTGCATCATGCTGGCGAGGGTAGGGGGTCGCGGTTTCAATACGAAACAAATCGCCCTGCGTCTGCTTCTGAATCATCTGCGCAAGAAACTGAGTGCTGCCGGTCTCTGGGGTATTTTTTTGTAATACGCTGGCCCCGGAAAAGCCATCCACGGCATCAGCTTTCATTTCCTCTGGCTGTGAAAAATAGATAATCAGCGTGCGGGACTGCGCGGATGAATTATCTGATGCGAAAGCGGTCTGTCCCATAAAACCCATGACAATCATCGCCAGAAACCCGCTAAGTATTTTTATCATTCTCACTGTTTTATTCCTTCAATCAGCAGTGGTTAGTCTTAGAAGTGATTCTAGCGAAGACAACCTGACAACAGACTGACGGTTCTCTGACAAGTTTGTCAGACGGTGTAGAGAATGGACTGCCAAATTGTGTCTTTGAAATCACTCTTTCTGTTCGGTTGGTGTCTGGCTGAATTGGCAGAAAAGTGTGACTTAGAAAGTGAAGGTGGGTGACAAATGCCACCCAAGTGGTTTTTTTCTGTTGTCTTAAGGAGGTCAATAGGTGCAGACCTTTAGTTGATCGATGAGTGTATTTAGCGGCGAATAAACGCCAAAATGTCTTTGTTTATCACATCCGCGTGTGTGGTATGCATCCCGTGTGGATAGCCAGGATAAATCTTGAGGGTACTGTCTTTGATCAGCTTGTCCTGCAAAATGGCCGCGTTCTTATAGGGAACAACCTGATCGTCATCACCTTGTAGAATCAGTGTTGGCACGGTGAACGCTTTTAAATCCTCTGTTTGATCTGTTTCAGATAAGGCCTTGATCCCGTCATACTGCGCTTTTGCACTTCCCGCCATACCCTGACGCCACCAATTCTGAATTGTCCCTTGCGAAGTCTCTGCGCCTGGGCGGTTAAAGCCGTAGAATGGACCCGAGGGGATATCGAGATAGAATTGCGCCCGATTCACAGCGATGCCTTGACGAAACTGGTCAAAAACCTCAATGGGTGTGCCGTTTGGGTTACTTGCCGTTTTTAGCATCAAAGGGGGCACTGAACTGATCAACACCGCTTTTGCCACACGGCCCTGAGGCTGACCATATTTCGCAACATACCGAGCAACTTGTCCCCCGCCGGTAGAATGTCCAATATGCACCACATTCTTGAGATCCAGATGCTCGACGACAGCAGAGACGTCCGCAGCATAATGGTCCATGTCGTGCCCATCGCTGATTTGGCTTGAGCGGCCATGACCACGGCGGTCAGAAGCGATGACGCGAAAACCTTCTGACAGGAAAAACAACATTTGCGTGTCCCAATCATCGGCGCTTAGCGGCCAACCGTGGTGGAAGAACACAGGCTGCGCGTCTTTTGGGCCCCAATCTTTATAGAAGATACTAACGTTATCCGTTGTGGTGACAAATGACATGATTTAACCCTCAGTGTGAGATTGAAAAACATTGACAATCAGTCGTTTAAAGGTAAGGAAAGATGATTTTTCAGCAGTAAGTTCTATTGGGAAGCCTAAAGTTAGGTTTTAATTGCTGATTCAAAGTTTAGGTAAGAAAGTGGTGGTTTGCCCGTTTTGGATAGGTGTTTTTAGTGCTTTATCCATTCCTGTATGGCTTGATACACGCAATTTCATCTAGATATCTGAGATTGATAACTGCCGAGCGGCGCAGATGATTTTGTGAGGAAGGAAGAGTACTAACCGCGACGAAATAGCCTAAATACCGCAAACCGCTCATCCGACGATAAACCAAAATATAGTGAATTCGACGTAATTAACTGTATTCTGTATATATGCCAAATATCTATCGGTATTCCTATGTTGACTGCTCACTTAGATGCATTAAATATTTTGAGTACGCCGATTTGGGTTGTGACTCCCAAAAATCAAGAACTGCTTTTTGCTAACAAGGAAGCCCGAAAAATAGCAGGTGACTGCCAGTTGCCATTGATGCGTAATGGGCGGTTTTCTGCCCATGCACAGCAACAACTGGATGCTTATCTGCCTGCTTTAGTGGGTGATGATCAGATTGTCGAGATCTGGACAATTGAGTGCGAGGGAAATGCTTTCCCTTTGAGCTGCCGGTTGTCCCTCGCTCAGTTAGAGACCTATGGTGATGTTATTGTCTTTGAAGGGCTTTATATTTCAGAGAAGGTTCTCACTCAGCCTGGTGTAGGGCAACTTTGCTCAACATCTTATCGCCGTGATGAAATGGGTTTTTATGAGCAATTTTTCAATACTAATACCGCCCCCATGCTACTTATTGACCCCTCGAAGGAAGGGCAAATTGTGGATGCTAATCAGGCTGCAATCCGTTTTTATGGTTATTCACGAGATGAGATGTGCATGAAGCACACTTGGGAAATTAACACCATGGGAAGGGATGTTTTACCCGTCATGAATGAAGTCGCTAAGCTACCTGGTGGGCATAAGCCACTCAATTTCATTCATAAATTAGCTGATGGCAATATTCGCCACGTCCAGACTTATGCTGGTCCAGTCGAGTTAGATGGCATACGGTTAATGCTCTGCATCATTCATGACATCACTGAACAAAAACGTCTAGAGCAAGCATTGGAACATGCTGCTTTGCGGGATCCTTTGACGGATCTCGGTAATCGTCGCCAGTTTTTCCCCTTGGTTGAGCAAGCTCACGCCCAAAGCCAGCGTTATGGTCACCATTTCAGTTTGATTCTATTAGATGTCGACCATTTCAAGTCCATTAATGATCAACTTGGACATCACAAAGGGGATGAGGTGTTGATTTTGCTGGCAAGAACCCTTGAGTCCATTATTCGCGAAAGCGATAGTGTTTTCCGTTGGGGAGGTGAGGAATTTGCGATTCTTCTGCCGTTAACTAATTTGGAGGGGGCATTACAAGTGGCTGAATCCATCAGAGAAACAATTCAGATGATATGCCAGCCAAATCTGCCGCAACTCACGGTCAGTCTCGGTGTTGCGCAACATCAGATAGGCGAAGACACCGATAGTTTGTTCAAACGTATGGATGAGGCTCTCTACCGCGCTAAAGCCTCGGGACGAAATAGAGTGCTGGCGGCATAATCCAAAATCCAAGTCTTGGCCAATATTTACGGCAGAGGCAAGTGATCAAAGGGTTTCACTTCACGTAGTACAAAGGTTGTTTGCATCTCTTTAATGCCCGGTAACCGGCGGATCACTGACATGGCAAAAGTGGAAAAACTGTCAAGATCTTCCGCGACGACTTGCAGTAAAAAATCGGCATCTCCGGCAACGGCATAGCAGGCTATCACAGGTTTTAGCGCCCCAACTTGCGTTTCAAATAGTTTGGCTTCCTCTTCACTGTGGCTGTCAATTTTCACTCGGATAAAAGCCAAAATCCCCAAGCCAATTTTACGCCGATCGAGATTCGCCTGATAACCGGTAATCACGCCACTTTCTTCAAGTTGCTTCACGCGTCGCCAGCAAGGAGACGTTGCCATGCCCACTTTATCGGCTAACTCTTGATTGGTCATGCGGCCAGCACGTTGCAATTGCTTTAATATTTTTATATCTGCCGATGTAATACATGATGATGACATTTTCTACCTGACTATTATTGATTTTGGGTATGGTCTACCAATATTAGCGGAATGAAACCAATAAAAGAAAGCACTTACCCGCACCGGAAAGATATGATCTTTGGCACAGATTCATTCGCAAAAGGGGACTGATGTGACAGAACAAATACGGGTCGCAATTATCGTTAATCCTGACCTTCCTGTTGGCTTAATCGCTAACACCACCAGCGCGGTAGGAATGGGGTTAGCGGCCAAATTCCCCCAGTTGGCGGGCTCGGCGTTGTCTGATGCCGTGGGGAATGAGATTGATGTGAGTTCTAAATTGCCGGTGCCAATTTTACAAGCGAGTGCAGCACAAATGAGAGAAGTGCTGCTCAAAGCACTGGCAGCGACCCACGAGCGGGCGATAGTGCCGTTTCCGACTTTTGCTCGATCGATGCACAGTTTTCAGGAGTATGAAGTCGCATTTGCTCAACGTTCGCTTGCCGATGAGTCCTTGGATGGTTTGGGATTAGTGGGTCCAGATAAATGGATACGCTCATTGACTGGCGCATTAAAATTGCTGCGTTAGTCAAACAAACTGATTGGGATGACACGCGGGTTCTAGTGTAGAACCCGCAGGATACTGTTATTTCACATCATTATTTCAGTTGGTTTAACGTCAAAGTATGGCTTGCCACCCCATTGATAAACAAGTTACGTTGCTCATCAGCAGGGAGGTTAACCGTCAATTCTTGCCATGCGGGTTGATAGCTCCCGGTGCGGGTAAAGGTGATATCAATACGGTGATTATCCGTGGTTACTTGCCAGTTCAGCCATAATGCATGGCCTTGCTGCCAGCGGTGGCTTTCGCCGTCATCTTCAAATAGCATGCCGCAGGATTGCCCAGCTCCTTTGGTTGGATAGAGTGCTAACTCGCGTTGATTGTCCAGTTGAGCGTTCACATAGGCAATACGCTGTGATAATGGCAGTGCCGCACCGGCTCGAACTAACAATGGTAGCCGCTCAAGTGGTGCATCTAATGTGACTGTCTGCCCACCGCTATACCATTGCCCTGTATGGAAGCAATACCAACCCACATTGTTGTCCGGCAGATAGACCGAACGCTGGCGTTGATTGGCTTCCACGACACTGGCAACAAGCAGATCACGACCCAGCATAAAGTCGTCATTTTCCTTAAACGTGCCACTATCGTGTTCATGATCGAGGAATGTTGGGCGTAACATCGGTTCATCATCATGAGTTGCTTGCCATTGTAACGTGTAGAAATACGGTAATAATCGATAACGTAGCACCATGGCATCGCGAATCATGGGTGTTGCCGAAGGGTACATCCATGGCTCGTTTACCGTGTTGTCGTCATTCCATGAGTGAATGGTAAAGCGTGGATGCATCACGCCGTTTTGTACCCAGCGAATAAATAACTCTGCTTCTGGTTTATCGCCAGAAAAGCCCCCCACGTCATGACCCAAGTTATACAAACCGGATAGACTCATTCCTAGCCCCATACGGATGTTATAGCGCAGTGTCTGCCAACTGGTACGGTTGTCACCACTCCAGGTTTGGGCATAGCGCTGCATACCGGCGCAGCCTGAACGTGATATCAAATAGGGGCGTATATCCGGCGCGAATGTCTGTTGAGCCTCCATGGAAGCACGCATCATCAGTAAAGGCATTACTGGCCTGATATGTTTGATAGCGATTGATTCGCCAAACCCATGGCATTGAGCTTCGCCATCCCACACTTCGTATTCGTTATTGTCATTCCAAGTTGAGCCAATCCCCATTTCCAATAGCTGCTTGGTGACATTCTCCTTCCACCAATCCACGGTTGCAGGGTTGGTAAAGTCAAGGTGAGAGCCTTCGTCATCCCAGAATGAAGAGCGCTCAGGTAACCCCGTTTCACCATCACGGATAAATAGCCCGCGCTCGGCTACTTGCTGATATTTAGGGTGATCTTGCAATAGGCAAGGTTTGATATTGGCGGCCAACTTGATACCCGCTTGCAGGAACGCCTGACTCATGACTTTGGGCTGTGGGACTTTGTCGTAATTCCAGTTAAAGACATAACGTTTGTTTTTGATGGACGTATAACCAGATGACAACTGGAAAGAATCGCAGGGAATATCGTGCTGCTGGCATAGCGCTATGAATTTCTGCAACTGCACCTGTGCATCAGGGGCATCAGTGTAGTGCATGGTGGAACCGCTATAGCCGAGGCTCCATTTCGGCCCAAACTGGGTTTTACCGGTTAGCCGGACAAAGGCTTTAGTGACATCGAGCACTTTCGGGCCAAGGAACAGGTAGTAATCAAGATCACCGGCTTCAGCCTGATAGCGGCGATAAGCCAGATGGTAATTGTCGATTTCGTTACCTAAATCTAACCAGCAACTGCTGAGGTTGTCATAAAACAGGCCAAAACTGACGTCATCGCGGCGGGTGATGGTAAAAGGGATATGCTTATAGAGCGGGTCAGTACTGGCGGCGTTATACCCCATTGCATCTAAATTGCGCATCTCAAAGCGGCGGCCAGCGCGGTTCAAATCACCGGCTTTCTCACCTAGCCCATAATATTGTTCATTGGGATAACGGCGCTGATAGTGAGCAATTGCTTCGCCGTGCGGGCTGAGCAAATAAGCGCTGGTGGGTCTGTCGGCGGCCAGTGGCTGCCATTCATCCTGCGGATTCTTATATTCCCATTCCAGATGCAACGGTTGGTGAATCGTGACCCTTAGACATTCGGTCGTCACCCGCAAGTAGTTTTCATGGCGTTCCAATTGATAGCCGGGGACAGAGAAACCCTCTAGGCTTAATCGGTCGCGTCCTGATAATGGAACATCACCCTGTGGGGCTATACTCCAAGTCCGATTTAGTGCCAATTCACCATTGCGCTTGATCAGTACGCGGCAAAGATTCTGCTCTAACACATACAGGCAAAATATATGACGCTCATCAACCCGTAGTTCCAAGCGGTCCGGGAATTCATTTAGCAACTGCCAGTTTTTTAATGTTTTCATCACAGCTCATCTTTTTTTTTGGCAACAGCGCTGAGGCACTGTTGCAGACATCATTAGGAGATAGGATCAGATTGCGGGTTGAGCTTTATTGCGGCGTTCGGCAAACAGCGCAATTAGGAACACGGCACCAATCAAATCGAAGAAGCCCATGGCGATAAACAACGGATTAAAGCCGATGGTGTCGGACACTGCGCCAATGAGTAGGGTAAACAGGAAACTCGCAATCCAAGCAGAAGAACCTCGCAGGCCATTAACGGTGGCGACTTGGTTTTTATCAAAAGATTCAACCACTAATGCGCTTAACATGCAGGAAATAACCTGGTGTCCGAAGCCACCAATGGAGATCAGTGCAATGGCCAGATAGGGGTCTTTAGTGATGGCAACGAAGGCCAGTGAAATCATCATAAATGCGCCCGTTACCGAGCTGGCGACCACCGAGTTTACGCGGCTGCAACCGAACCACTTTTGATAGAGTTTTGTTAAGTAGCCACTGGCGACACTCCCGATATCTGCGGCTAAGAAGGGGAGCCAAGCGAACATGGCGATCTGTTTCAGATCCATACCGCGTTCAGTAGCGAGATAAAGAGGGACCCAGAAGCTAAATACCGCCCAAGCCGGTTCAGCCAAAAAAGCTGGGATCGCGATCCCGTAGAATTTTTTATTTTTACTCAAGATGGCCAATGATTTAAAGAATGGCAGCCGTGGCAGCACAGGTTCATTGTCCTGATGGATCAGTTCAAATTCTTCTTTACTTAGATTGGGATGCGTATCCGGTGAATGGTAAAAACGCCACCATAACAGTACCCAAATCATGGCTAAGGCACCGGAGAACAAGAATGCGCCTTGCCAACCAAACGCCACATGGGCCAATACAATAATGGGCGGGGCTAACATCGCGCCGATAGAGAAACCGACACCTGCCCAACCGGCAGCGATCGGGCGCTCTTTTTTCGGGAACCAATCAGAAATTGCTTTGGCATTCGCGGGGGTTGCGGCCGCTTCGGCACTGCCCATAAAGAAACGCAATACAGCCAATTGGAACCAAGTTCCAGCCCCTGCATGCATCATACAGACCACCGCCCAAACACTGGCGCAGATCAAAAATCCCATCTTTAAACCGATGACGTCAATTAACCAACCACAAAGCGGCTGGAAAACGGTATAAGCCAATTGGAAAGATGCCACTATCCAAGAATATTGCTCAGTGGTCATATTCAAACTGGTTTTTAACTCAGGAGCGAGAATCCCCAGTGAGTTACGCGTAATATAGTTAACGGTGACCCCAAGTAGAAATAGTGCCAGCATCCACCATCGCAATGACTTTATTTTCCGCCGCCCGCTAACGTTAGCGGATTGATTAATCTCAACACTCATCCAAGCCTCCTGGTGTTAGCTGGTCGTCAATCACCGAGCTAACAAATTATTTTGGTATGATCCATTTTTCGGTTATTAAGATTTTGCTGAGTTTTAATGTGATTCTGTTCACACTAAAGCGGCCAATAAAATATACTCATTTGATTTTTATCGTATTTTTATTTTTCATCAAAATAACCGGACTGATAAGTTTTTAAAATTGGTTTACCAAAACAAAGTAACTAGCTTAAATTGGCTTTAATATGCGTTTTTTTGAAAGAATTTTCATAAGCTGAGTATTATTTCAGCATTCCTATTGGATGGGGCACTGAATAAGGCATCAAGAAGCCATGAAAATTTTTTCATTTGCTAATTTGAGAGAGATCACAAAATGAATGGAAAGCTAAAAATACAAGAAATAGCCAATCAGACGGGCCTTTCAATTAGCACGGTTTCTAGAGTTTTAGCGGGGAAAGCAAATACCAGTGCCAAAGCAAAACAGCGAGTCATGGTTTATGCGCAAACTCAGGGAATTTTGCAAAATTTATCCAGCGGGCGGTTAATGCTGAATAACATTATGGTGTTTGCCCCTCATCGAGCATTTGATGTACGCACCGATATTTTTTACTACAAAGTTATTCAAGGGATTACCGAGGCGGTGACCCAATATGAAGTCATGATTCGTTATTGTGGATTATCAGAAACGCAGAGTGATATTTCACTGTTTTTAGAGAAAATGACTCATCCACAAACTGAGGCTGCCATCATCATTGGTATCGATGATCCTCGTATCCACGCATTGGCGGCTGGCGTACATAAGCCGACGGTACTGGTGAATTGTCGCGATAAAGAAATGTTATTAGATAGTGTCTCTCCTGACCATCAGTTGATTGGTGAGTTTTCTGCCAACTATCTGATACAGCAGGGGCATCGGAAAATTTTGACCTTGCAATGTTTGCGCCGCAATACGATGGAACTGCGATTAGTCGGTATTAAAGAAGCATTTGCCAGCCACAATATGAATTTTGATGATAATCAACATCTGATCACGACACATGGTTTTGGTGCGGAAGAAGCAGAGCAGGCAATCATGGACTTTATGACTACTCGCGAAGATAAAAGTCTGTGGCCGACAGCCATTTTAGCTGGGGGGGACTATATGGCGGTCGGGGCAGTGAATGCGCTGAATAAATTAAAGATAAGTGTGCCAGATAGCATGTCGGTGATGAGCATGGACGGTTTTAATCTGGCCGAGATTCATGATGTTCCGTTAACCGCAGTACATGTGCCGCGAGATGAGTTGGGGGCGGAGGCCATCCAGTTATTACAGCGGCGCTTATTACGCCCTGATGCACCTTTTAGCAATATTTTATTGCAGGGGAGATTAGTAGCTCGTTCTTCGGTAAAGCAAATCAATCATAAAAGGGCGATATCCACCGCAAATAAGCCATCAGGTCAGTTATATGATTAATGAAATTGATAATGGCCTGAATCGCAATATAAAGCCCAAGGATAGGCCATTGGCGCTATAGTTTAGATTTGTTTCATTTTAGGTTGTCAGAGGTTGAAAAATGCTCAAGCAGGTTTTATATAAGTCGAATGGGGATAACTTATAGCACATTGAATTTAAGGATATTACCGCATGGAATTTAAAGATTATTATGCCGTGATGGGCCTAGAGCCTACGGCCTCCTTGAAAGAGATTAAAACAGCTTATCGTAAGCTGGCGCGTAAATACCATCCTGACGTCAGTGATGAACCTGATGCCGAAAGTAAGTTTAAAGAAGTCGCTGAGGCATATGAAGTATTGAAAGACGCCGAACGGCGCGCAGAATATGACGAGCTACGATTGCATCGCGACGATCCTCGATTTGCTCAACAACAAGCAGGTTATCATTCAGGTGGACAACAATGGCACAGCAGTGCGGGTGGCGGTGACTTCTCTGATTTCTTCGAGTCATTTTTTGCCAACCGTGGGGCTTCAGCTCATCACTCTTCCCATCGCACCTCTCATGGGGTACGGGGGCAAGATCTTGAGATGGAATTACCCCTCTTTTTAGAAGAAACCTTAGCAGAACAGACACGCTCAATTTCCTACAAAATACCGACCGTCGATGCTTCGGGTTTCCCAGGTGCTGACACGACTAAAACCCTAAAAGTGAAGATTCCTGCTGGTGTGAGTGATGGTGAGCGTATTCGGCTTAAGGGGCAGGGCGCACCAGGTTTTGCTGGCGGAGCCAATGGCGATCTATACCTGATTATTCGTCTTGCACCTCATCCAGTATTTGATGTTGATGGACAGGATTTACAAATTGTCGTGCCGCTAGCGCCTTGGGAAGCGGCGTTAGGGGCTAGCGTTGAGATGCCAACCTTGACGGGGAAAATCACCTTAACAATCCCTGCGGGTAGTCAAAGTGGTCAGCGGTTGCGTATCAAAGGTAAAGGTTTGGCAAGCAAAAAATCAACCGGCGATTTGTATGCAATCCTCAAGGTGGTGATGCCACCAAAACCCGATGAGAAAGCGCGGGCGCTGTGGCAACAACTATCAGAGCAGGCGGCGTTTAATCCTCGGACTGGGTGGGAGTAACGATTATGGCTGAAATAGAAATCACCTTCACTGTGACTGAGTTATGCCAGTCAACGGGCATTATGCAAGATGAACTGGTCGAGGTTGTCGAGTTAGGCGTTATTGTGCCGTTAGAGCCTGCCGACAGCGTCTGGATATTTGATGCTAAAGCATTAAGCAGCCTAAAACGTGCTCAACGACTACAGCATGAGTTGGATTTAGACTGGTCTGGTGTCGCGATGACCTTAACGTTGCTCGAGCGAGTTGAGCAGCTAAAAAAGGAAAACGAGCAGCTGCGCAGACAGCTTGATCGTTTTTTGCAAACTTGTTGATGTGACCGGATGCGGGTTGGAGCCTCCTGTTCGCCAACCCGCTCAGGCAGTTAGCTGATGGGTAAGATGAGCGATATCGCTGTCTTCATCGTCAGTGTTGTGACTTAAAGGCTAGTCACACCACCATCGACGCGTAATTCTGTTCCGACGACAAATCGAGACTCATCTGAGGCAAGAAAAACTGCCGCATGGGCAAGTTCAGCCGGTGTTCCCATGCGTTTGATTGGCACGAGTTGACGTATTTGCTCGGTCAGTTTGTCTTGTTCGTCACCCGATAACCCCAGTTTTTGCAGCGCAGGTGTTTGTGTCGGGCCGGGGCTTAGGCCATTAACTCGAATCCCCCTTTCTGCCCATTCACCCGATAATGTTCGAGCGAGAGACAGTAGCCCAGCTTTGCTGGCGGCATAAACACTACTTTGAGGTAAACCAATGTGGGCGCTGGCAGAACCGCAAAGAATAACGGATGAAGGATTTGCTAACAGAGGTAGTAATGATTGTAGCAAGAAAAAAGGGCCTTTCAGATTAGTAGAAAGGACTCGTTCAAAACTAGTTTCATCCCACTTTTCTATTGGGTGGTGAGTAACATCACCAGCGTTGATATAGACGATATCCAACTGAGGCCAGACTTCTGTTAGGTGTGCGGCTAACTGATATTGATCAGATATATGGCTGGCATCACTCTTGATCAGCAGAACACGTTCCCCTAGTTCCAAATAAGCGGCTTGCAACGCAGCCGTATTTCTACCGGTAATGGCGACTGTCGCGCCTTCAGCGAGGAATTGTTTAGCGGTTTCTAACCCAATGCCGCTGGTTCCGCCCGTAATTAATGCATATTTATGACTTAATCGATTCATTCTGCGCCTTTTCATTTTTGGTGATGTCAGGCCATTTTTAATACAAAAGTATCTAATGTATAGTAGGTACCAATTGGATACTAAGCGTGTAATAGGAACCTAATGACGACCTCTCTGCTATTGGCGGCAAAAAATAAATCAGCATCCGAGTATGAAAACGTGGAAGATAAATGCCCGATGGTACAATTTGTCGAACTAATAGCAGGGAAGTGGGCGATTCCTATTCTCTATCGTTTGATTGTGACTGCTGCCCCCATTCGTTTTGGCGAGCTACAGCGGGCAATTGCGCCGATTACGCAAAAAGAGCTAACGCGTCAATTACGCGCATTCGAGCAACGTGGCTTAGTGACTCGAAAAGTCTATGCACAAGTCCCGCCTCGGGTTGAATATGAGATCACCCCGCTGGGTAAAACTTTACAGCCAACGCTGGATTCGCTAGCTCAATGGATGAGAGCACACCATAAAGATCTCAATTAAGAGATGTAAGGTTTACCATTATGTGACATTTTCAGTGGCTTCCTACTCATTCAGATACTTAGTCAATGGGAACATTTATCATTTCGCCCTAGGTTAATAATAATTTATATATCGCTACATCTTATTTAAGGCTTGTTTATACTTGGCTAGAGTTTACATTTGTACTTTTTTGAATAAAAATTAAACTAACAGTAGCGAATTTAGTGAAAAAAATTGTGCCACATTGAGTCAAATTTAATTTCTATAGGACTATATAATTTATATGAACGTTAAGATTATTTATGAGTAGTTGTAAGCATAAGACATATAATAATCGCTGTTTTTTAACATAGAGTTTTATTAGCGTTATTAAAATATATTTCCCTTGAAATTCTCTATCATTATTGTATTTTAACTTCGGTGATTACATCATTCCTTAATGAGCAAATGAACTGAATTTTAAATTTGACTAACCATGGGTTTTTATTGATGTTGGCTAATTATTTAAAATAACTCATTCAACAGATTAATGGCTAGCTCACAATTTATCGTTATGTTGGTTTTTTAAATGAGTGTTTGCGTATATATATCAAATCCTCATAGATAGTATTTTGATATTAAATATAATCAAAATATATAATTTAATTTGTTTTTTTTATTAAGTTAACGTAATGATAATCACTTCTTACGTTGTCATGCTTGATGTGTGATTGGTTGCTATTAACTGAGTGAATATGTTTGAGGGTTTATCTATGTATGTTGATACAGTCTCTGTTGTTTCTGGTAGTAAATTCATTGATATCAATGGGAAAGGGGTGATTGATTATGAGAAAGAAATATCACTAGATTGCTGTATGAACAAAATTCACTTCCATACGAAAAGATTAACTTTGGATATTAATGAAAAACAAAAGAGATTGGTTATGTGCTTGTTTAATGATGTGAATAGAAAGCAAGATATCATAAAGGTTGTATGGTATGAGAATCATAAAAGCATATCAGACAATAACTATCATCAGCTCATACATAAGTTTAGAGTGCATTTGAAAAATGCAGGTATACCTGACGGTATCATTAAAACGATTAACCGATATGGGCTTAGGCTGGATTCGGGCATGTTGAAAGCGATGGATTCAAATAAAATGAGTGATCGGTTTCTTGGCTATTAATTAAGTATATGTTTAAGCGATATTATCTATTCTATGTAAATTATAAATGAGCGGTGCGGGTGCTATTGTTTTCAACAGGATAAAACAGCACCCTACCATATTTTAATCATTAACATCTCACTTGTGATGATGAGTTCTTTCAAATTGTCACAATAAATAAGAATGTTTTATCTAAAAGGAATTTGTGAAATTATAATGGATTTATATAAACTATGGTGTCTGTTGTTTTCCATTTTTTTTGGGGCCTGTATAGGCGCTTTTTTGAATGTTATCATCTATCGATTGCCCATTATGATGGCAGATAGCTTATCAAAAGGCACAACGAGGTATAGGAAATGTGGAATTTTCAAAGATAAATTCACTCTCATTTCCCCTAGATCATTCTGTCCAGCTTGTTATTGTCCTTTACCCGCTAAGTATAACATCCCAATATTGAGTTGGTTGTACTTGCGAGGGAAGAGTCAATGTTGTCAACAAAAAATAAATAATCGGTATTTAATCGTAGAGTTAATATCAACAGTGTTAACGTTAGCAATTATCTATTTCATTGAAGATACACACGTCATTATCGCTAGCCTATTTTTAATTTGGGCGCTTATTGTCTTATCGTTTATTGATATTGACTATTATATTTTACCTGATGCTATTACTTTACCATTATTATGGTGTGGCTTACTATTTAATATTAATGAGGGTTTCTCTGTTTTATCTTTTGCTGTAATAGGCTCAATAGCGGGTTATCTTTTTCTTTGGTTCCCTTATTGGCTATTTAAGAGCTTTAAGGGTGTTGAGGGGATGGGACGAGGAGATTTTAAGCTAATGGCCGCGTTAGGCGCATGGTTTGGCATAACGGCCATTCCTTTGTTGGTTTTACTTTCAGCCTTATTTGGTCTTTTGGCTTATGTCGTTATATATAATAAATTACAAAAGAAGGTTAAGTATATCGCATTTGGCCCCTGTATTTCGTTGGCCGGTATGACTTATTTGTTTTTGGTTATATGACTGTGTTAATAACTTAGGGTTTTATTTTCTGATGTCGTGCATTAATGCTGAGATATTGGGTTTTTTGAGGGGGATATTAAAAGTTATTAAGGTTGTTTTTTATTAGTAATGTGATTATTACGATAGCGCTCCTTCTTATCTTGTGTATTTCCATTATGGCTTTCATTTTTCGCTACAAATTTCTATTTTTAACCTTTCTCATGTTTGTGAATAACGGCGAATTAATGTTATCTCTGTTATCATTATCAGTAATTTTATTAAGGTGAATGAATGGATGAGATAGTCATTGGAAATATTAAGTTTACACCAGACAAGAGAATCCTTAATAAAGGAGGTGTAGTCGTTAAAATGAGAAATAAAGAGTCTGAAGTGTTGCATTTATTGTGCCATCACTATCCCTCAACGCTATCTCGAGAGGATCTTGAGAAGGAAATATGGGGTGATAGTTATGTTACTGACAACACACTGACACAGACCATTAGCAATTTACGGCATGCACTTGATGATAAAGATCATGAGTTAGTCATGACAATCCCCAAAAAAGGGTACTGCATTAGTACCCAGCCTATTCTCACTTCATCCGATTCGTCACAAAATTTGATATTGAGTGAAGATGAATCAACTAGAAATTTTGTGTCTGAATTTATCATCTTAATGCCAAAGGGTATTAATAATTTTTATAAAACAAGTGTAGTGCTGCTTTTAGTTGTTTGTTGTATTGCTTCATTTAGCTTAACTTCAATTCATCATCAAATAAAAATCAATGATGTAGGTAGCTTACCTATATTAATCGGCTTGGATGCGACAAGTGATAGTGATTTTTTATTGAAATTCAACAAGAAACCCTACATTTTTTTAAAAAAGAGAAGTGATGGTGAGTATATCGCTTGTAAATATAATGAGGGAGAGTTGATATGCGAAAAGAAATAATAATTCCAGTGGTTCTAGGGATTATCTTGGCGGTCAGCTTAGGGTATCTCTCTGGGCGAGTATTTTCTTACCTACATCCCATGAGAAGTCTTGAAGGATATTGGGAAATGAATAGTCGTCTTGATAATATGGCTGGTCCTTATCATGTCTACTCACGAATCAGTATTATGAATAGAGAAGTTAATTCGTCTGTTGAAGTTTATGATAAAAATCATTATGTAAAAGCTAGGCGTAATATTGTTTTTGATGTTATGGATATTGATAATAATGTTTTAGCAGGGAGAATCCTGTCTGTATCAATGGTGGATGACAATGATCATAGTTTGAGTGATTTTCTTAGTTCGCCATTTACGATAAGTCATCCTACAATCTATCGGCTAAATAAAGACACTATTTTTATCGAGCAATCTCAAGGGCACCCAGTGAATAGCTTACGTTTATTGACTCGTGTTGAAATGTGATTTCATATTTTTATTAATTTACTGAAGTTTGGCTTTATTGATTATCTAAAAGTGAAGGTATCGAAAACATTACCACGCAAGTGGGAATGATTAATGAGGTCACGAGGTTAAACGCAGAACTCGTAGAGCAATCATCGCGCGCGTCAGAAGTATTACAAAAACAAACGTTTCAACTGAATCAATCAGTTGCTCGATTTTGCCTGCCATAAAACGACCTACTCAACAAATTGATGAGCAGGTCGCTGCCAATTTTAGTGTGCAATGCTCTTTTTCAGCATCTTGCTCCAAGCGGAGGGATCACCGTAATACTCGCTGGCCGGTAAAACGGTCAGCTTGCCTTGATTATCTTGCAGAACAAATGTCGGGAAGCCGTGCCCTCGCATCTTCTCGAGGAAAATGCGGCTTTTGTTAATGTGCTGGATCGATATCTCCTGAGTGGCATTGAACGCGTGAATAAATTCATCGCTGTTCAGGCCAATATCAGTTGCAAGTTCAGCAAGTACTGATGCGTCAGAGATATGGCGGCCTTCCACATAATGCCCTTGCTGAATACGATGAAGCATATCGGCTCCGCGCCCACCTAACGACTCTGCAGCCAGAATCGCAGTAATCGGCGGCGTGGAGTCCATGACGGCTGATGTATCATTCAGTAAATCATTATAATAGGCATCACCAAATGTCTGGCCGGTTAACGCAGCAATTCGTTGGTCATGAGGCATCACATAATCGCGCCATTGGTTATCAATCTGGCGGCGGTTTAGCCCAGACATCATACCTCCCGCGTGGAGTACTAGCGCTAGGTTAGGAATATCTTGCGCAGCCTGTACCAGTGGTGCTGCGCCATAACACCAACCGCATAGTGGATCGAAGATGTAATGTAATTTTGTGCTGGCCATTATGGCGTCCTTAATAATATCGACTGATATGATAATTCAGTACATTGGCGTTAATTCAGTACCTTAGTGCTAATTCATTCTAGTGGCGATTACTGAGGCCATTTCATCTCATTTTTCAAAACTTTGGCACTTAATTCCAAGCTAGATTCATCTTTCAGCTCAGGATAATGCTTTTTCATTGCAGCAATCAGTTCAGCTGAATCTTTTGCTTTAGGGATCTCAGCATTTAACGTGGCCAAATAGTTTTGAGTGAAGGTCACTGAGGCCAATGTTTGCGGTGCGTTATCCAGATAATGGCCTGGAACGACCGTAACCGGTTTTAAGGCTTTGATTTTTTCCAATGTTGTCAGCCAATGTTGGCGTGACTCAGGTGTCTGAGTGTCTGCAACCCATAAATGGATATTGCCAGAGACCATGACCCCACCGACGACCGCTTTTAATGAAGGGATCCAAACAAAGGTTTTTTCAGGTGAAGGGCCGTCTAAGCCTTCAACCTCAATACTTTGTCCATCGATAGTGAAACTCTTACCTTGCAGCGGTTGTGGGACAATCACTTGAGTCGGTGCATTTTCTTTCAAAATCGGCCCCCAATAGGCCAATTTACCTGCTTTAGTCGCCTCAATTTCTTCGATGGTTTGTGGTGTTGCAAGTACCTTGGCTTGTGGGAAAGCTTTAGTGATCACGTCCAAACCAAAATAGAAGTCGGGGTCAGCTTGGCTGATATAAATGGTGGTCAGTTTCTTGCCACTTTGCTGGATTTTCTTCACTAATGCTTCGGCGTCGTTGCGCTGAAACTGAGCATCAATTAAAGCAACTTCTGTTTTGCCGCTGATAATCTCTGACGATACGGGGAAAACACTTTTTTCACCGGGATTGTAGACTTCCATTTTCAATGGCGTAGCCGCATGAGCGGTTGATGCTGCTGCAAAAATAGCCATGCTGGCGAAGCTGATTTGTAATAACGTTTTCTTAAACATGTGATTTGTCCTGAGAGTGTCTGGGTGTGGGAGAGATAATAGATTGCATATATCGAGAGAAAAACCCGATAATGAGCAACTGTTTGTTGCGTAAATCGAGCTAATTATGGATAGAATCACCGCCGCTGAAGTCTTTGTCGCGATTGTCGAACGGGGCAGTATGATTGCCGCAGCCGAGGCATTGGATATGTCACGGGCGATGGTGACCCGCTATCTGGCACAGATGGAGCAATGGGCGGGAGTACGTTTGCTGCATCGAACAACGCGAAAGTTGAGTTTGACTCATGCAGGGGAAGCAACACTGGAACGTTGCCGACGGATGTTGGAATTCGCACAGGATATGGATGCCACCGTTGGGCTGGAAAACGATGATTTACGGGGTTTACTACGCATTAGTTGCTCTCAATCGCTTGGACAGAGTGCGTTAGTCGTTGCCGTCACTGATTACTTACGCCACCATCCGCAGGTTGCGGTTGATTTACAAATGAACAACCGCACTGTCAATTTAGTCGAAGAACGTATTGATTTGGCACTACGCATTACCAATGAGCTCGATCCAAACTTAATCGCTCGGCCACTCGCGATTTGTCATTCCGTTGTTTGCGCCTCACCAGCGTATCTCGCCGCCAAGGGAATCCCAAAAGATCCTCATGATCTGGCGGTACACAATTGCCTAACCTATTCCTATTTCGGCAAGAGTTTGTGGCATTTTGATCAGCAGGGCGTTAAATCCTCTGTTGCCGTCGGTGGGAATCTAAGTGCTAATGAGTCCGTCGTGCTACTGAGCGGTGCGTTAGAGGGGGCAGGTATCACGTTGCAACCCAGCTACTCTGTTGCACCTTATATTGCTCGTGGAGAACTCGTAAAGTTATTACCTGATTATCAGCCTCAGGCAATGGGCATTTACGGCATCTATACTTCACGTCGGCAAATGCCAGCAACATTAAGAACAATGTTGGATTTCTTAGTGGAATGGTTTGCCACTCATCCTTTGCCAACTTGAGTGCGAAGTGCAGTTACATTCTAAAACATATTTTTATCATCAATGATCAGTCAGAAAAAATCATTATTTCATTGAGTTACCGAGAGGAATAGCTAACGTTTAATGATCATGCTATTTATCACCCTGTTCATTACTGGTTATCATTCCTCAACTCATGCTATTGCTATTTAGCGAGCCAAAAAAATAATAATGCGTATTTATCGGATTATTGCTGCGATATTCGGCAATTGAACAGCTGTCCTCACGACTTCTACGATTCACTACCTCATGCCGGTCAATGAATAATGACGGGTAATAATTTGATCTGCCCGCTATCTATGGCGGGGAGATATTGTCTGACTGGGAGCTTGTATTATGCCTGTTGCGCTATTGGCATTAGCACTGAGTGCTTTTGCAATTGGGACGACCGAGTTTGTCATTATGGGGCTATTGCCTCAGGTGGCAGGTGATTTACACATCTCGATTCCAACTGCAGGTTGGTTAATCAGTGGTTATGCACTAGGGGTCGCGATTGGCGCGCCGATTATGGCGGTTCTGACGGCTAAGTTGCCGCGTAAAAAGACACTGTTGCTCTTAATGGTGATTTTTATTATCGGTAACCTGATGTGCGCACTGGCATACAGTTACGATTTCCTGATGTTGGCGAGGGTGATTACCGCCTTGTGCCACGGGGCATTCTTTGGGATTGGTGCTGTGGTGGCATCCAATCTGGTGGCACCCAATCGACGGGCTTCTGCGGTGGCACTGATGTTTACCGGTTTAACCCTTGCCAATGTGCTGGGCGTACCGTTGGGAACGGCATTGGGGCAAGCTTTTGGTTGGCGCTCAACATTCTGGGTGGTTTCGTTCATCGGCTTAATCTCACTGGTCGCGCTTTACCGTAAATTACCCGCCACTCAGGAAGAGGCTCCGACCGAGTTACGTAAAGAGATAGCCGCATTGCGCGGCGGTGGCATTTGGCTCTCACTGTTGATGACGGTTATTTTTGCTGCCGCCATGTTTGCGCTCTTTACCTATATTGCGCCTATCTTGACCGAGGTGACGCAGGTTTCCGAGCACGGTGTGAGTTGGACATTATTACTGATGGGGCTGGGGCTAACGCTGGGGAACATTGTCGGAGGGCGCTTAGCAGATTGGCGTTTATCCGTCAGTTTAACCATGACCTTCCTGCTGATCGCGGTGTTTTCAGCGTTATTCAGTTGGACGAGTTATTCTCTCATCGCCGCAGAAGTGACGTTGTTTCTCTGGTCGGCGGCGGCATTTTCGGCGGTACCCGCTTTACAAATCAATGTGGTCACTTATGGCAAAAAAGCGCCTAATTTAGTCTCGACGCTCAATATCGCCGCGTTCAATGTCGGTAATGCTTTAGGTGCGTGGGTAGGAGGCGTGGTCATTGCCAGCGGCCTGGGTCTGACGGCGGTTCCGCTAGCGGCGGCTGCACTCGCGGCTGTTGGATTGTTGCTGTGCCTGTATACCTTTTCCCGCGCGCGAGCGGGTAAGGTGACGGCAGCTTAGTTAAGTCAGTGTAAATTGACTATTGATGAGCAATCACCGCGGCCAATCGTTGTTGGAAGGTGATTGCTTGTTGTTTCAGATGCTCGATAAATATCTCTACCAAGGTCGATGAGGGGCGATGTATCGGTTGTATCAAGCTGATGGTAAAAGGAATGTCGACGCTAAATGGGCGTACGCAGACGCCGTCATCGGTGGCTTTATTGATATAATCCAATGCCGTCAACGGGTTAACGATTGAGACTCCCACCCCTTCTCGTACCATGGCGCAAACAGAGGCGGCGCTATGTGTCTCTAGTACCAACCTGCGGTTAATCCCTTGTTCAGCAAACAGATTATCCAACAATTGACGATAGCTGTCCGTCACCGAGAGGCTGATAAAATTTTCGCCTTGGAAATCTTGTGGTGTCAGCACTGATTTTTCCCGCAATGGATGGTCGCTTGGCAAGACACAGACTTCGTTCACGGTCATCAGTGCATGGCGTAATGTCCCTGCGGGGGTTTGGGTATTTTCGGTCAGCCCTAAGTCATGGCGTTGAGCGGAAAGCCACTCTTCCAATAACGGTGATTCCTGCGGGATCACACTCAGACTCACTTCCGGATAGCTTTCAATGAAGGGTTTGCACACCGCAGGAAGGAGTGATTGAGAAAATACGGGCAAGCAGGCAATCGACAGTTGAGCTTGCTGGAATTGGCGAATCCCCTCAGCGGCTTGACGTATGCGGTCAAGGCCGTAATAGGAGCGCTGCACTTCTTCAAATAACCGCAAGCCTTGCACGGTCGGGTAAAGGCGGCCTCGCACACGGTCAAAGAGTTTTAATTGCACCAACTGCTCAAAGCGGGCCAACTCTCGGCTAACGGTCGGTTGTGATGTCTGGAGGAGTGCCGCTGCTTCAGTCAGGTTACCGGTGGTCATCACACCATGAAAGATTTCGATTTGTCGTAGAGAGATGGCAGGCATCGCATGACTCCTGATTAGACGACTGAATAAGCTAATCCATATCATAAATGAATAGACTCAGGCTAAATAGATATTTTCCTAACAAGAACGTGATTGTTAATAATACGGTATCAGCGAAATCGTTCTTTTCGCCCAACTTATTGATTGACCAAATTATTAGGAAAACCCTATGCCACGCGCACTTAACGACTCTTCTTCGGCGCTTACTGCCCAAAATCTGATCGCTTTACCTGAGCGTTTTGGTTGCCCGGTGTGGGCCTATGATGGCGATATTATTGCCCAACGGATCAATCAATTACGGAATTTTGATGTGATTCGTTTTGCCCAGAAAGCCTGTTCGAATATTCATATTCTGCGTTTGATGCGTGAGCAGGGCGTCAAGGTGGACTCTGTCTCGCTCGGTGAGATTGAGCGTGCGTTAGTGGCCGGCTTCCAACCGGGGCTGGAACCCGCTGAAATCGTGTTTACCGCCGATCTGTTGGATAAGGCCACATTAATGCGAGTGACGGAATTAAACATTCCGGTGAATGCAGGCTCAATCGACATGCTGGATCAATTGGGCCAACAGGCACCCGGTCACCCAGTATGGTTGCGTATCAATCCTGGTTTTGGTCATGGCCACAGCCAGAAAACCAATACCGGCGGCGAAAACAGTAAGCATGGCATCTGGTATCAAGACCTACCACAAGCTATCGAGAAAGTGACGCAATACGGCTTAACCTTAGTGGGTATTCATATGCATATTGGCTCTGGTGTTGACTATCAGCATCTAGAGCAAGTCTGTGACGCCATGGTCGAGCAGGTGATTAGCTTGGGGCAGGATATCAGTGCCATTTCGGCAGGGGGAGGTTTGTCGATCCCTTACGAGTTCGGTGGCGACGAGATTGATACCGAGCATTATTACGGCTTATGGAACAACGCTCGCGAGCGTATCGCAGCCCATTTGGGCCATTCTGTCAGCCTTGAAATTGAACCGGGCCGTTTTTTGGTGGCAGAATCAGGCGTGCTTATTGCGCAAGTACGAGCAGTGAAAGAGATGGGCAGCCGGCACTACGTCTTGGTGGATGCGGGCTTTAACGACTTGATGCGCCCAGCGATGTACGGTAGTTACCACCACATTTCATTGTTGCCAGCAGACGGGCGTTCATTAGCATCAGAAGCGTTGATTGAGACAGTGGTCGGTGGCCCGCTTTGCGAGTCAGGTGATATCTTCACTCAGGAAGCGGGAGGCGGGCTAGAAACTCGTGCGTTACCGGCAGCCCGAATCGGTGACTATCTGGTGTTCCACGATACTGGCGCTTATGGTGCGTCGATGTCCTCTAACTACAACAGCCGACCGCTCTTGCCCGAAGTGCTATTTGAACAAGGGCAGCCGCGTTTGATCCGCCGCCGGCAAACTATCGAAGAACTGATTGCCTTAGAAATGATGTAACAGCGCGAATCGAGTACCTAGATTAGCGTCACTTAGTCATCTGTTGCCGCTTGTGGGCTGGCAACAGAATGGCGCCGTACCAGCGTCGGGCTAAACATATTGGTGATCTCGGGCAACGGGGTATGGTTGGCTAGCGCCAATGCTAACTCCGCGGCTTGTGTGGCCATCGCCACCACAGGATAGCGAATGGTCGTCAATCGAGGGCGTAAATAGCGCGAGATCAAAACATCGTCAAAACCAATCAGCGAGATCTCTTGTGGCACTTCAATACTGTTATCGCTCAGTACCGAGAGCGCGCCAGCGGCCATTGAGTCGTTATAACAGGTGACTGCGGTGAAATGCTTACCACGACCGAGCAGGTCGGTCATGGCTTGCTCACCCCCTATCTCATCCGGCGTACCGTAAGAAATTAAGCGGTCATCCACAGCGATATCAAACTCTTTTAATGCATCCAAATAACCTTGCAGGCGATCAATGGCATCGGAAATCTGGTGATTGGAGCAAATAATGGCTATCCGTTTATGCCCTTGCTGAATCAAATGACGGGTCGCCAGCCACGCGCCGTAGCGGTCATCCAATGCGACGCAGCGGGTCTCAAAGCCCGGTAGGGTGCGATTGATCAGCACCATGCCGGGGATCTGTTCCATTAAGGAGGTCAATTCTTCATCGGATAATTTTTTGGCGTGAACCACTAGCGCAGCACAGCGGTGGCGGATCAACTGTTCGATGGCTTGGCGTTCTTTCTCTTCATCATGGTAACCGTTACCAATGAGCAGAAAATTACCGGTGGCATAAGCCACTTGTTCTACGGCTTTGACCATCGAACCAAAGAAGGGGTCGGACACATCAGAAACAATCATGCCGACAGTTTCTGTGGATTTCTGGGCCAGTGCACGGGCATTGGCATTGGGGTGATACTGCAACTGCTCCATGGCGCTACATACCGCCATACGTGATGCTTCGCTGGCCTTAGGGGAATTATTGATAACACGAGATACCGTCGCGACGGAAACACCCGCCAGCTTGGCAACATCCTTAATAGTGGCCATTTTTCTTCCAGAGATTTTCAGGGTAATCGCTTACATTACTCAGTTTTGCGGAAAACAGTCTTGCCCGCAAGAGGGGATGATCGCAACTTAGTAAGAAAAAACTCAAGAAAGGAAAAATAGGCATATTCGTGGTTGCTTTCCGCATTTTTGATGTGTCCGGTCGGTAGCACTTGTCTTAGTCCCAAAGGAGTATATTTAGTTAAAATTGTGCTTTGGTTTAATGGCTCGATGAATGCTACGGTTATGATCTATTTAATCGCCTGAGATAACCATGACCATCATCCGTTACCCCCAGCTTGCCCACTGGGGCGCTTATACTGCTGTCGTTGAAGATGGCAAGTTGATCCGTTGTGAACCCTTTGCCGATGATTCAAACCCTTCGCCACTGCTGGAATCCATCACGCCGATGGTTTATTCCGATAAGCGTATCCGTAAGCCAGCCATTCGTCGCTCATGGCTGCAACAGCGGGAAAAAAGTGACCGTACACTGCGTGGGCGAGAAGATTTTGTTGAGGTGGATTGGGATGTTGCGCTGGATTTAGTCGCAGAAGAAAATCGGCGAGTCAGGGATCGTTATGGCCCTTCAGGGCTATTTACCGGTTCTTACGGCTGGTCTTCTGCAGGGCGTTTGCATCATGCGCGCTCATTAGTTCGGCGTTTCTATTTCGGCGGCGGTGGTGGTGTTGACCAAATGGGCAATTACAGTTGGGGCTCCGCGCAGTTCTTCTTGCCCTATGTCATTGGCACTTTTACTCCGCTGACCGGCAGAGTGACGTCATGGCCGAGTGTCGTTGAGCACTGCGAATTGTTTATTGCCTTTGGCGGTCTGGCACTGAAGAACGCTCAAGTTTCTTCCGGCGGCTCAGCAGAACATTCCCTGAAACCTTGGTTAGAGAAACTGGCGCAAAAAGGTACGCCGGTCATTAACATCAGCCCGATGCGAGATGACTGTCCTGCTTTTGTGAATGCAGAATGGATACCTATTCGCCCAAATACTGATGTAGCGTTGATGCTGGCACTGGCGTATGAGATTCAACGCGTTGATGCGCAGGATGAATCTTTCTTGGCAACCCATTGCGTAGGCTATGAGCGACTAGCGGATTATATCCGTGGCATCAATGATGGCGTGGCTAAAACGCCAGAGTGGGCCTGTGAGATAACCGGTATTCCCGCTGCGAGAATTGCTCAATTAGCACAACAACTGATTGGTGTGCGCAGTTTTATGACCTGCTCCTATTCTGTGCAGCGCGCCCATCGTGGCGAACAGCCTTACTGGATGGTCATTGCGTTGTCGGCGATGTTAGGGCAAGTCGGGTTGCCGGGTGGGGGTTTCTCGTTTGGGCATGGTTCCATGAACGGAGTCGGTAACCCGCGTATAGACACCCCTGGACCGATGATGCCGGTAGGCAAAAACCCATCTGGGCTGGCCATTCCAGTGGCTAGGATTTGTGACATGCTGCTGCAACCGGGGCAGCCATATCAATTTCAGGGGGAAACCCACACCTACCCCGATATTCATTTAGTGCATTGGGCGGGTGGGAATCCATTCCATCACCATCAACAGCTCAATCGGCTGGTGGAAGGGTGGCAAAAACCTGACACGGTCATTGTGCAGGATATCTGGTGGACGCCAGCGGCGAAAATGGCCGATATCGTGCTGCCGGTCACCAGTTCGCTAGAACGTAATGATATTGGCGGGTCATCGAGAGATCGCTATGTCTTGGCGATGCATCAAGCGATTGCACCGCAACATCAAGCCCGCAACGACTTTGATATATTCGCCGATCTGGCTGAACGACTAGGTTATCGTGATGCCTTTACTGAAGGTCGCGATGAAATGGCGTGGATTCGACATATTTACCAAGAATGTGGCGTAGCCCAACAGCCTCACGGGGTTGAATGGCCTGATTTTGAGACATTTTGGCAACGGGGCCATGTTGACTTGCCAGCGCCGGAAAAAGAATTCGTGTTCTTTGATAGTTTCCGCGAAGATCCGCAGTTGCACCCACTGCAAACACCCAGTGGCAAGATTGAGTTGTTCAGTGAGAAAATCGCCGGTTATCAATATGCCGATTTTGCGCCACATGCTGAATGGAAGCCGCCAGTCGAATGGCTAGGTGCTCCCGAGGCTGAGCAGTGGCCACTGCATTTGATCTCAATTCAACCGGCCGATCGCTTGCACAGTCAACTTGATCCCGCGCCCTTGGCTCAGGGGAATAAAACCGCTGGCCGTGAAACACTCTATATGCATCCGCAAGATGCCGCTCGCCGCCAGATTACCGAGGGCAGTCAGGTGCAGGTCAGCAACTTACGGGGCAGATGCCTCGCGGGCGTGCGTATTACTGATGGAGTGACACGAGGCGTCGTATTGATGGCGACCGGTGCTTGGTTCGATCTCGGTTTTGGTGGCAAACAGCACCAAGTTGAACAATCGGGTAATCCTAATGTGTTGACGTTGGATATTGGGACCTCGAGGTTGACTCAGGGGCCGAATGCGATGAGTTGCTTGGTCGAAGTCACATTGAGTGAATAGGGCTTGTACGACAATGAATTACAAACCTTTTCGCTACGCTGACAATGTTCACCACTGGTTACACTTTGCACGTAAATGTTTCGATTGCCCGCTGGCTGTGGCATCTCACAAACGGATATCCTGACTGTCCCAGAGGTATTAATTGGTGAGTAATCAACATACGCTGTGTGTTAAAAGCCAGTTTTTTATTTGCACCGACCTACGCAGATGCGTAGGTTTTTTTTTATTTGTCCATTCCTACCTCTCTTTTCAGCGAGTCCTTAAAGATCACCTCGCCTCAAATAGAGTATTCTCTCTTAATCATATTCATTAGGTTATAGAGAGATAGACATGGTTTCTCGTTTTCTGCGCGCACTCCTGCGCCGACTATTTCGCGTGACTGTCGAAGGCATCACCGACCAATTCACACACCCAAAACTGCTGATTACCCCAAATCATGTCTCCTTTCTTGATGGTATGTTGCTCGCGCTATTTCTGCCGATAAAACCCGTTTTTGCGGTTTATACCAGTGTGACGGAAAGTTGGTTTATGCGTTGGCTGAAGCCCTATGTGGATTTTGTCGCACTAGATCCCACCAACCCCATGGCAATCAAACACTTGGTTCGAATGGTTGAACAGGGACGTCCGGTAGTGATATTCCCCGAAGGGCGTATCACAGTGACCGGCTCGTTGATGAAAATCTACGATGGCGCCGCCTTTGTTGCTGCAAAATCGGGTGCAATGGTGGTTCCTATCCGGTTGGAAGGCCCTGAATTTAGCCGCTTTGGCCGATTGGCAGACGTCTTTAAAGTTCGTTGGTTCCCGAAAATAAGCATTTATGTTTTACCGGCTACCCGCCTACCGATGCCGCAAGCGGCGCGTGCCCGTGAAAGGCGAATACTCGCGGGTGAGCAGTTACATGCCATCATGATGAATGCGCGTATGGCTATCGTGCCACGGGAAACGTTATTTGAAGCGTTACTAGCGGCGCAAACTCGTTATGGGCGTTTTAAGCCCTGCATCGAAGATATTTCCTTCAAAGAAGATAGCTACCATACATTGCTGAAAAAAACGCTCGGTGTCAGCCGTATCTTGCAACGTTTTACCACCGCGGGTGAACATGTGGGCATGCTGCTGCCAAATGCGACTATCACAGCTGCGGCGATTTTCGGTGCATCACTGAGTGGTCGCATACCCGCCTTGCTGAATTACACTTCGGGTGCCAAAGGGCTAAAGAGTGCGATTACCGCAGCCTCATTAAAAACCATCGTGACATCGCGTCAATTTCTGGAAAAAGGCAAACTCACTCATCTGCCTGAACAAGTGACTGAGGCAAATTGGGTTTATCTGGAAGACTTAAAAGATACGGTGACACTCGCAGATAAACTCTGGATTCTATTCCACTTGTGCTGCCCACGCCGTGCGATGCTGCCACAGCAAGCAGACGACAAGGCGCTGATTTTATTTACCTCCGGTTCAGAAGGTCACCCTAAAGGTGTGGTTCATTCACACGCCAGTTTATTGGCGAACGTTGAGCAAATCCGCACCATTGCTGACTTTACGCCACGCGACCGCTTTATGTCGTCACTGCCACTGTTCCATGCGTTTGGTTTGACGGTTGGCTTATTCACTCCGTTGATGACCGGTAGCCGCGTATTTCTTTACCCAAGCCCGCTGCATTATCGCGTCGTACCTGAACTGGTTTATGACCGTAACTGTACCGTACTGTTTGGCACCTCTACCTTCCTTGGGAATTATGCCCGCTTCGCCCATCCTTATGATTTTGCTCGTTTGCGCTATGTGGTGGCTGGGGCTGAAAAGTTAGCCGACAGCACCAAACAGATTTGGCAGGATAAGTTCGGTATCCGTATTCTGGAAGGCTATGGTGTTACTGAATGTGCGCCGGTTGTGGCTATCAACGTGCCGATGGCGGCAAAAGTGAATACGGTAGGCCGTATTCTGCCGGGAATGGAATCACGCTTGATTAAAGTGCCGGGCATAGAGCAAGGCGGCCGCTTGCAGTTACGCGGGCCGAACATTATGCGTGGCTACCTGCGAGTAGAAAACCCTGGCGTGCTGGAACAACCCTCTGCTGAAAATGCACAGGGCGAACGCGAGATGGGCTGGTATGACACGGGCGATATTGTCACCATCGATGAGCAAGGGTTCTGCGCTATTCGCGGCCGAATGAAGCGCTTTGCTAAATTGGCGGGTGAAATGGTTTCACTAGAGAGCGTCGAGCAACTGGCGATAAAAATCTCGCCAGACGGTCAACACGCCGCCGCTGCGAAAACCGACAGCGCCAAAGGCGAAGCCTTGGTCTTGTTTACCACCGACAGCGAAATCACGCGTGAGCAATTGATTAAAACGGCGCGAGAAAGTGGTGTGCCGGAGTTGGCTGTTCCACGTGATATCCGAGTGGTGAAAGCACTGCCGTTGCTCGGTAGCGGCAAACCTGACTTTGTGACACTCAGCAAAATGGCAGAAGATCCGGAGATGAGTCTATGAGTCAGCAAGTGCTAGATGATAAGCCTTTGTTATCCAGAGGGATGATTGCGGTTCTCGGCGCACAGTTTTTCTCAGCGTTTGGTGATAATGCATTACTTTTCGCCACCTTGGCACTGATCAAACAGCAGTTATATCCCGACTGGAGCCAGCCTATTTTGCAGATGGCTTTTGTGGCGACGTACATCATTCTGGCTCCTTTTGTTGGGCAGTTTGCCGATAGCTTCGCAAAAGGACGGGTGATGATGGTCGCGAACGGCTTGAAGTTGGCGGGCGCGCTGGTGATTTGCTTCGGATTTAATCCATTTTTGGGCTATAGCCTAGTGGGCGTGGGGGCTGCGGCTTATTCACCTGCTAAGTATGGCATCTTAGGCGAGCTCACTTCGGGTGAGCAACTGGTCAAAGCCAATGGCATGATGGAAGCTTCAACGATCGCTGCCATCTTACTCGGTTCGGTCGCGGGTGGAATACTGGCTGATTGGCATTTAGGTGCAGCTTTAGGTGCTTGTGCGCTGGTGTATGCCATTGCCGTCATTGCCAATCTATTTATCCCTCGCTTAGCGGCTGCCCGTGCAGGTAGCTCATGGCGACCTCGTGCCATGACTAGCAGCTTCTTTAGCGCGTGCCGGCTTTTATGGCGCGATGGCGAAACCCGTTTCTCTCTAGCTGGAACCAGCCTCTTCTGGGGGGCAGGGGTCACGTTACGTTTCCTGCTCGTGCTCTGGGTGCCGATTGCATTAGGCATTACCGATAACACCACGCCCACTCTGCTCAATGCGATGGTGGCGATAGGGATTGTGGTGGGGGCCGGCGCAGCTGCGCGTTTTGTCACGCTTAAAACGGTGAAACGCTGCTTGCCTGCGGGCGTGTTGATCGGTGTGGTTGTGGCCATTTTTGCTCTGCAACACAGCATGCCAATGGCTTATTTACTGTTGATCATCATCGGGATTTTAGGCGGATTCTTTGTCGTGCCTCTTAATGCGTTGCTACAAGAGCGCGGCAAACAGAGTGTTGGAGCCGGTAATGCGATTGCTGTGCAGAATCTCGGTGAAAACACCGCCATGCTTGTGATGCTAGGGCTGTTCTCCGTCGTGGTGAAACTGGGTGTCCCAGTGGTTGCTGTCGGTGTAGGCTTCGGTGTGATATTCGCGTTAGCCATCGCATTGCTTTGGGGTTGGCAGTGGCGGCAACTGCGCCGTAAAACGGTGGAGTAATGTGCTAGTCATTAATATCAGTGCCGCCTAGTGCGGCATTTTTATTTGTTTTCAGGTTGAAAAAATCGTTACGCATGCCGAATATGACAAGTTGATAACGTATTACAGGGAGCATAGAGAATGACCATGGCATCTCACTACAATAAACATCATCTTGATGCAGCAAGTGCCGAATACATGATCACGACGTTTGCTAATGCAGTCAAAACTATTCCCCTGATGACCGGCGCAAAAAACGAGATTGAATATCACCAGGCACTTGAGTTAATTGAGATTCTGATTGATCGAGGTGACTTGGATAACCCGCTTTTTGATCTGCTTGCAGCAAAAATTGCCGAATATGAGAACAGTGCGCCTGAATTTGACAGTCTTAATCAGCAGTTAGCTAATATCCCAACGGGTATTGCCGTTTTGCGCACCATTATTGATCAGTATGGGCTTAAAGCTGCGGATTTAGAGCCTCAGTTAGGTTCTAAATCTAATGTGAGCAATATTCTTAACGGTCGTCGCGCTTTAACCGTCCAACATATCAAAGCACTTTCGGAGCGATTCGGTGTTCCTGCGGATTGGTTTATCTGACACTTAAAGTCAGCCCGACAATAAAACTAAAGGCCGCAATTTGCGGCCTTTTTGCGATTGGAACGCGGTTAAATTAAGGCGCAGGGAAAGTGAAACGAGTGTGGATCTCTTCCAATGCATCTAATACTTCTTGGCCTAAGACGACATCTTGGCTATCAATATTGCTCTTTAGCTGTTCAAGCGTCGTCGCACCCAACAATGTACTGGCGACGAAAGGTTGCTGGCGAACGAAGGCCAGCGCCATCTGCGCCGGATCGAGGCCGTGATGTTTCGCTAGCGCCACATATTCAGCCACTGCTAACTGAGCTTGCTTACTGGTATAACGAGTGAAACGGCTGTATAGCGTATTACGCGCCCCTGCGGGTTTGGCCCCATTCAGGTATTTGCCGCTCAAGGTGCCGAAAGCAAGGCTAGAATAAGCGAGTAGCTCAACCCCTTCATGCTGGCTGATTTCTGCTAATCCCACCTCAAAGCTGCGATTAAGCAGGCTATAAGGGTTTTGAATCGACACGATACGGGGTAAATCATGTTTCTCCGCCAACTGCAAATAGCGCATGACGCCCCATGGTGTTTCATTTGAGACACCGATATAACGGATTTTACCGGCTCGCACTTGCTCATTCAGCGCTTCTAGCGTCTCAAGTAAAGTCACTACGGCAGTATGTTCGCTATAGCGATAATTTAGCTTGCCGAAACAGTTCGTCTCCCGCTGCGGCCAATGTAATTGATAAATATCGAGATAATCAGTGTTGAGCCGCCGGAGGCTATCTTCCAACGCAATGCGGATATTTTTGCGGTCCAGTGCCATATTCGGGCGGATCGGTTGATCACTTCCCCGCGATGGCCCAGAAACTTTGCTGGCTAAAATGATTTTATCGCGACTGCCGCGCGCTTTTATCCAGTTACCGATGTATTGCTCAGTTAACCCTTGGGTTTCTGGCTTCGGAGGAACCGGATACATTTCTGCGGTGTCGATTAAGTTAATACCGGCTGCAACGGCATAATCCAGTTGAGCATGGGCATCGGCTTCACTGTTTTGTTCACCAAAAGTCATGGTGCCCAAGCCCAGCAGGCTGACTTCGAGTGAAGTGTGGGGGATACGATGATATTGCATTGCCGACCTTCCTTAATGTCTGAAATTATCAGGCCATACCCGATGTCCTTGGCGTTGCTGTCCGCCAATAATTTGGGGTATTAGTCAAACCCGCCTTATTCGACTATAACGAAGCGTGAGTGCAGGGGAAAGCATGTCAGGCGAAAGTGTAGAAAAAAGTGGGAAACGGGCGCGTAGAAACGCACCCGAAGAGGATTATGCTTTTTTATCCACTGGCTTACTTTTCTTCCCTCGCATGAGATTGAGGGTTTCAACGCCCATTGAGAAGAACATGGCGAAGTAAATGTAGCCTTTTGGAATGTGAATTTGGAAACTTTCCAGCATCAGCGTGAAGCCAACCAAAATCAGGAAAGACAGCGCCAGCATCTTGACGGATGGGTGGCGGTTAACAAATTCACCAATCGGCCTAGCGGCAAACATCATCACGCCCACAGAAATCACCACCGCAGCCATCATAATAAACAGATGGTCAGACAGCCCAACTGCCGTGATGACGGAGTCCAAGCTAAAGATGATATCCAGTAGCATGATTTGCACGATGGCACCAAAGAATGAGCTAACGTTACTGGAATGTTCAGTATCACTGCCTTCAATGGTTTCATGGATTTCTTTGCTGGCCTTCCAGATCAGGAATAATCCCCCCAATAGCAGAATCAAGTCCCGCATGGAAACGCCATGTCCAGCGATGCTAAACAGTGGCTCCGTCAGGCGAATGACCCAAGCAATCGAAGCCAGTAATGCCAAACGCATTAACATTGCCCCTGCCAAGCCGATACGACGGGCTTTGTTTTGCTGCGCTTTAGGTAATTTTGCGACCACCAAAGAAAGGAAGATAATATTGTCTATCCCGAGAACAATCTCAAGGATAGTTAACGTGCCCAGCGCCAACCAGGCATTTGGATCGGCAATCCACTCAAACATTGCGCCTTTACACCTTACGGAAACACAAAAATACAATTATACGCTTTTATTTATGGAGCGGAATATATCCTACGTAATTACCATAGTGATTTGGTAGTAAGTGATATCAATTTCTATGATGTTTTACAGTAAAAAGTGGCGTGCCAGCATGGGGCCGGTAAAGGTCTTTTTCAGATAAAAGCCTCGGGGTAATGTCATGATGGGCTGCCCCTGTTCACCTATTGCTTCTGTTAATGCACGGCTATTGGCGGCCTTGGGACGTAACTGCAAAACTTCGCCATGGCGCGCAGTGATCGTTTCGACTTTACCTAAAACGATAAGGTCCATTAATTCTTCCCAGTCGCGGCGCAGTAATTCTTCCTCTTCGACATTAGGGCTCCACAACAATGGCGCACCGACTCTGCGTTGTGCTAACGGAATTTGCCGTTCTCCTTCGACTGGCACCCAGAGAACGCGGGCCAATTTATGCCGCACGTGGCTATTTTCCCAAGTGATTCCGCTATTGCCCGTCAGTGGTGCGACACACACAAAAGTGGTTTCCAAGGGCTTACCCTGAGCACTAATGGGGATGGTTTTTAGCTCAATCCCAATATCTGCAAAATCCTGTTCAGGCTTACTGCCCGCGCTGGCCCCTAGATAGTACTCCAGCAACATGCCAACCCAGCCTTTTACACGTTTCAAGTCTGCTGGGATATCCCATTGAGCACGTGTTGCCAGCTCTCCGAGCGTAAAACCGGACAAGGTTTCAGCGCGTTGGAAAAGTTGATGTTCATCTGTAGGAGGAGGGGGCGGCAGTGAATAAACAGACATGGGTAGCAACCTGTTAAGATCGGTTAAAAAACAAACTGAATTAAAAGTGATAGTATTTGCATCATTGCCCTATAGGGTAGGCGTTAATAATAGCATGATTTAACGAGGTTTTTCTTTCCGCTTATGCATGAAATACTTTTATTCAGGCTATCTTGTGCACCTGCTAATCGTAATAATGAACAGGATCTTACACCTATTTATCCACAGATTTATTGGATAACCTCATTAAATCGCGATCACTGGTTCAATTTACAGCCTTGACGATCGCCTTTTTTGCGAGTTTTATCCTTTTTTGCATAACTTTGACGCATTATCTGTGGATAAAAACTGCATTGATGGATCTTTAGCCAGTGACCGATCCAAAACGGATATAGATCACATTTCGATACCTTAGATACCTGTGGGAAACCTGTTATTTTGTTGAAATTAATAATTTATTTATTTGGATGTTATTAGCGTAATATTAGCTGAAAATGAGTTGTACCCGCTTTTCCCTAGAGTTCTGCACACCTATATCCACAGAAAAAGTGAATAAAATACGGTGGTGACCCTTCAGGGTGTTTATAACTTTGCTAATATCTGTGAGTTATCCCAGAGTTATCAGGTTTTACTGTCTGATAAGCAGTGGTTTACCGGCTGTTACTAGTGTGAAACAATCAGAGCATCTTTACGTTTTAAGTTTATCGAGGTAGTCCGGTGATCGATGATGATGGCTACCGCCCTAACGTGGGTATCGTAATTTGTAATCGGCAAGGCGAAGTGTTGTGGGCCAGACGATACGGTCAGCACTCTTGGCAGTTTCCGCAAGGGGGGATCAATCCCGGTGAAACACCAGAGCAGGCTATGTATCGCGAACTTTTTGAAGAGGTCGGCCTTAACAAGAAGGATGTTCGAATTCTGGCTTCAACCCGTAACTGGTTACGTTATAAATTACCCAAACGTTTGGTGCGTTGGGATACAAAGCCGGTGTGCATCGGCCAAAAGCAGCGGTGGTTTCTGCTACAGTTAATGTGTAATGAAGCCGATATCAACATGCAACGCAGCAGTACCCCGGAGTTTGATGGCTGGCGGTGGGTCAGTTATTGGTATCCGGTGCGTCAGGTGGTGTCTTTTAAACGTGATGTTTATCGTCGCGTCATGAAAGAGTTTGCCCCAACCGTCATGCCTGTGCAGGAGGTTGCTCCGCCACGGGTACCACCTGCTTATCGCCGTAAAAGAGGTTAAGTTAAGCCGATCATGCTGATGCGTTTGCGAGAAATAGTTGAGAAAGTGGCGATGGCAACCAGCCTAACGGATGCGTTAGAGCTGTTGGTCAATGAAACCTGTCTTGCAATGGACACGGAAGTCTGCTCGATTTATCTGGCAGATAATGACCGCCGTTGTTACTACCTGATGGCGACTCGGGGCTTGAAAAAGCCTCGTGGTCGCATCATCACACTGGCTTTTGACGAAGGTATCGTCGGGCTAGTAGGGCGTTTGGCTGAGCCGATTAACTTGGCAGATGCTCAGAGTCACCCCAGCTTTAAATATGTTCCGCAAGTCAAAGAGGATCGCTTCCGCGCGTTTCTTGGGGTGCCTATTATCTACCGCCGCCAGTTGCTGGGCGTGCTGGTGGTTCAGCAACGTGAACATCGCCAGTTTGATGAGAGCGAAGAATCGTTCATGGTCACGCTGGCAACACAGCTTGCCGGTATTCTTTCTCAATCTCAGCTTAATGCCATTTTCGGCCAATATCGGCAAACGCGAATTCGTGCGTTGGCTGCCGCACCGGGTGTGGCGGTTGCTGAAGGGTGGCAGGATACCTCCCAGCCTTCACTTGATCTGGTTTATGAAGCCTCAACCCTCGATACCGTTCAGGAACGCGAACGTCTGACTCAAGCGCTGGAAGAAGCTGCGGCTGAGTTTCGCCGTTTCAGTAAGCGTTTTTCTGCCAGCTCACAAAAAGAGAGCGCGGCAATTTTCGATCTCTATTCCCACTTGTTAAATGACGCCCGCCTAAAGCGTGAGCTTTTCGCACAAATTGATGCGGGCTCCGTGGCCGAATGGGCTGTTAAACAGGTGGTTGAACAATTTGCAGCGCAATTTGCCAGCTTGCAAGATACCTATATGCGCGAGCGAGCCAGTGATCTTCGGGCATTAGGTTTGCGCTTACTATTTCACCTCGATGACAGCACTTCCGGCGCCAGCCAATGGCCTGAGCGGTTTGTTTTGGTGGCCGATGAACTGACCGCAACATTGTTAGCGGAAGTGCCGCAAGATCGCTTGGCCGGTGTTGTCGTCCGTGACGGTGCCGCTAACTCTCATGCTGCCATTCTCGTGCGCGCGATGGGTATTCCGACCGTGATGGGGGCCGATATCCAGCCCGCATTGTTGAATCAGCGGTTATTGATCGTTGATGGCTACCGCGGTGAAGTGCTGGTTGACCCTGAACCTGTGCTGATTAAAGAGTACCAGCGGTTAGTGACCGAAGAGATTGAACTTAGCAAACTGGCTGAGGATGATGTCGAACGGCCTGCTGCGCTGAAAAGTGGCGAGCGGATCCAGGTCATGCTGAACGCAGGTCTTAGCCCTGAACATGAAAAATTGCTCGGCGGGCGGGTTGATGGCGTGGGCCTGTATCGCACAGAAATTCCGTTCATGTTGCAAAGTGGTTTCCCATCGGAAGAGGAACAAGTTGCGCAGTACCAAGGTATGTTGCAGCTTTATCCTAATAAATCAGTCACATTGCGCACCTTGGATATCGGTGCTGATAAGCAACTGCCTTACATGCCCATCAGTGAAGAGAACCCTTGTTTAGGCTGGCGCGGTATCCGCATCACTCTCGATCAGCCAGAGATCTTCCTGATCCAAGTCAGAGCAATGCTTCGTGCTAATGCTGGTACGGGTAATCTGGGTATTTTGTTGCCGATGATCACCAGTCTGGAAGAGGTTGATGAAGCCAAACGGTTGATTGACCGTGCTGGGCGTGAAGTTCAAGAAGAGCTTGGCTACGAATTACCACAGCCGAAATTGGGTGTGATGATTGAAGTCCCCTCGATGATTTTTATGCTGCCTTACCTAAAATCGCGGGTCGATTTTATTTCGGTTGGCACCAACGATTTAACACAATATTTACTGGCGGTAGATCGCAATAATACCCGTGTTGCCTCGCTTTATGACAGCTTGCACCCTTCGGTGCTACAAGTGCTTAGCCACATTTTGACGCAAGCGACACAATCAGGTTTACAGGTCAGCTTATGTGGTGAAATGGCGGGTGATCCTATGGGCGCGTTATTGTTGGTGGGGCTAGGCTATCGCAATCTTAGTATGAATGGCCGCAGCGTGGCGCGCATAAAATACCTACTGCGAAATATCGATTTAGTCGATGCGCAAGCGCTGGCAGAGCGGGTACTCGCAGCCCAGATGACGACGGATGTACGCCACTTAACGGCTGCGTTTATGGAGCGTAGAGGATTGGGAGGGTTGATTCGCGGCGGTAAGTAATTCTCATCACTTGAAGCACATTGGGAACAATGAGCTTCAATCTGTGGAAGGAAATACTTTATCACTGCGTTTAACGATATCGCTGCGTTTAACGATCGGCATTACATGGGGCTTAAGCGGTGACTTCCTTTCAGGATATGGCTGTTTACACAACTTTTCCTTCAGGTGCGCCCCTGAGTCAGCTTGGCCTATGCTATTATGCGCAACCTGCAGTCCTCACTAGGTAACAACACGTGTTTCCACAAAAACAATACGTGTCTCCCTAAAAACAATAGACATTCCGTGGTGATAGATGAGCAATAGCTATCTGGCGTTTCCGAAATTTGATCCGGTCATTTTCTCCGTTGGCCCGGTTTCCCTTCATTGGTATGGCCTGATGTACTTGGTGGGTTTTGTCTTCGCCATGTGGTTGGCCGTTCGTCGGGCCAATAAGCCAGGCAGTGGTTGGACAAAAGAAGAAGTCGAAAATCTCCTTTATGCTGGATTCCTCGGTGTGTTTGTCGGTGGCCGTGTTGGCTACGTTCTGTTCTATAACTTGCCACTGTTCCTCGATAACCCTCTTTACCTGTTTAAAGTTTGGGATGGCGGAATGTCATTCCATGGCGGCTTGATTGGTGTTATCTGTGTGATGTTGTGGTTTGCCCGCCGCACCAAGCGCCATTTCTTCCAAGTTGCCGACTTTATGGCGCCTTTGATTCCCTTCGGCTTGGGTGCTGGCCGTCTTGGCAACTTTATCAATGGTGAATTATGGGGGCGTGTCACGACGGATACTCCTTGGGCCATGTTATTTCCGACCTCTCGTGGTGAAGATATCGCGATTGTTGCCGCAGATCCGGCGAAGTGGCAGGCGATATTCAATCAGTACGGTGTATTGCCACGCCATCCCTCGCAGTTATATGAAATGATCCTTGAAGGGGTGGTGCTGTTTATCATCCTGAATCTGTTTATCCGCAAACCACGCCCGATGGGCAGTGTTTCTGGCCTGTTCCTGATTGGTTATGGTGTGTTCCGCATTATCGTAGAATGCTTCCGCCAGCCAGATGCTCAGCTTGGTTTGTTCGACGGCGTGATCAGCATGGGGCAGATCCTGTCTGTGCCTATGATTCTGGCCGGTATCATTATGATGATTTGGGCGTATCGCCGTCCTGCGCAACAACTTTCGTGAGGTAACATGAAACAGTATCTGGATTTGATGAAAAAAGTGCTGGAAGAAGGCACCCCTAAAGATGACCGTACCGGAACAGGAACTGTGTCGATTTTTGGGCATCAGATGCGTTTCAATTTACAAGACGGTTTCCCTCTAGTCACAACCAAGCGCTGCCATTTGCGCTCGATCATCCATGAGCTGTTATGGTTCCTCAATGGCGATACCAATATTGCCTATCTGAAGGAAAATAACGTCTCGATTTGGGATGAGTGGGCGGATGAGAATGGCGACCTTGGCCCTGTGTATGGCAAGCAATGGCGTGCATGGGGTGCAGCTGATGGTCGTCAGATTGACCAACTCAGTAATGTGGTGAAACAGCTTAAGCAGGACCCTAATTCACGTCGTATCATTGTGTCTGCCTGGAATGTGGGTGAGCTGGACCAAATGGCATTGGCGCCTTGCCATGCATTCTTCCAGTTCTACGTGGCAAATGGCAAGCTTTCTTGCCAGCTATACCAACGTTCTTGTGACGTGTTCCTCGGCTTGCCATTCAACATTGCCAGTTATGCGTTACTGATACACATGATGGCGCAACAATGTGATTTGGAAGTGGGGGATTTTGTCTGGACAGGTGGTGATACTCACTTGTACAGCAATCACATCGAGCAAACACATCTGCAATTGAGCCGCGAGCCACGGGCGCTGCCGAAACTGATCATCAAACGTAAGCCTGACTCTTTGTTTGATTATCACTTCGATGATTTTGAAATTGAAGGATACGATCCGCATCCGGGAATTAAAGCCCCAATAGCGATTTAATCCTTGAACCGGAGCCGCAATGGCTCCGGTATATCCACCGAATTCCCTTCCTGGCTAAGTGCATCCCCCAGCCATAAAAATGCGAGCTGTGCCGCACCATTCTTGACACTGATGTTGTCCCAAAAAGAATTTTGCGTAACGTTTCCAGACTCGACAATAAGCCAATAGACCTCACATTTTCGTGACGTAAACTCGCGGCATGAAAACCTCCATGGCATTGAAAGAAATAGAACTACCCAAGGATATTCACTTAATAAGACAAAAAGGTATCAGCCTCATTGAGCTGTTGGTGGTTATTGCCTTGGTCGGCGTGATGGCGACATGGAGCGCACAAAGTTGGCACCATTACCGGCAGAGAGAAAGGCTCGCTGATAGCGCACGTCAGCTACTGGCCTACTTAACGCTTTTACAAGCGCAAACTAATCGTAGTAATGGCACGGCATTATTGTGGATACAACACACTGGGCAGGGGTGCTTAGGTTGGGGAAGTCGACCCAATACTGCATGCTCAGCGTTGGCTGGCGATACATTTATCCCACCACATCCTGATGTTGCTATCACTTTTTCACTGCATAAAAATATTGGTTTCTACGGTATAAGAAATACAGCGCAAGCAGGAAACATCATGCTCAGTAACCCCGCAGGACGCATTCGATTAATTATTTCCAGTAGAGGCAGAATGAGGTTGTGTAGTGAAGGTGAGTCAATATCAGGTATCTCTCGATGCCAAAAGTAATCAGAAAATCTGTAGAACTCACTTTGGTGCAGAGTGAGCCAAAATACATGGCAGGTTTTACACTGCCCGAAATGATGTTGGCATTAAGTATTGGCAGCATGATTATGCTTGCCGCGACTCAAGTGTTTCCAAAATTGCGTCACAACATCACATTGCTGCAACAGCGTTATCATCTGGAATTGATACTAAGTCAGGCTATGGCGGTGCTTGAAAAAGATTTACGGCGCGCCGGTTTTTGCCAAGGTGAGTGTCAGGGGAACGCGATTACCACACATCATTATTCAGGTGAGATACCCGATTCTTGTCTAATCGTTGCGTATGACCTTAATCGCAATGGCCGATGGGAGGGGGAGGAGCATACAGAATCCGAATATTTTGGTTACCGCTTACGTAATAAGGGATTAGAGGCCCAGCGAGGCGAACGCAATTGCGCTGGCAGTAGTTGGGAAAATCTATTAGACCCAAAAGAGGTCACCATCACGCACTTTTCTGTACGTAGATTACCTGAACACGCTTCTGCTCAAATATATACCGTGCAATTAGCGGGGCAAAAAACAGGTCATTCAGCCATCCGTCATCAGCTTATTTATACGATACGTGGCAATAATTTATGAAGCAGAACGATCAGCGGGGAACCAGTACTTTAACCGCTATTGCCGTACTTTTTGCACTTGGCTTATTGCTGTTATCCGCTTTGCACCGCCAATTAGACAATATTCAGCAAATTACCGCTGTGGATAAGCGTTACCTGCTGGCATTTAATCAGGCAACGTCGTCATTGAATTGGGGGAGGAGTCAGCGTTGGCTATTCACTTTACCAAGGCATACTAATGCAACATGGTATTGTCAGGAAAAACAGCTAATTGGCTTAAAGGCTTGCATCAAACCAGCCTCGCTGACAGGGTTTTATATACTTAGAGGCGAGAGCCAGTTCCGTGGGACTGCCGCTCCCTTGATCTTGTATCAACGTGTCAAATTGAAGAGCGATGATAAAAATAACCTAAGCTATCAATTAGTTAAAGATGCTCATGGTTGGTTGGATTTTTGCCCGGATAAGGATGCACAATATTGTATTCATTGAAATATCACCACCAACGACAACTCACCCAAAAGTCAGGTATTTCCCAAGCGCAACTAGGATTTAGCTTGCCAGAAGCCTTAATTGCGGCACTATTTTTCTCTGTATCGCTGCTCGGGTTGTTGCAATACCATCAATCACTCTTGCAGGGATTTTCTTCTTTATGGCAACAGCGTCAGGCTTGGTCTTCACTTCATCAGCATATAGACCGTATTGAGCTCGGAATGTTTGATGAGTCACTTATCACAGGAATGATATCAAACGGGATATATCGGCAGTCTATCGGTAGAATTGATGGGGAGTGTACTGAGCTCAATTTTACTCTTGTGGGACAATATCATCAGCGAGTAGATCTAAGCCGTTGGTTTTGCTCAATGAGTGATGGCTGAATCCCGATAATTGCGGGGGCTAAACGTGATAATAACGATAACCTATTGCACTCACTCGTTATCAAGCTAGAGTATTAAACCTCAGGATTTATTCATAAATGATTATCAATTTGTTTAATCATTTATGAGTATTATCCATTGTGTCTTAAGGGAGCCATCATGTTCACGGTTTATCATTCTAATCAACTGGATTTACTCAAAGCGCTAACGACAGCGCTGATAGAACGAGAACCGTTAGATAATCCTTTCCAGCAAGAGGTTGTGTTAGTTCAAAGCCCTGGGATGGCACAATGGTTGCAAATGCAACTGGCGCAACAGTTTAGCATTGCAGCCAATATTGAGTTTCCGCTGCCTGCCACCTTTATCTGGGACATGTTTACCCGTGTTTTACCGGATATTCCGAAAGAGAGCGCTTTTAGCAAAGATGCCATGACATGGAAACTGATGTGGCTGCTACCGGATTTACTGGATGACCCCGCATTTTCGTCAATGCAGCGCTATCTCAGTGATGATGGCGACAAACGTAAGATTCACCAGCTTGCCGCGCGTGTTGCTGACCTTTTCGACCAGTATTTAGTCTACCGCCCAGAATGGCTAGAGGCTTGGGAAAGAGGTCAGCTTATTGATAATTTGGATGAAGCCCAACAATGGCAAGCCAAGTTATGGGTTGAGCTAACTCGTTATACTCGCCAACTGGAACAACCTGAATGGCACCGAGCTAATCTCTATCAGCGTTTTATTCGTACACTCCTCGACTCAAAGGTTTGTCCCGCAGGGCTGCCAAAACGGGTATTTATTTGCGGTATATCGGCACTACCTCCCGTCTATTTACAGGCACTGCAAGCGCTAGGTAAGCACATTGATATCCATTTGATGTTTACAAATCCTTGCCGCTATTTCTGGGGGGATATTCAGGATTATGCCTTCTTGGCTAAGCTGCAAAGCCGCAAACGTCGGCATTATCGTGAATCGATGGAAGGCCAACCAGTAGACGGTAAACCAACAGAAATAAGCCTGTTTCGCCATCCTGAGCAGGCCGAACAACTTTTCAATGCAGATGGTGAGCAGGATCTCAGTAATCCGCTACTGGCCTCATGGGGGCGGTTAGGGCGGGATCATATGTATCTATTGTCACAAGTGGATGATATCCAAGAGGTCCATGCTTTTGTCGATATCGATCCAGACAATCTTTTGCATGGTATTCAGCACGATATGTTGGAGTTAGAAGACCACGCCATTATTGGGACAACACCGGAAACGCTAGCGCATAGCGACCAAAAGCGGTGCCTAGATCTAGCTGATCGCTCACTGAGCCTGCATGTTTGCCATAGCCCACAAAGGGAAGTCGAGGTTTTACAAGATAGCCTATTGAGTTTGTTAGCCGCAAACCCTGAACTGACACCACGTGACATCATTGTGATGGTGGCAGACATTGATAGTTATACCCCCTATATCCAGGCCACATTTGGTAATGCAATTGGGGATCGCTACCTACCTTTTGCGATTTCAGACCGCAAGGCCAGTCAGGCTCATCCGGCATTACAAGCGTTTATCACCTTACTTGATCTGCCCCAAAGTCGGTTTACCTCTGAACAAGTCTTGGCGCTATTGGAAGTCCCAGCACTAGCCAATAAGTTCGGCATTACTGAAGATGGGCTGCGTCGTTTACGGCAATGGGTTGGGGAATCGGGCATTCGTTGGGGGCTAGATGATGAGAATGTGCGGGAACTCTCTTTACCTGCTACGGGGCAACACACTTGGCATTTTGGTATCACCCGCATGTTGCTGGGTTATGCCATGGACAGTAGTGCGGGGGATTGGCAAGGTGTTCTCCCGTATGATGAATCAAGTGGCTTGGCAGCGGAACTTGCAGGGCAATTGGCTGATATTTTGATGCAACTGAGCCAATGGCGACAACAGTTAAGTGAACCTCGCTCACTTAGCGACTGGCTACCCTTGTGTCGCAACTTATTGGATACCTTTTTTGAAGCTGATAATGATACCGAAGCTGTTTTGGTGCTGATAGAGCAGCAATGGCAGAAAGTGATCAGTTATGGCATTGAAGCTCGATATCCTGACGTGGTACCGCTTAATTTGTTGCGGGATGAACTGGCATCACGCTTAGATAATGAACGTATCAGTCAGCGTTTTCTGGCGGGGCCAATCAACTTCTGTACCTTGATGCCCATGCGCTCCATTCCATTTAAGGTGGTTTGTTTATTGGGTATGAACGACGGTATCTATCCGCGAACACTGCCGCCGCTGGGTTTTGATTTGATGGCCAAACAGGTTCGCCGTGGCGATCGTAGCCGCCGTGATGATGACCGATATCTGTTCTTAGAAGCACTACTTTCTGCTCAGCAACAGCTTTATATCAGTTATATAGGGCGTTCAATTCAAGATAACAGTCAGCGTTATCCTTCGGTGTTAGTCAGTGAGTTAATCGAATACATTTCACAGAGTTATCATTTACCCGGAGATGAGCACCTAGGTGCCGATGACAGCGCCAAACGGGTGATTCAGCACTTACTCTGTTTGCATGCGCGTATGCCGTTTGCAGCAGAAAACTTTATCCAAAATAGTGAACAGCAAAGTTACGCTGCCGAATGGCTGCCTTCGGCTGAATCTAAAGGGCTGGCTCACCCAGAGTTTAATCAATCCTTAGTTCCTGAAGCGTTACCCGAAATAACCTTGGATGAATTAATTCGTTTCTACCGCCATCCTGTCAGGGCCTTTTTTCAACTTCGCCTTGGGGTGAACTTTGTGATTGAAGAAACTGAATTACCGGATGAAGAGCCATTTACCCTTGATAATCTCAACCGATATCAGCTCAATACACAGCTACTGAATGCACTTATTGATGATGGTGATATCAATACTGTCTTTACTCGTGCTCGAGCGGCTGGCAGCCTGCCCTATGGATCTTTCGGTGAGCTATATTGGGAAAGTCAGCAAGAAGAAATGGTGCCACTGGCTGAACAAATACGCGCTGAACGGCGAGATAATTACAGTATTGAGCTTAATATTGAATTTGGTGAAACTGTCCTCACAGGCTGGATTCATCAGGTACAAGAGGATGGTTTAATCCGTTGGCGTCCCGCGGCATTGACGGCAGTTGATGGGCTTTTATTGTGGATTGAACATTTGGTGTATTGCGCCGCAGGCGGTGAGGGTGATAGCCGAATGTATGGACGTAAAGGAACGGCGTGGCGCTATGATACCTTGAGTTCTGATGAGGCTCGACAGTATCTACAACAACTTATCATGGGGTATCAGCAAGGGATGTGTGAACCTTTACTTCTGCTAAGTAAAAGTGGTTGGGCATGGTTAAGTCAGTGCTTTGAACGTGAGTCTGGCCAAATTCTGTGGGATGACGAAACACAGACGAAAGCACGGATGAAACTTTTGCAGGTTTGGCAAGGTGATCAGCGAGTTAGCGGTGAAGCTGACGATTATTACGTGCAAAGAGTGATTCGCACAATGGATAACCAACACCTCGACATGATAATACATGAAGCGGAGCGTTATTTATTACCGATTGCCCGCCATAATAAGGCATGAAAACGGCTCGAAACTAAGCCAGATAGTTGTTCATGTTGAATATCAGAAAGCTAGATACGTGTTTTAGCGGCAATTAAAAAGGGTTAAGGGAGAAACGGAATGCATAAACAGTTTGCCCGCATCATTGGCATATTTTTCTTACTGGGTTTGCTAGCACCATTAAGTTGGGCGGCAGAGCCTGCATGGCAGCCTCTAGCAGAAGCTATTCACAAAAGTGAACATGACCAACGCGAATATCAGGCAATAAAGTTGCCAAATGGTATGACCGTATTACTCGTTTCTGATGCACAAGCCCCTAAATCCTTGGCAGCGCTCGCGTTGCCGGTAGGATCATTGGAAGATCCTAATAACCAATTAGGTCTGGCTCATTATTTGGAACACATGCTATTGATGGGCTCTAAACGTTTCCCAGAACCTGGCAGTTTTGCTGAGTTCCTGAAGAAACATGGTGGCAGCCACAATGCGAGTACCGCATCTTATCGAACCGCCTATTATCTTGAAATTGAAAATGATGCATTGGCCCCTGCCGTTGATCGACTCGCGGATGCTATCGCAGAGCCCTTACTCGATCCGATAAATGCAGATCGTGAACGTAATGCTGTAAATGCTGAACTGACGATGGCCCGTTCCCGTGATGGGATGCGTATGGCGCAGGTGAATGCTGAAACGATGAATCCTGCGCATCCAAGTGCGCGTTTCTCGGGCGGTAACCTAGATACACTAAAAGATAAGCCTGATGGTAAATTACATGACGAGTTATTGAGCTTCTATCATCGTTACTACTCAGCCAATTTGATGGTGGGCGTACTGTATAGCAACCAGCCTCTGGAACAATTAGCAAAACTAGCCGCTGATACCTTTGGCCGCATCCCAAATCGAGATGCAAAAGTGCCGCCAATTACTGTACCTGCAGTCACGCCTGACCAAACCGGCATCATTATTCATTATGTTCCGGCCCAACCACGTAAACAGCTTAAAGTGGAATTCCGCATTGATAACAATAGTGCCGAGTTTCGTAGTAAAACAGATACTTATATTAGCTATTTGATAGGTAATCGCAGTAAAGACACATTATCTGACTGGCTACAAAAGCAGGGACTGGCAGATGCCATCAGTGCAGGCGCTGACCCAATGGTCGACCGTAATGGCGGCGTGTTTTCTATTTCGGTATCACTCACCGATAAAGGTTTAGCCAAACGTGATGTTGTCGTGGCTGCCATCTTTGATTACATCAATATGCTGCACAAAGACGGCATTAAAAAGAGCTATTTTGATGAAATCGCCCATGTGTTAAATCTTGATTTCCGCTATCCCTCAATCACACGGGATATGGATTATATCGAGTGGCTGGTGGATATGATGCTGCGAGTCCCTGTCGCGCATGTCCTTGATGCACCTTATCTGGCTGATCATTATGATCCTAAAGCCATTGCCGCTCGTTTGGCAGAAATGACGCCAGAAAATGCGAGGATCTGGTTCGTTAGTCCAGACGAACCTCATAACAAAGTGGCGTATTTTGTCGATGCTCCTTATCAGGTCAATAAAATCAGCCCTGAAGTGATGAAAGAGTGGAAGCAGCTAGGTAGTGATATTTCGCTGAGTTTACCTGCTCTTAACCCCTACATTCCGGACAACTTTGAGCTAATTAAAGCGGATAAAAATATTACCCATCCGCAAAAAGTTGCTGAACAACCAGGCTTACGGGTGTTTTACATGCCGAGCCAATATTTTGCAGACGAACCCAAAGCCGATATCTCAGTTGCTTTTCGCAATCAGCATGCTTTGGACTCTGCTCGTCATCAGGTCCTATTCGCGCTGACTGATTATCTGGCAGGGCTTTCACTTGATGAACTGAGTTACCAAGCTTCTATTGGTGGGATCAGCTTCTCAACATCGCCAAATAATGGGTTGTATGTCAGCGCTAATGGCTTTACGCAAAGGATGCCACAGCTATTAACTTCTTTGGTTGAAGGTTATTCCAGCTTCACGCCAACAGAAGACCAATTGGCACAAGCTAAGTCTTGGTACCGTGAACAACTTGAGGTTGCCGAAAAAGGCAAAGCCTATGAGTTAGCGATTCAGCCAGCCAAATTACTATCACATGTTCCTTATTCTGAACGTAGCGAGCGGCGTGAACTGCTCAACACCATCAGTGTTCAAGACATCGTGACCTACCGTAATAGTTTGCTCAAAAAATCGGCCATTGAAGTATTGGCTGTTGGGAATATGACTGCGCCACAAGTGACTTCACTAGCAGAGTCGCTGAAAAAGCAAATGAGTTTGACGGGGACAACTTGGTGGACGGGCGAAGATGTCGTGATCGATAAAGCGCAACTAGCCAATATGGAACGGGTCGGTAGTAGCTCTGATGCTGCGCTAGCGGCGGTGTATGTGCCTACCGGTTATTCGGAAATTGATGGTATGGCGCGCAGCGCATTACTGGGCCAAATTGTTCAACCCTGGTTCTACGATCAACTGCGCACGGAGGAACAGCTGGGTTATGCGGTCTTTGCCTTCCCAATGTCGGTTGGCCGTCAGTGGGGGTTAGGTTTCTTATTGCAAAGTAACAGTAAACAACCTGATTACCTTTATCAGCGATATCAGGCCTTCTATCCACAGGCAGAGAAGCGCCTGCGTGAGATGAAACCGGTTGATTTTGAACAATATAAGCAAGGGCTAATCAACCAGTTGCTGCAACGTCCGCAAACGCTAGATGAAGAAGCTGGCCGTTACAGTAATGATTTCAACCGCAATAATTTTGCTTTTGATAGCCGTGAAAAAATGATTGCTCAAGTGAAATTGCTAAACAATGCCGCGTTGGCTGATTTCTTCCAGCAAGCCGTCACCAAACCGCAAGGTCTGGCGTTACTTTCTCAGGTGAAGGGACAAGGGCAAACAGCGGGCGGGTATGCAGTACTGAACGGGTGGACTACGTTCCCAACGACTTCAGCTTTACAGGCGACCTTGCCACAGAAGGTCTTGGCACCATGACATCAATGGCTCCCCGGCGGCTGGAGCCGCTAACGCTACCTCTGTATGGTGAGCGGCTCATTGAAGCTTCTGCCGGTACTGGTAAGACATTTACCATCGGGGTGCTTTATCTGAGGTTATTACTCGGCTTAGGTGGGGAAGCGGCTTTTAGCCGCCCCTTGATGGTAGAGGAAATCCTTGTGGTGACCTTTACCGAAGCCGCAACGGAAGAGTTAAGGGGGCGAATTCGCGACAATATTCATGAGTTGCGTATCGCTTGCGTGCGGGGAGTCAGTGATAACCCGATGCATAACGCTTTATTATCTGAAATCATTGATTTGAGTGAAGCTGCCGCGCAGCTGTTGGCGGCTGAACGCCAGATGGATGAAGCTGCCATTTATACTATCCACGGCTTTTGCCAAAGAATGCTGGCAAATAACGCCTTTGAATCCGGCATCTTGTTTGAGCAAACACTGATACAGGATGAATTGCCATTACGCAGACAAGCTTGCGCCGACTTTTGGCGCAGACACTGTTATCCGCTGCCCTTGGCGGTCGCACGTGCGGTCAGCCAAGAGTGGAGTGGGCCAGAGGCATTACTTAATGATCTTTCTGCTTACTTACAGGGGGAAACGCCAAAGTTTCGACAAGCCCCCAGTGATGATGAAACGATACTGAGTCGGCACCAACAAATCGTCGTGCAAATTGATGCAGTCAAAGCGCAATGGCGAGCAGCAGCCTCTGAGCTAGAGGCTTTAATTAGCGGTTCAGGGGTCGATAAGCGTAGCTATAGCACACGATATCTGCCCAACTGGCTAGAAAAAGTCGGTATGTGGGCAGAGCAAGAAACCGGTGATTATCAGTTACCCAAAGAACTGGAGAAATTTCGCCAGTCGGTCTTATTTGATAAAACCAAAAAGGGTGATGTGCCGCAACATCCAGTATTCAGTGCCATAGAGAGAATCTTCGAGCAACCTCTGACGCTTAGGGATCTGATTTTAGCCAGAGCTATCAGTGAAATCCGCACATCTGTCCAGCAAGAAAAGCGACAACGGGCGGAGTTGGGATTTGATGACCTGCTTAGCAAACTCGATACCGCACTGCAACAACCAGGCAGTGAGTTATTAGCTCAATCTATTCGTACCCGTTATCCCGTTGCAATGATTGATGAATTTCAAGATACCGACCCGCAACAATATCGCATTTTTCATACCCTGTATGGAGGGCGAAAAGAATGCGGACTATTGCTGATTGGTGATCCTAAGCAGGCTATTTATGCGTTCCGTGGCGCAGATATCTTTACCTATATTCGTGCCCGTTCTGAAGTAAGTGCCCACTACACGCTAGAGACAAACTGGCGCTCATCGTTCCCTATGGTGCAATCAGTTAATCGACTGTTTAGCTTGGTTGACGTGCCTTTCCTATTTGAACAAATTCCTTTTATACAGGTGGCAGCAGCAGAAAGAAATAGCTGTTTATCTTTTGAAATTAAAGGGAAAAAACAACCGGCTATCTCTTTTTGGTTGCAGCCAGGAGAGGGCGTTGGGGTTAGTGAATACCAACAATTGATGGCACGACAGTGTGCGGCACAAATTCGAGATTGGCTAACCGCAGGGCAAAATGGATTAGCGCTATTAGTGACAGCCAGTGGCCCAAAACCGGTTCAGGCATCAGATATCACTATTTTAGTGCGCAGCCGTGCTGAGGCTGCATTAGTTCGAGATGCGCTTAGTGCGCTGGCTATCCCATCGGTCTATTTATCCAACCGTGATAGTGTGTTTGATACCCCTGAAGCTAAAGATTTGTTGTGGTTGTTGCAGGCGGTTCTGAACCCGGAGCATGAGCGCACATTGCGCAGTGCTATGGCAACAGGATTGCTGGGATTGGATGCAAAAATACTGGATGCATTGAATCACAATGAGCGCGATTGGGATGCATTGGTAGAAGAGTTCGATAATTATCGCCAACATTGGCAGCGCCGTGGTGTTTTACCGATGCTGCGGGAGATGATGGCTCGTCGGCACTTAGCTGAAAACTTGCTCGCGACACCCGGTGGAGAGCGTCGTTTAACGGATGTACTGCATCTAGGGGAATTGTTGCAAGAGGCCGCGTCAAAACTTGATAGTGAGCACGCACTAATCCGCTGGCTCGCACAACAAATAGCGCAACCGAATCACCAGTCAGACAACCAGCAGCTACGTTTGGAAAGTGATCGCCATTTGGTGCAGGTTATTACCATTCATAAATCGAAAGGACTGGAGTACCCACTCGTTTGGCTACCTTTTGTCGGTAATTTTCGCCAGCAGCAGGACGTGTTGTATCACGACCGACATAGTTTTGAAGCACTGCTTGATCTGAATGCTGACGAAGAAAGTCAGGCTCTGGCTGAAGAAGAGCGATTAGCAGAGGATTTAAGGTTGCTCTACGTGGCACTGACACGTGCCGTTTATCATTGCAGCGTCGGGATTGCACCGCTTATCAAAGGTGGGCGGAAAAAACAGGGTGAAAGTGATATTCACCACAGTGCGTTAGGTTACTTAGTTCAGCAAGGGCAGGCTGGGGATGCACACTATCTGGCCGACAAATTAGCCGAGTTAGCTGCTTTAGCCGGGGGGGACATCTCAGTTTCACTCGCACAGGGTGTTAGTGATACCGCTTGGCAACCACAACAGGAAGCTTTACCTACACTCGCTGCGCGCCAATTTACCCGACACGTACAGGATAACTGGCGGGTTACTAGCTATTCCGGCCTACAGCAGCATGGCTCAAGTAAAGGTGGTACATCACCACTCCTGAATGCACCATTACAAGAGCTATTGCCTCGATTGGATACTGATGCTGCTGGTGAGCATGCATTAATAGCATCAGCAGATTTAACTCCCCACGCTTTCCCACGCGGTGCTGCGCCGGGTACTTTTCTGCATGACTTACTCGAGCCTATGGATTTTAGTCAGCCCATTGAGTCAGTCTGGCTAGCTGAGCAATTACAGCTACAGGGTTTTGGTGAGCAATGGTCATCCATGCTTTATCAATGGCTAAATGACATCGTGCAAGTCCCTCTCAATGATACTGGCGTCACACTGGCGGGGTTAGCACCTGAGAACAAGCAAGCAGAATTACAATTTTACTTGCCAATCGACGCACTGTTACAGGCCCATGAGTTAGATACTTTAATCAAACGCTATGATCCACTTTCTCGTCAGTGCCCCGTACTGGATTTTCAGCAGGTTAGAGGGATGCTTAAAGGGTTTATTGACTTGGTCTTCTACTGGCAGGGTAAGTATTATCTATTGGATTACAAATCTAATTGGTTAGGTGAAGACGGTAGCGCCTATACCCAAGAGGCAATGGCTCAGGCGATGGCCGAGCACCGCTATGATCTGCAATACCAGCTTTATACGTTGGCGCTACACCGCTATTTACGGCACAGACTGGCAGATTATGACTATGAACGCGACTTTGGTGGTGTCATTTATCTCTTCTTACGGGGTGTCGATAAGCAATATCCGGGTAACGGTATTTTTAGCTGCCGCCCCGAACGAGCACTTATTGAGGGAATGGACGGCTTATTCAGTGGTCGCGATATCAACCATGATTCAGCTAATGCCGATGAGGATATATCAATATGATGGCGTTACTGGATCAGGCTGTTCGTGACCACTTACTGCGCCCGTTGGATGTCCAATTCTCACGCCTGATTGCCGGTGGGGATAACCCTATGCTGCAATTGGCTGCGGCCATTCTCAGTGCTGAAGCGGGGGCTGGCCATGTTTGCTTACCCTTAAGCTATTTACAACCCGAGCAATTATTGGGTGGTCGGCAGCCTGCATTATCACAAGAGCTGTGGCAAGCCGCCGGTGCGCCTGATGAAGCACGTTGGACACAAGTGCTCAAAAGCTCACTCGCTGTCAGTGATGGGTCACAGCCAACCCCCTTGGTTTTGCAAAATGGCCGTTTATATCTGCAACGTATGTGGCAATACGAAGGTGATGTTGTTCGGTTCATTGCTAGCGACAGTACGCTGGTAAGGATTCATGAGTCTAGAGAGATAAACGAAACACTCTTAAGAACGACGTTAGACCGCCTGTTTGGTTTGGCTGATACTGATGTTGACTGGCAGAAAGTGGCGGCCGCGGTTGCGGCTACCCGTCGTATTTCCGTCATTTCGGGTGGTCCAGGTACAGGGAAAACAACGACGGTAGCTAAATTGTTGACTGCGCTGATACAACTGAGTGAGGGGCAACGTCTGCGCATCCAACTCGCTGCACCAACGGGCAAAGCCGCTGCGCGATTAACAGAGTCACTGGGCCATGCCATTGGGCAACTCTCATTAACCGAGGCTGAACGTCAGTTATTTCCGGATCAAGCATCGACGTTGCATCGTTTGTTGGGTGCGCAGCCTAACAGCCAGCGTTTGCGTTATCACCGTGGTAACCCGCTAAACCTTGATGTGCTGGTGGTTGATGAGGCATCCATGGTGGATTTACCCATGATGGCGCGGTTAATTGCCGCTCTGCCCGCAAAAGCACAGGTTATTTTTCTGGGGGATCGTGATCAGTTGGCTTCGGTTGAGGCGGGTGCTGTATTGGGTGATATTTGCCGTTTTGCCGAGTGGGGTTACAGCGAGTCGCGAGCTGAAGAATTAGCCCGTTTAACGGGGTGTACGTTAACGGGAATCATCCCTATCGGAGATGTCTCTAAAGATAGTATTAATGTTCGCGATAGTTTATGTCTGCTACGTAAAAGCTACCGTTTCGATGAAAAATCGGGCATTGGGCAGCTCGCTCTAGCGGTTAATACGGGTAAGTATCAACATGCATTATCCGTTTTAAGCGGCTCTTACTCAGATATTGAGAGCTTCCCTTTGGCCGATTCAGATGATTATCAGATATTGCTAGAAGACTGTGTGACGGGATATCAGCATTATCTTCAATTGGCGACATCAGGAGCTCGGGCTGTTGATGTGTTAGCGGCTTTTGGTCGTTATCAACTGCTGTGTGCTCTACGAAGTGGCCCATTTGGTGTTAGCGGATTAAATGAACGAATTGAGCAGTTGTTACATCGTAAGAGGCTAATTGAGCGAGCATCAGGACCCAATGGGCGTTGGTATGTTGGCCGGCCAGTGATGATTGGGCTTAACGACAGTGCGCTTGGCCTGTTCAATGGTGATATCGGCATCGCGTTATATGATTCAGAAGGCGAGTTACGCGTACACTTCCAGCTACCCGATGGCAACATTAAGTCGGTACAACCTAGCCGCCTCCCCAACCATGAAACCGCTTATGCGATGACGGTTCATAAATCCCAAGGCTCAGAATTCGAACACACGGCATTAGTATTGCCTAACACTATTATGCCAGTGCTGACTCGTGAACTGGTTTATACCGCGATAACCCGCGCTCGCCAGCGGTTGACCCTGTATTGTAACGATGCGGTTTTGAGTCATGCGATACGAACACCCACACAGCGTCGCAGCGGATTAGTCGATCGGTTAAATGAGCTGAAGACATTAAGCTGAGGGGCGAAAGCCCCTCAAATTCCATTCATGAACGACATTAACTTTTGACTCAAAACAAAGCCATCGAATCAGAACGAGCGCTCTCAAGATTGTCACATCAACCAACAGAATCTACAAATCAGCCAGCAGAATCTTTGAACGCCGCTGATAATTGTATAACTCCTGCTTCTGAACGGGTAAAACCTCAACCTCAGCAGGGGTAAAGCCACGTTCTTGGAACCAGTGAATGCTGCGGGTAGTTAGTACAAACAGTTTTTTAAGGCCCATTTGGCGCGCCTGATTTGCTACACGCTTGAGGAGCATTTCACCACGTGAGGAGCTGCGATAGTCCGGATGGACTGCAACACAGGCCATTTCACCGATTTGTTCCTCTGGGAATGGATAAAGTGCAGCACAGGCAATCGTCAGATTATCTCGCTCAATAATAGTGAATTTATCAATCTCCATCTCAAGCTGCTCGCGTGAGCGACGAACCAAAATCCCTTGCTGTTCCAACGGACGGATCAATTCCAGTATTCCACCAATATCATTAATGGTCGCACGGCGGACTTGCTCCGCACTTTCCATCACAATTTGTGTACCGATACCATCACGAGAGAACAACTCTTGTACCAGTGCGCCATCTTCCTGATAGCTCAATAAATGGCTGCGGCGCACACCACTACGGCATGCTTTGACCGCACCACGTAGAAAACGCACTGTTCCTGAGTTGTAGTCCCCTTCTTGTTCTAAATCTTCGATTCGTTTTTGAGCTTCATTGGGGAACAGCTCTGAAATAATGTTGCCTTCGTTATCTGTCACCCCTTGGGATGAGCAAAACCCGATCATTTTTTCTGCTTTAAGTTTGATGGCTAACTGTGTCGCGACTTCTTCTGACGTGAGATTAAAACTCTCACCCGTGACTGAGACGGCAACGGGTCCTAATAACACGATCGCGCCGTTATCCAATTGGCGATGAATGGCTTCTTCATCAATACGCCGAATACGCCCGCTATGGCAATAGTCGACACCATCATCGACACCTAATGGCTGAGCAATAATAAAGTTACCGCTGACCACATTGATATGCGCACCTTGTAGCGGAGTATTATTCAAACTCATGGATAATCTGGCCGTGATATCTAGCTGCAATAAACCAGCAGCCTGCTTAACCATTTCCAGTGTGCGGGCATCTGTTACTCGAGTATGTTTGTGATAAATTGGCTCGTAGTGATGCTGCGCCAGATTGCTATCGATTTGTGGGCGTGCTCCGTAAACAACAACCAGCCGAATACCAAGGCTATGCAGTAAACCGATATCGTTAACGATGCTAGTGAAGTTTTCATGTTCAATCGCTTCACCACCCAACATAACGACAAAGGTCTTGCCACGATGCGCATTGATATAGGGAACTGAGTGACGAAATCCCTGGACCAGTTCAGTACTACGTTCCTTCACGGCAGACCCTCATTGAATTTTTATTCGATATTTTTGTATTTTTATTCTTTTTTGACCAAGATGGCAAGCAACAAATTACGATCAAATGCATATATATGGCGGGTATGTATTAGTAAGTTGAATAACGTAAAAAAATGTTTTTCTAATGACAGCATGGGATTGATTCGTTAAAGTTTTTCCTCATAAACTTTTTTTGTTTGTTTTTTATTCATATATTGGTAGTTACTTTGGAGTTACATGGCAGATTCAAATCATAATTCTGGGCGTCGCCGTCTATTACAAGGTGCCGCCGCAGCCTGGATGCTGAGTGTCAGCAGGGTTGGATTTGCTGCTTCCTCACACATTATTGCTGTCAGAGTTTGGCCTTCTTCGACCTATACTCGAGTGACGTTAGAATCCAGTACTCCACTGAAATATAAACAGTTTGCGCTGAAAAATCCTGATCGCATTGTGGTTGATATTGAGGGCGTTCACCTTGACAGCGTCCTGAAAGAGATCAGCAATCAGGTTCAGTCTAGTGACCCTTACCTCAAGCAGGCTCGTGTTGGGCAGTTTGATAAAAATACCGTCAGGCTGGTTTTAGAGTTAAAGCAAAGCATCAGTCCACAGTTATTTACGTTGAAACCCTTCGCAAAATTTCGCAATCGCTTGGTCGTGGATTTATATCCGGAGCAGGGCAGTACCTCGGTTGAAGATGACCCCTTACTGGCATTATTGGAAGATTATAATAAAGGGAACGTTGAACGTAATTTACCCGCAGAGGCACCTAAAGCCGGTAAAGCAGGACGAGATAGGCCAATTGTTATCATGCTGGATCCTGGTCATGGTGGCGAAGACCCAGGAGCCATTGGGCGAAATAAGACACGCGAGAAAGATATCGTGCTGCAAATTGCTCGCCGGTTACGAGCATTGATTCAGAAAGAACCCAACATGCGAGTGTTCATGACCCGCAATGAAGATGTTTTTATCCCGCTAAAAGTGCGGGTAGCAAAAGCCCGTAAGCAACGTGCAGACTTATTCATTTCGATCCATGCTGATGCATTCACCAGTCAGGCTGCCAGAGGATCTTCCGTATTTGCGCTTTCAACCAAGGGCGCAACCAGTACGGCTGCAAAATTTTTGGCCCAAACGCAAAATGAGGCAGACCAAATCGGCGGGGTCAGCAAGAGCGGAGATCGTTATTTAGACCATACCATGATTGATTTACTGCAAACGGCGACGATCAGTGACAGCCTGAAGTTTGGCAAAGAAGTGCTCAATCGAATGGGTAAAATAAATAAGCTGCATAAGAACAGTGTCGATCAAGCAGGATTTGCGGTTTTAAAAGCCCCTGATATTCCATCAATTCTGGTTGAAACGGCGTTTATCAGTAATCTGGAAGAAGAGCGGAAACTTCGCACCAGTCATTTTCAGCAACAAGTTGCTGAGTCTATTTTTGCTGGCATCAAAGCCTATTTCGCTAATGGTGGGGCAATGGCGCGGGTGTAACCGCTGGGAGATTAATATCGAGCAGGGGCATGACCCTTGTTTGGTCGTTCCACCGCTTACTGACGCTAGCAACCGACGACTCTCGATAGGGTCTTGATACCCAGTAGGTTGTTGATACTCAGTAGGCGGTTGATAATTGAAAGGCAGTGATAAATGACAGTTGCAGGCACTAGAAACAAAAAAACACCCTTGAGGGTGTCTGATGTCGATAGCTAAGTCATTAAGAATTGGTTGCGGGGGCCGGATTTGAACCGACGACCTTCGGGTTATGAGCCCGACGAGCTACCAGGCTGCTCCACCCCGCGTCCGTCTTAATACTTTTTCTATCTTGCTGTGTAATTGGTTGCGGGGGCCGGATTTGAACCGACGACCTTCGGGTTATGAGCCCGACGAGCTACCAGGCTGCTCCACCCCGCGTCCGTCATTACACTTTTACTTCAATTACTGCTAATCGCCTATTCTACTTATTAAACCTTAAGTTTCAAGACTGTCGGACGATATTTGATACTGCTGGTAGCCAGTATCGGTTGGTTGCGGGGGCCGGATTTGAACCGACGACCTTCGGGTTATGAGCCCGACGAGCTACCAGGCTGCTCCACCCCGCGTCCGATTGAGCGCACTATACTCTGGATGAGATCTGTTGCAAGTATTTTTGCCACTTAATTTAGGTAAATAGCGTTTTTCGATTAATTTATCCACTATCTGTTCCCTTTTTCCCCACAACGGCATCAAGGGATTTTTTTCCGCCTGCTGATTCCTTTATCCATAGGCGTTTGTTATCGTTCGCCGGTAGATAAAATAAGTAAGAGAAGGCGCGAGATGACAAGTCGTTGGGGCAAATACCTACTGAGTGGAATAATGATTGCTGTTCTGGCGGGTTGCCAATCGCGACCAACAGATCGTGGGCAGCAATATAAAGATGGGCATCTGGAACAGCCACTAGGATTAGTGAATGAACCGAATGCGACAGGTAAGCCAGTCAACGCAAAAGATTACTCTGATCAGGTGAAAGTGATTAATCAATCTTCACCGGGTTTGTATGGCCGTAATAGTAGTACATTCAATGCAGTTGAGAACTGGATGTTGGCCGGCGCTGATACCAGCAAATTACATCTGTTTGGGCTGAATGCTTACCAGATGGAAGGCGTGGATAACTTTGGTAATGTGCAATTTACCGGTTATTACACTCCGGTGCTCCAAGCTCGCTATACGCCACAAGGCGAATTCCGCCATCCACTTTATCGTATGCCATCGAAAGGGAAGGGGCGCTTACCTAATCGTGCTTCAATTTATGCAGGTGCATTGGATAACCGTAACTTAATTATCGCGTACACCAATTCGTTGGTAGATAACTTTATGATGGAAGTGCAGGGGAGTGGCTACGTTGATTATGGCGACGGGCGGCCGCTGACCTTCTTCGGGTATGCAGGTAAAAACGGCCATGCTTACCGTAGCATCGGTAAGGTATTGATTGACCGTGGAGAAGTCGCTAAAGCCGATATGTCGATGCAAGCTATCCGCCACTGGGCAGAAACACATAGCGAAGCGGAAGTCAGAGAATTACTGGAGCAAAATCCGTCCTTTGTCTTCTTTAAACCGGAAATGTACGCACCTGTGAAAGGCGCCAGCGCGGTTCCTTTGATCGCAAAAGCCTCTGTTGCCTCCGATCGTTCGTTGATCCCGCCGGGTACGACCTTGTTGGCTGAAGTACCTTTGCTGGATGATCAGGGGAAATTCACTGGCCAGTATCAGATGCGTTTGATGGTCGCGCTAGATGTTGGGGGGGCAATTAAGGGTCAACACTTTGATATTTATCAGGGGATTGGCCATGAGGCAGGGCAAGCCGCTGGTTTCTACAACCACTATGGCCGTGTCTGGGTGTTGAAAAATGCTCAAAGTAACGGACCCTTGTTTACAGCCTATCAAAGTGGCGATAAAACCGCCCTGACAGGTAATGGGACACCGTTATTGGTCAATAATCAGGGGCAGTGAACTGATTAATGCGGTAGATTTCACTCTTTATCGAGCGGCCAATTGGCCGCTTTTGCATTTACACTGTCGATATGATTGCAGCTATTTATTAATTCTAAGTTATTAAGGTAACCCGTTTATGAGCACAGCCTTTTCCGAAGCATACCAACAGCGTTTTGGGGGGATTGCCCGCCTTTATGGACAGCAAGCACTGACACTTTTTTCGCAGGCGCATGTTTGTGTTATTGGTATCGGTGGTGTGGGCTCATGGGCTGCAGAAGCGCTAGCTCGTACCGGGATTGGTGCGATCACGTTGATTGATATGGATGATGTTTGCGTCACTAATACTAATCGGCAGATCCATGCGCTGCGGCATAATGTCGGTCAGGCGAAAACCGAGGTGATGGCGGAACGTATTCTGGCGATTAACCCTGAATGCCAAGTGACTTGTATTGATGATTTTATTACTGCGGATAATGTCGCAGAACTTTTAAATAACAGTTTCAGCTATGTCATTGATGCGATAGACAGCGTTCGCCCAAAAGCCGCGCTGCTTTCTTATTGTCGCCGATACAAAATCCCTGTTGTCACCACCGGTGGCGCTGGTGGCCAAATCGACCCAACGCGCATTGAAGTCGTCGATTTGGCAAAAACCATTCAGGATCCGCTGGCGGCGAAGCTACGTGAAAGGCTAAAAAATGATTTCAACGTGGTAAAAAATAGCAAAGGTAAGCTGGGAATTGATTGTGTTTTCTCGAGTGAACCCTTGGTTTATCCGCAGGCGGATGGTTCGGTGTGCGCCTCTCGTAGTACCGCTGAGGGGCCAAAGAAAATGGACTGTACGTCAGGTTTTGGTTCGGCAACCATGGTTACCGCGACTTTTGGTTTTGTGGCGGTATCCCACGCATTGAAAAAAATGATGGCGAAAGCGGCACGTCAGGCGTAATCACCCTCCACGTTATTTACCCTTCGATATATTGGGTTGCGATTGTCTTTATACCTTGTGCCAGTGCTTGTAAACCACTGGCCCGCGATGTACTCAGTTGCTGCCGTAGTCCTAGCTTATCAAACAATTCCAATGGGTCTTCAGCTAAGACCTGTTGCGGTGTTTTACCTTCTACAGCGGTTAAAATGACGGCGAGCAACCCGCGAACGATACGGCCTTCACTGTCACCATAGAAATGTAAGCGGCCATCTGGTTGACGCTGATGGCCCAACCACACTCGATTTTCACAACCAGTCAATTCCAGCTCATCTTGCTTCAATGATGCCGGTAATGGTGGGAGTTGCTTAGCCAATAAAATTAACCGGCGATAACGATCTTCCCACTGTTTGTCAGCGCTGAATGTTTCAATGAGGTGAGCCGCTGTAATTTCGTGGCCAAAAGGGTGTGGTGCAATCATCGTTTTTCCACTTTATTGCTTGTTGATATTGATCGTAATTATCATTTGGTAGTACTCAATCTTGCAAGAGTGCTAGTGACTTTGCGATTGCGGCGCATAACATTTCAACATCGTTAGCTGTGTTATAGGGTGCAAAAGAAGCCCGCAGGCTGCCATTGAGCCCAAGTGCGGCCATGAGTGGCTGGGCACAGTGTAAGCCTGCGCGTAACGCAATGCCTTGTTCTGCCAGTAATGTCACTAAATCGCTATGATGAACACCATCGAAAGTAAATGCTAATAAGCTCGATTGCTGGCAACGGAAGCTACGAAAACCGGGTAATTCCGCTAACTTATTCTCCGCCATTGTCGCTAGGTTTTGGCTATATGACTCAGCATCTTCCAAATCAATGTGTTCGAGCCAACTCAGTACTGCCGATAAGCCAATCACGCCTGCAATATTGGGGGTACCAGCCTCAAAGCGGTATGGTACTTCATGGGCCGTAAAACCCCCGAATGAGGCATGAGTGAGCATTTTCCCTCCGCCTTGCCACGCGGGCATTTCCTCCAGTAATTCAGATTTCCCGTAGAGCACCCCAATGCCTGTCGGGCCATACAATTTATGGGCGGAAAATGCATAAAAATCAATATCAAGTGCTTGGACATCTGCCGGACGATGAACAATCCCCTGCGCGCCATCGACCATCACAATACAGCCATATTGGTGAGCGAGGTCTATTGCGCTCGCCAATGCTGGGCTGCCACCCGTCACGTTGGACATTTGCCCCAGCGCTAAGATACGCGTTTTATCGTTCAATAATCGCGGTAATTGTTGTAAATCAGGTAGATGGTCATGGCCGATAGGCCATTTAACGATGTGAGCACCGGTTTGCTCAGCCACCATCAACCAAGGGATTAAATTCGCATGATGTTCAGCTTCGCTGACAATAATTTCATCCCCAGCCTGTAGGCGCGGGCGGGCGTAACTTTGTGCTACGAGGTTAATGGCTTCGGTAGTGCCTCGCGTCCAAACGATATTTTCTGCTGCTGGGGCATTAATAAAGTCGGCTACCTGTTGGCGCGTTTCTTCAAAGCGGACCGTCAATGATAAGGCTGATTGATGCTGGCTGCGATGCACCGTTGCGGCATCTTGCTGATAAAAAAGTTGTGTTGCCTCAATCATCGCTTGGGGCTTTAGAGCCGTTGCCGCGCTGTCTAGATAGATAATCTCATCGCTAATTGCCGGAAATTCCTGACGAAAATCCGTTGAATTAAAGGCCTTCATACCGTTTTTCTCATTTTTGGGTTCACTTCGGAACTGTCTCATTTTGGCGTGTTTTGTGCATAATTCGTACGCTTCTTGCCCGGTTGGCTGGAAATATGTCATGAGCGGGTTATGCTGAATAGTAACGGACACAACCATTTGTCTGGTAATGGAAACGAGTTTTTCAGCATTTTAATCTGCAAGGAGTCACCCATGAAAAAGACAGCTGCCGTTATTTCTGCCCTAATGCTCACTTTTACTTTAGCAGCCTGTTCCAGCAACTATGCCATGCATACGAATGATGGTCGCACTATCGTTGCTGATGGTAAACCTAAAGTCGATGACGAGACAGGGATGATTAGTTACACCGATGCCAATGGCACTGAGTTGCAAATTAATCGTTCAGAAGTAAGAGAGATGGTGGAGACTAACTAAGTCAACACAAGTGCCTTCAAATGAGGCCGGATAAGGCTTCAAACCCTTCAGTAACAACTTAAATGTAAGCTCTGACTGGTGTTAAACAGAAAGTGGCGCTTACATTTAAGCACTCGCTATGAAGTTACTCCCAAAAAAAGCGCAAAAAAAAGCACCGCGAAAATGGCGGTGCTGCATAAAATCACTATGGACAGACAGGGTAAATGTACAGGAAGTGAAAAAAAACAGTAGCTTAGCTACTATGTCTGGTACACCAGACCATTTGCAAACACAACATCACAACCACAAAGCCAAAAGCATTTCAGTACCTGGATACTAAACCTACTTTTCGTTCCGGCTTGGGAAGTGCTGCCACTATAGGTATTTGCTGGCACATCATCAACGGACAATTTATAATGCCTCGGATTATAAAAACTAATAAGTAAACAAAGGGTTTCATCTGCGGATGAGCCGTTATAAAAAAGTATCCAACTCATGTCTAAACGATTACCACCCCTGAACGCCTTACGGGTTTTCGATGCGGCCGCGCGCCACCTGAGTTTTACTAAAGCGGCGGATGAATTATTTGTCACGCAAGCAGCCGTTAGCCACCAGATAAAGTCCCTGGAGGATTTTCTCGGACTAAAATTGTTCCGCCGCCGTAACCGCTCTTTACTCCTGACTGAAGAAGGTCAGAGCTATTATCTCGACATCAAAGAAATTTTCACTTCCATCAATGAAGCGACCCGTAAGTTACAGGCCCGCAGCGCGAAAGGTGCTCTGACGGTTAGCCTGCCGCCTAGTTTTGCTATCCAATGGCTAGTCCCGCGTCTTTCAGGATTTAATGCCGCTTATCCGGGGATTGATGTCCGGATTCAAGCGGTGGATCGAGAAGAGGATAAACTCGCAGATGACGTTGATGTCGCGATATTCTATGGTCGGGGCAATTGGACGGGGCTACGTACTGAACGTTTGTATGCCGAATATTTGCTGCCTGTTTGCGCGCCTAGCTTATTAATGGGTGAGCATGGATTAAAAGTGCCGGCAGATCTGGCTAATCACACGTTGTTGCATGATACTTCCCGCCGAGACTGGATGGCATATACCCGTCAATTGGGTGTACCGCAGATTAATGTGCAACAAGGGCCTATTTTCAGTCATAGCGCCATGGTGGTTCAAGCTGCTGTTCATGGGCAGGGGATTGCTTTAGTGAATAACGTGATGGCTCAGTCAGAGATAGAAGCTGGGCGTTTGGTCTGCCCGTTTAATGATGTTTTGGTGAGTAAAAATGCTTTTTATCTGGTTTGTCATGACAGTCAGGCAGAACTGGGTAAAATAGCCGCCTTTCGTCAGTGGATACTGGCAAGAGCTGCCAGTGAACAGGACAAGTTGCGTTTTCGCTACGACAAATAATCAATCGTGGTGTTGCAATTAGTACGCTTGCAGCGCCAAGTATCCTGAATCTCACTCAATCTAATTCAAGGTTAATGACGATGAACGGTCGTTTAATGCTGATATTTGCCGCACTGAGCGGTTTTGTCTATGTGGCTTTAGGGGCCTTTGGTGCCCATGTTTTGAGTACCACATTGGGGCCGAATGAGATGGCTTGGATCCATACGGGCCTGGATTATCAAGGTTTCCATACGTTGGCCATCTTGGCATTGGCTGTTGCGATGCAACGGCAGATCAGTATTTGGTTTTATTGGAGTGGGGCCTTGTTAGCGCTGGGAACCCTACTCTTTAGCGGCAGTTTATACTGCCTGGCTTTATCACACCTGAAACTGTGGGTTTATATCACGCCAATCGGCGGAGTATGTTTCTTGGCAGGATGGGTTTTGATGTTGATTGGCGCGCTGCGTCTAAGAAAAAGGGCAGAACGCCATGAATAATAAAATTGCTTTATATTGCCGCTCAGGTTTTGAGAAAGAGTGTGCGGCAGAAATTACCGCCAAAGCCGCACAGCTCGAAATTTTTGGTTTCGCCCGTGTTAAAGAGAACAGCGGTTATGTCCTGTTTGAATGCTATCAGTTGGACGATGCCGATCGCTTGATCCGCGAAGTGCCATTTCGTGAGTTAATTTTTGCCCGCCAAATGATGGTGGTAGGCGAATTGTTGAAAGACTTACCACCGGAAGATCGCGTGTCACCTATCGTGGGGATGTTGGTCGGCGTTATTGAAAAAGCCGGTGAGTTGCGGGTAGAAGTCCCTGATACCAACGAAAGCAAAGAGCTACTTAAATTTTGTCGTAAGCTCACGGTGCCGCTACGCAGCGCTATGCGTGAGCAAAAAATTCTTTCTGTACGTGAAAATCCTCATCGTCCAGTGGTGCATGTGTTCTTTATTGCGTCAGGTTGTTGTTATGTCGGTTATTCCTATAGCAATAATAACTCGCCATTCTATATGGGTATCCCACGTCTTAAATTCCCATCCGATGCGCCTAGTCGTTCAACGTTAAAACTGGAAGAAGCTTTCCATATGTTCATCCCAGCCGATGAGTGGGAAGAGCGTTTGGCTAGTGGTATGCATGCTGTTGATTTAGGTGCTTGCCCGGGCGGTTGGACTTATCAGTTGGTACAACGCAGCATGATGGTTCAGGCCATTGATAATGGTTCTATGGCGCAAAGTCTGATGGATACAGGGCAGGTAACGCATCATCGTGTTGATGGTTTTAAATATGAGCCAACGCGAAGCAATATTTACTGGCTAGTATGCGACATGGTGGAGAAACCGGCTAAAGTCACCGAATTAATCATCAAATGGATGGTAAATGGTTGGTGCCGTGAGGCGATTTTCAACCTTAAATTACCGATGAAAAAACGGTTTGAGGTCGTTTCAGAGAACTTAGCAATGATGGATGAGCAACTTAAAGAAAATGGTATTAATGCCCATATTCAGGCCAAGCAGCTTTACCATGACCGTGAAGAAGTCACAGTCCATGTGCGCCGTATCTGGTCAGGTGTACCGGGGCGTCGCGACGAACGCTAATATAGGTTAAGGGCTTTTTGCCTCATAGCTTGCTGGCAAACCCCGATGACTCGATCTGTAACGGTGATGACAGGCAGAAGAGTAAAGCGTCCGCGCCAAGGATGGCGCGGCTCGAGCCATCAGGGATGATTTCACGGCGTCTTTACGATCTGCCTGTCCTCTCCGTAATGGGCACTTTGTCACCAACCTTGCTGTCCTTTGGCCCCTTACTCTTTTTGCAAACGCAGTTGCTGCAAGTTGCCCTCTAAGGGTAAATCCGTTTTCAAGGTGGCGATTTGTTTGCAAATGAATGCCATTTCTTGATGCTGTTGTAATTTCTTACGCCATTTCTCTGGCACTGAGTCCAGCCCCTGATAGAGCACCTCAAGCGTGCTGGCTTGTTGTAATAGCAATGTGGCCGTTTTTGCCCCAATCCCCGCAACACCAGGAATCTTACTGCTACTAATCCCCGCAAGCCCCCAGTAATCGGGCAATTGATTTGGTAACACACCAAATTCTTGTTTCACGAAAGGCATATCCAGCCAACGTTTTTGGAAATAATCACGAATCTGCACATTCGGTGCTAATAGCTGGCAATAGCCTTTATCAGTCGACACGATCGTGACTTGATGCCCTGCGCCACTAATCTTAGTTGCTAACGTGGCGGCCAGATCATCAGCCTCATTACCCGGAGAGTGCCAACAAGCAACACCCAATGAATTAAAAGCTTCGCGAATAAGGGGCATTTCCTGTTGTAGATTATCTGGCATCGGGGAGCGGCCCGCTTTGTAATCTGGCAGGCATTGATGACGCCAACTGTCAGAGCGATCATCCTCATCAAACACAGCGACTGCATGTGTGGGATGACTGTGCTGAATGAGTTGTTGTAATGCATGTTGGCAAGCCTTGATGCATGGCGAACCTTGAACCGCATGAATGCGGCGAATCAAATTGAGGGCGTCAATGATAAGAAGGTGGATTTGCATGGCCTGTCTTATATAGGGGCGTATATCAGCGTGAAATCGGGCAGAACTAGAGTTCAGCACTGCCCGTTGATTGCGCTCTTTATTAGCTACAGATTTCGTAGCAAGGGGTGTAATCGCTGCCCGGTAATTTCATTCGATATTGAGCGATAAAGCCTTGCAATAGGCTATCCATTTGCTTCATCAATTGCGGGTCACCGTGTAATTTGAATGGCCCGTAAGTTTCAATCGCCTGAATCCCCGCTTCTTTAACGTTACCCGCCACAATTCCAGAGAAAGCCCGACGCAGCGCAGCCGCTAGCTTTTCTGGTGGTTGGTTATGGGACAAGTTCAGATTCGCCATGTTTTCATGGGTCGGCTCAAATGGGTGTTGTAAATCAGGTTCGATACGCATCGACCAGTTAAAGCTATAAGCATCACCCGTGTTACGGCGATTTTCTTTGACTAATGGCATCGCTTTTTTCATCTGGCGGGCCACTTCATCTGGATCATCAATAATGATTTGGTAGTATTTACGTGCACCATCACCCAGCGTATTCATGATGAACTCATCGACAACGCGGAAGTAATCAGCACTTTCTTTTGGCCCCGTCAAAATCAGTGGCAGCACTTGCTCACTGTTTTCTGGATTCATCAGAATACCTAATAGATAGAGTAGCTCTTCCGCAGTCCCTACACCGCCAGGGAAGATAATGATCCCGTGCGCAATACGGACAAAGGCTTCTAACCGTTTTTCAATGTCTGGCATGATAACCAGCTCGTTAACCAGCGGGTTGGGTGGCTCTGCTGCAATAATTGAAGGTTCAGTCATACCGATAAAACGACTGTTTTTGTAACGTTGTTGTGCATGACCGACAGCCGCACCTTTCATCGGTGCTTCCATCGCGCCAGGGCCACAGCCAGTACAAATATTCAACTCACGTAAACCAAGCTGATTACCGACTTTTCGTCCGTACAAATATTCATTTTCATTGATTGAATGCCCTCCCCAGCAAACCACCATATTCGGTTCTTCATCAATATGCAGGGCTCGGGCATTACGTAAAATGGAGAAAACCAAGTTGGTCAAATGGCTGGAGTTTTCTGTATTGAGATGTTGATCTTGCTCTGCACTAACAATTTGGCCATTCACGAATAAGATGTCGCGCAGCACGGCAAAGAGGTTTGCTTGCAATGAGCGAATGATTTTACCATCAACAAAGGCATGTTCGGGGGGATTAACTAACTCAAGCTTAACACCGCGCTCACGGCGTAATACATTGATATCAAAAGTTTCATTGCGCGATAAAAGTTCTTTACTGTTATCAGTCAGGCTGCCTGAGTTGAGAACGGCCAGCGAGCAATTACGGAATAAACGGTACAGGTCACTGCTAGCTGTGCGCTTGAGCATATCCACTTCTAGCTGTGATAACAGATCCATTGAGCCGAGTGGGCTGATATGTGTAATCAAAGTTGCTCCTTTACACCCTTAGGGGGGTAGTGCCCGTGAATCAAAGTGCGATTTTCTATTTGTTTAGGAATATCAGGAAGTTCTTCAGGCATTAAGTTTGCATTTTTTGGCTAAAGATAGTCTGAAGATACTGTAATTAACCTTAACGTTGTCCCTCGCAGATTGCCAACATTAACGTGCTCCGCACTAAAATGTTGCGCACATGCGCGCATTTATTGCCGTGCCAGACGACCTGTCGAAGGCACAAAGTGAGTATTAGAACGCCAAGGATTGATATCCAAGCCCCCTCGGCGGGTATAGCGGGCGTAGACTGACAAGGTATCGGGCTGACAAAACCGCATAATGTCATTGAAAATACGTTCTACACACTGCTCGTGAAATTCATTGTGATGCCGGAAAGAGACGAGGTAGCGCAACAAGGCTTCACGGTTTATCTGTGGGCCGCTATAGCTGATTTGTACCGAGCCCCAATCGGGTTGATGAGTTATCAGGCAATTAGATTTCAGCAGATGGCTAACAAGGCTTTCCTCTACGTGATTAGCGCTAATAGCACCTTGCAGATAATCTGTACTGAATTCGTAGCTATCGATACGAATATCTTGCTGGTCTAGACATTCACCTGAAAAGTTAGCAATAGGCTGATCTGTTATTTCGTCAAGCCGGTATAGCGTGACATTGACATCACCCTCTGCACAGATGGCTAAGTCACGCTGCAAAGTCGTTCGGACGCTTTCCCAGTCAGCAAAAATAGTTTGGTTAAAACTATTGAGGTAGAGCTTAAAGCTTTTCGATTCAATTAAATTGACGCTATCCGCATTCAAACTTATTTGACCCACAGCGACTTGTGGTAGCCCATTACTGTTTAGCCAAGAAAGCTCGTAAAGTGTCCAGATATCAGCACCATGAAAGGGTAGGTTATCTGGATATAGGCCGAGAGGTTCGCGGTTCATACTGCGTGGGACGGCCTGTAATAAGGCCACGTCATAGTGATCGTGGTAAGCGGTTGGTTTACCTAGCGTCAGCTCAGCGAGTGCTTTGTGGTCTTGATATGAAGACATACTGTTTCCATGGTGAGAGATCGGTACAATAGCGTTATGCCCTTCTTACTTGACGTTGCTGGTCTACCAACAACCTCAAGTTCTTTGGTGATAGTTTACCAATTTATGCCGCGCTTAACTGCATTTCTGGGGGAACCTATCCCCTTTGCTGTAGTACAAGTTGCCGCGATACTGAGAATTAAGTATGGACCAGAACATTTCAACGGCACTGAACAGTTTTACTCAACGGTATATCGACTTATGGCAGCAAAACACTGGGCATCCTCCCGCCAGTAAAGAACTCTACGGTGTACCCTCACCTTGCATTGTAGAGACGCAAGACAATGAGGTGATTTGGTTGCCTCAACCTTTTGTTGCTGATGCCAATTTGAGTAATATTGAGCGTGCATTAGAGATTCAGCTTCACCCAGATATTCATGAATTTTACACTTGCCAATATGCGGGCGACATGATGGCTGACCTTGGTGATCATCGTTTCAACTTGCTGCAAGTGTGGAGCGAAGACGATTTTATCCGCTTGCAGGAGAACTTGATTGGGCATTTGGTTACGCAAAAAAGACTGAAGCTCTCGCCAACGCTATTTTTGGCAACGACTGAGTCAGAAATGACCATGGCTTCATTTTGTAATGTCAGTGGTAACGTCGTGCTCGAGGAATTTGGCCGTAGTAAACGCACACTATTGGCATCGACGCTTACGCATTTTCTGGATGCATTACGCCCCGTATTACCAGAATAAATAAGTGGTTATCATGTATTTCAATGCAAATGCGTGTAAGAGATCTCGCACATGGCCTGTGAGACATCACTTCTATTATTCAAATGTGAAATTCTGGCTTTAAATTTAATTTCAATAAAATCATTTCGTTATAAACGTTCATTTTTTTATATAAAAAGTGTCTGCATCATTATCCTTACAGTACCTTGTCACCCTTTGTCGATTAAGCGATCCTTCTACTCGCCGGATAGGATCTGGCGGAGAAGGACGGTATCGGATGTTACCTCTTCAGGATGAAGGAAACAGGGACTGCTTAGGATGAGTGAAGGGATGTTTCAGGATGAAACAAAGGACACCTCCAGGATGGAGATTGAGAGCCGGTTCAGGATGGATGGTGGGTTAGGATAGCTTCAGGATTAGCACCGGGATGGTGTAGGATTTCGCTAAGGATTGCTGGTTAGGATAACCAAACGGAAAAGTTTTCAAGGAATGAGCAGGGAGCATCATTTTTAGCTGGATAGCTATAAAACGAATCTAGGGGTACTGGTAAAACAGTACCCCTTTTTTTATCCCCATTTTGCTTAACCAGCAACTGTTGTCTATGGTGTGAATTTGGGCATCGCCTGCTTCAGTGGTATGCTTTGCCGCCGTTGAACCGACTTGGTAAATGGCTGTTTTTTGGTTGAGAGCATAATCATGAATACAAAAAATCAAGTTCTTCAAAGTCTTCAGGATATTGAGCTTGCTATGCGAGCGGTTGATCTCTGGCAAGCAGTGCCTCCACAAGCAGAAGCCTTCGAAAGCAATGAACCTTTTAGCATCGATACCATGGATGCAGAACAGTGGTTACAGTGGGTATTGATTCCTCGTATGTATGCATTGCTGGAATCGAATGGTCCACTTCCTACGCGTTTCGCCATTACCCCCTATTTTGAAGAGGCTCTGAGTGGCCATGAGCGGCCTGATTGCACGTCACTGCTGGCTCACTTACAGCGTCTTGATGATCTGTTAAATAAAGAAAGTCACTGATGCTAGAAATAATTTATCAAGATGAATATATAGTTGCAGTGAATAAGCCAGCTGGTTGGTTGGTTCATCGGAGCTGGTTAGACAGTCATGAAACGGTATTTGTGATGCAAACAGTGCGAGACCAGATTGGTCAGCATGTTTATACCGTACACAGATTAGATCGTCCGACATCGGGAGTGCTGTTGATGGCACTTTCCAGTGATATTGCTCGTGCGCTTTCTTCGCAGTTTGAGCAGCACCAAATCCAGAAAACATACCATGCGGTGGTTCGTGGTTATGTGCTGGAGGAGGGAACGATTGATTACGAAATGACTGAGGAGCTGGATAAGATCGCCGATAAGTTTTCTCGTGCAGAGAAAGCGCCGCAGCCTTCAGTCACACACTATCAGCCTTTAGCGCAAGTAGAAGTGCCTGTTGCTATTGGTCGTTATGACACAGCACGCTTCAGTTTAATGGAACTGAAACCAGAAACCGGGCGTAAACATCAGTTGCGGCGGCATATGGCGCACATCCGCCATCCGATCATTGGCGATAGTACCCACGGTGATTTGCGCCAAAATCGTGGTATTGCACAACATTTTGATTGTTCTAGACTTATGCTGCATGCCAGCCACCTATCGCTTAATCATCCGGTGACCGGTGAGCCACTGTCGCTCACTGCTCGTTGGGATGACTCCTGGCAAGGATTGATGTCACATTTTGGCTGGTCTAGCATTGTCCCTCATCTTGAAAGGGTTGAGTTTTCTACCACCGCCGGTCAGGATAGTGAATAATTTTCTCGTTAGTAAGGTAGTTCATTTATGGCTCAGATTGGGATTTTTGTCGGCACTGTCTACGGTAATGCATTGTTAGTCGCAGAAGAGGCTGAAAGCATACTGAAAGAGCAGGGGCACGAAGTTAAAGTGTTCGATGAGGGAACGTTAGAAGCTTGGCAATATTATCGGCAACATTATGTGTTGGTGGTGACGTCAACGACTGGGCAGGGCGATTTTCCTGACAGTATTGCGCCGCTTTTCGTCGCCGTACGCGATCAAGTGGGCTTCCAACCAGAACTGCGTTATGGCCTCATTGCGCTGGGCGACAGTAGTTACGATAACTTTTGCGGTGCAGGTCGTGCATTCGATGAGCTACTACAGGAACAAGGTGCGACACGAATCGGCGAAAGATTAGAAATTGATGCCATTGAGCACTCGGAGCCAGAAACTGTTTCAGCACCATGGGTTGAACAGTGGGGGCGCTTAATTCAGTAGTCAACGTAATTATTGGGCCTCATGTTTGATAGTGAATATCAGTAATAAAACTGAGGCTACTTCTTTAAAACTTTCAAAATCTCTCCTCTTCTCATCATTAGTTCTTTTATGAGTAGTGTGTAAATCGTCTCTGTGTAAAGTTGCTGCCGCTGCAAATGCAGTGACTCAATCTATTCACTTAAGAGACACAACACTATGAAAGACTACACTTTATTTACCTCGCCTAATGAATTAGGCAGTAACGTACTGCCTTCAGGCTATGATGAAGTTATATTTGAACTTTCAGATGGCAACTGGATTAACAATATTATATTACCTGAATATCCTGAGGATAAATGCAGTGTTGTGATTCGTACTTCAGCCACTTGGGATGCGGTGCTACAACTCCCTTTAGTAGCTCCAGTGGAAATTAAGACTGGGAATCAATACACGCTTGAGTATGATGCAGATATTCAACAGTGGAATATCAAGGCTTCGAGTATTCAATATTTATCACCGAACAGTGTCGGTAATGTTATTCCAGATAACCCACAAAACATGAACTACTACTCGATGAATAATTGCAACTATGCCACAGAGGTTACGTTGCCAGCCATAGCAAGAAATGGCGATACTATTCTTATTCGCTCCACCGCTTGTGAGAAATCAAAAGTTTCTGCTGACACTATATTATATAGTGGTGAGACGGTAATTGAACATGGTGAGCAGTATGTTTTTAAGTATTATTCGTCTTGTAATATGAGTGGTTGGATTCGCGATTCAGTTAATCTCGAATTCTTCGATGATACTAACAATGAAATCCTTAATCTAACTAAAAATATTAGTATAGATAGCAATAAAATACCTAAATATACCCTCGAGGGCAGTTTGTCTGATATTAATGGTGAGATATCAGATTCAATCGAGCACACTCGTGTTTTTGATGAAAATGGTGACACTATTCATGAGAAGGTTAAAGAGAGAAGTAAACGTTCTATCTCTAATAAATTGTCGACCACACCAGACCAACTTGGTAGCGGGATATTACCTTCAGGCTACGATGATATTGTATTCGAACTGTATGACGGTAATTGGACCAAAGACGTTATATTGCCGCTACAGCCAGTAGATGGAACACGTGTGGTGATTAAATCAACGGCAACCTTTGATGCTGATTTGCATCTTCCATTCACGAAATTAAAGATTACATCAGATAGTGAATACACTCTTGAATATCACGAAGATATACAACAATGGGATATTCAAGGGCAAGGGGTTACTCATCTAACACCAAATAGTGACGGCAGCCTTATTTCTGAAAATCTTCAAGGTATCGTTTATTATAAGATGGAAAATAATGATTGGGTGCCTGAAATCACTCTCCCATCAACTGCCAAGGATGAATCACTCGTTATTATTCGGTCCACTGCTAGCAACAATTCAAGCATTTTAGCGAATCAGCTTTTATATGCGAGTACCACGACGATAGAACCGGGTGATCAGTATGTATTAAAGTATTTGAAAAGCCATAATCTCTGGGTGGTTGATTCTTCACCAATTAGAAATGCAGAGGTAGATAGCCTTAATGGTGAAATACCCTCTCCGACATCTCAAAAAACATTGGTGACTCTTACCGATAATCTTGGGCGGGAAAAAGTGATTCTTCCAGAAAACGCCGGTGATCGCGATAAAATAATACTAAAATCACTAACGGATAATGTGACGTTTATTGATGCTAGCAATGTTAATAATCCGAGCGTGATGAAATTACATCATGGTGAACAATATGAATTTTTCTATCTTGCTGAAAAAGGAAAATGGCAGTTAATAGACTCACCAGATACTTTTTATGAAGCGCAAGATATTATCGATGGCAAGATTCCTGAATTACAGACGCCACGAACTGTTATTAATTCTGCTAATGGAAATTATCAGCCTAATTTATACTTACCTACCGCACAGGAACCAGGTAGTCGGGTTATTATTAACAGTGAAGCTGAATTAGACATATCTGTTTCGGCAGATAATTCAAACTATAAAATCTCTAAGGGGGAGACAGCCGCATTCAAGGTGGATGAGCGAGGACATTGGGATCGTGAAACGGTCACCATCGATTTGTTATTACTTTACAGCGATAAAGCCGCAGATCGTTTAGGCGAAGACGCAATGCATAAGCGCTTAACTGAAGGCTTTATTCTGACGAATGAAGCGCTGGAAAATTCGGGTGCTAATTTCCGCTATCGTATTGTTGGTTTACGGCAGGTGGAGGCAAAGGTGCACTGGAAATCGCTGGGTAATCCTCTCGAGGAGTTACGAGAAGATGCAACAGTGCAGGGCTGGCGGAATACTTTAAAAGCCGACGGTATTTATTACGAAGGCACTGAAGATGGCTGTGGATTGGCATGGCTAGGTTCATGGGGAAGGGACCGTAATATGGTAGCAACCGGTTCAATAAACTGTGGAACGACTGTCATGCGCCATGAACTGGGCCATAATATGGGTCTATCGCATGGTGGCGAGAGTGAATCCCATGATCAAGGGTACGGGTTGCTTTCAACGATTATGGCAGGTAATGCGGTCCCTTATTATTCTACACCTGATCGTTATACTATGGACTACGGTATTCCCATGGGTATACCTAATAAGATTGATGCTGTACAGGCGATGAATTCACTTTCGTCTAAAGTTTCGGCTTATCGCTAAATAACACATCCTAATTAATATCGTTGAGCGTGGCGTAAATAAACCCGTATTGTGTCATAACATTACAACACGATACGGGCTGACTTAATTTTAAGCGTTCGTATTAACGGCCGTTGGTTAATTTTTCCAGATCAGATTCAATCTCAGAAATCTTATTGGCGACAACGCTTTCTAAATGACGCAAGTCATCAAGGATCTTACGTTTTAAATCAACTTCAATCTGGTCGCGTTTGCACAGTTGGTCCAACTCATCAATGACATAACGTAGGTTAGGATTGATTTCATTGATTTCTTTGTAACCATGACCGGCATTATCTGCCACTACTGTTTTGCGTTGGCGTGGATATTTGAATTTCACACTCTTAGCAAAAAACTCGCCTTTATCTTTGCGGAAGTAAATCTTCAGAATGTCGTTATTGGCCTCCTGACGCAGGCTATAGCGATCGACATCTTCTGGTTGTGTGATTCCTAAGCTTTTCAGATTGTCATACATAGCGCCACCTTTTAGTTTTATCCCTCATTAAACTTGCTGCTGATATGCAATCCAAATTCTTTGAAGGGTATATTCCACAGTTTATGATTATGACGTTAAATCTCGCCAAAATATGTGATTTACTCACAAGGCAAAAAAATAGCGGGAGATTTTCCCGCTATCTTCAATCTTAGTCAATGGTGCGTAATAACTCATTGATACCGACTTTACCGCGCGTTTTTGCATCAACTTTCTTCACGATGACAGCGCAATATAAGCTGTAGCTGCCGTCTTTTGATGGCAAGCTACCCGAAACCACGACAGATCCAGCGGGCACTCGGCCATAGTGGACTTCGCCGGTTTCACGGTCGTAGATACGGGTGCTTTGACCAATAAATACGCCCATTGAGATAACCGAACCTTCCTCGACGATAACTCCCTCAACCACTTCGGAGCGTGCACCAACAAAGCAGTTATCTTCGATAATCGTTGGGTTGGCTTGCAGAGGTTCCAATACACCACCGATGCCCACTCCGCCAGAAAGATGAACGTTCTTACCAATTTGCGCGCAAGAACCGACCGTCGCCCAAGTATCAACCATCGTGCCTTCATCAACGAAAGCGCCAATATTCACATAAGAGGGCATCAATACCGTATTACGGGCAATAAATGCACCTTTACGCACGGTTGCTGGTGGCACTACACGGAAGCCTTCACGCTGGAAACGCGCTTCATCATAACCGGCGAATTTCATCGGGACTTTATCGTAATAACGAGTTTCAGCGCCTTCCATGACTTGGTTGTCATTGATGCGGAAAGAGAGCAGTACAGCTTTCTTCAGCCATTGGTGAGTGACCCACTGACCTTCAATTTTTTCTGCGACACGCAGTGCGCCAGTATCAAGCAGATCAATGACATGGTTAATCGCCTCGCGCGTAACGGTATCTACATTAGCCGGAGTAATGTCTGCGCGGCGCTCGAAGGCAGTTTCAATCACGTTTTGTAGTTGTTGCATTCTGTTCTCTTCCCTTTCTAACATTTATACCCTTCTAACTTGACGCTGTTGCTGTATTAGCTGCTCAGATTCACCCAAATGGCTCATCGATGAAAGTTCATCTGGATTTATGTGCTTGCGACAACGCCAATGATTTAGGGCCGTGGTTGTAAGTAAATTAATGGCTAAAAAGTTATTTGTATCACAGTTTATCGTTTGGATTGAGGGTATCTGTCAACCGTTGTGCCAATTCGCGGCGCGTGTCGGGGCTTAATGCACGGCGATCTTTATCGGCTAGCACAAATAAATCCTCCACCCGTTCACCAATCGTCGTGATACGTGCGCTATGTAACGATAATCCTAAGTCAGCAAAGACCTCACCCACGCGGGCCAGCAAGCCCGGCTGATCCAGTGCAATTAGCTCCAGATAAGTCCGGCGCTCGTTATGAGTCGGCAAGAAATTAGTTTCAGTCGGCACACTGAAATGCCGTAGTTTCGGCGACAGCCTTCTCACACGCGGATGTTGATAGTTTGGCTGCGTCATGGCTTGTTCCAAAGCGTGACTAATGACGGGATGCCGATCTTGCGCCAGTGGGCTGCCATCCGGTTCTAACACGATGAAGGTATCCATCGCCATACCATCGCGGTTAGTGAAGATTTGTGCGTCATGGACACTCAGATTACGGCGATCCAATTCACCGACAACGGCGGCAAATAATGATGGACGATCAGGGCTCCAGATGAATATTTCGGTTCCACCTCGAGTAGCCTGACGGCTCACCAACACCAGTGGTTTGGTTGAGTCATGAGCCAACAAGTGACGGGCATGCCATGCCAATTGATTAGGCGAATGGCGTAGGAAGTAATCGGCTCGACAGCGGCTCCAGATACGATGCAATGCTTCTTCATCGATATTATCCATCCGTAGCAATGCCAAGGCTTGTAGTCGATGATGGCGAACACGTTCACGCAAGTCAGGGCTATTTTGCATCCCACGTCGAAGCTGTTTTTCTGTCGCAAAATAAAGTTCGCGTAATAGGCTCTGCTTCCAGCTATTCCACAAGGTTTCATTAGTGGCACAGATATCAGCGACGGTCAGGCTGACTAAATAACGCAAGCGAGTTTCGCTCTGTACCTCAGCGGAAAATTGCTGGATAACATCGGGGTCTTGAATGTCACGGCGCTGGGCCGTAACTGACATCAATAAATGGCAGCGCACAAGCCAAGCAACGAGCTGCGCTTCGCGCGAGTTGAGTCCGTGCTGCTCAGCAAATTCCAATACATCGTGAGCACCCAGTATTGAATGGTCGCCGCCACGCCCTTTGGCTATATCGTGAAATAGCGCTGCGAGTAACAGTAATTCAGGCTGCGGCAGGCGCGGATAAAGCTCGACACACAGGGGATGCTGCGGCCGAGTCTTCTCATCCGCAAAGCTTTCGAGTTTAAGCAGTACCCGAATCGTGTGTTCATCAACGGTATAAGCATGAAAAAGGTCAAACTGCATTTGGCCGACAATGCTGCCCCATTGCGGCATATAAGCCCACAGCACGCTATGACGATGCATGGGCAGTAATGCGCGAGAAACCGCACCTGGATGGCGCAAAATAGCCATAAACAGCTTACGAGCTTCAGGAATCTGGCATAAAGGCTGTTTTAGATGCCGACGAGCATGGCGTAAGCGGCGTACTGTGGTGGAGTAAATCCCTTTGATTTCTTGATTGCGCACCATCAGATAGAACATGCGCATAATGGCTTCAGGTTGCTGAACAAAGAGGTTTTCATCGCGCAGATCAATTAAGTCACCACGTAACTGAAACTCATCATCGAGTGGACGTGGCTTTTCAGTGGTATCCAGTGCCAGTATGGCTTCATCGAACAGTTGCAACAGCATGTTGTTGAGTTCACTGACTCGGCGTGTCATGCGATAAAAATCTTTCATCATATGCTCGACCGGTTCATTACCTTCGCCTTGATATTGCAGAAGTTGGGCAACGCTCAACTGGCGGTCAAACAACAATCGGTTATCGTAGCGAGTCAAAACCAGATGTAAGGCAAAACGAATACGCCATAAAAAACTCAAACTTTCGATGAGCTCATTGCGCTCAGCTTTGGTTAGAAAGCCGAAATCAACCATTTCACTTAATGATGTGGCACCAAAATGGCGGCGCGCGACCCAGAGTAGAGTGTGAATATCCCTTAACCCACCGGGGCTGCTTTTAATATCCGGTTCCAGATTATAGCTCGTACCGTGATAGCGCTTATGTCGCTCTTGCTGCTCGGCAACTTTGGCATGGAAAAATTGAGGCGAAGGCCAGAAACCATCGCTAAAAATGTGTTTTTGCATCTGTAAGAACAGAGCCACGTCACCACAAATTAGACGAGATTCAATCATGTTGGTGGCGACGGTGAGATCGGCCAATCCTTCCAGTAAACACTCCTCCAAAGTTCGCACGCTATGGCCCACTTCTAGCTTCAGATCCCAGAGTAGTGTGATCAACTGGCCGATTCGCTGAGCTTGCTCATCATTTAAGCGCTGTTTGCTTAGGACTAAGACATCAATGTCTGATAGAGGGTGCAGTTCACCACGCCCATAACCACCGACGGCGACTAAGGCAGTTTCAGGGACGTCATCAAAGCCGTAATATGTCCACAAACGCTGCAACAATTGGTCGATGTAATGACTGCGTGCTGCAATTAAGACCTCAGCGCTGATTCCGCCATTGAATGCTTCAGCCAACCAGAATTGAAATGCTTCAAGCCGTTGCTTGAGGCTCGCGCAATTAAGCTCACCATCAAGATAGGTACTGGGTGAAGCGGGCTGCTCAGGAATGGTGAGCGCCAGTGCTACAGCGTGCTCGGTATGATTTTCAGACATATGTTTTCCCGATGAATATAAACCTGAGATGAATGTATACCTGATAAGAAACGCAGCCCATAAAAAAAGCCGGCGGAAGCCGGCTTGTCATCATTACTCGTGCGTTATGATGTTGGGAATAGTGTCATCCTTTCGCAACGTCATTATTTCGCAGCCGTTATCCGTTACCACAATAGTATGCTCATACTGTGCCGACAAGCTGCGATCTTTAGTTTTTACCGTCCAGCCGTCTTTCATGGTGCGAATTCGGTAATCCCCAGCATTCACCATGGGTTCAATCGTGAACGCCATACCGGTTTGCAAGACCACTCCACCATCATCTGCATCGTAGTGCAGAACTTGAGGCTCTTCATGGAAGCCTTCGCCAATACCGTGACCACAATACTCACGCACCACAGAGAAGTTCTCTGCTTCAACAAACTGCTGGATAGCTTTACCCAGCGTGCGCAGGCGGATACCTGGTTTGACCATCTTGATGGCCAAATAGAGGCTCTCTTGTGTCACGCGGCACAGGCGTTCGCCCAAAATAGTTGGTTTGCCGACGATGAACATTTTGGAGGTGTCGCCATGAAAGCCATCTTTAATCACGGTAACGTCGATATTGACGATATCGCCATCTTTCAGGATTTTTTCATCACTTGGGATACCGTGGCAGATGACTTCATTCACTGAGATACAAACTGATTTTGGATAACCGTGGTACCCCAAGCAGGCAGAAATAGCTTGCTGGTGGTTGGTGATATGGTCGTGACAGATACGATCAAGCTCGCCGGTACTGACCCCTGGTTTTACATGAGGTTCAATGATTTCCAGCACCTCAGCAGCCAAGCGGCCAGCAACGCGCATTTTTTGAATGTCTTCAGGTGTTTTGATTGAGATTGCCATGCAAAGTGTCCGTGGGGGCTGTATGTATCAGCCGCCGTTATTAATTATACCCTTCATCGTTGTTGCTATCGCAGGGGGTGAGAGCGCTACCGGCCTGCCACGCTAAATTATCGGGGCATAATTGTAGAAAAAATAGTTGTAGAAAAAACAGGTGAATGTCGATTCATAAAAAATCTGGCGCTAATGGTATCAGCCCTGCAATTTGCTGCCAAACTTTCGTTTGCAGTGGCGGCACTATATGCAACAAAAGTTGGTGTATTGTGGCTGTTTATGGTATAAAGCGCGCCGGCGAATCGCACTACGTTCTTAGTCATGTGCTAGTGGCAAATGTGTGATTCAGCTGAGTAATACCAAACGCACTCATATGTGTAAATAACACACACGTGTCGACACATACGCCGGGGTGCCCTAAAGTTTTTGATGATTATCAATTGCTTGTGGGGTCGGCGTTATGGGATACGTGGAGGCATAACCCCAACTGATACTATAGAGGTTTTAATCATGGCAACTGTTTCCATGCGCGATATGCTCCAGGCCGGTGTTCACTTTGGTCACCAAACCCGTTACTGGAACCCGAAAATGAAGCCTTTCATCTTCGGCGCACGTAACAAAGTTCACATCATCAACCTGGAAAAGACTGTTCCAATGTTCAACGAAGCTCTGGCTGAGTTGAAAAAGATCTCTTCCCGTAAAGGTAAGATCTTGTTCGTTGGAACTAAACGCGCAGCAAGCGAAGCGGTAAAAGAAGCTGCCAACAACTGCGACCAGTTCTTCGTGAACCATCGCTGGTTGGGCGGGATGCTGACTAACTGGAAAACTGTTCGTCAGTCCATCAAACGTTTGAAAGATTTGGAAATCCAGTCTCAAGACGGCACTTTTGACAAGCTGACTAAAAAAGAAGCGCTGATGCGTACTCGTGAACTGAACAAGTTGGAAAACAGCTTGGGCGGTATCAAGGACATGGGCGGCTTACCAGACGCTCTGTTTGTTGTTGATGCTGACCACGAACACATCGCTATCAAAGAAGCTAACAACCTGGGTATCCCGGTATTCTCTATCGTTGATACTAACTCCGATCCAGATGGCGTTGACTTCATCATCCCAGGTAACGACGATGCAATCCGTGCAGTAAAACTGTACCTGAGCTCTGTTGCTACTGCTGTCAATGAAGGTCGTTCTCAAGATCTGGCCGTTCAAGCGGAAGAAAGCTTCGTAGAAGCTGAATAATAAGTCAGGCTCGCAGGAGCCCTTATTAACCAGGTATTGAAAAATGTTGGTTAGGGGGCCTTTTATAGGCCCCCTTTGCGTATCTAATGTGAGATCTTGTCTTCACAAGAGAACCGAGGAAATTGAAATGGTTGCTATTACCGCTGCTTTGGTAAAAGAACTGCGTGAGCGTACTGCCGCAGGCATGATGGAATGTAAAAAGGCGTTGGTTGAAGCTAACGGCGACATCGAGCTTGCCATCGACAATATGCGTAAATCTGGTCAGGCTAAAGCTGCCAAGAAAGCAGGCCGTATCGCTGCTGAAGGTATCATTCTGGCTAAAGTTTCAACCGACGGTAAATTCGGTGTGATTCTGGAACTGAACTGTGAAACTGACTTCGTTGCTAAAGATGCTGGCTTTAAAGCATTTGGCGAAGAAGTGGTTAACGCAGCGCTGGCTGACAAAATCACCGATATCGAAGCGTTGAAAGCTAAGTTTGAAGAACAACGTGCAAACCTAGTTGCTAAAATCGGCGAAAATATCAATATTCGTCGTATTGCTGCACTGGAAGGCGATGTTCTGGGTACATATCTGCACGGTGCACGCATCGGCGTTATGGTTGCTGCAACTGGCGCTGATGAAGAGCTGGTTAAGCACATTGCTATGCACATCGCTGCAAGCAAGCCTGAATATGTTAAGCCAGAAGATGTGCCTGCTGAAGTTGTTGCTCGTGAGCACCAAATCCAGTTGGATATCGCTATCGAATCCGGCAAACCACGTGAAATTGCTGAGAAGATGGTTGAAGGCCGTATGCGTAAGTTCACCGGCGAAGTTTCTTTGACTGGTCAGAACTTCGTTATGGACCCAAGCAAAACTGTTGGCGATCTGCTGAAAGAAAACAAAGCTGACGTTGTCAACTTCGTTCGCTTTGAAGTAGGTGAAGGCATTGAGAAAGCTGAGACTGACTTTGCTGCTGAAGTTGCAGCAATGAGCAAACAGTCTTAATGCTAAAAATGGGGCCGCCAATAGGCGGTTCCATTTTATTCACACAGAATTTATTTCGATCAGTTTTGACGCATAGAATTGTGTTGAATGCCTGACGGACAAGTCTCCCTCATATTACTACTGCTGCTAGGACAGAACACCATGGCAACCAATGCAAAACCCGTATATCAGCGTATCCTGCTTAAGCTTAGTGGCGAAGCCCTGCAAGGTGCAGAAGGTTTTGGTATCGACGCAAGCGTTTTGGATCGCATGGCTCAAGAAGTTAAAGAGCTTGTCGAATTGGGCATTCAGGTCGGTGTGGTCATTGGCGGTGGTAACTTATTCCGCGGTGCCGGTTTGGCACAGGCAGGGATGAACCGCGTTGTGGGCGACCACATGGGAATGCTGGCTACTGTAATGAATGGCCTGGCAATGCGAGATGCACTGCATCGTGCCTATGTGAACGCTCGCTTGATGTCAGCTATTCCATTGAATGGCGTGTGTGATAATTACAGCTGGGCTGAAGCCATCAGCTTACTGCGTCATAACCGTGTGGTCATTTTTGCCGCCGGTACGGGTAATCCATTCTTTACGACGGATTCTGCTGCATGTCTGCGTGGTATTGAAATCGAAGCTGATGTGGTGTTGAAAGCCACCAAAGTTGATGGGGTCTACTCCGCAGATCCGGTGAAAAATCCTGACGCAACACTGTATGAACAGTTAACCTATCAGGATGTTTTAGAGCGTGAGCTTAAAGTTATGGATCTGGCGGCCTTCACTTTGGCACGTGATCATAATCTACCTATTCGCGTCTTTAACATGAATAAGCCTGGTGCACTGCGTCGCGTGGTGATGGGTGAGAATGAAGGGACGTTGATCACCAAAGAAGTGACATCAATCGTTAAATAAGCAGGTGCTCGAATGGCTAGGGGTGTTTCGTTTAAAAATTTGCCCCTTCAGTCAGCAACTGTTGGTTTGTATATTCACCGGCTATACTGAAGCTATGGCCTGCCAAGTAACCAGTTTTCAAGGGTTAACAACGTGATTAACGAAATTAGAAAAGACGCTGAAGTGCGCATGGAAAAGTGCTTTGAAGCCTTCCAGAACCATATCAGCAAGATTCGTACCGGTCGTGCCTCTCCAAGTATTCTTGATGGCATTCAGGTTGAGTACTATGGCACTGCTACGCCATTACGTCAGTTGGCTAACATCGTTGTTGAAGACTCTCGCACTCTGGCTTTGACTGTTTTTGACCGTAGCCTTAGCGCTGCCGTTGAGAAAGCAATTATGACGTCTGATTTGGGCCTAAATCCTTCTTCTGCTGGTACCGTAATCCGTGTTCCATTGCCAGCGTTGACTGAAGAGCGCCGTAAAGACCTCATCAAAGTTGTTCGTGCAGAGGCAGAGCAAGGTCGTGTCTCAATTCGTAACGTGCGCCGCGATGCTAACGAAAAAGTAAAAGCGCTGTTGAAAGACAAAGAGATTAGCGAAGATGAAGACCGCCGTTCTCAAGACGATGTACAAAAGCTGACTGATGCCTTTATCAAAAAAGTTGATACAGCGTTGGCTGCTAAAGAAGCTGAATTAATGGATTTCTAATCCTGATCCAGAATGATAAAGCGCCGCTTAGGGGGCGCTTTGTTTTTAGCAGAATCAATATTTTCAATCGATTAAAAGTTTCATCAAATCAACATAATATCGGCTAATTATATTATCTGCTAATCTGTCATTTGTCTTACAGCACCAAAAAATTGGGTTGGAGGAGATGAATAATACCGCCTGTCTTGCAGGATGGTGGACGCCTCGCCTATCACAAAAACAGTTATTCAGAGTACTCTCATGAAGCAACTGACTATTCTTGGTTCTACTGGTTCTATCGGCAACAGTACATTAGCTGTTGTGCGAGCTAATCCTGAATTATTCAATATCACTGCATTAGTTGCAGGTCGAAATGTCGAGCAGATGGCTCGGCAATGCCTCGAATTCGCTCCCCGTTATGCTGCAATGAGTGATGAAACAGCTGCTAAAGCATTGCGCCTGCTTTTAGCTGAGAACGGCTCAAAAACTGAGGTGCTCTCGGGGGAAAAAGCTGCCTGTGAGTTGGCTGCGTTAGATGATGTTGATCAGGTGATGGCCGCGATTGTTGGTGTGGCGGGGTTATCTTCTACACTGGCTGCTATTCGTGCGGGTAAACAGGTCTTACTAGCTAACAAAGAATCTCTGATTACTTGCGGCAAACTGTTTATGGATGAAGTAAAAAATAGCAAAGCACAACTGTTGCCAATCGACAGTGAGCATAATGCTATTTTTCAGAGTTTACCTGAAAAAATTCAGCGCCAATTGGGCTATTCTTCACTGAGTGATAATGGCGTTTCGAGTATCATTCTGACGGGTTCTGGCGGGCCATTACGCGAAATTCCGTTGTCGCAATTTGCAGATGTCACGCCAGATCAAGCTTGTGCTCATCCAAACTGGTCTATGGGCCGTAAAATTTCAGTCGACTCTGCAACAATGATGAATAAAGGGCTAGAGTATATTGAAGCTCGCTGGTTATTTAATGCTAGCGCACAACAAATAGAAGTCATTTTGCATCCTCAATCGGTCATTCATTCGATGGTACGCTATCATGATGGTAGTGTGCTCGCGCAAATGGGTACACCAGATATGCGTACACCTATTGCACATGCGATGGCGTATCCGAAGCGCGTTAATTCAGGTGTAGCATCGTTGGATTTTTGCAAAATAAGCGAGCTGACCTTTGCTACACCGGATTATCTACGATATCCGTGTCTGAAACTGGCCATTGATGCATGTAATGCAGGGCAGGCCGCAACGACAGCGTTGAATGCCGCGAACGAAGTGTCAGTCATGGCATTTTTAGATTCGCAGATTCGTTTTACTGATATCGCAGTTGTTAATCGAGCAGTAGTCGAGCATTTATCGTTACCGGAACCCTCTAGTGTTGATGAGGTACTGGTGATTGATCGCAAAGCCCGCACAACAGCGGCCCAAGCTATCGCAAAATTGAATAATTCAGAATTGCTATCTGATTTGGGAATTTGTTAGGGCAAGGCTGAGATGATATAGTCTGCACCGTCGATAGAGAGATAGACTGTTGATTAGTGGCCCAATAAGTATTTAAGCCGTCTATTTTGGCTGTCACTTAAGAAGCCGTGACTTGGTACACGGCTTTTTTTGTGCATTTGCTGCCTAATGTTCGGGACGAACAATTGATTTTTGAGGAAATGAGTCCGCATTATGTCGTCTGTAAATGAAGATAGGACTAGTTTGTCCCCCCTGATGCCACGCCATGTTGCAATCATTATGGATGGTAATGGGCGATGGGCTAAAAATCGCGGAAAATTAAGGGTTTTCGGTCATAAAGCAGGTGTGAAATCGGTTCGGCGTGCGGTAAGTTTTGCTGCCACCCATCATCTAGATGCACTCACACTTTATGCTTTCAGTAGTGAAAACTGGAATCGTCCTGCTCAGGAAGTCACCGCTTTAATGGAGCTTTTTGTTCGTGCACTGGACAGCGAAGTCAAAAGCCTGCATAAACATAATGTTCGTTTATCGGTTATTGGTGATATCAGTCGGTTTAGTGAACGTTTGCAACAACGGATCCGTCGCTCAGAAGCGCTTACAGTCAATAATGACGGTCTGAAACTTAACATTGCTGCCAATTATGGTGGGCGTTGGGATATTATTCAGGGCGTGCGCCATATCGCTGAACAAGTACAGCGAGGGGAGCTGCAACCCACAGATATCAATGAAGAATCGCTAAACTCGCATATCTGCCTACATGAGCAATCTGAGGTGGATTTAGTGATCAGAACCGGTGGTGAACATCGCATCAGTAATTTCTTGTTGTGGCAAATTGCCTATGCTGAACTTTACTTTACTGATGTACTCTGGCCTGATTTTGATGAACATGTCTTTGAAGGTGCGCTGAATGCATTTGCTCAACGCGAGCGTCGCTTCGGGGGAACTACACCTATCGATGCCACGGCATCCTAGGGGGAACTTTTGCTGAAGTATCGTCTCATAACTGCTTTGATTTTGATTCCAGTTGTCATTGGTGCACTGTTCCTGCTTCCGCCGGTTGGCTTTGCTATTGTCACTCTCTTCGTCTGTATGCTCGCAGCTTGGGAGTGGGGGCAATTAGCTGGATTTGCCAGTCGTTCTCAGCGTATCTGGTTAGCGATACTCTGTGGTTTCCTACTTGTCTTGATGTTGCTAAGTCTCCCGGCTTATCAGCATTCAGTTCATCTTCCGCAAGTTAGCGTTCCACTCTGGCTCTCTATGGGGTGGTGGCTCGCTGCATTGCTATTGGTGCTGACTTATCCACGTTCCGCTGCATTCTGGCGCGATTCGCGTCTCTTACGTATCATTTTCGGTATTCTGACCATTGTCCCATTTTTCTGGGGGATGGTGGCACTACGCCAGTATGGCTATGACCAGCACCATAATATTGGGGCTTGGTGGCTGTTATACGTAATGCTTTTGGTCTGGGGAGCTGATTCTGGCGCTTATATGTTCGGTAAGCTATTCGGTAAACATAAATTAGCGCCTAAAGTCTCACCAGGTAAAACATGGGAAGGATTAATTGGCGGTTTACTGACATCGGCTCTGATATCATGGCTGTTTGGCCGATATGCACCGTTAGATATCATCCCTGAAAAACTGTTAATCTGTTCCGTGGTCGCAGCATTGGCCTCGGTACTCGGCGATTTGACCGAAAGTATGTTTAAACGTGAAGCGGGAATCAAAGACAGTGGTCATTTGATTCCTGGTCATGGTGGGATACTGGATCGTATCGATAGCCTGACCGCAGCTGTGCCGGTATTTGCCTGCTTAATGCTGTTAGTGTTTTAATCCGTCACTGACGGGGAGTTTAGGGAATATGATGAGCATACTCTGGAGCCTGGCCGCGTTTATTATCGCACTGGGGATCTTAATCACCGTGCATGAATTCGGCCACTTTTGGGTGGCACGGCGTTGTGGTGTCCGCGTAGAACGCTTTTCGATTGGTTTTGGCAAAGCTTTATGGCGTCGGACTGATCGTCAGGGCACTGAATATGTCATCGCCCTGATCCCTCTAGGCGGCTATGTTAAGATGTTGGATGAGCGCGTAGAAGCTGTTGCGCCAGAATTTCGCCATCAATCTTTTAACAATAAAACTGTTTTGCAACGTGCGGCAATCGTCAGCGCGGGTCCTATTGCTAACTTCCTTTTTGCTATTATTGCTTACTGGCTAGTGTTCATCATTGGTGTGCCAAGTGTGCGTCCTGTCGTGGGTGATATTTCGCCACAATCCATTGCTGCACAAGCTAATATTTCTCCAGGAATGGAACTTAAGTCGGTAGATGGTATCGAAACGCCTGACTGGGATTCTGTTCGTTTGGCACTAATCAGTAAAATTGGTGATCAACAAACGCAAGTTGGCGTTGCGCCATTCACTACTGGTCATGAGGTATCAGGTTCTAGCAACATCGTGCAAAAGACGCTGGACTTACGGCAGTGGCAATTTGAACCAGACAAGCAAGATCCTGTTGTTGCACTGGGTATAATTCCCCGGGGCCCGCAGATAGAATCTGTTCTGGCTGAAGTACAATCTGGGTCAGCGGCGCAAAAGGCAGGTTTACAAGCAGGGGATAGGATCGTTAAAGTTGGCGGTCAAGCACTGGATCGGTGGCAGACTTTTGTTTTACAGGTTCGTGATAATCCCGGTAAACCGCTGGTTTTAGATATTGAAAGGGGAAGTACCCCCTTGTCTTTAACCTTGATTCCAGATACAAAATCGGTTGGAGAAAACCGCAGTGAAGGTTTTGCGGGTGTAGTACCGAAAGTGATACCGCTTCCGGATGAGTATAGAACGATTCGCCAATATGGCCCGTTTACCGCACTCTATCAAGCTGGGGATAAAACCTGGCAGTTGATGCGGTTGACGGTAAGCATGTTGGGTAAACTGATTACTGGTGATGTTAAACTGAATAACTTGAGTGGCCCGATATCTATTGCACAAGGCGCTGGAGTATCAGCTGAGTACGGGTTGGTGTATTACCTGATGTTTTTGGCGCTAATCAGTGTCAACTTGGGGATTATCAATCTGTTCCCGTTACCGGTATTAGATGGTGGACATCTGCTCTTCCTGGCGATAGAGAAGCTCAAGGGTGGGCCGGTTTCTGAGCGAGTACAAGACTTCAGTTATCGCATTGGCTCTATTTTGCTGGTGTTATTAATGGGGCTTGCACTTTTCAATGATTTCTCCCGTCTTTAACGGCAGGGGATAGGTTAGGAAGAACGCATAACAACGATGGCGATGAAAAAGTTGCTCATAGCGTCGCTGCTGTTTGGCAGCGCCACCGTATACGGTGCAGACGGGTTCGTGGTGAAAGATATTCATTTCGAAGGCCTGCAACGGGTCGCCGTCGGTGCGGCGTTACTTAATATGCCGGTTCGCGTAGGCGATACCGTCAGTGATGATGACATCGGTAATACTATTCGCGCGTTGTTTGCTACAGGCAACTTCGAGGACGTTCGCGTCCTGCGCGATGGTGATACGCTGATTGTTCAAGTCAAAGAACGCCCAACGATTGCCAGCATCACTTTCTCCGGTAACAAAGCGGTGAAAGATGACATGCTCAAGCAGAATCTGGAAGCCTCTGGCGTCCGGGTTGGCGAAGCCCTGGACCGTACCACTATATCCAGCATTGAAAAAGGACTCGAAGATTTCTACTACAGCGTGGGTAAATACAGCGCTTCTGTGAAGGCTGTTGTTACACCGCTGCCGCGTAACCGTGTCGATCTTAAATTAGTCTTCACTGAAGGTGTTTCTGCAAAAATTCAGCAGATCAACATCGTCGGTAATCACAGTTTCACAACTGATGAGCTCATCTCTCGCTTCCAATTGCGGGATGAAGTGCCGTGGTGGAACGTGGTTGGTGATCGTAAATATCAGAAGCAGAAGTTGGCTGGCGATCTTGAAACCTTGCGTAGTTTCTACTTGGATCGTGGGTATGCGCGATTCAACATTGATTCGACTCAGGTCAGTTTGACGCCGGACAAAAAAGGCATCTATATCACCATCAACATTACCGAAGGCAACCAATACAAGCTTAATAGCGTGGTTGTGAGCGGTAATCTTGCAGGGCACCAATCTGAGGCAGATAAGCTGGTACAGATTGAGCCGGGTGAACTGTTTAACGGCAGTAAAGTCACGCGAATGGAAGATGACATCAAGAAGATGTTGGGCCGTTATGGCTATGCTTATCCGCGTGTCGTGTCGCAGCCTGAAATTAACGATGCTGATAAAACAGTGAAACTGCATATCAATGTCGATGCGGGTAACCGCTTCTATGTCCGTAATGTTCGCTTCGAAGGTAATGACACCAGTAAGGATTCCGTATTACGCCGTGAAATGCGTCAGATGGAAGGTGCCTGGTTAGGGAATGATCAAGTCGAAGCGGGTAAAGAGCGTTTGAACCGCCTTGGCTACTTTGAAACCGTTGAAGTTGAAACTCAACGTGTTCCTGGAACACCTGATCAGGTAGACATTACCTACAAAGTTAAAGAGCGAAATACGGGTAGCCTCAACTTTGGTATCGGTTACGGTACTGAAAGTGGTGTGAGCTTCCAAGTCGGTGTTCAGCAGGAAAACTGGTTAGGTACGGGTAATACTGTCGGTATTAACGGCACGAAAAACGACTACCAGACGTATGCTGAATTTACGTTGACTGACCCTTACTTCACTGTTGATGGTGTTAGTCTGGGTGGGCGTATCTTCTATAATGACTTTAAAGCAGATAATGCAGACCTGTCGGGCTATACCAACAGTAGTTATGGTGTTGATGGTACTTTAGGCTTCCCAATCAATGAGTATAACTCCTTGCGTGTTGGCTTAGGTTACGTCCATAACGACCTGTCAGATATGGAACCGCAAGTCGCTATGTGGCGATACCTTGACTCTGTTGGTCAAGATCCTAACCTAGTTGACCGTGCAGGCTTCACCGCAGACGATTTCACACTGAATATGGGTTGGACATATAACAACCTTGACCGTGGTTTCTTCCCAACCAAGGGTGTTAAATCATCAGTCAATACTAAAGTGACTGTGCCGGGTTCTGATAACGAGTTCTATAAAGTGACGTTTGATACGTCTGCTTATCAGCCGATAGATGAAGATCATTCGTGGGTGCTGTTAGGCCGTGGTCGCTTGGGTTATGGCGACGGTATCGGCTCTAAAGAGATGCCATTCTACGAAAACTTCTATGCGGGTGGTTCCAGTTCTGTGCGTGGTTTCCGATCAAATAACATCGGTCCAAAAGCGGCGTACTATAATACTGATGGAACTGTCAGAAACTCTACCGATGCAGTCGGTGGTAACGCGATGGCGGTGGCCAGTTTAGAACTGATTACACCGACACCGTTTATTAGTGAGAAATACTCTAACTCTATACGGACTTCATTCTTCATTGATTCCGGTACGGTATGGGATACTAATTGGGAAAATACTGCAGCAACACGTGCTGCTGGCATACCTGATTATAGTAAAGCGAGTAATATTCGTGTGTCTGCCGGTGTGTCATTGCAATGGATGTCTCCATTGGGGCCACTAGTGTTCTCATATGCTAAACCGGTTAAAGATTACGAAGGTGATAAGTCAGAACAATTCCAGTTTAACATCGGTAAAACTTGGTAATTGTTAGGTAAAGCAGGGCCGAATTTTAAAGACAGCACTGGTAGTTGAAATAACCTAAGACCGCGTTGGCTCTGGCTGGCGCTATCTTAGGTGTTATTCAGTATTAAGTGCACTTCAAGGTGTCTCTGACACAAACGGGTAATGGTAAGGAGTTTATAGTGAAAAAGTGGTTGTGTGCCGCAGGTCTTGGTTTAGCATTGGCTGCTTCAGCCAGCGTTCAAGCCGCTGACAAGATTGCTATTGTTAATGTTTCCAGCATCTTCCAACAATTACCTGCGCGTGAAACCGTAGCTAAGCAGCTGGAGAATGAATTCAAAGGCCGTGCAACCGAATTGCAAGGAATGGAAAAAGATCTGCAGACTAAAATGCAGAGACTGCAACGTGATGGTTCTACCATGAAAGCCAGCGATCGTACCAAGCTGGAAAACGATGTAATGAAACAGCGTGAAACTTTCTCAACGAAAGCTCAGGCTTTTGAGCAAGACAATCGCCGTCGTCAGATGGAAGAACGTAACAAAATTCTGAGCCGTATTCAGGATGCTGTTAAGTCTGTTGCTAGCAAAGGCGGTTATGATGTGGTGATTGATGCGAATGCTGTTGCATACGCAGACCCTTCAAAAGACATTACTGCTGACGTGCTGAAACAGGTTAAATAAAACATGCCTTCAATTCGACTGGCTGATTTAGCCCAGCAGTTGGATGCACAGGTGCACGGTGATGGCGATCTTGTCATCACCGGCATCGCTTCTATGCATTCTGCCCAACCTGAGCAAATCACGTTTTTGTCAAACAGCCGTTATCAGGAACAACTCGCCACTTGCCGTGCAGGTGCTGTGGTGTTAACTGAGGCTGACTTACCTTTTTGTAAATCTGCGGCGCTTGTGGTTAAGAATCCGTATTTAACCTATGCACGTATGGCGCAAATAATGGATACCACACCTCAACCGGCGCAAGATATTGCCCCGAGTGCGGTGATTTCTTCGCAGGCAACGCTGGGAGAGAATGTCTCAGTCGGCGCAAATGCAGTGATAGAATCAGGTGTTGTGCTGGGCGATAACGTTGTTATCGGTGCTGGCTGCTTTATTGGTAAAGATACTCACATTGGCGCTGGTAGCCGTTTGTGGGCCAATGTTTCCGTTTATCATGAAATTGTGATTGGGCAAAATTGCCTGATTCAGTCCGGTACGGTCATTGGTGCAGATGGTTTTGGCTATGCAAATGATCGTGGCAACTGGATAAAAATCCCGCAGCTTGGTTCTGTGCATATTGGTGACCGTGTAGAGATTGGTGCCTGTACAACGATTGACCGTGGTGCATTAGATAATACGATAATTGGTAATGGCGTCATCATTGATAACCAATGTCAGATTGCACATAACGTTGTGATTGGCGACAATACCGCAGTTGCGGGTGGTGTTATCATGGCGGGCAGCCTGAAAATTGGCCGTTATTGCATGATAGGTGGGGCCAGTGTGATCAATGGTCACATGGAGATTTGTGACAAAGTCACTGTGACTGGAATGGGAATGGTGATGCGTCCAATCACTGAACCTGGGTTATACTCCTCCGGTATTCCGCTACAACCGAATAAAGTTTGGCGCAAGACAGCTGCTTTAGTGATGAATATTGATGGGATTAATAAGCGATTAAAAGCTATTGAGCGTAAAATCGATAAAGAATAATCACTCAAGCCAGACACTCTGAGCAAATAATTAAGCTATTGGCAGTTGATGCCAAAAGTAGATACCCAAAGAAATGGATATTGCAGGTCGGCTGTAAGCGAATGATTCCCGAGACTTCCTCATATGAGTGTTTGAAGTGAGTATTTGGGTATAAAAGTAGCGCTAGCTCCAGCAGTTTCAAGCTTGAAGGGTATACAGAGTTCCTAATTTGCGGCCTGCCTAATGCCTCCCTTTTGGGGCAGTGCAGGCCGTGTTGTTGATAGCATCAGTTTTTTAGACAGGAAGAGTATTTTGACTACTGACACTCATACTCTGCATATTGAAGAGATTTTGGATCTACTCCCGCACCGTTTTCCGTTCTTGCTGGTAGATCGTGTCCTTGATTTTGAGGAAGGAAAATTTCTGCGTGCAGTGAAGAACGTCTCTTTCAACGAGCCATTTTTCCAAGGCCACTTTCCGGGCAAACCTATTTTCCCTGGCGTGCTGATTTTAGAAGCTATGGCACAAGCTACAGGGATTTTGGCGTTTAAGAGCCGTGGTAAGCTTGAGCCTGGCGAGCTTTATTATTTTGCTGGTATTGATGAAGCCCGCTTCAAGCGTCCGGTTGTTCCTGGTGATCAAATGATCATGGAAGTTGAGTTTGTCAAAGAACGTCGTGGTTTGACTCGTTTTACCGGTGTTGCCAAAGTCGATGGTGAGATTGTTTGTACGGCTACCATGATGTGTGCTCGTAGCAAACCCGCGACACCGCCAGCAGAACCTGTAGTTGCAAAGGAGTCCTGATACGTGATTGACAAAACGGCCGTTATCCATCCAAGTTCTATCGTCGAAGAAGGCGCTGTTATTGGCGCAGGCGTTCGTATTGGCCCCTTCTGCTTTGTCGGATCCCAGGTGGAAATCGGCGCTGGCACGGAACTGAAATCCCATGTCGTCGTTAATGGAATAACAAAAATCGGCTGCGATAATCAGATTTATCAATTTGCTTCTATTGGTGAAGCAAATCAGGATCTGAAATATGCAGGTGAGCCAACTAGAGTCGAGATCGGTGATCGTAACCGTATCCGTGAAAGCGTTTCTATCCATCGTGGCACGGTGCAAGGTGGGGAATTGACGAAAGTAGGCAGCGATAATTTACTGATGATCAATGCCCATATTGCCCATGACTGTATTATCGGCAATCGTTGCATTCTTGCGAATAATGCAACGCTGGGTGGTCATGTGGAAATTGACGATTATGCCATTATCGGTGGTATGACTGCCATTCACCAATTCTGCGTGATCGGTGCGCATGTTATGGTGGGTGGTTGTTCTGGCGTTGCTCAAGACGTGCCTCCGTTTGTCATTGCACAAGGTAATCACGCGACACCGTTCGGTATCAATATCGAAGGGCTGAAACGTCGTGGTTTCGACAAAGAATCGCTTCATGCTATCCGCAATGCCTACAAGTTACTGTATCGCAGCGGTAGAACGTTAGATGAAGTGAAACCTGAAATTGCTGAATTGGCGGAGCAATATCCAGCTGTTCAAGCATTTAGTGATTTCTTTGCTCGTTCGACTCGCGGCATTATTCGCTGATCTATGCAAATTAGCCCATTAGTTGCAGATCGTCCATCAAGTGGCGAGCGTCCTTTAACGATAGGTTTAGTCGCTGGAGAAACATCTGGCGACATCTTAGGTGCAGGATTAATTCGTGCGCTGAAAGCTCAGGTACCTAATGCTCGCTTTGTCGGCGTTGCGGGGCCTCTGATGCAAGCTGAAGGATGTGAAGCTTGGTTTGAGATGGAAGAATTGGCAGTGATGGGCGTTGTTGAAGTGCTAGAACGCTTGCCACGGTTGCTGAAAATCCGAAAAGAGCTAACTCAACGTTTTAGTGAGTTGGCTCCTGATGTTTTTGTGGGCATTGACGCGCCTGATTTTAATATCACCCTAGAAGGGCGCTTGAAGCAACGTGGTATTCGTACCATTCATTATGTCAGTCCATCAGTATGGGCTTGGCGACAAAAACGTGTTTTCAAAATAGGTAAAGCGACTGATATGGTGCTCGCTTTTCTTCCTTTTGAAAAAGCGTTTTACGATCGTTTTAATGTTCCTTGCCGCTTTATCGGTCATACCATGGCCGACGCCATGCCATTAACCCCAGATAAGCCAGCAGCAAGAGCTGAATTAGGCATTGCGCCAAATGTGCCCTGTTTAGCCTTACTACCCGGAAGCCGCCACTCAGAAGTTGAAATGCTTAGTGGTGATTTCCTGCGTACTGCTGTCCTCCTCAAGCAAAAGCTGCCTGAGCTTGAAGTCCTCGTTCCTCTGGTCAATAGCAAGCGACGTGAACAGTTTGAACGTATCAAAGCTGAGGTTGCTCCTGATCTATCGGTACATTTACTTGACGGTAATGCTCGCGCGGCAATGATAGCCAGCGATGCGACACTGTTGGCATCCGGTACTGCTGCATTAGAATGTATGCTGGCAAAATGCCCAATGGTCGTCGGTTATCGTATGAAACCGTTCACTTTCTGGTTGGCTGAACGTCTAGTCAAAACCCCCTATGTATCATTACCAAACTTGTTAGCAGGGGAAGAGTTGGTGACGGAATTGCTGCAACAAGAATGTCAGCCGCAAGCATTGGCTGATGCATTGTTGCCGTTGTTGCAAGGCGGTGAAGCGGTTGAAGCATTAAAAGCACGTTTTCTGATTTTGCATCAGAGTATTCGTTGTGGTGCTGATGAGCAGGCAGCGCAAGCAGTCATGGAGTTAGCTGGACGATGACGGAAATATTTATCTACCCACAAGCTAATCTCATTGCCGGTGTGGACGAAGTCGGCCGTGGCCCTCTTGTTGGCGCAGTTGTCACCGCAGCCGTGATTCTTGACCCAAAGCGGCCCATCATTGGGCTAGCTGATTCGAAAAAATTGAGTGAAAAGCGTCGCTTATCACTGTATGACGAAATTACCGATAAGGCCCTATCATGGAGCCTTGGTCGTGCTGAACCAGAAGAGATAGACCAACTGAATATATTGCATGCTACGATGCTGGCGATGCAAAGAGCGGTTGCAGGGCTTCATATCGCACCTGATTATGTCTTGATTGATGGGAATCGCTGCCCGAAATTGGCTATGCCATCGTTAGCAGTGGTGAAAGGTGATAGCCGAGTAGCTGAAATTAGCGCTGCTTCGATTCTGGCTAAAGTGACCCGAGATCGTGAAATGACCGAACTAGACCAGGTCTTTCCTGAATATGGTTTTGCGCAGCACAAAGGTTATCCAACCGCTGTCCATCTGGAAAAATTGTCTGCCTTCGGTGCGACAAAACATCATCGCCGTAGTTTTGGCCCAGTTAAACGTGTGCTGGGTTTGGTGTAAAGCGCAACTTAATATTCATTGCATTTGGATATGATTTCTCAGCAATGAATTGCTGATGGCATGATTCCATCCACTAATTTTGAGTATCCTCGATATGGCCGAGCCTCGTTTTATCCACCTTCGTGTTCACAGTGACTATTCCATGATTGATGGATTAGCCAAGATTGGACCTTTGGTGAAAAGAGCTGCAGCATTAGGCATGCCAGCTCTGGCCATCACTGATTTTACTAACCTCTGTGGCTTGGTGAAATTCTACGGTAGCGCGCATGGTGCTGGCATTAAGCCCATTATCGGTGCAGATTTTTACGTACAAAGTGATCTGCTGGGGGATGAGTTATCTCATCTTACTGTACTGGCGCGTAATAACGAAGGTTATCAAAACCTGACTTTGCTGATCTCCGAAGCTTACCAACGAGGTTATGGTGCTGCTGGTCCTATTATTGACCGTGATTGGTTGATTAAGCACAGAGACGGATTGATCCTGCTTTCTGGTGGCCGGATGGGGGATGTTGGCAAGTTTATTTTGCGTGGAAATCAGGCTCTAGTTGAGCAGTGCTTGGCGTTTTATCAAGAACATTTCCCTGACAGTTATTATTTAGAATTGATTCGCACCGGTCGTCCAGATGAAGAAAACTATCTGCATGCCGCTGTAGCATTAGCGACTGAACAGGGTCTGCCAGTCGTGGCAACCAATGATGTGCGCTTTATCGATGAATCAGATTTTGACGCACATGAGATTCGTGTTGCCATTCATGATGGCTTTACATTGGTCGATCCTAAGCGCCCCAAAAATTATAGCCCTCAGCAATTTATGCGTGACGAAGAGCAGATGTGCGAGCTGTTCGCGGATATTCCTGAGGCACTGATCAACAGTGTAGAAATAGCTAAACGTTGTAATGTGACCATCCGTCTTGGGGAGTATTTCTTACCACAGTTCCCAACGGGTGAGATGAGTACAGAAGATTTTTTGGTTGAAAAATCCAAACAAGGTTTAGAAGAACGGTTGGAGTTCTTATTTCCCGATCCTGAAGTTCGAGCGCAAAAGCGCCCTGAATATGATGAGCGTTTGGATATTGAACTAAAAGTTATCAACCAGATGGGTTTTCCCGGCTACTTCTTGATCGTCATGGAGTTTATCCAGTGGTCTAAAGATAATGGCGTACCAGTAGGGCCAGGGCGAGGCTCTGGTGCGGGTTCGCTCGTTGCCTATGCGCTAAAAATTACCGATCTTGACCCGCTGGAATTTGATTTACTGTTCGAACGTTTTCTTAACCCAGAACGTGTTTCTATGCCCGACTTCGACGTTGACTTCTGCATGGAGAAACGCGATCTGGTGATTGAACATGTTGCGGACATGTATGGCCGTGATGCGGTTTCCCAGATCATTACCTTTGGTACGATGGCGGCCAAAGCAGTTATCCGCGATGTGGGCCGTGTGCTGGGCCATCCCTATGGTTTTGTCGATCGAATATCCAAATTAGTCCCACCAGATCCAGGCATGACGCTGGAAAAAGCTTTCGCCGCTGAACCTCAGTTGCCTGAAATCTATGAGGCCGATGAAGAGGTTCGAGCGCTGATTGATATGGCGCGTAAGCTGGAAGGGGTAACACGTAACGCCGGTAAACACGCTGGTGGTGTGGTTATCGCGCCGACTAAAATTACTGATTTTGCACCGCTTTATTGCGATGCAGAAGGTCATAACCCTGTCACCCAGTTTGATAAAAATGATGTCGAATACGCAGGCTTGGTGAAGTTTGACTTCCTTGGTTTGCGAACGCTCACTATCATTAACTGGGCGTTAGAGATGATAAACGCTCGTCGTGCCAAGATTGGATTAGAGCCTATCGATATCGCCTCTATTCCGCTGGAAGATAAAAAAAGCTTCGATATGCTGCAACGTTCAGAAACGACGGCCGTATTCCAGCTTGAATCCAGAGGCATGAAGGATCTTATCAAACGGCTGAAGCCTGACTGTTTCGAAGACATGATCGCACTGGTGGCCTTGTTCCGACCAGGCCCATTGCAATCGGGGATGGTAGATAACTTTATCGACCGTAAGCATGGGCGTGAAGCAATCTCTTATCCGGATATTGAATGGCAACATGAATCCCTGAAGCCCGTACTTGAACCGACCTACGGCATTATCTTGTATCAAGAACAGGTCATGCAGATTGCTCAGGTTCTGTCTGGTTACTCACTCGGTGGCGCAGATATGCTTCGTCGTGCGATGGGTAAAAAGAATCCGGCGGAGATGGCTAAACAGCGATCTGTATTTGAAGATGGCGCAAAAAATCAGGGCGTTAACGGTGAGCTGGCCATTAAAATTTTTGACTTGGTAGAGAAATTTGCCGGTTATGGTTTTAACAAATCTCACTCCGCTGCTTATGCTTTAGTTTCTTACCAGACACTTTGGTTGAAAGCGCATTATCCGGCTGAATTTATGGCGGCCGTCATGACTGCCGATATGGATAATACCGATAAAGTAGTTGGCTTGGTTGATGAGTGCTGGCGTATGGGGCTGAAAATTTTGCCTCCAGACATCAACAGCGGGTTATATCATTTCCATGTGAATGATGAAGGTGAAATCGTTTACGGTATCGGCGCTATCAAAGGGGTTGGCGAAGGGCCCATTGAAGCCATGCTGGAAGCCCGTAAAGAGGGCGGCCACTTCAAAGAGCTCTTTGATTTGTGTGCCAGAGTTGATACCAAAAAACTCAATCGTCGAATTCTAGAAAAACTGATTATGTCCGGTGCATTCGACCGCTTAGGACCGCACCGTGCCGCACTGATGAGTTCGTTGGGGGAAGCCTTAAAAGCCGCAGACCAGCATGCTAAAGCCGAAGCTATTGGTCAGGCAGATATGTTCGGAGTACTGGCTGATGCACCTGAGCAGGTTGAACAATCTTATGCTAATGTGCCGCCGTGGCAGGCACAAATCGTCTTGGACGGTGAACGGGAAACGTTGGGGCTGTATCTAACGGGTCACCCGATTACTCAATATCTTAAGGAAATAGAACGTTATGCCGGTGGGCAGCGTTTGAAAGATATGCATCCGACGGATCGGGGCAAAATGACCACAGCAGTGGGGTTGGTTATCGCTGCTAGGGTGATGTTAACTAAGCGCGGGAATAGAATTGGTATTTGTACGTTAGATGACCGTTCTGGGCGTCTAGAGGTGATGTTATTCACCGATGCGTTGGAAAAATATCAGCATTTATTGGAAAAAGACCGTATCCTGATAGCCACTGGACAGGTCAGCTTTGATGACTTTAGTGGTGGACTTAAAATGACTGCCCGTGAGTTAATGGACATCAGTGAAGCTCGTGAAAAATATGCCCGTGGGCTTGCTATATCGCTGACCGACAGGCAAATTGATGACCAGCTTTTGAACCGTCTCCGTCAATCGTTGGAACCCCATCGAGCGGGGACGATCCCAGTGCATCTTTATTACCAACGGGAAGATGCTCGCGCTCGGCTACGGTTTGGAGCCACATGGCGCGTGACGCCCACCGATCGCTTATTGATAGATTTGCGAACGCTGGTAGGTAATGAGCAGGTGGAACTGGAATTTGACTAAAATAGGAATGCTATGAGTCTTAATTTTCTTGATTTTGAACAGCCGATTGCAGAGCTGGAAGCGAAAATTGACTCGCTGACTGCAGTCAGCCGTCAAGACGAAAAATTAGATATTAATCTGGATGAAGAGGTCCAGCGTCTACGAGATAAAAGCCTTGAGCTGACGCGGAAAATTTTCTCGGACCTTGGCGCATGGCAGATTGCCCAACTGGCACGCCATCCGCGTCGTCCTTATACCCTGGATTATATCGCTAATATTTTTACCGATTTCGAAGAACTGGCTGGTGATCGCGCTTATGCCGACGATAAAGCCATCGTAGGTGGGCTTGCTCGTCTGGATGGTCGCCCAGTGATGATCATTGGTCATCAAAAAGGTCGCGAAACCAAAGAGAAGATCCGTCGTAACTTTGGGATGCCTGCGCCAGAAGGCTATCGCAAGGCACTGCGTTTGATGGAAATGGCAGAGCGCTTTAAGCTGCCAATTATTACCTTCATTGACACCCCTGGGGCTTATCCGGGCGTGGGAGCAGAAGAACGAGGCCAATCCGAAGCCATCGCACGTAACTTACGCGAGATGTCACGCTTGAATGTGCCTATCGTGTGTACCGTTATCGGTGAAGGTGGTTCTGGTGGCGCATTAGCCATCGGTGTTGGTGATAAAGTGAATATGCTGCAATACAGCACTTATTCAGTTATCTCTCCAGAAGGCTGTGCATCCATTTTGTGGAAAAGCGCCGACAAAGCACCGTTAGCTGCCGAAGCGATGGGTATTACTGCACATCGCTTGAAAGAGCTGAAAATGATTGATTCAGTCATTCCTGAGCCTTTAGGTGGTGCACACCGTGATTATTTAGCGATTGCCGCTTCATTGAAAGCGCAACTGCTGGCAGATCTTAGTGATCTAGATGTACTGAATGACGAAGAGCTACTGAATCGTCGTTATCAGCGTTTGATGAACTACGGCTATTGCTGATTTTATTCATTCGGTAATGTCATCGTAGTTGGAAAATCCGGAGCTGGCCTCCGGATTTTTTTATCAAGCTAAGCAAAATCGCCTACGCGAATTGATCTTTAAGTCGGAGTGGCACATGCTAGCAATTCGTCAGATTCACCATATCGCAATTATTGGCTCAGATTATCAGGCCAGCAAAAAATTCTACTGTGAAGTGCTGGGCTTCAGCCTGATCAGTGAGGTTTATCGTGAAGAACGTGATTCTTGGAAAGCGGATCTCGCCCTAAAAGGTCACTACACCATCGAATTATTCTCATTCCCTAAACCCGCACCTCGTCCAAGTCGTCCGGAAGCCTGCGGCTTGCGACATTTGGCTTTTCAGGTTGATGACATTGAACTGGCGGTCAGTGAATTAGAGGCTGCTGGTGTTATTTGCGAAGTGATACGCATTGACCCTTATACTCAATCACGTTTTACTTTCTTTAATGATCCAGATGGCTTACCGCTGGAACTCTATGAGTTGATGCCGGAATAACATGAACGCTACCCCAGCCATACCAAATATTTTACTTAACCCCGTGTTCGCTCAGTTGGGGAAGCATCGTCATTTTTTGGTAGGGTTCAGCGGTGGTTTAGATTCCAGCGTATTGCTGCATTTATTGGTCTGTATACGCGACCAACTTATCCCTGAGTTAAAAATACGTGCTATACACATTCATCACGGCTTAAATCCGTTAGCAGATGAGTGGGTAAAGCATTGCCAACAGCAATGTGAACAATGGCAAATTCCGCTCGTCGTAGTGCGAGTGAACATTGATCCCCGCCATAATGGTATTGAGGCAGCCGCCAGAACAGCCCGCTATCAAGCATTTTCTTCCCATTTGGCATCTGATGAAATATTACTCACGGCCCAGCATTTGGATGATCAATGCGAGACATTTTTGCTTGCGCTTAAACGGGGCAGTGGCCCTGCGGGACTATCAGCAATGGCCGCTAAGATGCCCTTTGCTCATAGCCAGTTGCTGCGACCTTTACTGGGTTTCTCGCGTCAAATTCTCGAAAGTTATGCTCGAACGCATCTATTACAGTGGATTGAAGATGACAGCAATCAGGATGATCGCTTTGATCGCAATTTCCTGAGGTTAAACGTTCTGCCATTGCTCAATCAGCGCTGGCCACATTTTGCTCAAGCGACAGCACGTAGCGCGAGTTTATGTGCTGAACAGGAACAGTTACTGGACGAACTGCTTGCAGATAATCTGCAACAACTGAAAACGCCCCATGGTGCGATATCGATTGAAGGGCTATCGCAGGCCTCAGAAGCAAAACGGTCAGCATTATTGCGCCGTTGGCTTGCCGGACAGGGAGCCGCAATGCCATCGTATAGCCAATTGCAGCGCTTGTGGCTGGAGGTTGCCATGGCTAGGCAGGATGCAGAACCACAGTTAACGCTCGGCGCTTACCAGGTTCGTCGGTTCCGGCAATATCTGTATCTTGTACCTGTGCTAGATGAGATTAATGTGCAGCATTTACCTTGGGTGATAGTTCAAAATACAGATGTACCGCCAGAACCGTTGGTCTTACCTGCTAATTTGGGCGTTTTGCGCTTTTTATCCAGCGGCAGCCAAGCCATTAGGCCGCCAACTGTCGGCGATGAAGTCAGTATCGGTTTTGGACTACGAGGGGACATAAGAATTGTTGGGCGGCATCATTCTCGCCCAGCTAAGAAGATATGGCAGGAGCTGGGGATTCCGCCATGGCAGCGGGAGCGTATACCATTACTCTATTTCGGCGAACAATTGATTGCTGCCGCTGGCGTCTTTGTGACTCAGGCCGGCCAAGCGAAAGAAGGTGAGACCTGTTGGTACCTGAATTGGGCTAATGGGGAATTAAAATAAATAATAAGTACGACGTACGGTGCAGGAAAGTGGCAAATCAGAGTCACCTAGCAACCTGCAATTTGAAGGATATTGAGTGAGGAGCAATGATGAAATTAATCGTCAGTACGTTAGTGTTACTGGGATTGTGCAGTTTTTCAGTACTCGCAAAAAATGACATCGAAGCAGGGCGAGCAAAGTCTGCCAGTTGTGTGGCATGCCATGGTATGAATGGCAAAGTATCAGTGCCAATGTATCCCAATTTAGCGGGGCAAAATGCGATGTATTTGGAGCAATCCTTAGCGGCATATAAAAAAGGTGGGCGTACAGGGGGGCAAGCTGAAGTGATGCGTGCTTATGTCGCTAATTTATCTGACGAGGATTTTTCTGATCTGGCCGCTTACTATGCCAGTTTAAAGCCATAGTCAGCCAGTCTAAAGCCATAACGCGTCAGTCTGGAACTGAGTACGGCTGAAACATTAGGGCCGCTTTTCAGCGGCCCATATAAAGCGAGGGAATTATGAGGCACTTACCACGACAGTCCCAATTTCGGGGTGACTGAAACTGGCGATATGGTCCAGACGTAACTCGCGCATAGCGCCGTCTTGTTCAACAATCAGGTATTCGACCTTTTTTCTCAGCAGCAGATCGCTAGCTTTACCCTCTACGATCTCACCGCCTCTCAACTTCAACGTCAGTATCAGGTGATGTTGGCAGGCGAGCTCCAGATTATCGTAGTCATCACAATTGATGGGTTGATACTCTTCACTCATCGACATAATCGCTCACCAATAAGTTAGCGGCGGCAAAGGCCGCCTGTTCCCTAACGGAGGACGGGAGTGCGTCGTTAGCCGCAACTTCGTCCAATGCTTTCAATACACAACGCAGGGCGTCTGGCACGTAACCAAGATCACCACTTCCTATTTCGGCATAAAAACGGCGTACTAATTCACAGTATTGTTGCACAATAATCCTCCTGGAAAAGTTTAACCCAGTAGATTCTCAGTGGATACGCCACACCGTCAACCTACGAAGATAAACTCTGAACTTATAAGGACTATAGCACAGGAGTGATGGAGATATTAGAGTGCTATATAAGGTTTATTTCTTGTATTGATACCATTAATAGCTCTCTTTACACATGGTTGGCTGGCTGCTGGCAGACCTGATCAAGTACACTGTGCGTCAGATATTTAAGAGGTCACCCATGGCACTAAAAGCAACCATCCATAAAGCTGTTGTTAATATCGCGGATATGGATCGTAATTTTTTTCAGGATGTTAACCTGACGATAGCGCAACACCCTTCTGAAACCGACCAGCGCATGATGCTACGCTTATTAGCATGGATTTGTCATGCTGACGAACGTTTGCAATTTACCAAAGGGTTGAGTGCTGACGATGAGCCGGAGATCTGGCGTCACAATGATCATAATGGCATTGAGCTTTGGGTAGAGTTAGGGCTTCCAGAAGAAAAACGGCTACGAAAAGCCTGCAATCAATCGCAGCAAGTTGTTTTGTATGCCTATAGTGAACGGGCCGCTAAAGTGTGGTGGCCACAAGTTCAGGAGAGGTTATCAGGGTACCGCAATCTTCAAGTGCGTTTCCTCGATGATGAACAAATGGCAAAGTTGGCAGCGTTGTCTAATCGAAATATGTCATTGCAAGCTACGCTGCAAGAAGGGACTATCTGGCTTTCAGATGATAAGAATAGTCTGGAAATTAGTTTTGCTGAATGGCAAAGCAATGGGCAATAAACGTGCTGATTATATCTAATAACGTTAGCTTACCCGACAGTGAGATTGAACTAACCGCGATTCGATCGCAGGGAGCGGGTGGCCAGCATGTTAACAAAACCTCAACTGCTATTCATTTGCGCTTTGACATCAAGGCATCAAGCCTGCCAGAGTATTATAAAGAAAAGTTATTATTACTTAATAGTCATTTGATGACGGCTGACGGCATCGTCATTATTAAGGCGCAAGAATACCGCAGCCAAGATATGAATCGTGAGGCAGCTTTAGCGCGGCTGGTGGCATTAATTCGTCAGGCAATGGTGGTGGAAAAGTCCCGCCGCGCGACGAAACCCACCAAAGGCTCAAAAATTAGACGAGTTGAAGGCAAAGTCCGCAAAGGCGCAATAAAAGCACTGCGCGGTAAAATACATCAGGCATGATGCTAAAAGGCTTCAAGTCTTATTATCGAACACAGTACGGGAGAATAACTGTGAATAAATTAGCAATTTCGCTGTTTGTGGCAGTCGGTGCGCTGTCACTATTCGGTTGCAACAATCGGCATCAGCCGGTTGAGCAGGCACTACAACCGATGCAGCAAAGCTATCAGGGTGTATTACCCTGTGCAGATTGTAGTGGGTTGGATACCTCACTTTTTCTTGATAGCGATGGTACGTTTATCCTGAAAGAGGTTTATCTTGGCAGCAAAGACGGTGATCAGTCTTTTGCTGAATATGGTAAGTGGGCGCGTACTGCGGACAAATTAGTCTTAACTAATGGGCAGGGAGATAAACGTTATTTCCGACCTGTCGGTAAGAATCTGGTTATGCTCGATCAGCAAGGTTTACCTATCCAATCGAAGTTGAATTACCAATTGGTGCCAAGCGTTCAAGCTATCCCTAAAACCCCGATGCCATTAAGTGGTATGTATAAATATTTTGCGGATGCGGCGGTTTTCACGGATTGCGCGACGGGAAAAACATTCCCAGTTGAGAATAATATTGCGCTGGAAAAGGGATATTTGAAGGCTCGTAAAAACGCTGGCGAACCTGTATTCCTGACGCTTAATGGCCATTTTGATATTCGGCCTTCGATGGAAGAAGGGCAGTTGGATAAAATGCTGATTCCGGCGGGTGATGATATTCAGTTTAATGCGAATAAAAACTGTGACAGCCAATAAAGTACATTAATTAATAATAAAAAAAAGCCACTGGTTAACCAGTGGCCTTATCAGCAAAATCCCTAACTTAGCGTTTGATCTGGCTCAGTAAGAAATCAATGATTTCGCTGGTTTTGATCATTTGCTTCTCGCCTGCACGGCGATGTTTGTATTCCACTTCTTCGCTGTCGAGGTTGCGATCGCCAATCACGATATTGTGTGGCACACCAATCAATTCCATATCGGCAAACATTACACCTGGGCGCTCTTTGCGATCGTCAAGAATAACGTCAATACCGTGAGAACGTAGTGTGGTATACAACTCTTCTGCGAGTTCTTTCACACGGAAAGATTTGTGCATATTCATTGGCAGAATAGCAACTTGGAAAGGTGCAATTGCATCCGGCCAAATAATGCCACGGTCGTCATAATTCTGTTCAATTGCTGCTGCAACCACACGAGAGACTCCGATACCGTAACATCCCATGGTCATCACTTGGTTACGACCATCTTCGCCTTGGACCGTTGCTTTCATTGCTTCTGAATACTTGGTCCCAAGTTGGAAGATGTGGCCAACTTCGATCCCGCGCTTAATCTGCAGCGTGCCTTGACCGTCAGGACTGATATCGCCTTCAACGACATTACGCAAGTCAGCAATGTGTGGCAGCGGTAAATCACGCTCCCAGTTAATACCGAAGTAATGTTTGTCATCGATATTGGCACCAGCACCAAAATCACTCATCACTGCTACGCAGCGGTCAACGACAATCGGCAGTGGTAAGTTAACTGGACCCAGTGAGCCAGGGCCTGCGCCGAGTGCAGCACGAATTTCTTCTTCGGTGGCGAACGTCAGTGGCTTGGCAACTTGTGGTAATTTCTCAGCCTTGATTTCGTTTAATTCGTGGTCACCGCGAACCAGCAGCGCGACCAGCTTATGGCCACTCTCTTCATGAGCATGGACCAACAGAGTTTTCACTGTTTTCTCGATTGGCAGTTTGAACTGCTCAACCAATTCAGCGATGGTTTTCGCATTTGGCGTATCCACGATACGCAGTTCTTCTGATGCAGTAGCCCGTGGTTCTGTTGGCGCTAGTGCTTCAGCAAACTCAATATTTGCGGCGTAATCAGAATCGGTTGAGAAGACGATATCGTCTTCACCGCTTTCAGCGAGTACTTGGAATTCGTGGGATGCACTACCACCAATTGAGCCAGTATCTGCGAGTACAGCACGGAAATTCAGATCCATGCGCTCGAAAATCTTACTATAAGCGGTATACATCGCATCGTAAGTTTCTTGCAGCGATTCCTGAGTTGTATGGAAAGAATAGGCATCTTTCATCAGGAATTCACGAGCACGCATTACGCCAAAACGTGGGCGAACTTCATCACGGAACTTAGTCTGAATTTGGAAGAAATTCAGTGGCAATTGTTTGTATGAGTTGATCTCACCACGAATCAGGTCAGTGATCACTTCTTCATGAGTCGGGCCGAGCACGAAAGGACGCTCACCGCGATCGACAAAACGTAATAATTCAGGGCCATATTGCTCCCAACGACCACTTTCCTGCCACAAGTCGGCTGGTTGCACGACAGGCATAGAAACTTCGATAGCACCGGCGTTATTCATCTCTTCACGCACGATATTTTCGACTTTCTTCAACACCCGTACACCGGTCGGTAACCAGGTATAAAGACCTGAGGCCAGTTTACGAATCATCCCAGCGCGGAGCATGAGTTGATGGCTGATCACTTCAGCATCAGCAGGTGTCTCCTTTAGAGTGGAGAGCAAATATTGGCTAGTACGCATGATGTTTTGGTTCCATTAGCACTGCAAGTTAGAGGCAGCCAAAAAAGTAAAAAGTGGTTTAGTTTACCAGTGAGAACGGGATGTCAAAAGAGAGCAGGGTAAATTTAACACGGGTCGATGGATAACACTTCTGTTTGCTGGTCAATAACCCGCCAACGCACATTAAACTCCAGCAGTAGAACCGCGTATTCTCGGCTTTCACTATCTTCTTTTCGATAAGCAGGGCGTGGGTCTTGCGCTAGCACCTGAGTAAGGAAACGTCGTAGATTCGGATAGCGTTTTTGCTGCTGTGACAATTGGTGTTCAGCGACCGTGGAGAAGCCAACCTGCATATTGGCATCAGGTGCCAATTGAGCAAAACCCGCTCGTGCTTGCGGTTGGCTCTCTGCAAAGGGCAAATAAGGTTTTATATCAATGACTGGCGTACCATCAACGAGATCTAGGCTCCCAAGTTCCAAAACCACCTCACTGCCTTGACAGCGCACACCTTTCAACTCAATCAAAGACATCCCAATAGGGTTGGGCCGAAAAGTGGAGCGAGTAGCAAAGACGCCCATTCGGGCATTGCCTCCCAAACGAGGTGGTCGAACAGTGGGACGCCAGCCACCCTCCATGGTTTGATGGAAAACAAACATCACCCAAAGATGACTAAAATCAGATAAGCCACGCACAGCTTCTGGCTGGTTATAAGGTGCTAATAATTGCAACTCACCACCACCATCTTCAATCAGACCAGGTTGTCGCGGTACGGCAAACTTTTCTTTATAGGGTGAACGGATCACCCCGATCTGATTAAAGGAAAAAACACTCATTTTGATGAAACGCTCAGCGCAGAACCTTGGCACACAGCTTGTTGATAGCAGCCAGGAACACCGCTTTGAATTTCGCATTCATGTAGCAAGACTGCATTGGCCTTCATGTAAGAAGCGCGGGTCTGCATTCTTTTACGGGCAGTCGCGATACTGGGTGGAGAGTCCTGAACTGTCGATTGACATGATTCACCAGACACTTCGCCTAAATCACGAAAAGGCTTACCGACAAGCTCTTCTGCACTTTTATAGAGTTTTACTGGCGCAGGACGAGGGGCGACCGTTGGACTGGTTTTAGTCACTGGCGGTGGTTGTTTGACCGGAGTTTCTGTGATGGATGGCTTTGATTGAAACATGGAGCATCCAGTTAGCGAAAGGGCCAACAGGCACAGAGGTAACGCGCGCATAGAAATTCCTCAGCCTTTTTATTTAAGAGGCGCTATTGAAGCAATCTATTTTGCAAATAACAAGACGGGCCATAGCCCGTCTTGCAATATATTTATCAAACACCGCATTTAGCCGGTGTTATATCCAGCAATGTAATCAATTAATGATTACCAACCTTTAACTGCACCGCCGTTAAAGGCTTTATCAGCGGCGTTATAAACTTCGTCAGACTGGTATGCCTGAACGAATTTCTTCACATTTTCCGCATCTTTATTATCTTCGCGAGCCACGATCAAATTAACATAAGGTGATTCTTTATCTTCCACAAACAGGCCATCTTTCGCTGGCGTCAGGCCAATTTGGCTTGCATAGGTGGTATTGATAATCGCTAATGCAATCTGTTGGTCATCCAAAGAACGTGGTAACTGAGGTGCTTCGAGCTCAACTAACTTCAGATTCTTAGGGTTCTCAACCACATCCAGTACGGTTGGCAGCAAGCCGACACCGTCTTTCAGTTTAATCAGGCCCACTTTTTCCAGCAGTAACAGCGAACGACCTAGGTTAGTTGGATCGTTTGGCAATGCGACTTGAGAACCCGGTTGCAGTTCTTCCAATGATTTGATTTTTTTAGAGTAACCAGCAATCGGGTAGACGAATGAGTTACCGACTGAAACCAATTTGTAGCCGCGGTCTTTGATTTGCTGATCCAGATAAGGTTTATGCTGGAAAGCGTTCAGGTCGATATCACCTTTGCTCAGCGCTTCGTTTGGCAACACATAGTCGTTGAATGTCACTAGTTCCACATCCAGACCGTATTTGTCTTTTGCGACTTTTTGCGCGACTTCAGCAACTTGTTGCTCAGCACCGACAATAACACCCACCTTAATGTGGTTTGGATCTTTTTCTGCTGGGCCGCAACCCACGAGAGCCAGAGTACCAATAAGTGCGCTGACTGCTGCGATAGATTTGAATTTTAAAGACATATCCCTTCCTCTATAGACATTCGTTAAGGTGCGCCGCTGTGTGAGGCAGTCGCGATGTAATTTATATCGTGATAACTATTTGTGGGTGACGGCTTTTACTATCCGATCGCCACTGAGCTGAATGAGATAAACCAGAATTACTAATAATACCAATACTGTATTCATTACAGTGGCGTTATAACCAATGTAACCATACTGGTAACCGATTTGGCCTAGACCACCGGCACCGACTGCTCCCCCCATAGCGGAATAGCCTACAAGGGTAATTAGGGTAATAGTGGCGGCATTAACCAGGCCGGGAAGGGCTTCTGGCAACAGCACCTTCTTAATAATTTGCATGGGTGTCGCACCCATTGCACGTGCTGCTTCGACCAGACCGGATGGGATCTCTAGTAGTGCGTTTTCAACCATACGGGCAATAAAAGGTGCGGCCCCAACAGTTAATGGCACAATCGCAGCCTGTAAACCAATGGAGGTTCCAACAATCATTCGGGTAAATGGAATCATCCATACCAGTAAGATAATAAAAGGTATGGAGCGGAAAACATTCACAACCCCAGAAAGGCTACGGTAAATCTTATTATTGGCGATAATTTGCCCAGGGCGGGTGACATACAGCAGAACCCCAACCGGCAATCCTAAAACAAAGCCAAAGAAACCAGACACAAAAGTCATCATCAGAGTTTCCCAGACGCCTCGGCCCATTAACCACATCATTGCCTCAGACATAACCTAGAACCTCTACTTTTACATGATGATCTTGCAAGAACTTAATGGCTGCGAGGCCATCTTGATTATCGCCATGTAGCTCCGCCAACATGACGCCAAATTTAACGCCACCGGCATAGTCCATTTGCGAACTCAGGATGCCGATATCAATGTTGAAACGGCGAACTGCTTGTGAAATCAGCGGCGCATCGACAGATTTACCGGTAAATTCCAATTTCAGTAATGGAACACGATCAGTTGCGGGCTCTTGAGTCATACGCTGGGCGTAATCTTCTGGAATATCCAAATGTAACGTTGATTGAATGAATTGCTGTGCCAACGGTGTTTTGGGATGAGAGAAGACTTCGCTCACACTGTCTTTTTCAATCAATTTACCGTCGCTGATAACGGCAACCTGATCACAAATGCGCTTTACAACATCCATTTCATGGGTGATCAGTAAAATAGTCAGGCCCAAACGGCGATTAATGTCTTTCAGTAATTCCAGAATTGAGCGAGTCGTTGCTGGGTCCAGTGCGCTGGTGGCTTCATCACACAACAGAACTTTAGGGTTGCTAGCTAGTGCACGAGCGATAGCGACACGCTGCTTTTGGCCACCCGAAAGGTTGGCGGGATAGGCATCTTGCTTATCGGTCAAGCCTACTAAATCCAATAACTCGATAACTCTCTTCTTTATATCTGCGCGTGGTGTGTTGTCCAATTCGAGTGGCAACGCAATATTGCCATACACGGTACGAGAAGAAAGTAGATTAAAATGTTGAAAAATCATGCCGATTTGGCGGCGAGCGCGTGTTAGTTGGCCTTCAGATAAAGCGGTAAGATCTTGCCCATCGACCAGAACTTGTCCGCTAGTCGGGCGTTCTAACATATTGGCGCACCGAATTAGCGTACTTTTACCGGCACCTGACGCCCCAATAACGCCATAAATTTGCCCTGCGGGGACGTGTAGACTCACGTCTGAAAGCGCGGTAATCGTGCGCGAACCCTGCTGGAACACTTTGCTGATGTGAGAAAGTTTAATCATATTATTCTTATTTTATCGTTATTTCCGTGGCTAGATAAAAAGTAAACTTCAGCAGAACCAAAGTATGGATTGGATGTTAAGGCGTCTAGACGGCTAAGTCAACTGGCAACACTGATTCTCTTCCATTCTCAATCGGTAATGAAACATGCGATACTAGCGGGGTTTACAGCCTTCAGGAGCATATAAGTGACTCAGCCCGTTCCCGCAATTTTTTTAGATCGTGATGGCACAATTAATGTCGACCACGGTTATGTTCACGAAATAGATAATTTTCAATTTATAGACGGTGTAATAGATGCCTGTCGTGAATTGAAAGAAATGGGTTTTGCCTTGGTCTTAGTCACCAATCAATCGGGCATTGCTCGCGGTATGTTTACCGAAGCGCAATTTTTAAGCCTCACAGAGTGGATGGATTGGTCCCTTGCTGACCGTGGTGTCGACTTGGATGGTATCTATTTCTGCCCGCATCACCCCGATGGTAGTGTCGCAGAGTTCCGTGAAGTGTGTGAATGCCGCAAGCCATTACCGGGCATGTTACTGCAAGCACAGAACGAAATGAACATCGATATGGCTGCTTCTTATATGGTTGGTGACAAAATTGAAGATATGCAGGCAGCATTAGCAGCAAATATTGGTACTAAAGTGTTGGTGCGCACAGGTAAGCCAGTTACCGCAGAAGGCGAAGCGACGGCAGATTGGGTGCTTAATAGCCTAGCGGACCTGCCAAAAGCAATAAAAATGCGGCACAAATAATCATTGTGTCTAAATAATCAGCAAACGAAATAAACTTTAATATAAACCCTTGCCATTCTGAAGCGGCTCCCTATAATGCGCATCCATCGACACGGCGCTGTGAGCAACTTCACAAAGTAGACGAGTCGAACAGAGGAAATTAAGTGATTGACTCTGTAGCGGGAAAGCGTATTATCTGCCTCCCGCGTTACCGTCAGATTAACCGCAAGGTTAACAGGTAACGAACGCTCTTTAACAATTTATCAGACAATCTGTGTGGGCACTCGCAAGACGATATCGAAGCCTGTTTCGACAGGCAGAAGCAATATCAAAGTCTTGAAGAGTGACCAAAGCAGTAAACATTTGAACCTCGGTTCGAATGCATATTTGCAGAAAGTAATCTTTGAGCATCGCTACCTCGGTAGCAAATCAAACAAATCTTAAATTGAAGAGTTTGATCATGGCTCAGATTGAACGCTGGCGGCAGGCCTAACACATGCAAGTCGAGCGGCAGCGGAAAGTAGCTTGCTACTTTGCCGGCGAGCGGCGGACGGGTGAGTAATGTCTGGGGATCTGCCTGATGGAGGGGGATAACTACTGGAAACGGTAGCTAATACCGCATGACCTCGAAAGAGCAAAGTGGGGGACCTTCGGGCCTCACGCCATCGGATGAACCCAGATGGGATTAGCTAGTAGGTGGGGTAATGGCTCACCTAGGCGACGATCCCTAGCTGGTCTGAGAGGATGACCAGCCACACTGGAACTGAGACACGGTCCAGACTCCTACGGGAGGCAGCAGTGGGGAATATTGCACAATGGGCGCAAGCCTGATGCAGCCATGCCGCGTGTGTGAAGAAGGCCTTCGGGTTGTAAAGCACTTTCAGCGAGGAGGAAGGCATTGTGGTTAATAACCACAGTGATTGACGTTACTCGCAGAAGAAGCACCGGCTAACTCCGTGCCAGCAGCCGCGGTAATACGGAGGGTGCAAGCGTTAATCGGAATTACTGGGCGTAAAGCGCACGCAGGCGGTTTGTTAAGTCAGATGTGAAATCCCCGCGCTTAACGTGGGAACTGCATTTGAAACTGGCAAGCTAGAGTCTTGTAGAGGGGGGTAGAATTCCAGGTGTAGCGGTGAAATGCGTAGAGATCTGGAGGAATACCGGTGGCGAAGGCGGCCCCCTGGACAAAGACTGACGCTCAGGTGCGAAAGCGTGGGGAGCAAACAGGATTAGATACCCTGGTAGTCCACGCTGTAAACGATGTCGACTTGGAGGTTGTGCCCTTGAGGCGTGGCTTCCGGAGCTAACGCGTTAAGTCGACCGCCTGGGGAGTACGGCCGCAAGGTTAAAACTCAAATGAATTGACGGGGGCCCGCACAAGCGGTGGAGCATGTGGTTTAATTCGATGCAACGCGAAGAACCTTACCTACTCTTGACATCCACAGAACTTAGCAGAGATGCTTCGGTGCCTTCGGGAACTGTGAGACAGGTGCTGCATGGCTGTCGTCAGCTCGTGTTGTGAAATGTTGGGTTAAGTCCCGCAACGAGCGCAACCCTTATCCTTTGTTGCCAGCACGTAATGGTGGGAACTCAAGGGAGACTGCCGGTGACAAACCGGAGGAAGGTGGGGATGACGTCAAGTCATCATGGCCCTTACGAGTAGGGCTACACACGTGCTACAATGGCAGATACAAAGTGAAGCGAACTCGCGAGAGCAAGCGGACCACATAAAGTCTGTCGTAGTCCGGATTGGAGTCTGCAACTCGACTCCATGAAGTCGGAATCGCTAGTAATCGTAGATCAGAATGCTACGGTGAATACGTTCCCGGGCCTTGTACACACCGCCCGTCACACCATGGGAGTGGGTTGCAAAAGAAGTAGGTAGCTTAACCTTCGGGAGGGCGCTTACCACTTTGTGATTCATGACTGGGGTGAAGTCGTAACAAGGTAACCGTAGGGGAACCTGCGGTTGGATCACCTCCTTACCTCACGATACGCATTGCGTAGTGTCCACACAGATTGTCTGATAGAAAGTAACGAGCAAATAAGGCCGGACTGAGAAATTAGTCGGGCTTTAGTACCTTGTTGGGTCTGTAGCTCAGGTGGTTAGAGCGCACCCCTGATAAGGGTGAGGTCGGTGGTTCAAGTCCACTCAGACCCACCAACTCACCATTCCCTGTTGAGTTGCAGCAATAAGGTGATTTGCTTTTTATATGGGGCTATAGCTCAGCTGGGAGAGCGCCTGCCTTGCACGCAGGAGGTCAGCGGTTCGATCCCGCTTAGCTCCACCATATAAAAAACTATTTCAAAACGTACTGCGGTCGCAAGGCCTCAGTGTGTTGTGAAATATTGCTCTTTAACAATCTGGAACAAGCTGAAAATTGAAACCATACAGCTGAACGTTATCTCACCGTAGAAGTATCGGGATAATCAGTAACCTGTATGAGAGTCTCTCAATAATCACAGCATGAAGGTCTTTATCTTCACGATAAAACATCTTTGGGTTGTGAGGTTAAGCGACTAAGCGTACACGGTGGATGCCTAGGCAGTCAGAGGCGATGAAGGGCGTGCTAATCTGCGAAAAGCGTCGGTAAGCTGATATGAAGCGTAATAACCGACGATACCCGAATGGGGAAACCCAGTGCAATTCGTTGCACTATCGTTAGATGAATACATAGTCTAACGAGGCGAACCGGGGGAACTGAAACATCTAAGTACCCCGAGGAAAAGAAATCAACCGAGATTCCCCCAGTAGCGGCGAGCGAACGGGGAGGAGCCCAGAGTCTGAATCAAGTGGTGTGTTAGTGGAAGCGTCTGGAAAGTCGCACGGTACAGGGTGATAGTCCCGTACACCAAAACACACTGCTTGTGAACTCGATGAGTAGGGCGGGACACGTGACATCCTGTCTGAATATGGGGGGACCATCCTCCAAGGCTAAATACTCCTGACTGACCGATAGTGAACCAGTACCGTGAGGGAAAGGCGAAAAGAACCCCGGCGAGGGGAGTGAAATAGAACCTGAAACCGTGTACGTACAAGCAGTGGGAGCACCTTCGTGGTGTGACTGCGTACCTTTTGTATAATGGGTCAGCGACTTATATTTTGTAGCAAGGTTAACCGAATAGGGGAGCCGTAGGGAAACCGAGTCTTAACTGGGCGTCTAGTTGCAAGGTATAGACCCGAAACCCGGTGATCTAGCCATGGGCAGGTTGAAGGTTGGGTAACACTAACTGGAGGACCGAACCGACTAATGTTGAAAAATTAGCGGATGACTTGTGGCTGGGGGTGAAAGGCCAATCAAACCGGGAGATAGCTGGTTCTCCCCGAAAGCTATTTAGGTAGCGCCTCGTGAACTCATCTTCGGGGGTAGAGCACTGTTTCGGCTAGGGGGCCATCCCGGCTTACCAAACCGATGCAAACTCCGAATACCGAAGAATGTTATCACGGGAGACACACGGCGGGTGCTAACGTCCGTCGTGAAGAGGGAAACAACCCAGACCGCCAGCTAAGGTCCCAAAGTCATGGTTAAGTGGGAAACGATGTGGGAAGGCATAGACAGCCAGGATGTTGGCTTAGAAGCAGCCATCATTTAAAGAAAGCGTAATAGCTCACTGGTCGAGTCGGCCTGCGCGGAAGATGTAACGGGGCTAAACCATGCACCGAAGCTGCGGCAGCGACGCTTAGGCGTTGTTGGGTAGGGGAGCGTTCTGTAAGCCGTTGAAGGTGGTCTGTGAGGACTGCTGGAGGTATCAGAAGTGCGAATGCTGACATAAGTAACGATAATGCGGGTGAAAAACCCGCACGCCGGAAGACCAAGGGTTCCTGTCCAACGTTAATCGGGGCAGGGTGAGTCGACCCCTAAGGCGAGGCTGAAAAGCGTAGTCGATGGGAAACAGGTTAATATTCCTGTACTTGGTGTTACTGCGAAGGGGGGACGGAGAAGGCTAGGCTAGCCGGGCGACGGTTGTCCCGGTTTAAGCATGTAGGCGGAGTGACTTGGTAAATCCGGTTGCTTATCAACGCTGAGGTGTGATGACGATGCACTACGGTGCAGAAGTAGTTGATGCCATGCTTCCAGGAAAAGCCTCTAAGCATCAGGTAACATGAAATCGTACCCCAAACCGACACAGGTGGTCAGGTAGAGAATACTCAGGCGCTTGAGAGAACTCGGGTGAAGGAACTAGGCAAAATGGTGCCGTAACTTCGGGAGAAGGCACGCTGGCGCTAGGTGAAGAGACTTGCTCTCGGAGCTGAAGCCAGTCGCAGATACCAGCTGGCTGCAACTGTTTAATAAAAACACAGCACTGTGCAAACACGAAAGTGGACGTATACGGTGTGACGCCTGCCCGGTGCTGGAAGGTTAATTGATGGGGTCAGCCGCAAGGCGAAGCTCTTGATCGAAGCCCCAGTAAACGGCGGCCGTAACTATAACGGTCCTAAGGTAGCGAAATTCCTTGTCGGGTAAGTTCCGACCTGCACGAATGGCGTAATGATGGCCAGGCTGTCTCCACCCGAGACTCAGTGAAATTGAACTCGCTGTGAAGATGCAGTGTACCCGCGGCAAGACGGAAAGACCCCGTGAACCTTTACTATAGCTTGACACTGAACATTGAGCCTTGATGTGTAGGATAGGTGGGAGGCATCGAAGTGTGGACGCCAGTCTGCATGGAGCCAACCTTGAAATACCACCCTTTAATGTTTGATGTTCTAACTCGGCCCCATAATCTGGGGTGAGGACAGTGTCTGGTGGGTAGTTTGACTGGGGCGGTCTCCTCCCAAAGAGTAACGGAGGAGCACGAAGGTTAGCTAATCACGGTCGGACATCGTGAGGTTAGTGCAAAGGCATAAGCTAGCTTGACTGCGAGAGTGACGGCTCGAGCAGGTACGAAAGTAGGTCTTAGTGATCCGGTGGTTCTGAATGGAAGGGCCATCGCTCAACGGATAAAAGGTACTCCGGGGATAACAGGCTGATACCGCCCAAGAGTTCATATCGACGGCGGTGTTTGGCACCTCGATGTCGGCTCATCACATCCTGGGGCTGAAGTAGGTCCCAAGGGTATGGCTGTTCGCCATTTAAAGTGGTACGCGAGCTGGGTTTAGAACGTCGTGAGACAGTTCGGTCCCTATCTGCCGTGGGCGTTGGAAGATTGAGAGGGGCTGCTCCTAGTACGAGAGGACCGGAGTGGACGAATCACTGGTGTTCGGGTTGTCATGCCAATGGCATTGCCCGGTAGCTAAATTCGGAAGAGATAACCGCTGAAAGCATCTAAGCGGGAAACTTGCCTCGAGATGAGTCTTCCCTGGGGCTTCAAGCCCCCTGAAGGAACGTTAAAGACGATGACGTTGATAGGCTGGGTGTGTAAGTGCAGCGATGCATTGAGCTAACCAGTACTAATGATCCGTGAGGCTTAACCTTACAACACCAAAGGTGTTTTGGTGGTATTGAGAGAGAGATTTTCAGCGAAGTTCCGAGATTGGGTTGACTGGCTGCGCGAAGAGACGTGTAGCGGGTTGATTTAGACAGAATTTGCCTGGCGGCCATAGCGCGGTGGTCCCACCTGATCCCATGCCGAACTCAGAAGTGAAACGCCGTAGCGCCGATGGTAGTGTGGGGTCTCCCCATGCGAGAGTAGGACACTGCCAGGCATCAAATAAACAAAAGAGGCTACCCTAACGGGTGGCCTTTTTTGTTTATGGTTTTTCGCGGAGTGCTATTCGAGCATGGCATGCGACAAACTGCGAATGCAGTTTGAACAGCGCTTGCGCTGGCCCCTTCAGGGGTGAGACTCATCCTAAAGATGAGACGAATACTACTGCGAATGCAGTTTGAACAGCGCTTGCGCTGGCCCCTTCAGGGGTGAGACTCATCTTTAAGATGAGACGAATACAGTGGACACTGCCAGGCATCAAATAAACAAAAGAGGCTACCCTAACGGGTGGCCTTTTTTGCTTTTCTACTACCAAAAACCAATTACGAAAAAATGAGGCTCCTTAACAAGTTGCCTCAGATTACTGGTGAACTCCGATGACTTGGTCTGAAGCTATTAGGGCCGGTTGAAGGCCAGTTGACGTTGGTGTTTTTTATCTAGCTTCCCACTTAATACAACCAATAGCAGGGCTACGATCACGATCACACCACCGATCCATGGGGTTTGGGCTAACCCAACACTACTGACAGCCTGACCGCCAATGATTGATCCTAAGGCAATACCTACGTTGAATGCTGCGATATTCAAGCCGGAAGCAACATCAATAGCATGTGGCGCATACTCTTCAGCTTTCTGGACGACATAGACCTGTAAGCCGGGTACGTTACCAAAGGCAAAAACCCCCATAATCAGCAGCGTAATTAATGCGGCAATACTGTTGTTGGCACTGAGTTGGAAAATAAATAACAAAGCTGCCAATGCGGTAAAAATAAAACTTAAAGCCGGCACTGCACCATGACGATCTGCCAATTTCCCACCCCAGATATTACCAATTACGACTGATATACCATACGCCAATAAGATCCAACTCACCGCGCTTGTTGAGAACCCTGCGAGCTCTTGCATGACGGGAGCTAAAAAAGTAAACATAGTGAAGAACCCACCGTATCACAACGCGGTAATGGCATATATCAGTAACAAGCGTGGATGAGTGAATACCTGTAATTGTTGCTTGATACTGGAGGTGGATTTATTCGGGATATTATTGGGCACCAGAATGGCACTGGCAAGAATAGCAACAGCACCAATCAAGGAGACGGCCAAGAAGGTTGCTCTCCAGCCGAAATGCTGACCAATAAATGTTCCGAGTGGAACCCCTGTCACCAATGCTACTGTCAATCCCCCAAACATAATGGCAATCGCTGAGGCAGCTTTCTCTTTAGGGACTAGACTGGTGGCAATTGTTGATCCGATGGAGAAAAATACCCCATGGGCTAAACCCGTCAATAAACGCGCAAAGACTAATGATCCATAACCTGGCGATTGCCATGCGAGTAGGTTGCCTAAGGTGAATAACACCATTAATCCAATCAATAGCATCTTACGTGGGATACGCCCTGTTAATGCCGTTAATACGGGAGCACCGATAGCAACACCCAGTGCATAGATTGAAACTAATAAGCCAGCAGAAGGGATAGAAACCCCTAATTGTTCCGCAATAGTCGGTACTAACCCGATGATGACAAACTCTGTGGTTCCAATAGCGAATGCACTGATGGTCAGTGCCAGTAAAGCAAGTGGCATTATTTACTCCAAAATGAGTCAAGTTAATAGCGGCCATTATCTGCTCATGGTTAAATGACAAAAATGCTTAAAATATCAAAATATTTTTGCTGGAGTGGCAATAATGAAAGCTAACTCAGATGAATTGATGACCTTTGTCACCGTTGTAGAATGTGGCAGCTTTAGTCGTGCTGCAGAGCAACTGGAACAAGCAAATTCAGTTGTGAGCCGTACCGTCAAAAAGTTGGAGAGTAAACTTGGTGTGACGTTGCTAAACCGTACAACTCGACAAATCAGTTTGACTCACGAAGGTGAGCACTACTTTCGGCGTGTACAAAGTATCTTGCGGGAAATGGCGACAGCAGAGAATGAAATATTAGACAACCAATTGAATCCTAAAGGGCTATTACGCATTGATGCCTCTACACCGGTGGTATTACACATTTTGGCGCCATTAGTAGCCGAGTTTCGCCAACGTTACCCTTTGGTCACTTTGTCGTTGGTATCATCTGAGACTTTTATTAATCTTATTGAGCGAAAGGTCGATATCGCTATCAGGGTGGGCACGTTACAAGATTCAACTTTACGAGCTAGGAAGCTAATGACCAGTTATCGCCATATTCTAGCCTCACCTGCATACCTCCAACAGCATGGAACTCCACAGACGGTAGTAGACTTACAGCATCATGTTTGTTTGGGATTTAATGATTTACCGACATTTAATCGCTGGCCATTGACTGATTCTGATGGTCAACTCTATGAGATAAAGTCAGATATAACGTCAAACAATGGTGAAACCCAACGGCGGTTATGTCTTGAAGGAAATGGAATTGCTTGCTTATCGGATTTCATGGTTCAGCAAGATCTACAACGCGGGGATTTGATTCCAGTATTGGCAGAGCATACCTTGCCCGTGGCGATGCCCATTAATGCAGTGTATTACAGTGATCAAGCAGTGAGTAACCGTCTGCGTTGCTTTATTGATTTCATAAATGAACGCTTATCTCCGGTAATCCAGACTAAATAAAAAACCACCTCGTATGAGGTGGTCGAATAAGTATGCTGAAAGCTATACATCCCACTGGGGGGCCAGTTCTTCTGGGCTAACCAGTCGTTCCCCACGGTCCAGCGTTGCAATTAACGCCATATCCTCAGCACTTAGGTGTAAAGTTTGCGCCAACAAGTTACTAGCCAAATTATTCACTTTGGTTGATGACGGGATAACACTATAACCTAACTGAATTGCCCAACTTAAAATCACCTGTGCAGGTGTGGCATCATGCTGCTTTGCAATGGCTTTGATAACAGGTTCATCTAATGCCTTACCATAGGCTAGAGTCATATAAGAAGTGATAGAAATATCATTTTCTTTTGCAAACTCAACCACTTTTCTATTTTGTAGTAGTGGAGAGAGTTCAATCTGGTTGGTCGCTATGGCTTCTTTGCCTACTGCAGCGATGGCCTGTTTCATCAAATCGATGGTGAAATTGGAAATACCAATCTGGCGTGTTAACCCTAATGCTTTGGCTTCCATTAACTCGGTCATAAATTCAGAAACTGAAACTTCGCCATTTGGTGAAGGCCAGTGAATTAATGTTAAGTCAACATAGTCTGTTTTTAGCTTCTGCAAGCTCTCTCGCAGGCTAGGAATCAATTTTCCTTGTGCCAAATTAGCAATCCAGATTTTAGTTGTGATAAATAATTCACTACGTTTGATACCACTTTGTGCGATAGCGTTGCCGACGGCAGCTTCATTTTCATAGATTTGAGCGGTATCAATAGCACGATAGCCCAACTTTAAGGCTTGGCTTACGGAATCGATAACAACTTGGTCTTGAAGACGAAAAGTTCCTAGGCCAAATACAGGTATGCTCATCATAATTCCTTGTTTCGCGGATAGTTGTTTTGTTTAAGAGACAATGAATAATCTTCAATCGACCAGAGATAGAGCTAAGCAATGCCCGTCCGATGAAAAACTGAATGAATTATGACAAGTGAGTTATCAGCAAAAAACGTGATATTAGACATAATACTTTTGATTAAAAATCAAGTATCGCCATGTTAGAGCGGGAGTTGTAGAAATAGACTCTTACTCATTTTGCGGGTTTCTTATCAATTGGCGGCTTATTAGTGCATTATGAATGACATAGCCTGAATCTACCTTTGCTCATTAAGAGAACGCCGCGATGTGGTGGGCAAAAGAAATTACTGGGTGGAAAAAGTGAGCGTATAATCAGAGCAGTATCAGCAGCTGTCACTTCAAAAGCTAATGTGATTTCGAATAAGGAATAGACCACCAAAGTGCCGAAACGAACATTTGCAATGCGGTATGTTGCAGGTCAACCGGTTGAACAGATTTTCCCTGGCTCAGCAAAACAGTTGGGGCAGGGGCTACCGCCAGGAGCGCCATTACCGACATCTGAATTTCTTCGTGTAATGGTGTGGAATATCTTTAAACAGCAGCGAGCCGAATGGCTGTCTGTGCTTAAAGAGTTCGGGCGTGATGCTCAACTGATGTTACTGCAAGAAGCACAAACAACACCCGAGCTGGTGAGGTTTGCTACGTCTCACTATCAGGCCGCAGACCAAGTTCCTGCTTTTGCGTTGCCTCAGCATCCTTCTGGTGTCATGACCTTAGCCGCGACCCACCCAGTCTACTGCTGTCCATTACGTGAGAGAGAGCCATTACTACGCTTGTCTAAATCAGCATTAGTCACGGTCTATCCCATCCATGATGGTCGCTTATTGATGGTCGTAAACATTCATGCGGTAAATTTCAGTCTTGGTGTTGATGTCTATAGTAAGCAGCTTGAGCCGATCGGCGAGCAAATCGCCATGCATCGTGGTCCTGTTATTTTGGCTGGAGATTTCAATGCTTGGAGTCGTCAGCGAGTGAATGCGTTGCAGCGTTTCGCCCAAGGGGTGGGGCTGGAGGAGGTTAAGTTTCTAGCGGATAATCGCAGCCGAGCATTTGGGCGACCACTTGATTTTGTGTTTTATCGGGGACTCACGCTGGCTGATGCCTCTGTGTTAGTGACTCGAGCCTCTGACCATAACCCACTTTTAGTCGAATTTGAGCCATAAAAAAAGCACCCCGAAGGGTGCTTTTTAACAGCATTAATCGCGATTCTAGCTTTACGTATCCGGGGTCGATTTGCCGTTAACGAATAACGTCAATTTTAAGCCTGGTTGTAAGTTATTAGCTTTGCTGACTACCGAATTCCATCGCATCACATCATTGGTGTCTACACCGTGACGCTTGGCAATACTGGCAAATGAATCACCCTTACGAACTTGATAGGTGATGCTGTTGCTGGTTGTATTGCTTGCCAGTTGCAGGGTTTGCCCAACTTTTAAGGTACTCTTGGCACGTAAGTTGTTCCAACTCTGCAAATCGCTGGTCTTGATATTCAACCGCTTGGCTATCGAAGATAAAGTATCGCCAGAGCGAACTTTATACTGCGAACTTGATGCTGATTTTGTGCTGTTCTGCGCCAGTTTAGTGGGTTGAACTGCGGCAATATCGGTATCTGCCAATGAATCTTTAAGCTGCTCAGCATGGGCTTTCGGCAACATAATATAACGAGGACCATGACCATCAGGTGCTGTTACATTGCGCTTATACCCAGAATTAAAGGATTTCAACTTTGTCAGTGACATCCCCGCCATCTCAGCCGCCTGAGTTAGCTGTATCTGCTGACCAACATCAACACGCGCAAGTGCACGGTCTTTGTCGGTTTCAGGTAAGGCTAAACCATACTTTTTGCTGTTCTTGATTAAATCACCCAAGGCCAGCATTTTTGGAACATAAATTGACGTTTCACGTGGAAGCGACAAAGCCCAAAAATTCGTCGGTTTACCCTTAGCCTTATTGGCTTTCACCGCTTGCATGACTCTGCCTTCACCGCTGTTATACGCAGCGACTGTTAACAACCAGTCACCGTCAAACATTTTGTTCAGGCGCTCCATCATATCAAGCGCTGCTTTGGTAGAAGCAACCACATCTCTGCGGCCGTCATACCATTGGTTCTGTTTTAAGCCATAATTTCGACCTGTACTCGGCACTATCTGCCATAGCCCTGCGGCGTTGGCGGATGATGTCGCGTGTGGGTCAAAAGCGCTCTCCACTATGGGTAGCAGTACCAGCTCCATCGGCATCTTACGTTTCTTAATCTGCTCGACTATCAGGTACATGTACGGCTCTGCCCGTAATGTTACATCGTGGAGATAGCTCTTATTTTTTAAGTATTTTTGCTTCTGTTCACGGATCCGGGAATTTTCCGGAACCTTCATCTTCAGCTCGTCGCTAATGAAGTTCCACAAATCTTGCTGCGCGAGGCTACTTTCACTATCCAGCCATCGCGCGCTACCCACTCGGGCACTATCTGTGTACTTTCCTGCTTCACTTTCTTGACCTGCCGAAGACAAACTCTGTGCATGCTGTTCTGGTGCCTTCACATCCTGCTTGGACGTCTGGCACCCAACAAGCAAGACTGAGGCGAGTATTATCGCTTTGGTCTTCATGTGTGTGTCAATGTAGTTGCTTAAAAGACGAGCAATCATACTTTGCTTCGACAAAAAACACAACAAAAAGCTTAGAATCGGTCTTTCCGGGCACGTAATTCGGAAAAAACTGAGGCAAGTGAGCTTGGTGGCGAGCTTACGCCTATTTCTCTTTGTAAATCAATGTCATTGCAGCGTAAAAAAACATTAATTTTACGTTCTAAATGCAATTTTACCGGTAGGCTAGGTAGGTTTTTTGCCCGTAATTGCATGATTTCCTGTTGATATGTTGCTATCTCTTGATCTGAAGGCAAGATAGAGCGGGCAAACTTAAGGTTTGCGAGAGTGTATTCATGCGCGCTGCAAATTAAGGTTTCATCTGGGAGTTGCGCGAGCTGTTGAATTGACGTGTACATTTGCTCAGGAGTGCCTTCGAACAACCTACCGCAGCCAGCAGAAAAAAGTGTATCACCACAGAAAAGATAAGGTTTGCTGTAGTATGCGATGTGTCCGAGGGTATGACCGGGTACAGCAAAAACATGGTAGTTTTGGTCGCCAATAGTCAGGTTATCCCCCCCATTTACAATAATGGTGGCACCCTTGTTTGCTGTTTCTTGCGGACCATACACTGGAATATTGGGGAAGTGGTGGCGTAAATCAGCCACACCTCCCACGTGATCGTGATGGTGATGAGTGAGTAATATGGCCTGAGGCGTGTATTGGCCGTGGCTCAGCGCGGTTAATACTGGAGCAGATTCCCCTGGGTCAACGATAATGCAGTGTTTTTGCGGGTTTGCTAAAAGCCAAATGTAATTATCTTGAAATGCAGGAATGCTGATAAGATTCATTGGATACCTCTTTTGTCGACAACTAATTGAATAAGATAATATACCCGTCAAGCAGTGTTCAAATTGGCTTCTGGCTCATTCGTCTCTTGCTTGTCTTTCCCGCACTTTGACATCCATCGGGTAGAAATATGAAACCAGCGCAAACACGCCGAAAGATAGATGCACCCGCATCCTGGGCTGAATTACCTTGGGGAGAGTATTATCGCGCGGCGATTGAGCAACAGTTACAACCTTGGTGGCCCAAATTCTTTGGTTTTCATCTACTGAAAATAGGCCATTTAAGCGCTGAAATCGCCAGTGATACATGCGCAATATCTCATCAGGTTAATGTCGCAGAAGCTGGCCAAAATATGCAGGTACTTGCTAGTGCGTACCAGTTGCCTTTTGCCGAGAAATCAGTCGATGCCTGTTTGTTGTCCCACACTTTAGCCTATTCCGCTGATCCACACCGTATTTTACGTGAGGTCGATCGGGTGCTTATCGATGATGGTTGGTTGGTTATCAGTAATTTTAATCCGATGAGCCTATTGGGCGCTGGAAAGCTGGTCCCGCTATTACGCCAACAGCAGCCTTATGTTAGCCGTATGTTTACCCAGATGCGTTTGTTGGATTGGTTGAGTTTATTGAATTACGAAGTCATGTATTTATCACGCTTTCACGTTTTGCCTTGGCATAAAGGTGGTGGGCGCTTTATCAGCACCCATTTACCTGCGTTAGGCTGTGTTAGCTTGATTGTTGCCCGTAAGCGGACCATTCCACTGACTTTTAACCCGATGAAATTTGGCGCGCGTAAGCCTTGGTTCAGCCGTGCAGTGGGTGCCACTAAAAGTTATCGTGATCGACCTTGAAGACGGCAATCGATTAATTAGGAATATAGCCAGTATCTTCTAACGTCGGGGCGTTAGCGCCTTGGCGTGCAAGTTCATCGCAGCGTTCGTTTTCTGGGTGGCCGGCGTGGCCTTTTACCCATTCCCATTGCACGGTGTGAGTTTGGATAGCGTTATCCAAACGCTGCCATAAATCGACATTGCGCACAGGCTTACGATCTGCTGTTTTCCAACCGCGTTTCTTCCAGTTGTGGATCCATTGTGTAATACCTTGGCGTACATACTGGCTGTCGGTGCTCAGTGTAACTTCGCAAGGTGAGGTCAATGCCTCAAGCGCCACGATGGCCGCCATAAGCTCCATGCGGTTATTTGTGGTCAGGCGGTAACCCGCACTGAAGGTTTTTTCATGCTGTTTGTAACGCAAAATTGCGCCATAACCACCGGGCCCGGGGTTGCCAAGGCAAGATCCGTCGGTGAAAATCTCTACCTGCTTAGTCATCTCTGGTAGACTCTTCCTATCTGTTTAAACGTTAAGTCTGACATAAACGAGCGCTATGAGCACTGGCAATATGATCGTTACACCAACCAGACAGATTGTTCTGGATACTGAAACCACCGGTATGAATAAGATGGGCGTTCATTATGAAGGCCATCGGATTATTGAGATTGGTGCTGTAGAGGTGATCAACCGCCGTCTTACCGGCAGAAACTTCCATGTGTATGTGAAACCCGATCGTCTGGTTGATCCCGAGGCGTACGGCGTGCACGGTATCAGTGATGAATTTTTGGCAGATAAACCCACATTTGCTGATATCGCACCTGAGTTTCTCGAATTTATCCGTGGCGCGGAATTAGTCATCCATAACGCGGCGTTTGATATCGGCTTTATGGATCATGAGTTCCGCATGTTGCAGCAGGACATTCCGAAAACGGAGACCTTCTGTACCATCACCGATAGCCTGTTAATGGCGCGTCGCCTGTTCCCTGGCAAGCGTAATAACCTCGATGCCTTGTGCGATCGCTACCTGATAGATAACACCAAGCGAACGTTGCACGGCGCATTACTCGATGCCGAAATTCTGTCAGAAGTTTATCTGGCAATGACCGGCGGTCAGACATCGCTTTCTTTCTCGATGGAAGGCGATCAGTCTCAGAACGAATCTTCAGAAGATATTCAGCGCATTACTCGACCAGCGTCAGCACTGAAAATTATTTATGCTGCCGATGATGAATTGGCGGCTCATGAGTCGCGCCTTGATCTGGTCATGAAAAAGGGGGGCAGCTGTATGTGGCGGATGCCGCTTGAATCAGAAAATGAGGCAAACGCAGAATAAAACAGCACTCAGTTGAAAAACTGTGCAAATGGCTTATTTTGCTGGAAAAAGTGTTGACGTTTTTACCTTCCGTACGTAATATCCGTCTCGTTCTTAACCGGAACAGCAGCGTGGTGCGGTAGTTCAGTCGGTTAGAATACCGGCCTGTCACGCCGGGGGTCGCGGGTTCGAGTCCCGTCCGCACCGCCAACATTCAGAAGCCCTGAGTTAGCAATAACTCAGGGCTTCGTTGTTTCTATCCGCTGTAAAAAATCTTCGCAGTAAAAAACTCTGCTGGCAATCATCTACAAGCAATGATCTCCAAACAATCATCTACAAACAATTATCTACAAAAAGTCCTCTGCAAACGATCCCCAGCCAACTTGCCGTTTGACTGTAACGTCAAGTTATTTGGGGAAAACTCACTTTTTACTGGGTTACTTTTGCATTGCCCGCTTGAGCAGCGGTATTCACCCAGCCATCAAAGGTGGCCTGATGCGCCTGAATCCAGCCGTTCACGTGACGTTCGATATCCGCATCTGATGATTCACCAGCGTGCATCCGCATGTTCTGAGCGTTCACGTCATTAATGGATAGTTTCATGACGGAAAACAGCTTCGCGGCTGCGGGGTTGGCTTCAGCCCATTTTTTGTTGGCGACGATATGCATCACACTCGGTGGAAAGCCGTAATTCGCGCCATTAGAAAGCTGCGTGTCGATAGTCTTATCGGGCAGGGAAGAGAACGGCACCTGCAACCACACGACATCACGTCCCGGCACTAATACATCGCTGACCCAGTAGGGCGTCCACGTGTAATAGAGGATTGGCTTACCTTCTTTATAGCGGGTGATGGTATCGGCAATCATGGCAGCATAGTTGCCCTGATTATGGTCCACAGTGTCGCTCAGACCGTAAGCCTTGATTTGGTGGTTAATCGGCGCTTCGCAGCCCCAACCTGGGTTACAACCTGTCAGGTCAGCTTTACCGTCGTTATTCGCATCAAACAACTTGGCAATTTTGGGATCTTTTAGCTGCTCAATATTGGTGATGTGGTATTTATCGGCTGTTTTTTTGTCGATCAAATAGCCTTGTGCTAACCCTTCAATATAGTTGCCTTGACGATAAAATTTGGCGTCGCCACCGGCTGAAGCATATTGGTCGTTATGCAGCGGCTCCCAGTTGACGGCCAGAAAGGTCGCATCGCCGGCCGCAATGGAGGCATAGGCGACATTGTAGTCAACTTCTTTGGTTGGCTGGACATCGTAACCGAGCTTCTCAAGGGCTTTATTGACCAGTGAGGTCTGAAAGGTTTCTTCCGAGATAGTACTTTGCAGTGGTTGGACGGTAATGCCTTTACCTGGTAATTCTGCGGCAGATAACTGAGTGCTGATCAGTGTGGTAAGGGCCAAAGCCCAGATTCCTGTCGTGCGCATAATTTTCCCCTTATTCCCATTGTTATTGGCGCGGCTAACTCGACGCCACGCCAATGACTTTGGGTGTCATATTTAGTGCAATGATTTAAAACGAATGAATATTTAAAATTACTGAGTATTTTTAAATGGTTTGGTGAGTAGCCCAATCGGGCCAGTGGTGTACCAGCGGCCAACGCCTTTGCTGCGGCGATCGCGGCCTAATGATTGAGTCAGGCGGTCAAGGATAATCGCCAGAATGACGATACCGACACCACCGACGGCAGCTAGCCCCATATCCAAACGACCAATACCGCGCAGTACCATCTGACCTAATCCGCCAACGGCAATCATCGAGGCGATAACGACCATCGACAGCGCCAGCATGAGCGTTTGGTTCACCCCCGCCATAATGGTGGGCATTGCCAGCGGTAACTGTACTTTGAACAGCAATTGGCGCGGATTAGCACCGAATGACTCTGCGGCCTCGATAAGATCTTCCGGCACTTGCTTGATACCCAAAATAGTCAGGCGGACAATCGGTGGTAAGGCAAAGATAATGGTGACGACGACGCCTGGGACGTTACCGATACCAAATAGCATGACGATTGGCACCAGATAAACGAAGGCAGGGGTCGTTTGCATGGCATCCAACAAGGGCCGAATGATACGAGCGGCATTATTGCTGCGCGCCAGCCATATCCCGAGCGGTAGCCCGATAAGGATACAAAAGAACAGCGAAGTCAGTACCAGCGCCAGTGTCACCATGGCTTGTGACCATGCGCCGATCGCGCCGATGGCAATCAGGGAGACGAGCGTCGCCACGCCCATACCCAAGGTGGAGAACTGCCAAGCAATCAGGGCGAAAACCAGTATTGCCACTGGCGCAGGCATGCCCAGTAATAGATGTTGAAAACCGCTGAGAATAAAGTCTACCGGTACGCGAATACCTTGGAACAGTGGGCGAAAATGCATAACGACCCAATCAATACCGTGGGTAACCCATGAGTCTAGTGGCACCCATGTGGTATGGAACGGGTCCATCAGACTGAAATGTTCAGGTGCTGCGGTTGGCGCGCTGTTCAGCCAGTCGGTATTGTCCATTTGGCCCTGTGCTGCCTGAGCGGCAACCTCATGGCCTGCATTCCCCGCGGCGCGGCTACCCTCGGCCATGCTTGCGCCCCAAGGGTCAGCAGCGGCTGACAGGCTCTGAGTAGGGGTATCCGTCACCACCGGTGCTGTAGACGCAGCGGCATCGGTTGCCCACGGGTTATTGACTGTTTGGTCATTGACCTGGATTTGATCACTCATTTGGCGTCTCCTTATCCAGAGCCTGCAACAGCATGGCTTTGGAAATAATACCGATATAACTGCTGTCTTCACCGACGACTGGCACCGCGCACGGTGCTTGAGCGACCAAAGAAATCAGCTCACTGAGGGGCATTTCTGCGGGAACCGGTGCGGGATCAGCCAGTAAAGCGCTGTCCAACGACTGGTTCTCAGCCAAGGCTTTTTTCAGTGAATCTATCGATACCACGCCAATAAACTTCTGCCCGCGCTCCAGCACATAGCCATAATCGCGGTCTTCATCTTGCAGCAGTTTTAACGCTGAACGCGGGCCGAAACCTGGTGTTTTACGGATTAAGGATACTGGGCGACGGCGTGCAATATCCTTGGCGCTAAAGACATGGCTAATATCCACACCACGGAAGAAGGTGCGCACATAGTCATTGGCCGGTTTGTTCAATATTTCATCCGGCGTGCCGACCTGTACCACTTCACCGCCCTGCATAATGGCAATACGATCGCCAATGCGCATGGCTTCATCCAGATCATGAGAGATAAAAACAATGGTTCTTTGATGTTTGGCCTGTAACTTGACCAGCTCATCTTGCATTTCGGTACGAATTAATGGGTCGAGCGCAGAAAATGCTTCATCCATTAATAGGATATCGGGGTTATTCGCCATGGCTCGGGCTAAACCAACGCGTTGGCGCATCCCGCCAGAGAGTTCATCGGGATAAGAATGGGCGTAATTATCCAGACTAACTTGACGCAATGCCTCCATGGCTTTTTCATGGCGCTCTTGTTGAGGGACGCCAGCCAGCTCCATACCGAATGCGGTATTATCGAGCACGTTTAAATGAGGCATTAATGCAAAGGATTGAAAGACCATACTGATCTTATTACGGCGAACAGTGCGCAGTGCACTATCAGATATTTTGGCAATATCTTCGCCATCGATGAGGACTTCACCACGAGTAGGTTCTATCAGACGATTGAGAAGGCGTACCAGGGTGGATTTACCCGAACCGGATAACCCCATGATGACGAATATCTCGCCTTCTTCAATGGCCAGATTGGCATCTTTAACGCCAACGGACAAACCTGTTTTAGCAAATATCTGCTCTTTATTCTTACCGGATTCAAGCAGCTTAAAAGCCCGTTCGGGATGCTCTCCAAATATTTTATATAGATTCTTTACTTCGAGTTTAATTGCCATGCAGCTGGTGTATTCCTCTGTCAATTTTGAATTATGTTTATTCGATCGATATTATCCTGATGAAAAAATAGAGCGCCATATACCCTAACACAATGAGAATCTGAGACAACCCTCAATGTTCTTATAATCAAATTCAGCGCGATAACGACAGCTATATATATCTTCCCGAAGGGTTAATTTACATGCGTTAATATTGTGGTTTTCTAGGTGTTGTGAATTGACTAATATTGGCGATAAATCCTATCGATAATTAGGTTGTTATTGGGGTGAATATCGAACATATAGGATTAATAATTATACGGGTTATTACTGATTATATTTTACCTGATTTTAGGTGCTCATTAACCTCGAAGGAAAGCATCGTTTTAAGCTTGGAGAAGGCTCCTTTTCCATCAAGAATGAAACGCTGAGTCCCCCTTATACTCTGCTCTGTCGCTAAATGTATCGCCTGATAATAATTTCAGATCCCACTGCTAAATGGAGGCTCTGGACAGCCAAAAGGAGAGTGGGGGAAACGAGCGTTTTTTGGGGTGAGAAAGAGGGGGAATGAGAGGAAAAAAAGAGGCAACCTCATAGCGGCTGCCTATTGGCCTTAGATGCCGATTTTTTACACCCAGGTGTTGAGGGTGAAAACCGGGGTGAAAAAGTTTAAAAATCCCAATCTTCGTCTTCAGTATTGACCGCTTTACCGATCACATATGAAGAGCCTGAACCGGAGAAGAAATCGTGATTTTCGTCTGCATTGGGGGACAACGCGGCCAAAATCGCGGGGCTGACCGCCGCCTGATTTGATGGGAATAAGGCCTCATAGCCTAAATTCATTAATGCTTTATTGGCATTGTAATGCAGGAACTTTTTAACATCTTCTGTCCAGCCGACGTTATCATACAGGTCTTCGGTATAGCGGACTTCATTATCATATAAGTCTTGCAGCAGATCGAATGCGAAATTCTTTATTTCTTGCCGGCGGTTATTATCAACTTTTTCTAAACCTTTTTGGAATTTATATCCAATATAATATCCATGTACTGCTTCGTCGCGAATAATAAGGCGAATAAGATCGGCAGTATTGGTTAACTTTGCTCTGCTAGACCAATACATCGGTAAATAAAATCCCGAATAGAATAAAAATGATTCCAAGAATACACTGGCAATTTTTTTCTTCAGTGGGTCATCATTATGGTAATGCTGAAGAATAATATCGGCTTTCTTTTGCAGTGGGCCATTTTCCTCACTCCAGCGGTAAGCATCATCAACATCTGATGTTAGGCAAAGTGTCGAGAAAATGGAGCTGTAGGAACGGGCATGCACCGCTTCCATAAAGCTGATATTCGAGAATACCGCTTCCTCATGAGGCGTGATCGCATCTTTAATCAGTGCGGGTGCCCCTAATGTATTTTGAATCGTATCCAGCAATGTTAGCCCAGTAAAAACACGAATAGTCAGTTGCTGTTCATGGGGGGTGAGTGTAGCCCAAGAGGGAATGTCATTTGATAGTGGGACTTTTTCCGGTAGCCAGAAGTTTGCCGTCAAACGGTTCCAGACTTCTAAGTCTTTATCGTCTTCAATTTTATTCCAGTTGATAGCACTGACACGCGAGATTGGTTTTACTGTGTTCATAGAGAGACTTCCTTATTAAGCCAATTCTGTTTATTTACAGCGAGCAGGAAAATTTACAGCGAGCAAGAAACACAGCCTTCGACTTCCGTGCCTTCGAGTGCCATCTGACGCAACCGAATGTAATAAATCGTTTTGATCCCTTTTTTCCACGCATATATCTGCGCTTTGTTGATATCGCGGGTGGTGGCGGTATCGCGGAAAAACAGTGTCAGTGATAACCCTTGATCAACATGTTGGGTCGCTTGCGCATAGGTGTCGATGATCTTCTCCGGCCCAATTTGATAAGCGTCTTGATAATACTCAAGGTTATCGTTAGTCATAAAAGGCGCAGGATAATAGACGCGTCCAATCTTGCCTTCTTTGCGGATCTCAATCGGGGAGACGATGGGGTGAATGCTTGATGTCGAATGGTTGATATATGAAATTGAACCAGTCGGTGGAACGGCCTGCAAATTCTGATTATAAATGCCATGTGCCATCACGGATTGGCGCAATGCCGCCCAATCTTGTTGGTCGGGAATATGAATACCTGCGTCGGCAAAGAGTGCCTGTACTTTGGCGGTTTTAGGCTGCCAGTGCTGTTCAAGATATTGAGTGAAATAGCTTCCCGAAGCATAGGTTGATTCATCGAAGCCTTTAAAGTGACAACCTCGTTCTATCGCCAATAAGTTAGAGGCACGGATGGCGTGATATACCACGGTATAGAAGTACATATTGGTGAAGTCGAGTGCTTCTTCTGAACCGTAGAACATACGTTCTCGTGCCAGATAACCGTGCAGATTCATCTGCCCCAGACCAATGGCATGGGATTCCTGATTGCCTTTATCAATAGAAGGCACTGAGCGAATATTGCTCATATCTGAGACTGCTGTTAGCCCTCGGATCGCGGTTTCAATGGATTTGCCAAAATCGGGTGAATCCATGGTGTGGGCAATGTTCAATGAACCCAGATTACAGGAGATATCTTTGCCAATGTGGCGATAACCAAGGTCATCGTTATATTCGGAAGGGGAATTTACCTGCAATATTTCTGAGCACAGGTTACTCATATTGATCCGGCCTTTAATCGGATTGGCACGATTTACCGTATCTTCAAACATCATATAGGGGTAGCCGGATTCAAACTGGATCTCTGCGAGGATCTGGAAGAATTCACGAGCCTTGATTTTGCTTTTGCGGATGCGCTTGTTATCGACCATTTCACGGTATTTTTCGCTGATGCTGATTTCAGACATCGGCATGCCATAAACCTGTTCGACGTCGTAAGGCGAAAATAGGTACATTTCTTCATTATTCTTCGCCAGTTCAAACGTGATATCAGGAATAACCACCCCAAGTGACAGGGTTTTTATCCGGACTTTTTCATCGGCGTTTTCTCGTTTGGTATCGAGAAAACGTAGAATATCCGGATGGTGGGCATGAAGATAGACCGCTCCCGCCCCTTGGCGCGCACCCAGCTGGTTGGCATAAGAGAACGCATCTTCCAGCATTTTCATGATTGGAATGACGCCGGATGACTGATTTTCGATTCGCTTGATAGGCGCGCCGACCTCACGAATATTGCTCAACAGAAAGGCAACGCCGCCACCTCGCTTGGATAGTTGCAACGCTGAATTTATCGAGCGGCCAATGGACTCCATGTTGTCTTCCATGCGCAGCAAGAAGCAGGAAACGAGCTCGCCACGCTGTTTTTTACCACAATTGAGGAAGGTTGGGGTCGCGGGTTGGAAACGGCCAGAGATGATTTCCTCAACCAATTCTCGGGCAAGCTGTGGGTTGCCGGCCGCCAGTGTCAGGGCGACTAAGCAAACACGATCTTCATAGCGTTCCAGATAGCGTTTGCCATCAAAGGTTTTTAGGGTATAGCTGGTGTAATATTTAAACGCGCCAAGGAAGGTCGGGAAGCGAAATTTCTTGCTGTAAGCCTGCTGGAATAAGCTCTTGATAAAGCTAAAATCATACTGATCCAGCACCTCTTTTTCGTAATATTCCTCTTCCACCAGATAATCAAGTTTCTCTTGCAAGTTATGGAAGAAAACGGTGTTTTGATTGACGTGTTGCAAGAAGTATTGCCGCGCCGCCAGTCGGTCTTTATCAAACTGGATACGCCCGTCAGCATCATAGAGATTCAGCATCGCATTCAGTGAGTGATAATCCAGCTCATTGTTGGATGGATCGGTGATTTTCAGTTCTGTCGTTGCCAAAATTCAGTTACTCCCTTGCGCACGTTTGCCACATCTTCTGCTGTACCCAGTAGTTCAAAGCGATACAGATAAGGAACTTGGCACTTCTCGGAAATGATTTTTCCTGCCAAGCAATAGGCGTCGCCAAAATTAGTGTTACCCGCGGCAATAACGCCGCGGATGAATGAACGGTTATGGGGATCATTGAGAAATCGAATAACCTGAATCGGCACAGCACCTATCGGGCTACCACCTCCATAACTGGGTACTAACAAAATATAGGGTTGCTCAACCCGTAACTTTTCTCGTGCACCTGCGATGGGGATGCGTATCGCAGGGAGCGCCAGTTTCTCGACAAAACGATGAGTGTTTTGTGAAGAGCTGGAAAAATAGACCAGCGGGTTCATGCCATTGCCCCCGTTAAGCACCGACAGCTTGAGCCAGAGCGCTTATTTTGTCGGGGCGAAAACCAGACCAATGGTCGTCATGGGTAATAATCACAGGAACTTGCTGATAGCCCAGTGATTTAACATGATTTAATGCTTGAGGATCTTCTGTTAAATCAACTACCTGATAAGTGATTCCTTGCTTATCTAAGGCGCGGTAGGTGGCATTGCACTGGACACAATCGGGCTTACTGTAAATAATAATGCTCATGATTCGCATTTACCTTTTGCATTGAGGAAAGGCGGAATTAGGCGGGTTGTTAGTGTGTCATGACGACCGGCCCCTGATAATCATCCACAGTTTTATTTCCGTAGGTGATGAATAAATACTATATCTAGTATTTATTTAATTCAACCACACTACATGTAGTTATTTGTGTGCAATTTACTAGTGGCACAGTGGCGAAGCTGCCAGCACGGGGCTGACAGCCGAGATGAGTCATAATGAGCAGGCTAAAAATATTTTTAATGCGGAATTATGCTTAATGCAAAATAGTGGCTGGAGGAATTTCTTACTGACGCAGGCTAACCGCTAAGCGGTTAAAGGCATTCATGATACTGATGGCGAAAGTTAAATCAGAAATTTCAGCATCGGTAAAATGCGCTTTTAACGCCTCGAAAGTGTTGTCAGGCGTACCGCTGGTGGTGATATTCGTTACTGCTTCTGCCCAATCCAATGCCGCTCGTTCCGCTTCACTGAAAGCATGACTCAACCGCCACCCCGCGATAGTGTCCATTTTGGCGTCATCAAAGCCATTCTCACGCAGGAATTTGCCGTGCATATTGAGGCAGAATGCACAGCCGTTGATCTGTGAAACTCGCATGAAGATCATTTCTATCATTGCTTTTGGCAATGAACTTTTATCGAGCGTTAGGGATGTATTCACCAATGCTTTGTAAGTCACTGGAGAGAGTTCGGAGAAATAAAGACGTTGTTTAACCATGATATTTACCTGTGAGGTTTGCTGCGAAACAGGTCGCTACTTTAGCAACACCATGGCCTATACTATAGGGCCATAAATGACTTATTTTAGTGGGGCATGATGAAGGTATTCTCGCGCCTATTGAACTTGGATCGTCACCAAAACGAACCGGTTTATCGCCAGATTTATCAACGTATTAAAGATGCTATTGTTCAGGGCGCATTGTTACCTGATACGCGAGTGCCATCGGTGCGCGCATTGGCCAGTGAAGTGGGGGTGGCGCGAGGGACGGTAGAAAATGCCTATGCCCAGTTGATTGCCGAAGGTTATTTGCAAAGCCGTGGGCAAGGGGGAACTTACGTATCGCCCCAGCTTATTGATGCCCCTTTATTGCCCTTGAACAGTGTCGTGGAGAGTTGCCCACCGATAGCCGTCAACAATGCGCTATCGGCTAATCGTATGATGGCGCTGCCGTTTCAGTTAGGCCTGCCTGCATTGGATGCTTTCCCCCGCGCGCAGTGGGGGCGAATGATGGCTAAGCAGTTGCACAATATGACCGCCGCATCTCTCGGGCATCCACCCGTCACCGGATTACCTGCCTTACGTGAATCTATTGCCCACTATTTACAACTTTCTCGGGGATTCAGTTGTCAGCCTGAGCAAGTTTTTATTTGCGCCGGTTATCAAGCATTACTGGATTTGGTGGTGAGTACCTTACTCAAACCGGGAGATTGCGGCTGGCTAGAAGATCCTGGCTATCCTGCCACTGAACCCTTGATCCGCGAGGCTGGGTTGATCCCGTATCCGGTAAAGGTGGATGACGAAGGGATGGATGTGGCTACCGCTATTCAGTCTTGCCCACACGCGCGTTTTGCTATTGTTACGCCAGCACATCAAAGTCCGTTAGGTGTTGCGCTGAGCTTAGTGCGGCGTATGGCGCTATTGGATTGGGCGGAACAACAGCAATCTTGGATCATCGAGGATGATTATGACAGTGAGTTCCGCTATCAAGGGCGGCCGCTGCCTCCACTGAAGAGCATGGATAGGCAAGGGCGGGTGCTCTATGCCGGTACATTCAGCAAAGTAATGTTTCCAGCGTTGCGATTGGCCTATCTGGTGGTTCCACCCGCGTTGGTGGCGATTTTTAATCACCGCTGTCAGTTACGAACCTGTGCTTGTCCACCACTAATACAGGCCAGTGTGGCGGAGTTTATGAATCAGGGGCATTTTTATCGTCACCTTAAGCGCATGCGCCACTTATATGCTGAGCGCCGCGAGCGGTTATCGGTCATCCTAATGCGCCAGCTTGCGGGTATCGTTGAGGTTGAACGCCAATCAGGGGGCATTCAGTTATTGGCTCGATTGGACAGCCATTTTGTTGATAGGGAGATCGCTGCTGAAGCTCAACGTCAGGGATTGGCGATTCAAGCACTATCTGACTGGGGATTGGTGCAGAGAGCCAAACGCAATGAACGTGAGAATGGCTTGTTGATGGGGTTTACGAATCTGACGTCGGAGGCAGAAACCGATCAACTGGTGGCACGCTTGGCAAAAATAATTCGTTCTGTCTCTGAGGGATAAAACGGAGGGATAAAAAGTGTTGGCCCAAGATGTAGCACATCTGGGCCACTGATGAACCAACGACCATTAACCACATTTGAAGTAGACACAGCAATGAGGGCTATTGATTGATGGGCTAATCGGTTAATCACATGAGTTAGCGGCGCGCCAATAGCACACCCAGTACGATACCCACTGCGGCACCAATACCAACGCCTTGCCATGGCTTATCGCGAATATAGTTGTCAGCATTGCCAGCCACGTCGCGAGCATGTTGCTTCAGGCTGGTGGAACCGCTGAAGCGCGCTCGAGCATCACGTAATACACCCTCAGCATTCTGGCGAACCTTGGTCAGTTCCTCTTTCGTTTTCTCACCTGATGAACGCAAGACATCGTCGAGGGTATCTGCCAGAAGGGTCACGTCCTGATCGAGATCTCTTTCAACTTTTTCTGATTTCTTGAACATTTGACTCTCCATTTGCTTGATGAACATTAAGCATAGACTAACAATCAGCAGGTAAATCGGCTTCAGGAGTAATCCGAAGGTGAGCCGCACGAATGGCACCCATCGTGACAGGGGTCACTTTGTACATTTGGTTACTTAGCGAAACCAATGACTCACGGAAAGAGCAAATTCATTCCTCTATGATTCTTTCCAACGGCCCCATCAGGGGCTTAGCGAAACAAACTCTGAGGATTTGAAAATGAAAAAAGTATTAGCGCTGATCGTTGCTGCAACTATGGGTCTGTCTTCTGTTGCTTTCGCTGCTGAAACAACTGCAGCTGCTGCAACACCAACAGCACCCGCTGCAACCAGCACCACCGCAGCGCCTGCTGTAGAAAAAGCAGCTCCAACTAAACATAAAAAACATAAAGCCACCAAACAGACAACAGAACAGAAAGCACAGGCTGCAAAAGCCAAAAAACACGAGAAGAAAGCCGCAGTGCAAAAAGCACAGGCAGCTAAAAAACACGAGAAAAAAGCACCCGTTCAAAAAGCACAGGCTGCTAAAAAACACGTGAAAAAAGCACCAGCTCAAAAAGCACAAGCCGCTAAAAAACACCATAAAGCTGCTAAAAAATCAGTGACTGCACCTGCTGCATAAGGATCTCGGAATGCGGGGTTGAGCCCCGCACCGCCTAACCTATTCCAAACACCTGATGAAGATCGGGTGTTTTTCGTGCTTTCATTTGATCCGCGCTTGCTGCTTTCTTCCGTTTCTTGGCCCCTAATACAGACGCTACGCGCGTGTAGACTATTCCTAAATAGCCGTTTTGAACCAATAAATACGTGGTTTCCCTTATTTATTGCGGTAAGGTCGCCCAATAGTAGTTAAAAAGAGGGGAAGTCAATGTATTTACGGCCAGATGAAGTGGCTAGAGTGTTGGAGAATGCTGGCTTTGAGCGGGATTACACGGTTGATCAGGCATACGGCTACCGCAAAGCAGAACACTACGTTTATGTTAACCGCGAAGCCCGCATGGGCAGAACTGCATTGGTGATACATCCTGCACACAAAGATAAAAGCTTACTGTTTGCCACGCCGACAGCAACGCTTCGTATCAGTGATAAATATGTAGAGTTCCCACTCTATCTGGCGGGTGAGGCGGAAGACCGTTATGGTATCGCCCACGGTTTTAGCTCAAGAGAAATGTTATTGCGCTATCTGAACAGTATGTTTCAGTAAATTTGACGCGCAAGCCTACCGACATAAAATTAATTGCGCCGTCGTGCCGCTATCAATGCAGTACGGCGTCAGCTTCCGGATTAAATCGCAGATTATATTGGCGGCGAAATTGCGCTAATTCAAAGGCGTCTAAATCCAACTCAGCAAAATAGAACAATGCTGCTTCTGTGTGTTCAGCGGAAAGGATAGGCGATATATGGGCGCGAATCAGCGTATTACGCCATTGCATCACGTTTTCGTCGGAAGGGTCTTTAACAAAGGTTTGATAGATGAATACCAAATAGGCCGCCTTTCGCACATCTTCAGCGTAACCATTGCTGGTGGACCGGATGAACATTTGAGTTGGGCGTTGTCCCATTTCTTGCAACATCGATTCAATATAAATGGGCTTAATCTTCAGTAAATTTGCCAGCGTATCCACCGCCTTGCGGGTATCAGATGTCAATACACGGTAGCCCACGATAAAAACCACGATCAAAACAGCAATCATTATCCACGTCATTGAGTGTTTCTTTGCGCCATATAAAGTGAAATTGACAACGTAAAATTATCTGGCTGTAAAATCGCCCAAATCGATAAATTCAACGAAGAAGTTAAGGCGTGTTGCCACTGAAGCTATCGCTATTTTTTTGCTGATTGTTCAGATGATGATTAAACGCTGCTGCATCATTAGCCAAAGCATCAAGGTGTGCGCCCAACATTTTTATCTGCCTGACCAGTGAATGTTGCTCGGGCAAGGTATTGGCCGTATTTAGCTTTCTCAGCAACATATCATTCTTAGCACGCAATGCTGTTTCCCGCGCTTTTGACTGCTCCAGCTCATGTTGCAGTGCCGTATAACTCGCCTGCCATGTTTGGTGCTGCTTCTCAAAAGTTGCCTGCAACTCACTCATTGCATTGAGAAACTGTACTTCAAGCTCACGCATTGTCATTGCTTTTCCTTTATGACGGCTTCCGAATTTCACTGGGAGTATAACGAAATTTGAGCATAAGCTCATCCGCTAGAATCTGAGTCCTCCTGTGTTAACTCGAAGGGAGGGGTTGACTACTCCCCAATCAGGTACCCCAAGCTGCGGTTGCCATATTTAAATCCTATTGTGGGGTGATGAGGTCGAATGTGTATTACTGGCGATATTCCTATATTCAATAGTGCCCACTCAATCACTCTCTTCATCTTTTTATTATGATAATTTTCGAATTGTAAATAATATTATTTGATTGCAATTCTTTGTATTCCATTATCATTTTTTTGATTTACCTCATCTAAAACTGACATTTATCACATAAATACTTTTTAATTCTAACAAATGGATGGAAAATTAGTGAATTGCACTGAATTGAGTCTACATTACCCCTATTAATATTTGGTGCTACGCTTAACTATTTATTGAATATTTTCCTGACAGAGAATGCCCTATATTCGCTAGCTAGATAATCAAAGGATGGTACATGTCTAAACGTCTATGGCTTCGTAATACCTTTCTAACCGCGGCTTTATTGAGTGCTTTGTCTCTTCCGATTAGTGCTGCAACCCCCCACACACTGCAACTGGCTATCGGTGATGAACCCACCGAAGGTTTTGACCCTATGTTAGGGTGGAGTCATGGCAGTTATTTGCTACTCCACAGCCCATTACTGAAACAAAATGATGACCTTAGCTGGAACAGCTTTTTGCTGAGCGACTATAAAACCAGTGACGACGGTAAAACTTGGTTACTGACGCTGAAACCTGATCTTAAGTTCTCTGATGGTTCACCGCTGACGGCCAAAGATGTGGTGTTCACATACAACAATGCTGCCGCCAGTGGCGGTAAAGTGGATATGGGGAACTTTCTGAGTGCCGAAGAGATAGACCCCCTCAATGTGCGTATTCAGTTGAAAGCCCCGCAGAGTACCTTTGTGAATGTATTAGGCTCTTTGGGGATTGTTTCCGCGGATAAATATGATGCTAAGACGTATGCGCAAAAACCAATTGGTGCGGGGCCTTATCGTTTAATCAGTTTCCAACCAGGTCAGCAAATGATCGTGGAAGCGAACCCCTATTACGCGGGGAATAAAAATGACTTCGACAAGCTGATTTTTGTCTTCCTCGATGAGGATAGTGCCTTTGCTGCCGCGCAAAGCGGCCAGTTGGGTGTCGTACGTATTCCACCGTCCATGTCGGCCGGTCCAGTCAATAACATGAAGTTATGGGTCAGACCGAGTGTCGAAAACCGAGGCATTGTGTTCCCAACGACGCCATCGGGCAAAAAAGATGCGAATGGTTATCCGATTGGCAATGATGTCACGTCTGATGTTGCGATCCGCCGCGCCATTAACTATGCCATCAATCGCCAACTATTAGCTGAGCAAATCATGGAAGGCCATGCCATCCCGGCCTATACCGGCGTACAGGGGTTACCGTGGAATAGCCCAGATTCAGATATCAAAGATGGTGATATCGAGAAAGCCAAACAGATATTGGAAGAAGCCGGTTGGAAAGTGAACAAAAATGGTGTTCGCGAGAAAAATGGTGTGCCAGCGAAAATAACGCTTTGGTATACCAGTGGTGACACCACTCGTCGTGATTTAGCCCAAGCCGTGCGATCAATGCTGAAACCTATTGGTATTGACGTCGATTTAAAATCCGGCAGTTGGGAAACCGTCGAGCGCAATATGCATGCTAACCCAACGCTATTTGGCTGGGGCAGTTTAGACCCAATGGAGCTTTACCATCATTACAGCAGCAAAGCGGCTGGGGTGGAGTATTACAATCCTGGGTATTACCAAAACCCAGTGGTGGATAAGCACCTGCAACAGGCGCTCGACGCCCCAACTTGGCAGCAAGCCGTGCCGTTCTGGCAACAGGTGGATTGGGATGGTACGACAGGGGCCGGTATTCGTGGTGATGCGGCATGGGCTTGGTTACTGAATATTCAGCATACTTATCTGGCGAACGAATGTGTTGATCTCGGTAAGGGAGCGCCGGAGATTCATGGCTCTTGGTCACTGCTCAATAGCCTTGATAGCTGGAAATGGACCTGTCAGTAATGAAGGGTGTCTCACTTTTCATTGTGCGTTTAATCTGCCTGCTGCTGGTCACCGCAGTAGGCACTTTTACGCTATTGAGTTTCTCACCAGTCGATCCCATCCGCGCCTACATTGGCAGTGATTTGTTGCATGTTCCGCCAGAGCAATATCCGCTGATCGCGGCGCGTTGGGGACTGGATCTCCCTTTATGGCAGCGCTTTCTGCATTGGTTTACCCAAGTCTTACAAGGGGATTTTGGTTATTCGATGCTTTACAACGCGCCAGTTTCACAAGTTATCGGTGAGCGTTTTGCGACCTCATTTGCGTTACTGGTTTCGGCGTGGTTGTTCTCAGGGATTGTCGGGTTATTGCTAGGGCTGACGGCGGGGCGCTATCTCAATCGTTGGCCTGATCGGTTGATTTCAACACTGTCCTATTTATTGGCTTCACTGCCCACTTTCTGGATTGGCTTATTACTGCTGTCATTATTCGCGGTGAAACTGAATTGGGCACCCATTTGTTGTGCTTGGACACCGGGTAGTAATGCAGAGACGGCCAGTTGGAGTGATAAGCTGCATCATCTTATTTTACCGATGCTGGCTCTGGGGCTATTAGGGGTCGGCAATATTGCCCTGCATACCCGCGCGCGTGTTGCCGAAGTGATGAACAGTGAGTTTATTCGCTATGCGCAAGCGCAGGGGGATAAAGGGTGGTCATTGGTGAATTTTCATATTTTGCGCCACGCTATTACACCGGCACTTTGCCTGCAATTTGCCTCGGTTGGCGAATTGCTTGGGGGATCATTATTGGCTGAAAAAGTCTTTGCTTATCCTGGGTTAGGGCAGGCCACTATTGATGCTGGGCTTCATGGCGATATTCCACTCTTGATGGGGATCGTGATGTTTTGCGCCATCTTGGTATTCTGCGGTAATAGCATCGCCAATGTGCTGTTACATCGCCTCAACAGGGGGGCTGCGCGGCAACTATGACCTATAACCCCAATCAAGCTTTGTTCCGGTTGTTTGTATCATTAGCTTTACTGTCTATTTTGATTATTTATGGCTGGGCTATTTATCCCCTCGAAGTCCCAATGGATCTAATGGCTCGCCGTCAGCCGCCTTCGCTGGCTTATTGGTTTGGCACCGACAGTCTGGGGCGTGATTTGTGGATGCGCTGTTTTCAGGGCATGACCACCAGCTTACAGATAGGTCTAATTGCCGCCTTTGCCAGCGGCATACTGGCCATGCTGACTGCCAGTTTATGTGCAGTGAATAAAACGCTGGATTACCTGATTCGCGGGTTGATTGACAGCATGCTGGCATTGCCACATTTGCTATTGTTAGTGCTGATTTGCTTCACGCTAGGCGGGGGGAAACAAGGGGTCATTCTGGCGGTGGCGTTAACCCATTGGCCAAAGTTAGCTTTGATCCTACGTGCGGAAATTTTACGTATTCGTGAAACCGACTATGTGATGTTGTCGCATCGGTTAGGCAACAGCAATTTCTACCGATGGCGTCACCATCTGCTACCGTTATTACTGCCACAATGGATTGTGGGTACGCTGTTGATGTTCCCACATGCGGTGTTACACAGCGCGGCACTGAGTTTTCTCGGATTTGGGCTGTCCCCTCATGAGCCGTCGTTGGGCATATTATTGGCGGATGCATTACGTTACCTAAGTAGTGGGGCATGGTGGTTGGCATTTTTCCCAGGACTCATTTTAGTCGGATTAGTGCTGACATTTGACCAGTTTGCCCGTTCTTTGCAGCAGCTCTGGGTGAGGATAACCTGATGTTGAAATTTGATAGGTTTGCCATTGATGTTGCGCATTATCGCTGGTTAGGGCGAAAAACTTGGCATCCATTGCTCAGTCATATTTCATTGGAGATCAATCCTGGGGAGTTGGTCGCGTTAGTCGGTGGGAGTGGTGAAGGTAAAAGCTTGCTCCTGCAAAGTGTACTGGGCTTATTGCCGGATAATATGCGCTGCCACGGTGAGATTATCCTTGATGGTGAAGTCCTGTGCGCTCAAGACAAAATTGAGCAGCGTGGCAAAACCTTGTGTTACGTCCCCCAAGGCGTTAGCGCCCTGAATCCATTGATTAAAGTCGGCTCACAAATGACCCGAGCAGCGCAACTGAGCGGGGTAAAACTGCGGTTAGAAGATGTGGCTATGCAACTGCAAAACTACAATTTAGCACCGGGGCTGATAAATGATTTCCCGCGCCAACTCTCTGGCGGTATGGCCAAGCGAGTGCTGACTAGCTGTGCAACGCTGACCAATGCCCGTTATATCTTGGCCGATGAAGTGACCTCTTGGTTAGATGATGAACATGCCTGCCAGCTACTGACCCACTTACGGGCGTTTTGTCAGCAAGGGCGCGGTATTTTATGGGTCACACATGACCTCTCGTTGGCTGCACGCTTCGCCGATAAAATCGCGGTATTACATCAAGGGGAGTTGCACGAAACACTGAGCGCTGATGAGCTGAGAAATAACGGTGGTAGTCCGTGGCTGCAATCGTTGTGGGCCGCATTGCCGGAGCAGCAATTTGTGAGCAAGGCGATATCACCCTCGGAGGTAGCTGGATATGTTTAGTGTCGAGAACCTGACCATTGATCAGGGGGGAAAGCGGCTATGGGATACGATCAGTTTTTCACTCAAAGCGGGTGAGAGATTAGGTATATCAGCCCCGAGCGGTTTTGGTAAAACGACCCTTGGCCGGGTATTGGCGCAATGGCAGTCTGCCACTTCAGGGCAAATCCTACTGGGCGGTGCACCCTTAGCAAAAAAAGGGTATTGCCCTGTCCAACTGGTGCCGCAGCACCCTGAACAAAGTTTCAATCCTTATCGAACGACGGGGGAAAGTTTGCATGATGCTTGGCGGCCTGATGCCTATTGGCTCGAGCGGATGGTGGTGGATCCTGTTTGGCTGAAGCGTCGGCCCGATGAACTCTCCGGTGGGGAATTGGCCCGGATAGCGTTATTACGGGCATTGGACCCACGGACGCGTTTTTTAATTGCTGATGAAGTCACCGCGCAATTAGATGCTCATATTCAGGCCCAAATTTGGCAAGTTCTGTTGTCAGAAGCGGCCCATCGGCCACTCGGGTTAATCGTTTTTAGCCATAATAAAGCTTTATTAGAAAAAGTGTGTTCGCGGATATGGATACCGGAAAGGGAAAATAATGTTTCGATAACGGGTGGATCACAGGGAAAGCCCCATATTGGCTTGGCAATGGTAAAAACGGGGTAGGATTTATATCGTGTGGAATAATAATTGATAAGATAATTTTAACCATCGCTTAATAAATCAGCGTGATAATTAGCTACTACAAGAGTATTTCTTGGCTGATTATTTTAATCACGTTGATTAAGATCATGGTCTTATTTGGCTATGGGGAAAATGTACTTTTCAGATCTCTATAACTTAATTTTTTATGAGCCTAAATACACTAGGATAACCTCATAATATTCTGATATTTAAGTTTATTTTTATTTTTCATGGCGCGATTAATTTTAAATTGATAATTAATGATCCCTTTACAGAATTTTAGTCTATATTGATTAAAGGCTATGTTTTTACGGCAACTTATTGATTTATAGCTGACTGTTACAGAAATGTTATATCGAAATCCCGTGTGAAATAAAAGGATTCATAAGTTATGGCATTCGCTAGACAAGGCAAACGTTTAATCGATTTTTTCCTGCATGCCTTACTGTGGATTATTACAGTCACTCATTTTTGTTTTAGTAAAAAATTATTACTGAACGCAAGTTTCTTATTGATTGAAATAACGAAAAGCGGTAAAAAAAACTCACCGAAACAAATCATCATACAAATTGATTTAACAGGATAACCTCGACTCACTCTAGCTGTTGTTATTTACAGCGGTGTCATCGTGGTTATTTGTCATTTTCAGTACGTTATTTTCTCACTTTCACTTTCTTAACACGATACAGGAGGGCTTATGCAGCTCACCCCAAGAGAAGTTGAAAAGCTCATGATCTACACGCTGTCTGATGTGGCGTTCAAACGCAAAGCGCGTGGCTTGAAACTTAATTATCCGGAAGCTGTTTCGATTATTACAGTGACTGCAATGGAAGGGGCCAGAGATGGCAAATCCGTAGAAGATGTGATGAAAGAAGCCAGTAAAGTTCTGACTAAAGATGATGTGATGGATGGGGTAGCTGATCTGATCCCGAACGTTCAGGTTGAAGCCATTTTTACTGACGGAAGCCGTTTGGTTACGGTGCACGATCCAATTAAATAAGTCATGGCAGCATGCGAGTAAAACCTGAACTGATTAATGTAGAGGATTAAAGCATGAGCGCGAAGAAAAGTACTAAAGCGACGTCAGAAACAAATACCCCACTGGGTGGCTGTATTTTAGCTGACGCCCCGATCACGTTTAATGAAAATAAGCCCGTTACCAAAGTCAAAGTACGTAATACCGGTGACCGCCCTATTCAGATAGGCTCACATTTCCACTTTTTTGAAGTTAACCGCGCACTGGAATTTGATCGTGCTGCGGCCTATGGCAAACGCCTGAATATCTCCTCAACCACCGCAATCCGTTTTGAACCCGGCGATGAAACTGAAGTTTCGTTGATTCCTTACGGTGGTAAACAAACCCTGTACGGTTTTAACAATCTGGTCGATGGCTGGACCGGTGAAGGCGTGGTGCCGAATAGTGAGCGCCCAGATAAGCTTGAAGCTATCCGCCGAGCGGCTGCACGTGGTTTTAAATCGTCTAAATAAAACGTTATCTATCTAGCAAATCATCGAAATTCGCAGACGTGTGATGAAAAAACCATGACACGCACCGGAAAAAGAAAGGAGCGACAGATGCCTCAAATTTCTCGGCAAGAATACGCGGGTCTATTTGGCCCAACGACGGGCGATAAAATCCGGTTGGGTGACACCAATCTATTTATCGAAATCGAAAAAGACCTGCGCGGATATGGTGAAGAGTCGGTTTACGGTGGGGGGAAATCCCTGCGTGACGGGATGGGCGCGAATAACCAACTGACCCGTGATAATGGTGTTCTGGATTTAGTGATTACCAACGTTACCATTGTGGATGCTCGTCTGGGTGTGGTGAAAGCCGACGTGGGGGTCCGTGATGGTAAAATTGTCGGTATCGGTAAAAGTGGTAACCCCGGTGTGATGGATGGCGTGACACCGGGTCTGGTCGTCGGTGTGAGTACCGATGCGATTTCAGGTGAGCACTTGATTCTTACCGCCGCAGGTATCGACTCACACATTCATTTTATTTCACCTCAACAGGCTTACCATGCGTTATCCAATGGCGTGGCGACCTTCTTCGGCGGCGGGATTGGCCCAACCGATGGCACCAACGGCACCACGGTGACACCAGGCCCATGGAACATCCGCCAGATGCTACGTTCCGCTGAAGGTCTACCGATCAACGTCGGTTTTCTCGGGAAAGGTAATGCCTTTGGCCGTGGTCCATTGATAGAACAAGCGGTTGCTGGCGTGGTGGGCTTTAAAGTTCACGAAGACTGGGGCGCGACGGCTAACGCTATTCGACATTCATTGCGGATGGCTGACGAGATGGATATTCAAGTATCCGTGCACACCGACAGTCTGAACGAATGTGGCTATGTGGAAGATACTATTGATGCTTTCGAAGGCCGCACTATCCATACGTTCCATACCGAAGGGGCGGGTGGGGGCCATGCGCCGGATATTATCCGCGTTGCCAGCCAAATGAACGTACTACCAAGTTCCACTAACCCAACACTGCCGTATGGTGTTAACAGCCAAGCTGAGCTGTTCGACATGATCATGGTGTGCCATAACCTCAACCCGAATGTGCCAGCGGACGTTTCCTTCGCGGAAAGTCGCGTGCGGCCGGAAACCATCGCAGCAGAAAACGTCCTGCACGATATGGGGGTTATCTCCATGTTCTCCAGTGACTCTCAAGCCATGGGGCGTGTGGGGGAAAACTGGTTGCGCATTATACAAACTGCGAATGCGATGAAAGCGTCTCGCGGTAAATTGCCAGAAGATGATGCCAACAACGACAACTTCCGCGTACTGCGTTATGTCGCGAAAATCACCATTAACCCAGCGATTGCACAAGGTGTTAGCCATGTCATCGGTTCAGTTGAAGTGGGCAAAATGGCCGATTTGGTGCTGTGGGATCCTCGCTTCTTTGGTGCTAAACCAAAACTGGTTATCAAAGGCGGCATGATTAACTGGGCAGCAATGGGGGATCCAAATGCCTCATTACCGACCCCTCAGCCGGTGTTCTATCGTCCAATGTTTGGCGCCCTGGGTAAAACCATGCAAGACACCTGCGTTACGTTTGTCTCTCAGGCTGCACTAGAAGATGGTGTGAAAGAGAAAGCTGGGCTGGATCGCCAAGTGATGGCGGTTAAAAACTGCCGAACCATCTCTAAACGCGATTTAGTGCGTAATGACCAAACACCAAATATTGAAGTGGACCCTGAGACCTTTGCGGTGAAAGTGGATGGCGTACATGCCACCTGTGATCCGATTGAAACAGCCTCTATGAACCAGCGCTATTTCTTTGGTTGATGCCTTTGGTTGATACCGACGTTTCTTTGGTTCACAGACACGTCGGCTGATGTTGTTGGACGTGGCCTCTCGATTTGACGGGCCCGTCCCTTTCAGAATTCAGCTTGCCCATGGTCAGTGTCATCTCGTCTTTGGATGGGGCGACCAACAATGACGGGGATGTGTGGCACAGAAACGGATTTCATGACTGTGGGCAACTGACGACTGGCAATGGATAAACGCAAGGAGTGACAACATGATTTTGATAGAACACATTCTTGGCAATGTAAAAAAAGATCCGGTTTGGCAGGAAAAACTCAAAGGTGCCACTTTAGACTTCTTGGTATTGGATCAGCGGGAAGCGCAAAAAAGTCGCTGCCGTAAAGCCAGTACACAAGGTTTGGATTTGGGGATTTCTCTCGATCGAAATGTTGTACTTGCCGATGGTGATGTGCTGGCTTGGGATGAAGAAAGTCGTGTTGCTGTGGTGGTACAGATCAATTTGCGTGATGTCATGGTGATTGATCTTAGCGAGTTGAAAAGCCGTTCAACAGATGAATTGATTAAGACCTGCTTTGAACTGGGACATGCGTTGGGTAATCAGCATTGGAAAGCGGTCACCAAAAATAATGAGGTGTATGTACCGCTGACCGTAGCCACCACCATGATGGATTCAGTGATGAGAACTCATGGCTTCCAGCATCTTCCTTTCCGTTTTGTAAAAGGCGCAGAAATTCTTCCCCTGTTAAGTAACTCAGAAGCTCGGCTGCTGTTTGGTGGCGCGGAAGATACGGATACTCACGTTCATGTCGCCAGCCCTCTAGATGAACCCCATGGTTCCGGTCTGCATATTCACGCCATTCACTCCCATGGCGACGGGCATAGTCATGACCATGACCACGGCCATGATCACAGTCATAGCGACCATGATCACGACCATAAACACTGATTAGGAATGAGGGCACCGCGATGAACGCATCAGATCTCATTCGTATTATGCAATTTGGTGATTCCGTACTGCCGGTCGGGGCCTTTACGTTTTCCAATGGCGTGGAATCCGCCATTCAGACCGGCGTCGTTCATGATGTGGCGACATTAAAAGGTTTTGTCCTGACGGCGCTTAAACAGGCCGCCAGTTGTGATGGGATGGGGGTGGTAGCCGCCCACCGTGCCGTGATGGCCGATGATAGGGATGGCATCATCCGTGCTGATTGGGCCGTGAATAACCGCAAGCTCAATGAAGAAAGCCGCTTAATGGCGACCCGTATGGGGAAAAAGCTGGCAGAGATGTCAATCCACGTGGTGGAGCATCCACTGATTAGCTGGTGGCTGGAGCAGATCAAAAGCGGCAACGCTGCCGGGACGTATCCGGTCACTCAAGCGGTGGTGATGGCTGCTCAAGGAATAGGGCAACGTGAAGTGGTGGTGATGCATCAATACGGTGTGGCGATGACCATTCTGAGTGCGGCCATGCGTTTGATGCGCGTTACCCATTTCGATACTCAGCACATTCTGTTTGAGTTGAACCATGACATTGAGACATTTTGCGATATTGCCGAGATTGGCGATATCAATCAGATGTCATCTTATGTCCCTATTGTGGATGTGTTGGCGGCGGTGCATGTGAAGGCACACGTTCGTCTCTTTAGTAATTGAGCCGCCATTTATGGCGAGGCTCCCGATACACAATGAATTCTGAGTGTTGAGTGAACGTGTTCACTTGGCGCATAGGCAATATCAGATAAAAACGAAGAGGATTACTCCGTGAATAGCCATTCAACCGATAAACGCAAAAAGATTACTCGCATTGGTATTGGTGGCCCGGTGGGGTCAGGTAAGACCGCCATTATTGAAGTGATCACCCCTATTTTGATTAAGCGGGGCATTAAGCCACTCATTATTACCAACGATATCGTCACCACTGAAGATGCTAAGCAAGTAAAACGGACACTGAAAGGCATTTTGGAAGAGGAAAAGATCCTCGGGGTGGAAACCGGAGCTTGCCCACACACCGCGGTACGTGAAGACCCGAGTATGAACATCGCCGCGGTAGAAGAGATGGAAGAACGCTTCCCTGACAGCGACCTGATTATGATTGAAAGTGGCGGCGATAACCTGACACTGACGTTCAGCCCTGCGCTAGCAGACTTCTATATCTATGTTATCGATGTGGCCGAAGGGGAAAAGATCCCGCGTAAAAACGGTCCAGGCTTAGTTCAGGCAGACATCTTAGTCATTAATAAAATCGACTTGGCACCTTACGTTGGGGCGAGTTTGGATGTGATGGAAAGTGATACCAAAGTGGTCCGCGGTGAGCGCCCCTATATTTTGACCAACTGCAAAACTGGGCAGGGCATTGAAGAGTTGGTGGACATGATTATGCGTGACTTCTTATTTACTCACGTACAACCGCAAGGAGCGAATGCATGACATTCCAGAGCCAGAATATCGTGGAAACACCTTCACGGGTTCGTGCTCACGCATTAGGGACTCACGCGCCTGAACTCGCGGAATATCAGGACGAACCGGCGCAAATGCGTAGCGGGGCCGTAGGAAAAAGTGGCTATCTTTACCTGAGATTTGTTAAACGTGAGCACCGCAGTATTTTGGCAGAAATGGAACGGCGGGTGCCCTCGATGGTGCAAAAAGCGTTGTATTGGGATGAAGAAATGCCCGAATTACCCTGTGTCACCATGATTTCAACATCAGGGTGCATTCTGCAAGGTGATCGGCTGGCAACAGATGTACACGTGGAAGCAGGCGCTTGCGCCCATGTCACCACTCAGTCGGCCACTAAAGTTCATATGATGAATGCCAATTACGCGTCACAAATTCAAAACTTCAGGGTAGAAGAGGGGGGCTATTTGGAGTTTATGCCGGACCCATTGATCCCTCATCGGAATTCACGGTTTATCACCGATACCACCATTAATATTCATCCGACGGCGACGGCAATTTATTCAGAAGTGTTGATATCAGGACGTAAATATCACCACGAGGATGAACGTTTCGGTTTCGATGTCTATTCATCCCGAGTCGCTGCTCACCATTTGGCGGGTAAAGAGCTGTTTGTTGAAAAGTATGTGTTAGAGCCAAAGACCGAGAGCCTTGATGCCATTGGTGTTATGCAGTCATTTGATGCCTTTGGTAACGTGATTTTATTGACGCCAAAAGAGCATCATGATCGCATTTTAGCGCGGGTTCCGGCGCGTTTTGATATCAAGGGCGGTATTGCCAGTGGTGCGACACGCTTACCTAATGACTGCGGCATCGTGTTTAAAGCACTGGGTATCGATAGCGCAGGTGTTAAAGAAGAAATCAGGCAATTTTGGAAGATAGCGCGTGAGGAAATTCTGGGTGTGACATTGCCGGAAAAATTCTTGTGGCGCTAAGTGTAACCCAACGGTATCCAGTTTCATGGATACCGGTATGGCTGCATGCAACTTTAAGTTAGAAAGGTAAACATGATGAATACTAAAACCGGCAATTTATCTGGCTGGGCGCAGCTCAGCAATTCGAATGTTTTCATTGAATTTATCGATACAACACTGCGCGGCTGTGCTCAGGTTATGTTCCAAAATAACCCATTGACGGGGTTATTCTTTTTTATCGCTATATTTGTGGGTGCTTACGGTGAAGGGAATCCGGCAGTCGCCTTCGGTTGTGTGTTGGGGACGGCGGTGGCGACACTCACTGGGCTCACCATGCGTGATCGCGCCTCTTGGCGCTCTGGATTATACGGCTATAACGGCTGCCTAGTTGGCGCGGCGTTACCGACATTTTTGGTCGCTACACCGGTGGTTTGGGCCTGTATTATCTTGGGCAGCATTGTGTCGGTTATCGTCATGGCTTGTATTGCCGACATTTTAAAAACGTGGAAAGTCGCAGCATTAACAGCCCCTTTTGTTTTAACGACTTGGATGATATTGCTGGCCAGCTACGCCTTTGCCGGTTTGCATAGCAGTGGATTACCCACGCCTGCACTCCCGCACCCATTTGTTTTAGCGGCGGGAACAGCGACGGGTGCTAATATTTTTGTCACCCTGTTTAATGGTATTTCTGAGGTGTTCTTACTCAGTAGCTTGGTTGGCGGCATTCTCTTTGTCATTGGGCTAGCCGTGGAATCACTCTGGGCTGCGGTCTTTGCTATCGGCGGTTCAATTCTTGCTATTTTCACTGCCATGTTCCTTGGCGCGGACCCGAGCAGTATTGATGCTGGCATGTATGCATTCAGTGCGGTATTAACTGCAATTGCGCTGGGTTCAACCTTCAATAAACCCAGTTGGCGTGTATTGGCTTATACCATTATCGGCGTTATTTTCACGGTTATCGTGCAGGGTGCCCTGAACATATTATTGTCCCCGATCGGTATTCCGACCCTCACAATGCCTTTTGTTCTCGCTTCATGGTTATTCCTGGTTCCTAATAAAGATGTCATGCCGGCGCACAGACAATAACGATATTATTCTGGAGTACAAACATGGCGACAGGAATAGAGAGAACCAGCGCATTTGGCAATCGGGAGACAAAGCTTCGTGCTATCTACTTACTGATTGGATTAGTGGTTGTTAACGCTCTGGCATGGGTTTGGGCATTTATTGAATTCAATAATAATGCAGTATTGATGGGGATGGCGTTTCTGGCTTATAGCTTTGGTTTACGTCATGCAGTTGATGCTGACCATATTGCCGCCATTGATAACGTCACACGAAAATTGATGCAGCAGGGTAAAACGCCGATCGCCGTTGGGACATTCTTTTCTCTTGGTCATTCCACCATCGTCATATTAGCTTCATTAGCCATTGCTGCGACAGCAATGGCATTTAAAAATAATATGACGTGGTTCCATGAAACGGGCGGCTTGATTGGCACCTTGGTTTCATCCCTCTTTTTGCTATTGTTCGCCTTTCTTAATTTGACCATCCTGATATCAGTGTACAAAAAATTCAAGCAAGTCAAAGCGGGCAAAGTTTACCAAGATGAAGAGCTCGATTTACTGGTGGCGAATAATGGCGGAGTCTTAGCCAGACTGTTTAAGCGTGTCTTTAATATGGTCAATAAAAGCTGGCATATGTATCCGGTTGGTTTTTTATTTGGCTTGGGGTTTGATACCGCTACTGAGATTGGGGTGTTAGGTATTTCGGCTGCCAGTGCGACCCATGGCATGAATTTATGGTCGATTATGGTCTTCCCCATTTTATTTGCTGCTGGGATGGCATTGATCGATTCACTCGATAATTTTGTGATGATAGGTGCTTATGGTTGGGCATTTTCTAAACCGGTACGGAAATTGTATTACAACATTACCATTACAGCCGCTTCCGTTATTATCGCTTTCTTTATTGGTGGCATAGAAGCGTTGGGATTAATCGCCGATAAACTGAGTCTCACTGGCGGCATTTGGACACCTATCAATAATATTAGCGAGAATATGGGGGAGATAGGCTATTGGATTATTGGGATGTTTATTCTCTGCTGGTTGATTTCCGCCGTTAATTACTATGTTCGTGGTTATGATAATTTGAGTATCACTCGTTAACTCATGATTAATTAAATAGAACACTAAAAACAATCAGGCGCTTATACAAGATATAAGCGCCTGATTGATTAAGTCTATTGTGTTAAGTTACATGTGTTTTTTCGCAAAACCTAGAATATCTTGCTTAATTTCAGACAGTTTACTCTCAGGTGCCTTTTTACAGACCTCAACGACTTTCGGTGTCACGATAGTGTCAGTTTCATGCAAATCAACATAATCGCCTTGTTTGTACTGAGTATTATCATTCAATACCCAATAAACGACAGGAGTAAATGACTTTGGATTCAGATCCAGGAACTCTTTGCAGGTCATATCACTCGGGGTCGTTGTTGTTGCTTTAGTGGTTGCTGCAAAACTTGTTGCGGCAGCGGAAAGTAATAAACCAGTCAATGCAATATTACGAAGTGATTTGTAGGACATGCTTATTTCCTTATTTATCTTTTCAATACTGTTGAATATTTCCAGCATTAAATTAAGGGTGATGAATATCACTCAACAATGAGAACGCCAGCAGCATTATCTGCCGGAGTGCGAGTATATTATTGTCCATGATGGGCACTTATGCCAATTATTTGACTTATTATTTCAATATTGAATAAGTATAGAGGGCTTTACAACCTGTAAATCTAGCTTTAAATAAATGATTGGTCTCTTTGATTTCTCAATGCAAATATTAGAAGACTATGAGTTAATGTTTCCATCATAGTGTTAGATAAACTTACCTTTTGATTTTTGTCAAAAAAAGAGTCTTTTAAGATGAAATATCTCATTTATTATCTATACTTTATTTACCTATAACAATTTTAGTCACTTTATTGATGAAAATATTACAGGAAATTAAGACTAAGGTATCAATACCGCTTTTATTGGCTATTTTAGTGGCCATTAATGGGCTTTTGGTTTTAAGCCCCGTGCTTTTTCGGGCGATTACTCATTCAACCGAGGCAATAGAGAATTTTAGTACATGGAAGGAGGCGCTAAGTTTTCTTGATTTATTTGAGATCCCACAGTTTATCATCGGTCTACTATTGATACTGATGGCATTCGCAGTATCGATGAAGATCCGTACAGCATGGTTTTTGACCGTATTATTGCTGTTTACGTTGGTGGCCATCAATATCTTTATTCTGAAAGATCAGAATAAGCTGACGACTTATTCCATTATTGTCATTGTCGCGCTGATATTCTATTGGCGAGAGTTTGACCACTACAGTCTCGGCAGTGCAACATTCTTTGCGATCGCGAGTATTTTTTCATTAATCGTCTATAGCATGTTGGGCACACTTTATATGGGCGATGAATTCGCGCCTGTTGTGACCGATTTACCGACGGCCTTTTATTTCGCCATCGTTTGTATGTCCACAGTGGGGTTCGGGGATATTATTCCGCATACTACTGTCGCGAGAATGTTTACTCTTACGGTGATTATTGCTGGTATTACGGTCTTTGCGACGTCGATTGCTTCTGTTGCCGGTCCGATCATCAGTAATAATATTAAACGCATAGTCAAAGGTAGGATTTCTCACGTGGAACGTAAAAATCATTTTATTATTGTTGGTTCCGGTTCCTTGGCGCTGAATGTCTATAATGGTCTTCGTGACCGAGGTGATGATGTCACGGTCGTTTGTGCCGTCGGTAGCCAACATAATTTTCCGCCCCATACCGATATCATCGAAGGTGATCCCTCTTCGGTTGCAACATTGAAGCTGGCCGGTGCTGCCAAGGCGAAATATATCATTGCCTTGTGCAACAGCGATGCTGATAACACCTTTATTATTCTGGCCGCCAAAGAAATTGCAGGAGAGGGGACCAAGACACTGGCACTGGTCAATGAAACGCAGAACGTGGAAAAAGTAAAACGAGTTAACCCAGATATGGTTTTCTCATTGCCATTATTAGGCAGTGAAATTCTAGTGAGAACCCTGAACGGCGACACCATTAATAACTCGCTGATTACAGAAATGTTCTTCGGTAAATGTCAGAAGTTGGATTAGTGCCGTTCTGAACGAGTCAATGCTGACAAACATCGATGACTCGACCTAGAACGGTGAGGGCAGGCAGAAGAGTAAAGCGTCCGCACCAAGGATGGCTCGAGCCATCAGGGATGATTTTACGGCGTCTTTACGATCTGCTTGTCCTCTGTGCAATGAGCACTTTATCAGCTGTCTCGGGTGTTTTTTTATGCGGATTAATAAGTCATTGGCGTTATTCAACGGCGGCTTGTGGATCTTTGGGCTTCTCTTTTGGCCCGACCATTAAGCCCAGCTCGACCGCAATAAAACCGACAATAAGGCTTATCACCAAATAGCAGATTGAAACCAATACGCCCGTCGGGTTTTTCATCATTTCCACAGCACCAAATACAAAGCTGGAGAATGTGGAAAGCCCCCCCATAATCCCCGTACCAACCATCAGATGCACATACTGATTAATAATATCTTTTTTAAACAGAGAGGTGGCTAGTCCTAATAAAAATGCCGCGATGATATTGGCGACAAAGATATCCATCGGGAATCCATCCGCTAATCTGGGTACTGATAGCATAATGAATTCACGGCACATGGCACCAAAAGCCCCACCAACAAAAACGAGAATAATAAGATTTGGCATAGCATTTTCCTATGAATTAGTCCGTGACTCGATCAATAAGCTAACCAAGCACCGAATGCTGCGGCAATTAGACCGACCACGACAGAAATAATCAGATATCCGGCTGCAATGGCTCGACTGCGGGCAGTTGCCAATTTTGCTGCATCTAATTGCATGCTACTGAAGGTGGTATAGCCGCCTAAAATGCCGGTTAAGATCGCTGCATTCATGAAATCACCGTAACGATCACGCCAATCCACGCTAAATAGAATACTCAGGTAGCCAATTACAAATGCACCGGAGATATTGATCAGAAAAGTGCCGAGTGGGAAATTGCCTTTATATATCTTTCCAACGCCTAACCCTATCCACCACCGTAAAAGAGAACCGATACCGCCACCCAATCCTACCCACATTACATCTATTGCTGTCATAACAAAGCCCTCAATGGCCATTCGTTAGAATCAGAATAATTGTAGTACAAATACAAGCGCTAAGATTTGGCTATTTTGTGTCGAGGCCGACTTTCAGCAACTTACCGTCACGCTCATCGGTTAAGACATAAAGATAGCCGTCAGGCCCCACGCGAACATCGCGAATTCGTTCACCACGGTCTTCCAGCAACCGTTCCTCTGAAATCACTTTATCGCCTTCCAATTGCAGGCGAATCAATGCCTCTTGCGCTAACGCGCCGATAAAGAGTGAATGCTGCCAGCTAGGAAAACGGGGGTTATCATAGAAAGCCATTCCACTGATCCCAGGTGATTTCTCCCAATAATAAATGGGCTGCTCAGTGCCATCGACATGCGTGCCTTTGGCTTCGGGAATCGCTAAGCCTGAATAGTTCACGCCGTGGGTCGCAAGTGGCCAGCCGTAGTTTTTCCCTGCCTCTGGGATATTCACTTCATCGCCTCCTTTAGGGCCATGTTCATTTGCCCACATCACTCCACTCCAAGGGTTTAAGGCCAATCCTTGTGGATTACGATGGCCATAGGACCAGATTTCGGGTTTTGCCGGAGGACGATTGGCAAAAGGATTATCTGTCGGCACTTTCCCATCGAGTGTGAGACGAACAATTTTACCTTGGTGCAAACTCAGATCCTGAGCGGTTGGGCGCTGATTATTCTCGCCTAGCGTGATAAAAATATGGTCTTTATCATCAAAAGCCAATTTTCCACCAAAGTGGTTGCCAGTAGATAGCTTCGGCTGCTGACGGAAAAATGCGGTGAAATCGTCAATAGCCGTGCCCTGTGGGTTAAGGCGGCCATAGCCCACGGCGGTACCTGCTTTTCCGTCTTTTCCTGCTTCTGCAAAACTGAGGTATACGCGGCGGTCCTGAGAGAACTTAGGTGATAGCGCCACTTCCAATAAGCCACCTTGCCCTTTGGCATAGACGGTGGGTACCCCTTTTAACGGTGCTGAAATCGCTTTCCCTGGTTGCCACAAACGTAGTTGCCCAGAACGCTCGGTAATTAAAATACCGCCATTATCAGGCAAGAAGGCCAGTGACCACGGGTGATCTAAGCCGCGTTGTAATTCCGTTACCGTCACGGCGGGTGCCGCAATGGCTGACATCGAAATCACCAAGCTGAATAACGCCAATACTGCGAATTTCAAGGTTGATGATTGCCATCCTACGCACATTAATCTGCGTCTATGGATCGGTGTGATATTGCCGAATACCGTCATCAGTCACTCCTTCAATAGGTAAACACCTGTTAACTTTAGAATATTAATGGGTATTCAGCTAATAATGGCGTCAACGTATTGAGTATTTGTGACCCCATGATAACGACGTACTAACATGTGAAGCGTCAAAATGTCCTACTCTCCCTGCATAAAACTCTGTCACTCAATCCCTGCCAAAGAGTGAAAAACTTCGCTAGGATAATTCTCCAATCAATAAGCATGACTAATTTGTCTCATCACTGATTTTAATGCATTTTTTTCGCCGCAGATTGGTCGACTACTTTTCTCAAATAAAATTAAGCATATGAAATGTAAATGAATTAAACTTAATTCGCCGAGCAAAAAAATAACAATTTTGCGATAAGCATCACATTGTAATCACTGAGAAATGTGAAGGGCATCAATGTCAGAAGTCAATTAGAGACGATTATTGATAGAAGTGAATTACTGGCTTAGCTATCGACGCCGTATACTGACGACAACCAGAAACAATGGGCTGGGCAAGGGGCACGATAAAGTACAGATAAAGGGAATTCACCATTGCACTGGCATATAAATAACTTGTTTCTTTTGAACATCAAAAGGTGTTGGGTATGGAAAAGAAAAAAATTTATCTATTTTGTTCTGCCGGTATGTCCACCTCGCTACTGGTTTCCAAGATGAAAGTACAAGCAGAAAAATATGACGTACCCGTCGTTATCAGTGCTTACCCTGAAGCGATGGCAGCAGAGCATGGCGCTCAGGCTGATGTGATTTTATTAGGGCCGCAAATTGCTTACATGTTGCCTGAAATTGCCAAAATGTTCCCCCATAAGCCCGTTGAAGTGATCGATGCGCTCTTGTACGGCAAAGTCGATGGTTTAGGGGTATTAAAAGCGGCTGTCGCTGCCATAAAAAAAGCAAAACAATAAGGGGAGCACTGTGAGCGCATTTATTCATTCTCTGGAAAAGGCCATTTTGCCTTTTGCGATTAAGATTGGCAGACAGCAACATATCAATGCTATCAAGAACGGATTTATTCGGTTGATGCCATTGACCCTGACAGGGGCGATGTTCGTTCTGATTAATAACGTGTTTTTAAGTTTCGGTGAGGGGTCATTCTTCTTCTCGATGGGCGTACGCCTTGATGCTGACACCATCGCTACGCTCAATGGTTTGAAAGCAATCGGTGGCAACGTTTATAACGGTACTCTCGGTATTATGTCGTTAATGACGCCGTTCTTTATCAGTATGGCCTTAGCTGAAGAGAAGAAAGTCGACCCTCTTGCTGCGGCGTTACTGGCTATTGCCGCCTTTATGACCGTGACGCCGTATAGCGTGGGAGAAGCCTATGCGGTGGGGGCTAATTGGTTAGGTGGTGCGAATATTATCTCTGGTATTATCATCGGTTTAGTGGTGGCTGAGGTCTTTACCTTTATCACTCGCCGCAACTGGATCATTCGCCTGCCGGATAGTGTGCCAACGTCCGTTTCCCGCTCTTTCTCAGCGCTGATCCCAGGGTTTATCATTCTTTCCTTCATGGGGGTTTTGGCCTACGTCCTAGGGCTGTATGGCACGAACTTCCACCAGATCATTATGGACACCATTTCAGCACCACTATCCAAAATGGGCAGTGTGGTGGGGTGGGTATATGTTATGTGTTCCTCGCTGTTGTGGTTCTTCGGGATACACGGAGCCATGGCCCTATCGGCGCTGGAAAGTGGCATCATGATGCCGTTTGCGCTAGAAAACGTCGCCACCTACACCCAATATGGTTCAGTTGCTGCAGCAGTAGCCGCAGGTAAAGAGTTCCATATGTGGGCGAAACCTTTCGTTGATTCCTACATCTTCTTAGGCGGGACTGGGGCAACGTTAGGACTTGTGATTGCTATCTTTATCGGTTCGCGTCGTGCAGATTATCGTCAAGTAGCAAAATTGGGCGCACCGGCGAGTATTTTCCAAATTAACGAACCTATCCTGTTTGGTTTACCGGTCATAATGAACCCGCTGTTCTTTATTCCCTTTATTTTGGTTCAGCCGGTCTTGGCAATCATTACCTCTATTGCCTATTACACAGGTTTTATTCCGCCAATCACCAATATTGCACCATGGACCATGCCCGTCGGTTTGGGGGCATTCTTTAATACCAACGGCAGTATTGCTGCGATGTTATTAAGCTTGTTCAACTTGGGCATTGCTACACTGATGTATCTGCCGTTCGTTATTATTGCTAATAAGGCACAAAACGAAATTGATCGTCAGGCTGAGAGTGAAGAAGAAATTGCTGATAGCTTGAAGTTTTAACCGACGAGAGTGATCACCAAAGGGTGACGGTATACTTAGCCCCAACGCCGTCACCTTTTTTAAACCTGTACTGACCTTGATGGGTTTGAAGGTATTGCAAGACAAAATGATTTTAATTAACGGAGCAAGAGTATGTTTGATTTAGATAAAATCGTTGATGAAGTCCCACCCACCGATGAAATGGAAGATGTCATCATGGGGCTGATTATCAACGCAGGGCAGGCTCGCAGTTTGGCTTATAAGGCGCTGAAGCAGGCTAAAAGTGGTGATTTCGCTCAAGCAGAAGCATTAATGGCGCAATCTCGCCTTGCACTCAATGAAGCGCATTTGGTTCAAACCAAGTTAATCGAATCCGATCAAGGTGAGGGCAAAACTCGTGTCACATTAGTCTTAGTGCATGCACAGGATCATTTAATGAACGCGATGCTGGCCAGAGAGTTAATTGCAGAACTCATTGAATTACATCAAAAATTAGGATGAACGTTAGTACAACGTATTCGCTATTGTGAACGAGAGAGTGAAGGTAAATAAGATGGAAGTCAGGTTAGTACGTCAGAAAGACTTTTTTAACGGAAAAGAATTCCATCTGTTTATCTATAACAAAACGGAGAGTGCGACGGGGCTGCATCAGCACGATTATTATGAATATACGTTGATACTCACCGGAATGTGCTATCAGGAGATTAATGGCAAACGGGTCTTTTTAGAACGTGGTGATGTTGTTTTCATTCCTATTGGTTCTCATCATAAAAGCGCTTATGAATTTGGCGCGACGCGTATATTGAACGTTGGTATTAGCAAATCTTTTTTCGAAGAGCATTACTTTCATTTGCTATCGCAGCCCATTGTGGCCTCGCAAGCTTATCGGTTGAAAGGTGATTTTCTTTCTTATATCGAATCCGCGATTTCTGCCCCGCATTTTAGGCAAGACGAGCTCACCGAGTTGGTCGAGTTACTGACCTTTTATGTCACCAACCGTATCAGTCACTACAAAGAGAGTGAGGTCAACGACGATATTCCTCTGTGGCTAAAAACAAGTATCGACAAAATGCACGACAAATCGATGTTTGGTGATAAAGCCTTGGTGAATATGATTGAGCTTTCTGGCAAAACGCAAGAGTATTTGACCCGCGCCACGCGTCGTTATTATCAGAAAACGCCGATGCAAATTATTAATGAGATCAGAATCAATTTTGCTAAAACCCAACTGGAAGTGACGAACTACTTAGTCTCAGATATTGCTTTTGATGCGGGTTATAGTGATACCACGTTATTTATCAAAAACTTCAAGAAATTGACCTCTTTTACGCCAGGCAACTACCGTAAGAAATTCCACTGCGCCGGAGAGGCGTTATCCGATTAGTTTCCGGTGAGATTTTGCTCGCCGGAATAGCATATAAGGCACCATTGATGGAAAAGTTACTTATTGTTAATGCGGATGATTTTGGTCTATGCAAAGGCCAAAATTATGGAATTATTGATGCATTCCGCCATGGTATCGTCTCATCGACTACTGCAATGATGAACTGCGCGGATATTCATCATGCAGCAGAGTTGAGCCGGCAAAATCCAGCATTGCCCATTGGGATGCATTTTGTGTTGACCTACGGTCGGCCACTAACCGCCATGCCATCGTTAGTGGATGCCAATGGTCTACTGAGTAAAGTGTTGTGGCAGCGTGCTGAAGCTGGCGCGTTAAATTTGACTGAAATTGCGCAGGAACTCGCGGCTCAATTTGATCAATTTGTTGCTGTTTTTGGCCGCTCGCCAACCCACATCGACAGCCATCACCACGTCCATATGCTGCCGCAAATTTACCCATTGGTTGAAGCTTTTGCGCGCGAAAAGTCAGTGGCATTACGTATTGATCGTCACGAAGCACAGCAACATGGCATTACGCTCAATGAGCCACGCAGCACTGATTGGTTTGATGCGGGTTTTTATGGCGAAGATCTCTCGGAACAAACATTTTTACAGCGATTGGATCTGGCGGATCAGCAAGGGTTTCGTTCGCTAGAAGTGATGTGCCACCCGGCATTTGTTGATAAAACCCTGATGACCAGTGGTTACTGCTATCCGCGACTGAATGAACTCGATGTTCTCACCTCGTCAGCGCTAAAACAGGCTATCATACAGCGCGGTTATCGATTGGGATCCTATTTGGATTGTTGAATGACATCCCGCTTACCGGCCAATAATAAATGAATCACTCAGCGTCTGTTTCTATAAAGAGGCTACGCAATAACACCATTTACATCCACGCTATTAACGAGCAGTTTATAATTTGCACTGTAGCCTAGGATTAAATCCATTCTATTGTGGTGCAAATAAAGTCATGAGAAAGTCTTGTTTATGTATTGCTTCGCTCGCCAGCCTCTTTCTGTTTTATTGCTTACCCGCGAGTGCCGTTCGGTTACAACAAGGGACGGCACAGTTCGATATTGATCCCGCAACACTACAAATTAGTGCTGGCGATGCAGTGATAAACTCGCCTCAAACATCACAAAAAGTGAGTGAGTTAACCTCTTCCGCTGTCTTGGCAAACTGGTACTGGCCGCAGCACCGCATGCATGTTAGCGCTAAATTGGAGGGGGATGACCTTCGTTTAAGCTTCAGCAGCGAGCAACCACAAATACTGAACTGGTTCAGCTTACCGTCACAAGCCAAAGTGCTGTTGCTCCCTCTGGGTGAAGGCAGCCGAATTCCACTGGATAGCCCCGTATGGCAATCCTATCTGGTTGACGAGCAGACCCCTCTAGACACTAACTTTGATCTGAAATTGCCACTGTGGAGTCAAGAACAGAACGGGAAATTCTACAGTTGGCTACACCTCACTCCCTTTAGTAATCAGGTCACTTTCAGTCAGGCCGACCAGCATTTACAGATGCAAAGCGGCCATGAGTTTAATCGCTTTAACCAGCAGCAGCCTTTCGAGGTTTTACTGCATGTTGGCACCACTCCACTCTCCGGTGCGATACGTTATCGTGAGTACCTGCAACAAAGCGGCCAGTTCAGTTCGCTGGAAGAGAAGATCAAAATTGCGCCCGAGGGTAAAAAGCTGATAGGTGCAACGCATATCTATCTGTGGGGCAGTATGTTGCTGGCGCAGGAAGATGTAAAAAATTGGGCAGGGCTGGCGAGTTATCTGCAAACGCCCGCTGGGGCACCCCTTTGGCGGCACCTAGATGCTGAAGCCCAAAAAGCGTTGCAGCAATGGCAAGGGCGTGAGCCTGAGGGTTGGCAGAAGCAATCACTGATTGAATCTATCAATAATGCACTTGTCGCACAGGTTCCTCTTAACGCTTCACCGGAGCAGGATACGTTCCTGCTGGCACAACAACAGCAAGCGGTTAAAGTACGCCAACTGGCACAATCTCAGCTTGGCGCTTATCTGACTTCCCCTGATAGCTGGGGGCTTGGGCTGTCTAAGCCGGTCATTGAATCATTGCATAAGGCTGGCTTAGCCCGATTATGGCTAGGTACGGATAACTGGACTGCTGAGTTCTTACACCCAGAGGCCGTCGCGAATGCGATAAAGTCAGGTTATCTAATAGCGAGTTATGACTCCTACGACACGGGCATTCCGCTGGGTGTTAACGACAGTTGGCTGACAGCCCAACTACCCACTGAAATTCGGGAAAAATGCGCCATAGTACAAGCTAATGGTAATAAAAAACCGGGTTTTGGTGGGGAGGGTTACTACCTCAATCCCGGCTGTGTCCTCCCTTATTCGCAGCAACGCATGCAGGAATTAACAACATTGGCTGGACTAAACAGCCTGTTTCTCGACGTTGACGGTACTGGCATGGTGTCAGACGATTACCAACCAGAGCATCCTACCGGCGCTGCTCAGATGGCAGATGCGCGCAACGCCCGTATGGCTTGGTACAGCAAGACGCTCAAATTACCGTTAGGATCTGAAGACGGTAATGCGGTGACTGCTCGTCACATCATGTTTGCACACGGCATGGAGACTTGGGGATTTGGCTGGGGTGATAAAGACATGCGCCAGAACAAAAAATCGCCTTACTATCTAGGAGCTTGGTGGCCCAACGCTCAACCGGCGACCTTCTTTAAGCCAGCAAAGGTGAAACAGCCTTATCTTACCGTCGAGTTTGACCCACGCTATCGTATTCCTCTGTATCAGGCCGTTTTTCATGACTCGGTCATCAGCACACATCACTGGACCTACGACAACCTCAAATTTAGTGACGTAAAAATAGCGCGTGAGTTACTTAGCCAGTTATACAACACGCCCCCGCTTTTCAATCTCAGCCGTAGCACCCTCAATGCGCGTTTACCTGAAATCATCAAAGCAGATGCCAATTTCCGTCCTCTGCATCAAATACTTTGGAACAAAGGACTCACAGATTTTCGCTGGTTAGACCAAGCTGGTTGGGTACAACAAACGACATTCAGCGACGGCTCAGTATTGATTGCCAATTTTTCTGACCGCGCGTTCAACGGTATCGCAGCCCATAGCCTGCGGGCCAACTTAGCTGATGGTCGTGTTCTGGATTTCAACGCTTAGTGGCTAAAGCTAAAAGAGAGTGGCTTGAGTTGAAAGAGGTTGGCTTAAATTGAATGATAGTGGCTTAAATTGATAGTCAGAAACGCGCAATCTTATTGTAATGATAACTATTCTCAATTATCATCCTGCGTTTCTACTCTATTGATGAAAGTCACTTCTTATGTCCACTTTAGCCGATCCATTGGCAAGTCTGTACAGCTCGCATCATCGCTGGCTGAAAAACTGGCTTCATCGCAGGCTGGGATCAGCTTTCGATGCTGAGGATCTGGCGCAAGATACTTTCATGCGCATACTCACCGGCGGTTCCGTCGCGCAGATACGAGAACCGAAAGCTTTTTTGAGCACGGTAGCCAAACGCGTGATGATCGACTTTTTCCGTCGTAATGCGCTGGAGCAGGCGTGGCTTGATATGCTGGCCTTAATGCCGGAAGAAACACACCCTTCGCCCGAACAACAGCAATGTTGGCGGGAAACGCTGCAACAGATCGACACCATGCTGGATAAGCTCAGCAGCAAATTACGTCAGGCATTTCTACTCTCCCAACTCGAAGGAATGCCTTATGCTGATATTGCTATTAAGCTCGGCGTTTCAGTGAGTTCGGTGAAAAAATATATCGCCAAAGCGACAGAACACTGTCTGCTTTTCAGCCTCGAGCAGGCCAGTTAATGGCCGCCAGTATCATCACTGAGAACCAGCGTCAGGCGTTAAGTCAGGCGGCGTATTGGTTTGCTGTTCTGGGGGCAGAAGATGTCACTGCGAGGCAGAATCAGCAATGGCAGCGGTGGCTCGAGCAGCATACTGATCACCGCTGGGCATGGAGTAAGGTAGAAGCTCTGCAAGGGCAATTACAAGCTATGCCTGGGAAAATGAGCTACCAGGTGCTTAACAATGCAAACCAGCAAGTCGCGGTGACGCGTAGACGAGTGTTGAAAAGTTTGCTGGTATTGTTGGGGGTTGGAACCAGTTGGCGACTATGGCAATCACCGGCGGCTTTGGGATATCGAGCCGAGTTGCGTACTGCAACGGGGGAGATAAAGCCACTTCATCTCAGTGATGGTTCGCTGGTGGTCATGAATACCGCCACTGCCGCCGACCTTCAGTTTACGGCACAGCAAAGAATGATCCTGCTTTATCAGGGGGAAATCGCCATTCGTACCGCAAGTGATCCGTCCTCCATACCGCGCCCATTCTTGGTTTCCACCGCACAGGGTAAGTTACGTGCGCTCGGCACACAATTTACTGTCCGCGCCCTTGGGGATGAAACTGTGCTGGCAGTACAACAGCACGCAGTAGAAGTTAGCCTGCGCAATGCGCCCGAGGCGGCATTGATTGTTTCTCAAGGCCAACAGGTAAGCTTCACAGCCGATAGATTCGGCGAGCTTATGGCAGCGGAATCTAACAGTGCTGATTGGACACAAGGTGTACTGACCGTCAGCGACAGACCGCTTTCACAGGTCATTGAAGAAATCGCCCGATATCGTCACGGTAGTATCACTTGTTCGCCAGAAGTGGCTCACTTACGTGTTAGTGGTACCTTCCCGCTAAAAGATACCGACCGCATATTGGATGTGCTCGCGCAAACACTTCCTATCAAAATTCAATCAGTTACCCGGTATTGGGTTAAAGTTGCCGCAGCTTGATGATAAAAAAAATCATTCTCGATTGTCCTTTTTAATTTCTCATCCGACTCCTAATTAACACCACATAAAAATAACTTCTCATGGAGACGGTATGCCTGATTTATGCGTTCGCGCAATTCACACCTTGAAGACAACACCTTTGGTTCTGGCTATCCAATGCGCCATCATTCCGCTGGCGGTGCTAGTGCCAGCAACTTATGCGGCCACTACACAGCAAGCAGCCACTACACAGCAAGCAGCCGCTCAACAGCAGTATCAGATACCCGCAGGGGATTTAGATTCTGCGCTCAACCACTTTGCAGCGCAGTCATCGATGACGCTGTCAGTTGATGCATCGTTAACCCGTGGTAAAAAAACCGCCGGTCTTATCGGGCAATATGACGTGGCTGGTGGGTTAGAAAAACTTCTTTCCGGCAGCGGGTTGCAGCCAAAATCGCTGGGTAATAATGCCTTTACGCTAGAGTTAACCCCTGCTGCAAAAGAAGAGTCAATGACCGTTGTCGGTGACTGGTTAGGCAGCGCCCGAGAAAATGATGTATTTGAACATGGTGGCGCACGGGATGTTATTCGACGTAAAGACTTTGCCAAAATAGGGGCCACTCGGGCGCGCGACGTATTAAATCGCATCCCCGGAGTCTATGCCCCAGAGAATAACGGTACCGGTAGTCATGATATGGCGATGAACTTCGGTATTCGCGGCCTAAATCCGCGTTTGGCTAGCCGTTCAACGGTGTTAATGGATGGGATCCCGGTTCCTTTCGCGCCTTACGGGCAACCCCAATTATCTTTAGCGCCGATCTCATTGGGCAATATGGATGCGATCGATGTGGTACGTGGCGGCGGCGCTGTCCGTTATGGACCGCAAAGCGTGGGCGGGGTCGTTAACTTTGTGACACGCGCGATCCCGAAAGATTTCGCGATTGAAGCCGGAATGGAAGGCCAACTCAGCCCATCATCAAGCCAGAATCACCCCAAAGGCACCAGCAACCTGATGATCGGTGGTACTGCTGATAACGGTTTTGGCGGCGCACTACTTTACTCTGGCACACGTGGTAGCGACTGGCGTGAACACAGCTCAACCAAAATTGATGATGTGATGCTGAAAACGCGCTATGCACCCAACGACGTGCACACGTTTAACAGCCTGCTGCAATATTATGAAGGTCGTGCCGATATGCCTGGCGGCCTGTCGCGGGCGGATTACAACGCTGATCGTTTCCAATCAACACGTCCATACGATAAATTCTGGGGCCGCCGCCAACTGGCTAATTTCGGCTATCAATACCAACCTGACGCCCAACATAAATTTAATGTCCAGAGCTTCTATACCTACACCTTACGAAGCGGTTTTCTGGATCAAGGCAAGAATTTAACCCTCTCACCGCGTGAATACTGGGTTCGTGGCATCGAGCCGCGCTACAGCCAAAGTTTTAACTTAGGTGAATCGGCGCATGAAGTGGGGATCGGCTACCGCTATGTCAGCGAATCAAGCCACGAATTACGCTATACCAGCCTCGCCTCAAGCGGGATTCTACCGAGCACGAACAGCCCATATGACCGCGATACTCAGTCTGGGACACAAGCTAACGCTTGGTATATCGACGACCGCATTGATATTGGCGATTGGACCATTACCCCCGGGATGCGCTACGAGCACATTCAGTCTTATCAAAATAATTACATTAAAAAAACTAAGCAGGAGATTAGCTACAATGCTCCGTTGCCTGCACTGAACATCGTTTATCGCCTCAACAGTGCATGGAATCTGTATGCCAATACAGAAGGTTCATTTGGTACGGTGCAATATAGCCAAATTGGTAAGGCTGTAAACAGCGGCAATATTGAGCCTGAAAAAGCGCGTACGTGGGAGTTGGGTACTCGGTTTGATAATGGCGAAGTTCAAGCTGAAGCTGGGCTGTTTCTGATTAACTTTAACAACCAATATGACTCCAATCAGGTGACGGACAGCGTCACTGCACGCGGCAAAACGCGTCACACAGGACTCGAAAGTCAGATTCGCTACGACTTATCAACGTTGTCACCCAAGCTGGAAAATATCAGTGCCTACGCCAGCTATGCCTACATCAATGCGGTGATCCGTGAAGATGGTGCCTATAAAGGCAATCAAGTCCCCTTTTCGCCAAAGCATAAAGGCACGCTGGGTGTGGACTACACGCCAGGCAGTTGGACCTTTAACCTCAACAGTGAATATCAATCTAGCCAATTTGCTGATAACGCCAATACCGTCGCCGAAAGTGCAGACGGCAGCACCGGTCGTATTCCTGGCTTCATGCTCTGGGGCGTGCGTGCAAACTACGATTTTGGTCCACAGATGGCCAATTTGAATCTTGCTGTAGGTCTGAAAAATATCTTCGACCAAGCCTATTTCACCCGCGCTTATGACGATAACAACAAAGGAATCTACGCCGGTCAGCCGCGTACTATCTATGTTCAGGGATCGTTGAAATTCTAAAACGCCGAATGACCCTTCCAGGCACACCGCTGTTCAGATAGCGGTGTGCTTTTTGATTTCGACAGAATTGCTAGGAGTGCACTGTGCCCTTAATTTTTCGCTTTTTCCTCTCAGTCTGCTTGTCCGTCGGGATGGCTAATTTCGCTCAGGCAGTCACCGTAACCGATCAACAGGGTACGTTTACGCTGAATACGGTCCCTAAGCGAGTGGTGGTATTGGAATTGTCATTTGTTGACGCGCTTGCCGCAATTGACGTGAGCCCCGTTGGGGTGGCGGATGATAATGACCCTCAACGTATTCTAAGTGAGATTCGCCAACATATTCAGCCATGGGCATCGGTGGGAACGCGATCTCAGCCAAGCCTTGAAGCCATTGCAGCGCTAAAGCCCGATTTAATCATTGCCGACAGCAGTCGTCATGCCGGCATATACACCACACTCCAAGGTATCGCTCCGACACTGCTGTTGAAATCTCGCGCCGAAACTTATGACGAAAATCTGCAATCAGCAGTCATTATTGGCCAAGTTATGGGTAAAACAGCTGCAATGCAGCAAAGACTGGCTCTGCATCACCAACGTATGCAAGCCTTTGCCAGTCGCTTACCGGCGGGGACAAGCGTGATGTTTGGCACCTCACGCGAGCAGCAATTTAATGTGCATACCCTCGACTCCTATACCGGAAGCGTGCTTAACGCACTGGGGTTAAATGTGGTTGGTCCAACGGGTCACCAACCACTGGCTAATATCAGCCTAGAACAGTTACTGGCAATCAATCCAGACTGGCTGATTGTGGCGCATTATCGTCAGGAGAGCGTGGTGCGGCGTTGGCAACAAGATTCATTGTGGCAGGCGATGACTGCGGCGCAAAAAGATCAGGTGGCTGCGGTAGACAGCAACGTCTGGGCAAGAATGCGCGGTCTATTTGCCGCCGAACATATTGCTGCCGATCTAGTGAACATTTTTAACCATCAAGCCGTCGTTAGTGAGCCATGATTACTCAACATCGGCTGACCACTCGATGGCGCTGGGCATTGCCTTTGCTGCTCTTGGCTCTAGTCTTTTGGCTAACGTTATTTTGTTGGTCGGCCATTCCCATTTCAGCGACTCAGGCGTTACGCGCATTACTACCATGGGAACCTTCATCATTACCGCAAACGCTGGTCCGTAGCATTCGCTTGCCTCGCAGCTTGGTTGCATTGCTGCTCGGCGCAAGTTTGGCGTTATCCGGTTCACTCTTGCAGTCGCTAACTCGCAATCCGCTGGCTTCACCCTCCTTGCTGGGCATCAATGCCGGAGCTTCACTGGGCATGGTGATCCTGACTGCGTTTAGTCCTGCTTGGATGTCCGGTGTGAGTCTATCGCTTGCCGCAGCAATCGGTGGCGGCATGAGTTGGGGTATCGTGATGCTATTGGGGGCAGGGTGGTCTCAGTCAGGCGATCGCAGCCGCCTTATTTTAGCTGGAGTGGCCGTCTCGGCCCTTTGTGCTGCGCTGACAAAAGCAACGCTTATCCTCTCGGAAGATAATGCCTACGGTATCCTGCATTGGTTAGCGGGTGGTGTGGCGAATGTTCGCTGGCCTGAGTTTTGGCGCTTATTTCCATTGCTACTGATTGCCGCGCCTCTAGCCCAATTGCTCGCCAGTCGTATCAATTTGCTGCAAGTAGGTGACCAAAGTGCCCATTCGCTGGGGGTCAACCTGTGGCGACTAAAGATCTACATTAATCTGCTCGTTTTGTTGCTGGTCGGTACATGCGTAAGCGTGGCGGGGCCACTGGCCTTTATTGGCCTACTTGTCCCACATATGGCGCGTTACTGGGTAGGTTATGACCTCAGAAAAAGCCTGCCGATGAGTATGGTGTTAGGCGCAATTTTGATGTTATTAGCCGATCTGTTAGCCCGCGCACTGGGTTGGCCTCGGGAACTGCCCGCAGGTGCGATGTTGGCGCTGATTGGCGCGCCATTCTTCGTATGGCTAGTGAGGACACGCGGATGAAGAAACAAAGCCTAACCTGTGGCGTCATGGTATTGCTGCTTCTACTCGCGGTGTATTGCTCACTTAGTTTTGGTACTCAGACATTAGGATGGCGACAAATTGTCTCAGCCTTTAACGTGCAGGACAGCCACCATTTCACCCTTTTTGACTATCGCTTGCCCCGTACACTGTTAGCGCTGGTGGTTGGTGCCTCACTGGCTGTTTCTGGTGTATTGGTACAGGGTGTTATCCGTAACCCTTTAGCCTCACCGGATATTCTCGGCGTGAATCATGCGGCAGGTTTGACATCCGTTATCGCACTGACATTATTTCCGGCGTTATCAGTCATTTGGTTACCTCCGCTGGCATTTGTAGGTGGTCTTTTGGCTTTTCTGCTACTGCGTTTAGCTGCCGGTAGAACATCTCCTCCCGTGCGTCTTGCACTGACTGGTGTGGCACTGACCGCACTTTATGCCAGCCTCACCGATTTCATCATGCTTTCCCATCCATTAGAGATAAATACCGCACTGTTGTGGTTGACGGGAAGCCTCTGGGGCCGAGGATGGGGCTTTATTTATGTTGCGCTTCCTTGGTTACTATTACTTCTGCCCCTAAGTTTTTGCCTGTGCCGTAGTCTGGATGTCATGGCTTTGGGGGAAGTGAGCGCCGCGACACTTGGTACGTCGGTCAGATGGGTTGTTTCACTGTCCCTGCTATTGGCTGTCGCGTTGGCGGCTGTGAGCGTGGCGATATGCGGACCGATTGGTTTTATTGGTTTGGTTGCACCCCATTTAGCTCGTCGTCTAGTGGGTGGTCGTCACCGTTGGATGTTACCCGCCAGCATGCTCATAGGATCGTTAATCTTGTTACTTTCAGACTTATTAGCACGGACACTTGCCCCTCCGCTTGAACTTCCAGCCGGTATTTTGACCGCCGTGATTGGTGCACCTTACTTTTTCTGGTTACTCATGAGAACTCGCTGACGATGATACTCAACGCTGACAATCTCTATGCCGGTTATGGCAATCGCTCTATTTTAAAGGGCATCTCACTTCAGCTTCCCGCTAACAAGATAACAGCGCTGGTTGGCCCTAATGGCTGCGGTAAATCAACGCTGCTGAAGTGTTTTTCGCGTTTGGTCACGCCATCTTCAGGTCAGATCACATGTAACGGTCAGGATATTACTTCATTATCAATGCGAGCGCTGGCACAGGGCTCAGCCTTATTACCTCAGCAACATGTAATACCTGAAGGAATAAGTGTCGAAGAGCTGGTCAGCTACGGACGTAGCCCATGGCTTGGTGTTTGGGGGCGGCTTAGTCGTGCCGATCGCCGTTTGATTAAGCAGGCAATGGAAGATGCACATATCATTGAATTCGCTAAAACGCGGGTCAGCGAGCTTTCTGGTGGACAGCGCCAACGTGCTTTTCTCGCAATGACACTTGCCCAGAACACCCCAATGATTTTACTCGATGAACCAACGACTTATCTGGATATAAATCATCAAGCTGAGTTGATGGCCTTGTTGAGACGCTTGAATCTGCAAGGGAAAACACTGATTACTGTCTTGCATGATCTCAATCAGGCCAGTCGCTATTGTGACCACTTGGTGATGATGTCTGCCGGAAGTATTGTCGCCGAAGGGACGCCTGAAGAAGTCATTACACCGAGAAATCTAAAACAGGTATTTGGGGTTGAGGCAGAGATTCATCCTGACCCCGTATCAGGCACCCCTATGTGTATCATTCTTTAGAGAAGGCCTAACACAGAGGTTAAGGCCCAGCTCGGTCGGTATGAAGATATTTGCGGTGCTGAGACCGGTGGGAAAGAATTGGGGATAAAAGAAAGGCCTGCAAGCAGGCCCGAGTACACACCAAGACATTGCTCCCCGGTGTTGGAGGTATGAGGTTTGTACAACGCAACTATAAGTGCCGTGATAGATAGCGTCCAATGGGTTAGGCAGATCAATAACGTCATATTGATCGGTATAAACGATCGTGATGCCGCTTAGTCAATATGCTTCACATTTAAGCAACCAGCCGGCATCGCAATCTTTACTTAATATCAGATTGGTTTGCATCTTCTAGTTGGCCTCTCGTTTATACAAATTCAGTCAATAGTTTTGCTGAGAGAATTGTGTTCGTGAACGTGCTGACTTTTGCAGATGCCTGACGCTCAAGCCCATCATCAAATACGGGATTGTCGGCATCACAAAACCCGTGATGGGCATCGAACTCTCGTCCTAGCCACTCATCACGTATGCGTCGGATATGGTCATTGATACCATAGATTTCATGCAGTAAAACCACAGCATTACTGTTAATGATATGTCTGGATGGATTAGTCATCGGCTTTATGTGCCCAAGCGGGCATTGCCGTCAGATAGCGTTTCGCACGTTTACGCGCTTCCTTTAAACCGACCTTTTGCCAAGAATCGAGAAATACAGCAAGGCCAGAAACGGCGTCATCCCAGGACTTAAGGTTACCGGCACTGTCGCTGCAATACGCGCAGTATTTATCACTCGCACTACGCGCATCTTCTGCAGACATTGGCATACCGCAAGCCTGGCAGAACTGTTCGTGTTGTGACATGGTTTTCTCCTTATATTTTTACTGTCTAATAAATATACTGCTTTTAACTGGAATAAAAGTCTAAGTCGATCAATAACCTTGAATGTTGTGTCATAAATATTGGCTGAAAATAGGCATACGCTTATTTCGCCTGCACAAAAAATTGACCTTAATGTCAATATTAGCATTTTGAACTTTAAGACATTTTACCGAGGACGATTGAGTGTTTCGCATGACATTTATCTGGAGTAAATTGCTTGACTTAGAGCGCACTCTAACTTTTAGGATGACCCATGGAATCCAATCTGACCATTAATGAAGTTGCACGCCGCACGGGCCTTACGGCCTACACCTTACGTTACTACGAGCGTATCGGGTTGATTACTTCAATTCAACGTGCACCAGGAGGTCAACGGCGTTATGTGATATCGGACATGGCCTGGATTGAATTCCTGCTGCGATTGCGAACCACAAACATGCCTATCGGCAAGATGCTCAGGTTCGCAAAACTCCGCGGCGCTGGGGACCAGACGGTATTGGAGCGACGTCAGATGCTGGAACAGCACTTAACTGAGGTTCTTGCAGAAATTGAAGTGATGCGCCAGTCCGCAGATGCTTTGCAGGCAAAAATCGAGTATTACCGCTCGTATGAACAGTCTTTAGCGCCGGATTCGTTTTCTGATGAAGGGCATGATAATGAATACCGAAAACCGCTACCAACAAGGATTAGCAAAACTGCGTGAAATCGACGGCCAGGCTGGAGAAAACGTACTGAAAAGTTTGCAGGATATCGCTCCAGACTTCGCTCGCTATTTAATTGAATTCCCATTTGGTGATATTTATTCCAGGCCAGGGCTGGATCTTAAAAGTCGGGAGATTGCTGTCGTGTCTGCACTCACGGCACTTGGCAATGCACAACCTCAGCTAAAAGTGCATATCCAAGGGGCGCTTAATGTAGGTGTGACACAATCAGAAATTGTTGAAACCATTATGCAGATGGCGGTCTATACGGGATTTCCAGCCGCATTGAATGGGCTGGCAGTGGCAAAAGAGGTATTCGCGCAAGGAGAAGCTCAGTGAACAATACGACCGTAAAACTAGTATTGACTCTCAGTATTGCCAGCATGGCTCTTGCGGCCTTGCCTATCCAGGCGCGGACAGACAGTACGACTCAAACAATGACTCAGCAGGCTCCCGTACTTATCCATGACGGGTTGGGTTCTCCGGTTGGAATGGCCTACGATACCAGTGGTAACCTCTATGTTGCCAACTGGTCGGCAGGTACTGTTTTGCGCTTTGGTCCTGATGGTCAACGCAGCGTTTTTGCTAAAGGACTGCGCGGCCCCTCAGGCCTTGCTATCTCAGCTAATGGGGATATTTATGTCGCCTCATACAGTGAAGATTTGGTTTGGCGTTTTACACCTTCCGGTAAACAAAGCGTTTTTATCCGCGGGCTTGCCACACCGGCTGGCTTGTCATTTGATGCGCAGGGCCGTTTGCTTATTGCTAACAGGCGAACCAACCAGATTCTAGCGGCTCATCCGGATGGTCAAATCGATGTGGTCGCAGAGGGGCTGCAAACACCGGTGGGGGCTATCGAATTGCCTGATGGCGCTCTTATGGTGAGTAATATCGCCGGTGGTATCTCTTTGGTTTCAGACAATATTCTTGCTCGCAGTATTAACAACGATCTGGCAAGCCCCGGACCTGGTATCGTGCGTGCGGGAGCAGATTCAGTCTATATCGTTGATTATGGTGGCACTACGGTGAGTCACGTCGACAGGAACGGTAAGCGCACGGTGATAGCCGATGGTCTGCGTAGCCCAGTAGGGATGGCACTCGCGCCTGATGGAAGTTTGACGGTGGCAACTTGGGGTGCAAATGCCGCTTTTCGTATTGATTCCTCTAGAACAAATCTATAGAAGGATTCGTCTATTTGTTTGCTGGGCTTCAGGTTTTGAGTCCAGCGCAATCAAAAATATACCCTCCATTTTTAACAGTTCATGGTGAAAGCTCACAGTTATGATAATAACCCCTTACTCTTAATGCTGTTTTTATATACAGTAGTATTAACCATGTGAAATGAGGGGTTAACTATGATTAAACGAATAGAAACGCACTGTAATGATGACACTTGTCCTGCATGTGTTATTGCTGGAGATTTTATTTTCCTTTCTCATCACGCTGGAGGGCATAGCTCAACTGACGTAACGCATCAAACTAGGGCAGCCCTTACTGCTTTGACCAAAACACTGCAATCAGCGAATGCGGGCTTAAATGATCTAGTTCAAATCACCCTTTATCTTAAGAACAAGAATGATTTTTCTATAGCCCGCGAAGTTTTCCTTGAATTTTTTACGGATGGGCTCTACCCCGCGAGGATGACTGTATTTACTGATTTTATTAACGAATCCTGTTTGTGTATGGTTGATGGAGTTGCATATCGATGCAAAGAGAATCAGTGATTAAGTACCTGCGGTAAATAGCCTGTCAATAACGACCTGCATAAGAATAACTGGGAAGTAACGAATGCTGGCAGTTGCCTCCCGCCCAGGCCAGAGGTTATTTCCCATTACGTGAGGATAAATGACACGTGAGACATAACACTGCCATCCACTTGTTAGGCGCATCAGGCTCAGGAACAACGTCGGTTGGTCGCGAACTAGAAAGATTGTCAGGCATTCAGCATCTCGATACAGATAGCTTTTATTGGCAGGACTCTTTCGTACCCTACAGCCAACCCCGTCCCGAATCTGACAGGAAAAAACTATTGTTAGAAGCTCTGCCAGAATCTGGGGCCTGGATCCTCAGTGGGTCGCTCTGCGGATGGGGTGATTTTTTGATACCTCGCTTTAATTTGGTTATCTGGCTCATAGTCGATCAAAATCTGAGAATGGAGCGACTTCGGAAGCGGGAAACCGAAAGATACGGTTCGGCCATTTATCCTGGCGGTAATATGTGGCAAAAAAGCCAGATATTCTTGAATTGGGCAGAGGCTTACGATTCGGATGTTGAGGTAAGTCGTAGCGCTCAAAAGCATGCAGACTGGCTCAAAAAAATAACCTGTCCTGTTTTTACCGTCCCAAATAATGATTCTTTTGAAGAAACTGTGAATGTCATAATGGGAATACTGGGAACCCACACAGGTGATACGTAATAGATTGATTATGCATTGAATTTTGCCACCTAAAAAAATCACAGAAATATGTTATAAAACTTCCTATCTTAATCGGCACCTTTAGGTTTGGTGGCTTTGATTTCCGTATCGGTTAACGGTTTGGTTTCTCTTGCTACGGGTAGTCTTATGCGTTTAGACCCAACGGAAGCAATAGAGATTTTCGTTGGGCCTATCAATGGGCCTAAAAGGTTCGGATTTAATGAGCTGGCTTCTGACTTCACGGGACAAATTGAGGACACAAAAAAGCCCGCAAACCTAAATGGGGTGCGGGCTTTCCGTACTTCTCCGGACTTATCTGGTAATACCCGGATCATTATTTGGTGGGCTGGCTACCCCGCTACTGGCTTGCGCCGGTAACGCCTGTATTAATTGCTCCGCTAATTCAGTGAGCTGAAAACCTTCTGCCGCAGAAACCGTCATCACAGGATGATGCGGCTTAAATGCTGTTATCACTGCTTGTTGCTTCAAAACTAAATTAGCTGCTTGCTCAGAGGATGGCAGCTGGCACAGTTCATCCCACTGGCGGCAGGGCTCTATCTTGTCGGCTTGGTTCAGCACAAATAGAAATCGGTTCGGTTGATAACCACATTGCCCAGTAAGAAAGCGATAACACTGTTCATCAGAAGACCATGCCCTATCATCCGCTTTGAGTACCCAGATGATTAAATCCAATTCTGGCAATAAGTTACGATAGAGCTGGTGGTATTCTTTATCTCGCTCAAGGCTTTCCCCTACACCGGGTAAATCAATAAAGGTGAGTGTATGGTTGTTCATCGACATACTGAAGCGTTGGGCTTGGCGCGTACAGCCTGAGATATTACTGACGGGGGATAGTTGGGATTGGAATAGTGCGTTGATTAAGCTGGATTTTCCAGCCCCTGTTTTACCCATCAGGCCGATGGTAGGAGAGTAGTTGATTAGGTGGTTGAGTTGGTTGAAAAACAGATTTTTAAATGAAGCAGGAAAGGCTGAAATAACCCTTCCTAATTCAGGATGTTCGTTCATATTACTTCCTTGAAAGAATCATTGTTATTATTCAAGTTAATAATATATATCTGAAATTTTTTAAGTTTCCGTTTAATTATTGTTCAATCATAATTAAGCGATAGTTTAACATACAGTTAAGCTTCAAAAATTTGCTTTTTAAATTCATGTAAAATTTTATGATTGATATAGGCTTTCATCACAGATATTGGCTCGCAATAATGGCAATAAATAACAGGGTATTCTAATTCAGCAATAAATAAATCAGTTCCCCCTTGTCCTCTTTCCCCAACATGAGCCGATATTAATTTTTGTTCTACTCCAGGAAATACAAAATGAGTTGTAACTTTCACATCATTATTTACTGTAGATTTGACCGCTTTCTCATAAAAAAATTGCTTAACTAAATCAGGCCAACCGGGGGCATCTTTTGGTGTCAAAGCGGTATAATATTTAGCATCGACGACGGCAACTCGTTGATTAGACTTGTCACTAATGACTATATCAGTTCTTTGCCCTTTTTCTGCAACCTCATGATATTTAGAATTTTGTAGATAATAAGGAACAGGTAATTTTTGATTGTAAGCGTTTTCTCCGAGTAGTACTTTATGTAGCATACACTCCCATACATTCTGAAAATGACGAGTGCCTATTATCAGTATATTATTGTTCGTACCATCCATGTTTTCAATATACTGTTTTAATAATCTGATTAAATTAATATCTCGTTCAGAATAACTTAAAGAGAGCTCGCGATTTAAATGAGCGAGTTGAGTTTCTTGGTCGCCGGAGGGGGTAGGCATTTCCTCTAGACTTACATCAAAATGAATCTCTTCACCATTTATAAGCACACCAAATTTTTTCTTAATGTCTCTAATGATTGCAGCATGGATCCTAGCGGTTTCACTATCTGATATATTCTTTATCTGAGATGATTCAAGCTCTAAGTAAACAGGAGATGAGTTGGATATAAATGGCATATGTCGAGATACTGTACGGGACCAGTTTGTTTTGCCTTTATTAACCGACTGAATTTTATGCCTCCTGACATATAAACCATTTGTTATATAGTCTTCAAATATACTGATTGAAGTAAAAATTAAATTTCCCCCAATCAATGTATCACCATCAGTATCTTGTATACCTGTTAATTTGTCTGAATAGTAACGATTTAATGACTGGAACAAATAATGAGCGGCTAACTCTTTATTATCTGTTAACGCGCTGTTTACTGGCAAGAAAACAGCAGTAGTCCCAGACCAAGAAAAGAAACCACAAAAACGAACCTTATAATGATCTGGGGCTATTAACCCCATTTCACGCATCTTACAAGACAATTCATCAGGCAACTGACTGATGATAGAACGATCTCTGTAAAATTGAAGGTTACTCATCTCCTTCTGTAACCCCTGTAGTATCATCAGCCGTGTTGCCATTCGAGATAATTAGAGATTCAATTACTTCGCTGAAAACAGGTTTTTTACCCTCAATGAACTGTTCATGCAATTCACCAAATGTGCCAATATTTTTATCAAAAATGATATTCCGTCCCTTATGACGTAATACATCATCCCAGAGATACACAAACAGTTTTCCGCTGATTGCTTCATTAGATGTCTTACTATTTGATAATTCAGTACTACTGAGAAAAAATGGGCCGATTAAGCGATCTTCTGGAACTTTCATTTCTTTTAGTTGATGGTTGACCACTTTATTAGCAAAATCTTTCCAAGTGATATAATAAACACCCTGAGTAGTCATAATTCGCTGGTTTTGTGAACTAACTGCAGGGTTCTCAAAATCAAGCTTCATATATCTAAATGACCAACGTCTTTTAAATGCAGTATCCAAAGGCATAACGGCTTGGTCGCTACTATTCATAGTTGCAAGTAAAGACAAATTTGCAGGCATTGATAATTTTGAACGTTCATCTAGACCCGCAGCTTTAAGTTGTTCATTAATGTAAGCCTGCATATCTGGATCAGTGAAATCAATTTCGTACTTACTTGCCCCGTTTTCTCTATCTAAGAGTTGAAACAATTCACCAAAAACAGCAGCAGCAGGTGCTCGATTAATTTCTTCAATAACTAGGTAAACATTTTGTTTTGGATTCTTTAGTGCTTCAAGTAATGCTGTGGTAAAAGGACCGGGTCTGAAAGCATAAGTAACAGAACCACTTACATTTGTTGGCTTCAAAGAACCAATAAAATCTGAATTTTGTGTATCAGGATGGAAAACGGTAACAATTTTTCTATTACCTTCTGTTAGCTCATTAAGTTGGTGGCTTTTACCTGTACCTGGGGCCCCATAATAGATGTAATTTACTCCTATTTTTGATGATGAGGTGGATACTAATGATTTGGCTTTATTATCTTCTTCTATAAAAGTAATTGGCTGCTTTTCTATTTGTAAAAAGTAGTCTCTTAATTCATTAGAAATAGAGAAAGCTTTTACAAGTGTAAAAAGTCGAGAAGAGTTTGCAACAATGACTCGTGATGCAAGATCAAAAGATGACTGAGGAAAATCATCTCTATTTAGCTTTTTACCAACCTCTCTTTTACTTTTTTTAAGTGGTTTATACCACCAGTCTCTATCAGTAAGAAATTTATCAAAAAAGTTAGAATCTTGTGGTGATAAGCTATTGATAAAAAGCTGAACATCTTTCCCTATTGGTGAGGAGTAGACTGATTTATCAACTTTTTTCAACGGAAGTTGGCTGAAGAATTCATCAATACTGTCTTTTGCATGCTTCTTACTTTGCAATTGGCTCTTTAACTCGTCTAATTTTTGTTGGTACTCACTTAGAGCTGAAACTAAAGGCCAGAAAGTGAAACCATACCAAAGTAGTGAAGATGATAAGTTTGTATATAGTCCCTCTTTATTTTTTTGATGAATTGAAAATGGTCTAACATCATATTCTGATTCTGCATCTACTTCAGACAGCGTATCTGTCAATGCTTCAGCGAATACCTTATTAATGCGTATATCTCCGCGGTATTCCAAGTTATCAAAAAATTCTCTGCATTCATCAATCACTAAACTCAGATCTTTTAGCACAATTCACCTTGCCTGTTTAGATATACAGTGCTAATATCACCGGGAGTAAAACCGGATAAGTAGGCACGTATGACAATTGAAATCCTAGATAAAGCAGAATATATCAGACTATTGAGAAAAAAACTTGGATTAGGTCCAACAGAAATGGCAAATCTTCTAGGCATGAATGCGACAGGAGAAAGAACTATACGTGGTTGGGAGAATGGTGAACATACACCAACACCTGCAAAATGGCAAAGCATACTTGATTTAGAAAAATCGTTAGTCAAACATTCAAAAAATGCACCATTCAAACAAAAATCTTTAGAAGAAGCTGATTTTACTTTTATTGATTTATTTGCAGGGATCGGAGGGGTACGTTTGCCATTCCAAAATCTTAATGGGCATTGTGTATTTTCATCCGAATGGGATAAATTTTCTCAAAGAACGTATTTAACGAATTATGGAGAAATGCCGAACGGAGATATCACTCAAATCTCAGCAAAAGATATTCCTGACCATGATATTTTATTAGGTGGCTTCCCATGTCAAGCATTCTCACAAGCTGGATTAAAGCAAGGTTTTAACGATACTCGAGGAACAATGTTTTTTGAGATACAGCGGATACTAGCAGAAAAAAAACCGAAAGCATTTCTCTTAGAGAATGTAAAGCAACTTCAAGGCCACGATAAAGGCCGAACACTACAAACTATAATTAACATATTACAAGGGAAGCATAATCAGGCTATACCTGATGATGTTCCAATGAGTGAAGAATCACGCCATGCACTCTCAGTAAAACTTAATTATTGGGTTGATTTTAAAATACTTCGTGCGGCAGATTTTGGCATCCCTCAAAATAGAGAACGAATTTTCATCGTAGGCTATGACAGGGATTATTTTAAAGATATAGACTTTGATAGCCTATTTAAATGGCCTATTCCACCAAAATCAGATACTCGAGTTGGCGATATTCTTCAACCACAGGAAGAATTAGAAGCCGAGATCAAAAAAATAGGTAAAGACAAATATACTATTTCTGATCAACTATGGAATGGACATAAAAAAAGAAAAGAAGAGCACAAGATGAAAGGAAATGGTTTCGGTTATACATTATTTAATTCCGAAAGCGAATATACGAATACAATTAGTGCTCGCTATTATAAAGATGGTTCTGAGATATTAATTGACCAAAGTCATCTTGGTAAAAATCCAAGAAAACTAACGCCTAGAGAATGTGCGAATCTCCAAGGCTTTCCCAAAAACTATATTGTTGATGCTGTATCACAAGGCCAAATTTATAAACAATTTGGCAATTCCGTATGTGTTAAAGTGGTAGAGGCTGTTGCTAGGGAGTTGGTTAAAATACTTACTGTTTATAAACATAAAAATAATAAGGTTGTTTAGATTAATTATAATATTACAGTTAAAAATTAGTATTACTAGCCTACATTAGGCTACTCCAAAACACTCAGCGATTTGATAAGTATAATTAATATATAAAGTGTGGTTGTGCAGGGGATTGAATATTTAGCTGGTTTTTCTAGTGGAAACAGAAGGAAAATAACTTATAACCACAGCTACAACTGCTACATGTAGCAGTTGTAGCTGAGATCTAAAAAATAAAATTTATATATTTTTACGTAATTCGTTTTCTACTATTACCAATGCATTGCATATTATAATTTTTCGCTGATAAATTTTTTCTGATATATCATCAGTATAAGGAAGTAAATTTCTTAAATTATTACCTTCGCCATTAGCTCTTAATAAATCAAATAAAACTGACATACAATCAAGGCAATTATATAGATTGGAATGTTTAATGATATTAAAGTAATTGTTCGTAACTTCTTGTAATTTTAATGTTTTATTATGTAAAATGTACTTTGCGAGATTTTCGCTTGTAAGCGGTTCTTTTAGATTATTAATAGCATGGTTCAATTTAGTTGTAGCGATGCTAATTTTTTTGAGAAAACCTGAAATCGAGTGAGGATAAAACTCATCAGGATTATCACCATCTAGGCTACTTATTTTATCTATCATTACGTTATATAATTTAATTGAACGCATTATTATCATATTGTTAGAGTTTGAAATAATAGGGTTTTTTAGCTGTTCTGGCCTTAAGAATGCATAACTAAAATACGGACTTTGATTATTTAAAATAGGATTTATTAATGGTATTAATGAACCATTTTTTATTTTTTTGGCTCTAATTTTATTTTTAGTGCAAGCTTTATGATTGATATTGAGGATATTAATTTATTTGATTGGATTTCGTCTAAGTCTATTCCATTTATAAGTCTATAGGCTTCATTTAAATTTTGGTGCCTTAGTAAATATAAAATGTCTAAAAATTGTTCATACGTATGAAATATGGGGTATTGCTTACACTCTCTTAGTTTTTTATAAATGTTAAGAAAATTATTTTCAGTATAATTCTCACGAAATATATATACATAAACTATTTCATTTATTTTTCGAATAACATATCTAGCATGTAGTGGTTCGTCTTTTATATTAGATAACTTTGCATAAGAAATAATTTCATCTGAACAGAGTTTAACGTTCCCTTCATTATATACATATTTATATATATATGCATATAAAGACTTTAATGGATGACTTAAAGGGGTATTTTCATTTATTATTTTTTCATAATTATCTTTTACTAATTGTACTAAATATGTTTCATTTTGAAATGTCAGCATTGAATTTAAGGAAGTATATGCCATTTTTATTTTTTCAAACGCATTATCATAGTTTAAATTTGCACGTTTTGCATTTGATTTGCAAATTTTTATTTTTTGGATGAACGTTTTTGTATTTTGATTTGCACTGGCTCTGATATTTCCAATTTGGATCTCAAGTAGCTTTGTATCTATAATTAATGGAAATTTCATGTTTTTGATAATTCTTTTAAGATACTTTCTAACTCCTTTTGGGAGTTCTTTAGGATCATGTAAATTGTGAGGATAACAGTCACTGAATAGAAAGGCCTCAATATAACTATAGAAATGAATGGAGTTATCTTTAGATGAAGTGTTGAGTGTTATATGCATATCTAGAGCAATAATTGCTGGAATAGTGATCTCAGTAAGTTTTTTATTATTTCTTTTTTTGACAATTTAGATAAAATAAATTCGCTATTTAGTTGATTATATGGTTTTTCATATTTATAAAAATATTCCCTCCTTTCATCTTTATTTATCACTTTATTATGATCGATAATTTCGATTATCCCATTATAAGCATCATCTAAAAATTTTTGATGAGATATAAAATCTGTGTGGTTCCGCAATTCTTTCTTGTCAAGTTCTTTTGATAGTAACCCTAGAATTTTACAGACATCAATCATTATATTGGCAAACTTGTGTGTATACATTTTCTTCTCTATTGGTCTCGGGATTTTTACGAGTTATTTTCTCATAACTTATGGCAAAGTCGAAGCATGTAAACAAAGCTGATAAGAGAGAACGAAATGCTGAATCCAAAAGAAAATGTAAATCAATCAAACTCACCTATACGTATCCTGCGAATGACAGAGTTAACGGTAATGCTTGGTATATCCAGATCAAGTATCTATGAAAAGCTTAATCCTCGATCGAAATACTACGATCAAGACTTTCCTAAGCCTATCAAGCTTGGTGCGGCATCTGTGGGATGGCAGTACGCATCTATCGAAAAATGGTTAGTTTCACGAATTGCTTAGTTGAATTAATAAAGGGGTATGAAATGTCTAAACAAAAAAAAGAACTGTGCTTCAAGCTAGATGTATTACCAAAATATTTTCAAGATTTGATTGTTGAGATCCATGCTAAAACAGGCGCAGCAGCTGAGGTTATTTTCCCTACAATGTTGGGCGTTATGGCTTTGTCCTGTCAGGACATGTTCGATGTCAAATATAAAGGTGGAATACAGCATCCAGTATCTATCTTTAGCATCGTACTTGCTAGGTCTGGAAGGAGAAAAACAACGGTATACTGAATCGCCACGGATAATCTAGACACTTCCGAGCCGTTGATAATATTGTTTTTCATATTCCGTCGGTGGCATCTGATCACTCGAACCATGCCGACGCTTACTGTTATAAAACATTTCGATGTAATCAAAAATATCGCTGCGTGCTTCTTCCCGTGTTCCGTAGATCTTTTTCTTTATCCGTTCACGCTTCAGTAGCTGGAAAAAGCTTTCTGCAACTGCATTGTCGTGACAGTTACCGCGACGGCTCATACTGCCCTCCAGACCGTGTGATTTCAGGAACGACTGCCACTCATGGCTTGTGTACTGACTACCTTGGTCAGAATGAACCAGCACCTGTTTTTGGGGATTACGTCGCCACACGGCCATCAAAAGCGCATTCAGAACAATATCTTTTGTCATCCTGGGTTGCATTGACCAGCCGATAACTTTGCGCGAGAACAGATCAACAACTACGGCCAGATACAGCCAGCCTTCGTAGGTTCGGATGTAAGTTATGTCCGTTACCCAACGTTCATCCGGAGCGTCCGGGTTGAACTGTCGCTGGAGCCTGTTGGGTGTCACGATACTGACTTCACCTTTACGCACTCGTGGGCTTCGATACCCGACCTGAGCCTTTATCCCGGCACGCTTCATCAGCCGCCAGACCCGGTTAATCCCACATTGTTGCCCGCTATCTCGTAGGTCGAGATGGATCTTGCGATAGCCATAAATGCAACCGGACTCCAGCCAGAACTGTTTGATTTGTCCTGTCAGTCTGAGATCCGCCTGAAGCCGTGGTGAATGCGGCTGCTGAAGCCAGGTGTAAAACCCACTCGGATGAACATTCAGCACCCGGCAGAGTAGACGAACGGACCAACAACAGGAGTTGTCACGGATAAAGGCGTACCTCAGTCGGACAGCTTTGCGAAGTACGCCGCGGCTTTTTTTAATATGTCCCGTTCGTCGGTAACCCGCTTCAGCTCTTTCTGAAGACGGCGGATCTCGGCCTGAGCATCTGACTGCTCTTTGTTGGTGGAAGAATCCGGACCGTACTTCTTTATCTAGGCGTAAAGGCTGTGGGTGGTGATATCAAGACATGTTGCAACGCTGGAAACAGAATAACCGCGATCAACAACCTGTTTGACTGCTTCAGTTTTAAACTCTTCGGGATAACGCTTACCGCTCATGGGCACCTCTCTTCAAGTCATTTTAAATGACTCTGAGGTGTGTGTTAAACCCGTGGCGATTCAGTGGGCTAGAGCGGCTTCAATCACATCAGGTGGGAAGCCTTGCTCATTGAGAGCGGTACTAGCAATTGAGCGTAGGCCGTGTGAGACCAGTACACCACCGAATCCAGCGCGTTTTAATGCAGCATTGACGGTTTGGCTATTCATCGGTTGAGTCGGCTTGATACGGCTAGGAAAGATAAACTCACGATTAACACTGAGTGGTTTCATTAGTTCTAAGATAGCTAAAGCAGCGTCAGATAACGGAACAGTGTGCTCACGGTTCATTTTCATTCTAGCAGCCGGTATCTTCCATTCCTTGGTTTCAAAGTTGATTTCGTCCCAACGGGCTTCAGCGGCTTCGGCAGGGCGGGATATGGTAAGCAGCTGCCACATAAACAAACATCTGGTAGGTAAGATAATATTAGCTGTACGCATTGTTTGCATGAGTTGCGGTAACTGCTCAGGGCGAATACTTGGCATGTTTTTTTTCTTTGGTTTTTCAAAAGCCTTACCAATGTTGATACTTGGAACAGCATCAATTAATCCAGTATTTTGAGCATAGATCATCACTTCGTTGATACGTTGACAAAGGCGACGAACAGTTTCTAATGCGCCTCTAGCTTGAACGGGCTGTATTGCTTGGACCAATATATGCGCTTTGATATCAGTAATGCTGATATCGCCTATAGCAGGAAACACATCTCGCTCAAGTGAACGCCAGATATCATTACCGTAATCTTCGGTTACGGTGGACTTCTTCACTTCCCACCAACGTTCAGCGACAAGTTGAAAGGTATTGGTTTTGGCCTCTTGAGAGTTTCTTATTTGATCTTTTTGATATTCTTGAGGGTCAATATCTTTCGCCAGTAATGAGCGAGATTCTGCTCTAAGTTTTCTAGCATCTGAAAGTGTGACAGCAGGGTAGGCACCAAAACTTTGTTTGGTTCTTTGTTTTGTATAAGGGCGGTAGTAACGGAATTGCCATAACTTGCTTCCGCTAGATTTGATTAGCAGTGTGAGTCCATCACCATCATACAGCTGATAGTCTTTGTCCTGCGGTTTAGCTGCTTTGATTTCGGTATCGGTTAATGGCTTAGTTTTTCTTGCCATGAAAAATCTGCATGCGTTTAGGCCCAACAAAGATGTTAGTTCTTTTCGTTGGGCCTATCAATGGGCCTAAAGGAATTAGCTTGGGTGGGATAAAATAGGACAGCATAGGACATAAAAAAGCCCGCAACTCATTGAGTTAGCGGGCTTTTCAGTCTTCTTTGGACGTCCTTAGAAGATAATTTGGTGGAGCTGGGGGGATTTGAACCCCCGTCCGAAATTACTACGCCGTCGGCACTACATGCTTAGTCCAGTCATTACATTCGCCGGTTAGCTGCGGACGGACACGCTACTAACAAACTAGCTTGATTGGGTTTAACGCTTTCACCCCAAGCAAGGTGTCCACGCGATCTCTTTTGGGTTTGACCTCTCTTGATCCCCGTCCTAAGAGCGGAGGCTAGGGAGAGAGGGAATCTTCAGTTTCTTAGGCTGATTAAGCTGCTAAAGCAGCAGATTCGTATTGCGAGTCGTTTGCAATTATTTTTTTTGCGGTTTTTTACGAGGCCTCCGCACCTCGGCATGCACCTTGGGTTTCGCGAATCCCGTCGAATCCAGAATCAGCCCCAAAGAACTTAGGTAGTATACCAGAACTATCGTCTGTTAAGCCAGTGACTTAACGATTTGAGTGCTTCATTATTCTGGCTTTATCAAGCTGCCATTCACGATCTTTGATGTCATCGCGTTTATCGTGATCTTTTTTACCTTTCGCGACACCGATTTTAACTTTAACCCATGCATTTTTCCAATAGACGGAAAGGGCAACAACGGTAAAACCATCGCGGTTAACTTTGCCAATAAGCGAATCCAGTTCGCGCTTATTTAGCAGCAATTTGCGTGTACGCATGGGTTCGCAGACAACATGAGTTGAAGCGACGTTAAGCGGCGTGATGGTTGCCCCAAACAAGAAAGCTTCACCGTTTCTAAAAGTGACGTAGCTATCACTGATGTTGGCTTTACCAGCACGAAGAGACTTGACCTCCCAACCTTGCAAAGACAGGCCTGCTTCGAATTCTTGCTCGATAAAGTATTCGTGGCGGGCGCGCTTATTTTGCGCAATGGTGGCGGAACCGGGTTTGTATGCTTTTTTCTTTGTCATAATGTTGATCATTATACTGTATGTGAAGGCGAATGAAATCCTTTCCCGCAGGAAGCCGATGCATTTTGTCTCATTTGTTGCACTGCATGCATAGCAGATTTTTTGTCTGGTGACAGATAAATGGTATTATCTGTGCGTATTATGTCTCACAGGAAATGATATGCCACAGATTAGCCGCTCTGCGTTAGTTCCATTTAGCGTAGAACAGATGTATCAACTGGTTAACGATGTTCGTTCTTATCCAGAGTTTTTACCGGGTTGTACCGGAAGTCGTGTACTTGAAGCTACCGAAAATGAAATGACAGCAGCCGTTGATGTTGCCAAAGCTGGAATCAGTAAAACGTTTACGACGCGTAATACGTTAACTGATAACCAGAGCATCAATATGCAACTAGTGGATGGGCCATTTAGTAAACTAATGGGCGGGTGGCATTTTACGCCACTGAGTGCAGACGCCTGTAAAGTCGAGTTGCATTTGGATTTTGAATTTACCAATAAGTTAATCGAAATGGCTTTTGGTAAGATATTCAAAGAGTTGGTTGGGAATATGGTTCAAGCATTCACCCAGCGGGCGAAAGAGGTTTATAGTGTCTGATATTCGTGTTGAGGTGGTCTATGCCTTGCCTGAACGCCAATATCTACGTTCTATTTCACTTGTAGCGGGAAGTACTGTCGAGGACGCTATTAATGCGTCGGGCCTGCTTGAGTTGCGCTCAGATATCGATCTGACCAAAAATAAAGTGGGTGTCTACAGCCGTCCTGTAAAACTTAGCGATAAATTGAATGACGGTGATCGGGTTGAGATATATCGTCCACTTATTGCTGATCCTAAAGAGCTACGCCGCCAGCGCGCTGAGCACGCAAAAAAATAAGGCACATTTGCGCCTTATTTTTTGTTGCTGCCCCTGATTGCTATTGAACAAACCGGCTCTACTACACGTTGCCACTAATACCAGCAGGCTCAACATGTAACTATCCTAGTCAGAATTCGTCTCTTCAATTTAAATGGCAATCTTCGGAAAAATCAATTCCCTGCTAGCGTTGGTTCATTTTTGATATCAGTAAGTACACCGCTGCTATCGAAGGTCAACGTCAATGTTTGCTGCGTCACTTTCTCATGGCCAGGTTGCTGACGGAATACATAGAACCAAGTTTTAGTACCAAATGGATCCTGTAACATTGGGGTGCCTAAGGTATATGCCACTTGTTGCTGGGTCATACCCTTATGGATTTTGGATGCATCATTAGGTGATAAATAGTTACCCTGATTAATATCAGGCCGGTAGACCACCTTCTCCAGTGTTGAACAACCCGCAGTAAGCATCGCAAGCATCACAGCGGCGGCAGTCAGCATTTTACAGCGCATAGTAATCACATTCCTTTAGGGCGTAGTATGACGATGATAATAGACCTTGCAGCAGTTGGAAACCTTTACAGAGCACCTGTATGACCTCTAGAAAGGAAAAAAGTTAATCTTTTCTACGCTGCGAGCAATTCTTTTGCATTTGCTAAGGTATTTTTCGTCACTTCGCTACCCCCTAGAAGGCGCGCCAACTCTTGTAAACGAGCTTTTTTATCTAACCGGTGCATGTGCGTTTCGGTCTCAGTGCCATCGGTTTGTTTACTCACAAAGAAATGTTGATGGCCACAACCGGCAACTTGCGGAAGGTGAGTGACGCACATGACTTGAGTCGACTCGCCAAGCTGACGCAACAGGCGGCCCACAATGGCTGCGGTTGGTCCACTGATACCCACGTCGACTTCATCAAAAATAAGCGCAGGAGTGTCCATTTTACGCGCTGTAATGACCTGAATTGCTAAGGCGATGCGAGATAGTTCACCACCAGAAGCGACTTTTGCCAGCGGTTGCAGCGGTTGGCCTGGGTTGGTGGTGACGCAGAATTCAATCCGAGTTGCACCTTCAGCGCTGAGGTGTTCTGGTTCAAAGTGAGTATCAATAGTGAATTTGCCGTGTGGCATTGATAACTCGTGCATGCTTTTAGTAATTAATGCCGCTAGCTCATTCGCATAATGCTCGCGTTCCTCATGCAGGTGTTTGGCAATAGCGAGTGCATGCTGGTAGTGAGTATTAACTTCATGGCTAAGTTGTTCGTGATCACTCTCTTGTTGTGAGAGTTGTTCTTGTTCATCAAGCAATTGCTGATGGAATTGTGGAAGTTCTTCCGGTGCGACATGATGCTTACGAGCCAAAGCTAATTGGCGGGATAGCCGTTGCTCTAGTTCATATAGGCGGTTAGGGTCCATATCTAGCTGTTCTGCATAATGGCGTAACTCATCACTCGCTTCACTAATTTGGATTGAGGCCTCTTCCAGCATATTAAGCAGATTATTAAATTGCTCATCCATACTCGCCAGTTCGGTTAGCTGATGTTTAGCGGAATAAAGTTGGCTAAGAATGTTATTTTGTTCATCGTCTGAAAGCAGTTGTAAAGCTTGTTGGCTGATTGATAGCAACTGACCGCTATTCGCTAGGCGTTTATATTCAACATCAATCTGTTCATATTCCCCTGCTTGTGGGGCAAATGAATTTAGCTCTTTTAACTGATATTGCAATAACTCATGGCGGGCGTTGCGTTCCAGTGATTGTTGTTGATGGAGTGCCAGAGCACGGCAGCTTTGATGCCAGATTTGATAGGCTGCTTTCATTTCAGACAACAGAATTGATTGACCTGCGTAAGCATCTAACAATTGTTTCTGGTGATCAGGCCTTAACAGTAATTGATGGGCATGTTGGCCGTGAATCTGAATCAAGTGTTGGCCCAGTTCACGTAATTGTGACAAAGGCACTGCTGTACCATTAATAAAGCCCCTTGAGCGGCCATCTGCTCCAATGGCGCGGCGCAATAGACATTCATTGCTGTCGTCTAAATGGTTATTTTCCAACCACAGACGGGCTGAGGGAGTATCTACCAGTGAGAAGCGAGCACAAATATCAGCACGTGTCGCCCCCAAGCGGACCATACTGCCGTCTGAACGGCTACCGAGACATAACCCTAATGCGTCTATAGCGATGGATTTACCTGCCCCTGTTTCGCCAGTAATTGCTGTCATTCCGGGTTGAAAATCAATTTCTAACTCACGCACAATTGCAAAATTACTGATGGTTAATTGGGCCAGCATGGTAAATCTCCTGTACATAAACACATGGCTGTATTTGAATACAGTATAAACTGGTTTTATATACAGTAAAGTCCTTGGGGCATTTTTTAGAATAATTTTTTTGACCAACCTAATTTCGTACTTAACGTATTGAAATAGCTGTAGTCCTTAGGATGGATCAGATTGAGATGAAAATCACTGCGTCGGATGAGAACCTCTTCCCCCTCTTGGATCGGCAACGCTATCTGGCTGTCACAGCTAATTTCCAGGTCACTGGTAATTTGCGAGAACTTCAGGCGAATGGTACTGCTACTATTAATTACCAGTGGCCTTGCAGTTAGGGTGTGGGGGAACATTGGAACTAAAACGATGGCATCCAGTGTGGGGGTCAGAATAGGCCCTCCAGCGGAAAGAGAGTAAGCCGTCGAACCGGTTGGCGTGGCAATGATCAAGCCATCAGAGCGTTGAGAGAATGCGAAGCGATCATCGATATAGACTTCGAATTCGATCATATGTGCAACTTTGCCGGGGTGCAAAACGACTTCATTGATGGCTGTGCTGATGCGGCTTTGTTGAGCTGTTCGTGTGACTTGGGCTTCCAGTAAGAAACGCTGCTCGCTGATGTATTCACCTTCCAACACATCGGAAAGTTGTTGTTGAGCGTTATCTGGGTCTAAATCGGTGAGAAAACCCAGGTTGCCGCGGTTGACGCCAATCACTTTGATATCATAACGGGCCAGAACACGAGCAGCGCCAAGCATGTTGCCATCACCGCCGACGACGACCGCTAAATCGGCTTTTTGGCCGATTTCAGCCAAACTGCCAGTGACTGCACCGGTTAAATTGAGATCTTTTGCAATTTGTTGTTCAACCATCACGTCATAACCTCTGGTATTTAGCCAGTGGTAGAGCATTTCATGAGTGGCAAGTGCGGCCGGGTGCCGTGGGTGACCGACAATACCAATACAATTGAATCTTTTATTATTCATTGCCGTGATTTTCCTTACTGGGGGCATCTTTTACCCCACATTATGACCGGTTCCCTTGAATCCCCGGTTTTGATCCCCATAATAAGCCAAGTAGCGAGATTAATGCTAAAACGCGGAGATATCCATGAGTAGTAAAGAACAGAAAACACCAAACGAGCAAGTCTCGGAAGAAATGGAAAATGCAGCAGAGCAACAAGTGGAAGCAACACAAGAGACGGGTGAAGGTGTAGATCCGCGTGTTGCCGAGCTCGAAGCGCAGTTGGCTGCAGCTGTACAGCGTGAGCGCGAGAGCTTGCTACGCGCCAAGGCTGAAGTTGAGAATATCCGTCGTCGTACTGAATTGGATGTTGAAAAAGCCCATAAGTTTGCTTTGGAACGATTCTCTGCTGAATTATTGCCAGTTATCGATAATCTGGAACGTGCGCTAGATACAGCTGACAAAGCCAATACCGAACTGACTTCGATGATTGAAGGTGTTGAGTTAACGCTGAAATCATTGCTCGATGCGGTCGGTAAATTCGGCATTCAAGTTGTCAGCGAGACTAACGTTCCATTTAATCCTGAAGTTCATCAGGCAATGACGATGCTTGAATCTGCCGATCACGAACCTAACAATGTGATGATGGTGATGCAAAAAGGCTATACGCTGAATGGCCGCCTGTTACGCCCAGCGATGGTTGCGGTATCTAAAGCGAAAGCTTAAGGTGCTCTAACGTAAAAAAGGCACCTCTTTGGTGCCTTTTTTTATGATTCTGATTAGTGAGTTAGGCCATTCGTCTTAAGAAGGCAGTTTGGGCTGCCAATCAATTGGCGGTAAACCTTGCTGTTGCAACAATACGTTTGCTTGCGAGAAATGCTGACAGCCAAGAAAACCTCGGTGTGCGGAGAGTGGGGATGGATGTGGCGCTTTCAGAATATGATGGCGTTGAGTATCGATGATACGGCCTTTTTTCTGCGCATGTGCTCCCCACAGCATAAAAATCACGCCGTCACGGTGTTCATTCAGCGCTGCAATCACTTTATCGGTAAAGGTTTCCCAGCCAAGGTTAGCGTGAGAGTGCGCGTTGCCTGCTTCGACAGTGAGCACAGTATTGAGTAATAACACGCCTTGCTCGGCCCAACTTTGTAAAAAGCCATGATTAGGGCGTTCGAAGCCTGGAATGTCAGTTACCAGCTCTTTATACATATTCACTAAAGATGGCGGGGCAGGGACGCCAGGTAACACTGAAAATGATAGCCCATGAGCCTGATTAGGTCCGTGGTATGGGTCTTGGCCCAAAATGACCACTTTAACTCTATCTAATTCAGTGAGACGAAACGCGTTAAACACGTCTTTTTGCGGGGGATAGATAATCTTCCCAGCATGACGTTCCGCAGCCACATAGGCCAATGTATCTTTAAAATAGGGCTGTTCTTTTTCCTGGCCGATAACATCGTGCCAGCTTAGGGAGGCGGACATAAACACACTCCTTGATTTATGTAAGGTGTTGATGTGCGTTAGCTTACCGGTTCAATCCTAGGAGTGAAACTGTTAAACCTGAGTCTGTGACGTGATGATGCTTTTTTGACCGCTAAATATAAAAAATGTTGAAAATTTACAAAAAAAATTGCTACGGTCGCTATTGATAAAATTGATATAAAACATAAATTTGGCGCTATGGTTCTTATTGATGCGGTAAAAATGTTGATTTAAGTCAAGGAATCGCGGCTGTGTGACTGGTATATAGAACAATAAGACAACAATGGTTTTACCAAATAACCAAAATGGTTTTTCCCTTAGGAATTTTAGCCGTATTACGGAGGCCCCAAATGATTACTGGTATTCAAATTACTAAAGCTAGCAATGAAGCACTGTTGAACTCTTTCTGGTTGCTGGATAATGAAAAAAATGAGCTGCGCTGTGTTTGTGCCAAATCAGGATATGCAGAGGACCAGATCGTACCAGCAAGTGAATTAGGCCAGATCGAATATCGTGAAGTTCCACTGGAACTGCAACCGACTGTCCGTGTTGAAGGTGGCCAGCATTTGAACGTTAACGTTCTGCGCCGCGAAACGTTAGAAGATGCTGTGAAAAACCCAGAAAAATATCCTCAGTTGACTATTCGTGTCTCTGGTTATGCTGTGCGCTTCAACTCTTTGACGCCAGAACAGCAGCGTGATGTGATTACTCGTACTTTCACTGAAAGCTTATAATTCTTTATCACAACGATGATGTTGTGAAAATTCTAAGGGAGCCTCGGCTCCCTTTTTTGTTAATAAAAAAGCCGCAATTGATAAGCGGCTTTTAGTCACTGCATTGAAATATCTGGCGCTTTAGGTATCTGATTTTGCCTTTGGTTGGCGACGTTTACCGACGTTCTTAGCATCGCGATGACGTACCTTTACCTTCGCTTTTTCTTTGCTGGCTTCTTTTAGCTCTTTACGCTTAGCCAAAACTTTCTTCGATGGTTTACCGGTTGATTTTGCACTTGGCTCTTTACTGGTTGGGCGTAGTTCATCAACAACGCGTGGCTTCAACGGTTCTTTGAGATAGCGTCCGATTCTGCCCAGTAATAAATGGTCATGCGCTTCAACGAGTGAAATAGCAACACCCTTGCGACCGGCACGGCCAGTGCGGCCAATGCGATGAAGGTAGACATCAGCGGTTAGCGGCAGATCAAAGTTGAATACGTGACTAATATCATCGATATCCAAACCACGTGAAGCAACGTCAGTAGCAACTAACACATTGACTCGACCATCACTCAAACGAATAACGGCTTCGGTACGTTTAGCCTGAACCATTTCGCCTTCGAGGAACCAAGCGTTAATGCCAGCTTCACGTAGCCAACTGACGAGTTGGTGTACCTTTTCCCGTGTGCGCACGAAAATAATGGATTTCTGCACTTCGGGTTGTTTTAACAAGTGCACTAGCAACGCTGTTTTGTGCTCGATATTATCTGCGCGGTAATACCATTGCTGAATCTTTTTGCGTTCGCGGCGAGAAGGATCGGCTTCTAACTCTACCGGCTCTTCGAGAATGCGCTCGGCAAACTCACGAATGGCTTCACCTTCCAACGTCGCAGAGAACAGCAATGTTTGTTTACGCCAGCGAGTCTCTGCCGCGATGGTTTCGATATCCTGCGCAAAGCCCATATCTAACATACGGTCAGCTTCGTCTAGAATCAGGGTTTCTACTGCCCGACAGTCAAAGTTTTCTTCTTTGATGTATTGCAACAGGCGGCCTGTGGTAGCAACCACAATGTCCTGATTCTCACTAAAGACTTCCGCGTGGTTCATATAAGCCACACCACCGGTAATTGTCGCGATATCCAGCTGTGTATGTTTGGCTAGTTCACGCGCTTGATCCGCCACTTGCATGGCTAATTCACGAGTTGGCGTTAGGATCAGAATTCGCGGTGGGCCAGATTTTTTACGTGGAAAATCCAGCAAGTGCTGCAAAGCAGGCAGCAAAAAGGCGGCAGTCTTGCCAGTACCTGTTGGGGCCGAACCCAAAACATCACGCCCATCCATAGCTGGCGGAATGGCAGCAGCTTGGATAGCGGTTGGGCGCTCATAGCCCTTGTCGCGCAGTGCGTCAATCAGGCGTTCATCGAGATCGAGTTCGGAAAAATTGGTTACAGTCATGGTCTTCCTCTACTTGGGGCGCCGATTATAGACGGGTTAGCCGAATTCTTCACCTGTTTAAGCGGTATTGATGTCTTTTCCCTTCAATCATATTGCCCTATGCTACGCCGGTTATAGATTCTGGCGACTAATGTGGGCGAACAATTGAAAAAAAAACCAGTATTGCGTGGCGGTGGCTTCACTTTTAAGCAATTTTTTGTGGCGCACGACCGTTGTGCAATGAAAGTAGGTACTGATGGTGTGCTGCTTGGCGCTTGGGTGCCGGTAGAAAAAGCCCGCAAAGCACTGGATATTGGCTGCGGCAGTGGGTTAATTGCCTTGATGATTGCACAACGATCATCACCAGAAGTTATTATTGATGGTGTTGAATTGGAACCTGAAGCAGCGCAACAAGCAAGCAGTAACGTGGCTTCGTCACCTTGGGCTGAACGGATAAATATCTATGCCCAAGATGTACACGAGTTTGCCAAAAATCACCTTCATCAATATGACCTCATTGTGAGTAATCCACCTTATTTTGCACCGGCTGTTGCTTGTCGCGATGAGGCTCGTGATACCGCACGCTATACCGGTTCTCTAACACATGATGCTTTACTAGATTGCGCTGAGAAACTCCTCACTGAGGACGGTGTGTTTTGTGTCGTGTTACCTCATGACTTAGGTGTCGAACTTGTGCGATTAGCAGAGCAAAGAAACTGGTTTATCCGTTCTCGGGTTGATATTAGGGATCGTCCTGGTAAACCATTGCACCGGATGTTACTGACGTTATCGCGCCAATCCGGAACAACCGACTTCCAGCATTTGGATCTGCGCCAATCTGAAGGCGTCTATTCACCCGAATTCTGCGCACTAATCAGTGATTTTTATCTTAATTACTAGTGATGTTTTAAGGCTGAAGAGATAAAAAGTAAGTTGGGCGCAATCCGCTGACTGCGCCCAGAGATGGATTAAGGATGGAGGATTGTCGGTTTTGGATCGCTTATTTGCTCAGGATAATCAAGTGTATAATGCAACCCGCGGCTCTCTTTACGTTCCATTGCACAGCGAACGATTAACTCAGCAACCTGTACCAAGTTACGTAACTCCAGCAGATTATTAGAGATCCGGAAATTGGCATAATACTCATCAATTTCCTGCTGCAAGGTGTTAATTCGGCGCAAGGCTCGCTCTAGGCGCTTCGTGGTGCGGACGATACCGACGTAGTCCCACATGAATAAGCGTAATTCATGCCAGTTATGCTGAATAACAACGCGTTCATCCGAGTTATCGACTCGACTCTCATCCCAGTCTGGTAAATGCTTAGCTAGCTTGGCATGCGGTAAGCGCGTGAGAATATCTTCAGCGGCAGACCAACCATAAACTAAACATTCAAGTAGCGAGTTGGACGCCATGCGATTCGCGCCATGCAAACCGGTGTAACTGACTTCACCGATGGCATATAGCCCATCAAGATCGGTACGTCCATGCTGATCGACCATCACACCACCACAGGTATAATGGGCGGCTGGCACGATAGGGATAGCTTCTTTGGTCAGATCGATACCCAATGACAGCAGTTTTTCGTAAATCATCGGGAAGTGCTGTATCACGAATTCAGCGGGTTTATGGCTGATGTCTAAATACATACAATCCGCGCCCAGCCGTTTCATTTCATGGTCAATGGCGCGAGCGACGATATCACGTGGCGCGAGCTCACCTCGCGAATCAAAATCAGGCATGAAACGGCTGCCATCCGGGCGCTTAAGGTGAGCCCCCTCACCACGTAGTGCTTCAGTCAGCAAAAAGTTACGTGCTTGCGGATGAAACAGGCAAGTAGGATGAAATTGGTTGAACTCCAGATTGGCGACTCGACATCCTGCGCGCCAAGCCATGGCAATACCATCACCAGAGGAGATATCTGGATTCGTGGTGTATTGATAAACTTTTGCAGCCCCACCTGTTGCTAACACCACGGCTTTGGCCCTAAAAGTTTCAACTTTCTCTAGTTCACGGTTCCAAATGTAAGCGCCAACAACACGTTTAGTTCCTGTTAGGCCGATTTTGTTCGATGTAATTAAATCGACGGCATTGCAGCGTTCTTTAACTAAAATGTTAGGGTGAGTACTTGCTTTACCTACGAGGGTAGTTTCTACTTCTTTACCTGTCGCATCAGCGGTATGCAGTATACGGCGATGGCTATGACCGCCTTCGCGAGTGAGGTGATAGCGTTCTTCGCCGCTGGCACTGGTTTCAGTATCAAACAGCACGCCCTGATCAATTAGCCATTGCACGCAAGAGCGGGCATTGCTGGCAATAAATTCGACGGCGTCTTTGTCACAAAGCCCAGCCCCGGCGATCAGGGTGTCATCAACGTGGGAACTGATGCTGTCGGTTTCATCGAAAACGGCAGCTATACCTCCCTGAGCATAAAAAGTGGCTCCTTCATTCAGTGGCCCTTTACTCAGAACGGTGACTTTACAATGTGGTGCGAGGCGCAGAGCTAATGACAAACCGGCAGCGCCACTCCCGATGATCAATACATCGCTAACGTGTTCAGATGATGATTGCATATCGTATGATGTGTGCAGAAGAAGAGTGAATTTCATGTTAGCCTATCTGCCAGCGCAAAAGCTATGGCTATAAGATGTCTAAATAATATTCAGACAAAAAATCTGGCAACATGGAACTTTGCAATTTTTATGAACTCCAAGCGTGTGCTTGCTCAGGAAAATAACATTATGGCTGGCAGTACTATTTTTAGCATGGGGATAGATTTCGGGAGAGTTCACCTCGGATGAGCGAGCAGTTAACGGATCAGATGCTGGTTGAACGGGTCCAGAAAGGTGATCAGCAATCGTTCAATTTACTGGTAGTTCGATACCAGCATAAGGTTGCGAGCCTCGTATCCCGATACGTACCTCAGGGTGATGTCCCTGATGTTGTGCAGGAATCTTTTATTAAGGCGTATCGCGCATTGGCATCATTCCGTGGCGATAGTGCTTTTTATACGTGGCTTTACCGTATTGCTGTTAACACAGCAAAAAATTACTTAGTCGCTCAGGGGCGGCGCCCGCCATCCAGTGATGTGGATGCAAATGATGCTGAAAATTACGAAAATGCGGGTGCATTGAAAGAAATATCGAACCCTGAGAACTTAATGTTGTCTGAAGAATTGAGGCAGATAGTTTTTAAAACCATAGAGTCACTTCCTGAAGATCTCCGGATGGCGATTACACTCAGGGAGTTAGATGGTCTAAGCTATGAAGAGATAGCCGAAATTATGGACTGTCCGGTGGGTACTGTTCGTTCCCGTATCTTCCGCGCCAGAGAAGCTATCGATAACAAAGTTCAGCCGCTAATTCAGCGATAAGCGGACACATAAAGGGTATTTGGCATGCAGAAAGAAAAGCTTTCCGCTCTGATGGACGGAGAAACTCTTGATAGTGAGCTGTTGGGGTCTTTATCGAAAGATAAAACGCTGCAGCAAAGCTGGGAGAGCTATCACTTAATCCGTGACACCCTGCGGGGGGACGTTGGTGAAGTCTTGCACCTAGATATCGCCAGCCGTGTCGCAGAAGCGCTCAAAAACGAGCCAACTCGTTTTGTTCCTATTGCTGTACCTGAATCTCAGCCACAACCACATACTTGGCAGAAAATGCCTTTCTGGCACAAAGTTCGCCCTTGGGCCAGCCAGATTACTCAAGTGGGTGTGGCAGCTTGTGTTTCGCTTGCCGTTATTGTTGGGGTACAGCAGTATAACCAACCTGCATCGGGTAATTTACAGCCTGAGTCACCGGCGTTTAATACATTACCGATGATGGGCAAAGCCTCACCTGTGAGTTTTGGTGTGCCTGCTGATGGTTCTTTCGGAACATCTCAACAGCATCAAGTTCAAGAGCAACGTAGACGCGTCAATATGATGACCCAGTTGCAAGATTTTGAATTGCAACGTCGTTTACCGCAAACTGATGTGTTGCAGCAGCCTTCGACATCAACGCAAGCTGCAATTCAAGTCCCAGGAACTCAGTCCTTAGGAATGCAACAGCAGTAATGAAGCAATTTTGGTTCTCCGTTTGTTTATTGGCGGGCAGCCTATTCATGCCAACACTAGCTTCGGCGGAAACTACGCCGATAGCTATGTTGCAGGAAATGAGCAATGCCAGCCAGTCGCTCAACTATGAGCTATCGTATATCAATGTTAACAAGCAAGGGATTGATTCTCTTCGCTATCGACATGCTATTTTAGATAAAAAAACCTTGGCGCAATTACTGCGTATGGATGGTCCACGAACTGAAATCCTACAGCGTGGAAATGAAATCAGTTATTTCGAGCCAGGTTTTGATTCTTTCACCCTTGCCGGTGAGCATATCGTTGATGCATTGCCTTCTGTTGTCTTCCCCGATTTTGAAAAACTGTCGAAATACTATAACTACATTGCGCTAGGTCGAGCTCGGATCGCGGATAGACCCTGTCAGGTTATTCGAGTGGTATCCCGAGATAGCACCCGTTATAGCTATATTATTTGGATGGATGAAACAACCAAACTTCCAATGCGTGTTGACTTGCTAGACAAAGATGGCGAAACACTTGAACAGTTTCGGGTGATTTCTTTTGCTGTCGGGGAACCGATCCAAGAGATTCTCAAAGATTTGGTCAAACTGTCGTTACCTCCTTTATTGGCATTGCCTGCTAAGAATAAAGTGGATTTTGCTTGGTCCCTACGTTGGTTACCCGAAGGTGTTACTGAGGTTTCGCGTAGTCGCCGTACACTGCCGAATATGGATACGCCAACAGAATCGCGTTTGTATAGCGATGGCTTATTTAGTTTTTCGGTGAACATAAATCCACTGGGTAAAGATGTTCCTTCAGAACAATCTTTGCGTCAGGGACGTCGCACAGTTCATACGGAAGCTCGCAATAATGTTGAAATCACCGTCGTCGGAGAATTGCCTCCTGCAACGGCGAAGCGTATTGCTGACAGCGTGGTTCTGGAGTCTGCAAAATGATGAAAGAATGGGCCACGGTTATTTCGTGGAATAACGGCATTGCACTTCTTCGCTGCGAGCCTCAAGCAGGTTGCGGAAGTTGTCATGCGCGAAGCGGATGTGGCAGCCACCTATTAAATGAATTAGGACCGGAAACTGATCACCAACTACAAATCGCAATTCTGCAACCACTAGAACCTGGGCAGAAAGTTGAAGTTGGTATCAGTGAAGGTAGCTTATTACGCTCTGCTTCTTTGGTTTATTTAACCCCACTAGTAGGGTTAATTGGTGGTGGAGCCTTATTTCAGACCCTATTTATCACTGATACTTTTACTGCTCTCGGTGCTTTTATGGGGGCTAGTGTCGGTTTTTTATTAGCCAAGAAATTAGCCAGTAAAATTGAAAGCCAAAGTGAGTATCAACCTACAGTTTTACAAATTGGTCTACCACCTACTGCAATTCGTATTCAGCAAGAATAATAGCACTCATCTTATTCTATTCGTAATAGGCTGGAATACGGTTTTGAATCATGTGCTCAATCAACGCAATAAAAAGATCTGCGTTTATCAGTGCTGAATAATCCAGCGAAAATAGTATGTTACCATCTTTGTCAAATAGCCTTATTTTGTCATGACGTTTTTCACGGGCGATCTCGATACGAAAAATATCTTCAATACAAATAATTCTGTCTATCGTGACTAATGTGTGCGCACTTAGCGACAGTGGAACTGTATCCATCTGAAGCCATCTCAACTTCATCAGATTTAAAAGATCGCTGAGTATAGGAAAGTTTAGCCAGTAGTTATTGTTTTTAATCAGATCAAAGACAACACATTGACCTAGCGATAAGTTATTTAAGCTGATGATGCCAATATGTATAATTTGGTGATGAATAATTGTGTTAATCAGTGGGTAAGCATTATTTATGTTATTAACGATAATATTCCAGTGCTTATTTTTTGATGTGCGAAATGCCATGGTGTTAATTTTACCATTAGGATTTATGCCTGTTTGATATTTATGAATGTACTGTATTTTATTAAATGGAGTGAAAAATACATTGCCACTATCATGATCAAAAATACGCACGCCTCTTTCATACAAAAAATAGGTAAATTTTCGATTATTATTCACATGGAAATAAACTATCATACTCAATGATATGGCGATAATAATGACAAATAAAATAGAAAGGACTGATGGTATCGGAAAAATAGAGTCTGTTAGGGATGATATAAGGATTAAAAATATAAGAAATAATAAAAGTGTTATTGCTGAGATAGTTAGCCATGCGTTATCTCTTTTAAATTCATGGCGGCTAATTATTTTTCCTTCATCAATCATAATATTTTCCTTTCTGCCGCCAAGAGAATATTTCACTTGGGTTAATAAATACTCTAGATTTTTTATACGTGAGGTAAATAAGTATTTTCCTAAAGTGAGTTAATGGAAGAAAAGATATAAATTAGGAATTAGGAGTTACTTAACCAAGTGGACGATACCCGCTACGGCACTGATTATTTTCAGTAAAGACATTTTTAGAGTTTATAAATTGAAGTTATATACCTATTAATACCATGGTTATTATCTGTTTTATCAGATATCTGGCACAAAAGAGGTCAAGTTCAGGTCGCATTGTGACTGCGAACAGTAGGGTATGGATACATTTTAACAGCGTAAATCCGCTAACAAGCTAAGTGTGATGCCTTTCACGAGGCTAACTTACAGTGTAAGATGCCTGCATATTTATGTGGGTAGTTTTGGGTTTGAGTCCATCGCTGTGTCCACCAATAATTAATTAAAGACAACGACTAGAGAAAATTCATATAAATGAAGCACATAAGAAACTTTTCTATTATTGCCCATATTGACCACGGTAAATCGACCCTGTCGGATCGTATTATTCAGATTTGTGGTGGATTAACTGAGCGTGAAATGGCCGCTCAAGTACTGGACTCCATGGATTTGGAGCGTGAGCGTGGTATTACCATCAAGGCGCAGAGTGTGACTCTTGATTACCATGCTAAAGACGGTCAAACGTACCAGCTTAACTTTATCGATACCCCAGGTCATGTTGACTTCTCTTATGAAGTTTCCCGCTCTTTGGCGGCTTGTGAAGGGGCTTTATTGGTGGTGGATGCAGGGCAGGGCGTTGAAGCACAAACGCTGGCAAACTGTTACACCGCAATGGAAATGGATCTGGAAGTTGTTCCGGTTCTGAACAAAATCGACTTACCTGCCGCTGATCCTGAACGTGTAGCGGAAGAAATCGAAGATATCGTCGGTATTGATGCGACAGATGCCGTCCGTTGCTCGGCTAAAACGGGTGTCGGTGTCCCTGATATCCTTGAGCGTTTGGTTCGTGACATTCCGCCACCTGAAGGTGACCCTGAGGGGCCATTGCAGGCATTGATCATTGACTCATGGTTTGATAACTATTTGGGCGTTGTATCATTAATCCGCATCAAGAATGGTTCATTGCGTAAAGGCGATAAAATTAAGGTGATGAGTACCGGCCAGAGCTATAACGCTGAGCGCCTAGGTATTTTTACGCCAAAACGTATTGACCGTGATGTCCTGAACTGTGGTGAAGTAGGCTGGCTGGTCTGTGCAATCAAAGATATTTTGGGTGCGCCGGTCGGTGATACCTTGACGCTAACGCGTAACCCAGCGGAGAAATCATTACCGGGCTTTAAAAAAGTGAAGCCGCAGGTCTATGCCGGTTTGTTCCCGATTAGCTCTGATGACTATGAAGCCTTCCGTGACGCGCTGGGTAAGTTAAGTCTAAACGATGCTTCTTTGTTCTACGAACCAGAAAGCTCCACAGCATTGGGCTTTGGTTTCCGTTGTGGCTTCCTGGGCTTACTGCACATGGAAATCATTCAGGAACGTTTGGAGCGTGAGTACGATCTCGAACTCATTACCACGGCACCAACGGTAGTGTATGAAGTCGTCACCACCAATAAGGAAACGGTTTATGTTGATAGCCCTTCCAAGTTGCCTGCGCTGAATAATATTGAAGAGCTGCGCGAACCCATTGCTGAATGTCATATGTTGTTGCCACAGGAGTACTTGGGTAACGTCATTACATTGTGTATCGAAAAACGCGGAACACAGACCAACATGGTTTACCACGGTAACCAAGTTGCGTTGACATATGAAATTCCAATGGCTGAAGTGGTACTTGATTTCTTCGACCGCTTGAAATCAACCTCACGCGGTTATGCTTCGCTGGATTACAATTTCAAACGTTTCCAAACCTCAGACATGGTCCGTGTTGATGTATTGATCAACAACGAACGTGTCGATGCCTTAGCATTGATTACTCATCGCGATAATGCGCAATATCGGGGGCGTGATCTGGTTGAAAAAATGAAAGAACTGATCCCACGTCAGCAGTTTGATATTGCGATTCAGGCCGCTATCGGTAACCACATCATTGCCCGCTCAACAGTGAAACAGTTACGTAAAAACGTACTGGCGAAGTGTTATGGCGGTGACGTTAGCCGTAAGAAAAAACTTCTGCAGAAACAGAAAGATGGTAAGAAACGTATGAAGCAGGTCGGTAACGTCGAATTACCGCAAGAAGCATTCCTGGCCATTCTGCACGTCGGAAAAGACAGTAAATAAGGAGTTTTGATGGCTAACATGTTCGCTTTGATTCTAGCGATAGCAACGCTGTTTACAGGGATTATCTGGTGCTTCGAGCGGTTTAAATGGGGCCCAGCCCGTAAGGCGAAAATTGCGGCAGTGCATGCGCAAACGGCAGAACTTAATGCTCAAACGGTTGGTGGTGCTGATAATAAAACGTTATCGCAGGCAGCAAGACAACCTGGCTGGATAGAGACTTGTGCCTCTGTTTTCCCTGTATTAGCACTGGTATTTATTGTGCGTTCGTTTATTTACGAACCTTTCCAGATCCCATCTGGTTCAATGATGCCTACGCTATTGATCGGCGATTTTATATTGGTTGAGAAGTTTGCATATGGCATTAAAGATCCTATAACGCAAACAACGCTGATTCCTACTGGTCATCCTAAACGTGGTGATATTGCCGTATTTAAATATCCACTAGATCCACGTGTGGATTATATTAAGCGGGTTGTAGGGTTACCGGGTGATCGGGTGAGTTATAACCCAATTAGCAAAGAAGTTACGGTTCAACCTTCGTGCCACACTGGGACTTCTTGTGATAGCGCGTTGCCAATTACTTACAGTGCTTCTGAGCCAAGTGATTTTGTGCAGACATTCCGCTATAGCGGCAATGGCGAGGCGTCTGCTGGTTTCTTCCAAATCCCAACCAATCAGGCAGTACCTGATGGCGGAGTGCGTTTGCGCGAACGTAGTGAAACGCTAGGGACAGTGGCGCATCACATTCTGACTGTTCCAGGGCGTCAGGACCAGATTGGTAGCTATTATCAGCAACCGAATCAGCCTTTAGGGGTTTGGGTCGTGCCAGAAGGCCATTACTTTATGATGGGCGATAACCGAGATAATAGTGCTGATAGCCGTTACTGGGGGTTTGTACCAGAGCGTAACTTGGTTGGTAAAGCGACAGCGATTTGGATGAGTTTTGAAAAACAAGAAGGTGAATGGCCAACAGGTGTGCGTTTAAGTCGAATTGGTGGCATTCATTAATGACGATGACCATACTTAGATTTATGGTTATCGCAGCTAAGTAGTCAGTTAATAAATCCCGAATCACAGGCAAACGTCCGTGATTCGGGTGCGTTAATACCATTAATCTTACGGTGAGTCAGGTGAGCAGGGTATTTAAACGCAGCATTATATTTCCACTCGTTGTAGAATAACTTTTCGAGCGATAAGAGTTGGCTCTTTTATGGGGGCCACTGCAAACGAAACAGTTTTGTCCTGATATTTTTTGGTGGATCAGACCTGTTCCGTCTGCTGTAGTTTTTGACGCATTCTTGATCTATTGGTAACTCATGAACCCCATCGTAATAAACAGGCTACAGCGGAAGCTGGGCTACACTTTTCAACAGCAGGAGCTCTTGCTGCAAGCACTGACTCATCGTAGTGCCAGTAGCAAACACAATGAGCGTTTGGAGTTCCTGGGTGACTCTATATTAAGTTTTGTTATCGCCAATGAGTTGTACCGTCGTTTCCCTCGTGTTGATGAAGGGGATATGAGCCGGATGCGTGCAACCTTGGTCAGAGGCAATACACTTGCTGAAATGGCCCGTGAATTTGACCTTGGTGAATGTTTACGCCTTGGGCCGGGTGAGTTGAAGAGTGGTGGTTTCCGCCGCGAATCAATTTTAGCGGATACGGTAGAAGCCTTGATTGGCGGTATATTCTTAGATAGCGATATACATATGATTGAACGGCTGATTCTCGACTGGTATCGCAGTCGTTTAGAAGAAATCAGCCCCGGTGATAAGCAGAAAGATCCAAAAACGCGCTTGCAAGAATACTTGCAAGGCCGTCATCTGCCATTACCTTCTTATCTGGTTGTGCAGGTTCGCGGAGAAGCACATGATCAGGAATTTACTATCCACTGCCAGGTAAGTGGCTTGAATGAACCAGTGATTGGTACTGGCTCAAGCCGACGTAAAGCCGAGCAGGCGGCAGCGGAACAAGCGCTGAAACAGTTGGAGCTTGAATGAGCGAAGTAGAAAAAACGTATTGTGGCTTTATTGCAATTGTAGGTCGCCCAAATGTGGGTAAATCTACTTTGCTGAATGAATTGCTGGGGCAAAAAGTCTCCATCACTTCACGTAAACCGCAAACCACGCGTCACCGTATTATGGGGATTCATACTGAAGGGCCTTATCAGGCTATTTATGTTGATACTCCAGGGCTGCATATAGAAGAAAAACGCGCTATTAACCGCTTAATGAACCGTGCGGCCAGCAGCTCACTGGGTGATGTGGAGTTAGTTATTTTTGTCGTCGAAGGCACCAATTGGACACCCGATGACGAGATGGTGGTGAATAAGCTACGCAGCTTGAATTGCCCCGTTTTATTGGCGATCAACAAAGTTGATAACGTCACTGACAAAAGCAAACTGTTGCCACATATTCAGTTCTTAAGTCAGCAGATGGACTTCCTGGATGTTGTGCCAATCTCGGCTGAGAAAGGGATGAATGTTGATACCATTGCCAGCATTGTGCGCAAGCATATGCCAGAAGCGGAACATCATTTCCCAGAAGATTACATCACTGACCGTTCACAGCGTTTTATGGCGTCTGAAATCATCCGTGAAAAGCTGATGCGCTTTTTGGGTGAGGAACTCCCTTACTCAGTGACGGTTGAAATTGAGCAGTTTGTACCAAACGACCGTGGTGGTTATGACATTCACGGCCTAATTTTGGTTGAACGCGATGGCCAAAAGAAAATGGTTATTGGTAATAAAGGCTCAAAAATCAAGGTGATTGGTACTGAAGCTCGCTTGGACATGGAAAAAATGTTCGAGGCTAAAGTGCATCTTGAATTGTGGGTGAAAGTGAAATCAGGCTGGGCAGATGATGAACGTGCATTGCGCAGCTTAGGCTATACCGACGATCTGAAGTAAGACTGCCGATGGACGGTTGGCAACGCGCATTTGTCCTGCATGGGCGACCTTACAGTGAAACCAGCTTGATGCTGGATTTATTCACGGAAGGGGAAGGCCGCATGCGGGTGCTAGCAAAAGGTGCGCGGGGTCGCCGTTCTAATTTAAAAGGCTGCTTGCAGCCTTTTACGCCACTATTGGTCCGCTGGACTGGGCGTGGTGAAGTGAAAACCTTACGCAGTGCCGAGGCCGTATCGTTAGCGCTTCCGCTGAGCGGTTCTATGTTGTACAGCGGCTTATATGTCAATGAGTTGCTTTCTCGCGTGTTGGAACATCAAACTAATTACTCTGCTTTATTCTTCGATTACCTGCACTGTTTGCAAGCTTTAGCGGGCAGCGAAGGGACGCCTGAATATGCCTTGCGCCAATTTGAATTGGCGATATTGGCACATCTTGGTTATGGCGTTGATTTTCTTCATTGTGCTGGCAGCGGGCAGCCAGTGTCGGAGACGATGACTTACCGATATCGAGAAGAAAAAGGTTTTATCGCCAGTCTGGTTATTGATCATTACAGCTTTACTGGCCGGCAATTGTTGGCGTTGGCTAACCGCGAATTTCCTGATGCTGATACTTTACGTGCCGCTAAGCGGTTTACTCGTATCGCGCTGAAACCCTATCTAGGCGGGAAGCCGCTAAAAAGTCGTGAACTATTCCGTCAATTTGTCATTAAGCCGCCAACGGAACCCTTAACTTAGGGCAACCTTCCAATATTTAAGCTGTCCCTCGTCAATTTTCACTTATTGCAACCTATCCGCAAACCGCTCACTCAGTGTAAACTCGGAGCACTAATGCGTTTCATAGCAGGCTTTTTGCGTGCTTATTGACCTATTCAAGATGCATCCATAACTGGAGGGCTGTCATGGCTGATTTGTTGTTGGGCGTTAATATCGATCACATTGCGACATTACGAAATGCACGTGGGACTATCTACCCTGATCCTGTTCAGGCCGCTTTTATTGCTGAGCAGGCTGGTGCCGATGGTATTACGGTACATTTACGTGAGGATCGTCGCCATATCACGGATCGCGATGTACGTATTTTACGTCAAACTATTCAGACTCGTATGAATCTGGAAATGGCAGTGACCGATGAAATGGTAGGGATTGCCTGTGAGTTACAACCCCATTTTTGTTGCTTGGTGCCGGAAAAACGTCAGGAAGTGACAACAGAAGGCGGTTTGGATGTCGCAGGGCAAATCGATAAAATGACGGTCGCGATCAGCCGATTAGCTGACGCGGGTATTTTGGTGTCCTTATTTATCGATGCCGATATGCGCCAGATTGATGCAGCGGTTACCGTTGGCGCACCTTACATCGAAATTCACACCGGTGCTTATGCGGATGCCACTACCGATTTGGCGCGTCAGGCCGAATTAGTGCGAATTACGAAAGCAGTGACTTATGCGGCGAATAAAGGGCTGAAAGTTAATGCTGGCCATGGTCTGACTTATCACAATGTGCAACCGATCGCGGCTTTGCCAGAAATTCATGAGCTAAATATTGGCCATGCGATTATTGGGCAGGCTGTGATGACAGGTCTTGCCGCTGCGGTAAGTGATATGAAAGTCTTGATGCGGGAAGCGCGCCGTTAATGGCTATCCTTGGATTAGGCACTGATATTGTTGAAATCTCAAGAATAGAGGCCGTGGTTGAGCGTAGTGGTGACAAGCTGGCGCGGCGTATCCTTAGCCCATCAGAATGGCAGCATTATCAACAACACCAGCAGCCGATCCGTTTTCTGGCTAAACGTTTTGCGGTGAAAGAAGCGGCGGCCAAAGCGTTTGGTACCGGTATCCGTAATGGCTTGGCATTCAATCAGTTTGAAGTGGTTAACGATGCATTGGGTAAACCGACACTCCATCTGCATCAACGTGCGGCTGAATTGGCTGCTGAGCTAGGGGTTAAATCCTTGCATGTCACTTTAGCGGATGAACGGCGTTACGCTTGCGCGACAGTCATTATTGAAAGCTAACGTCGTTTTGGCTGTTTTCGGGGCAAAAGTAAAATAAGAGGCGAGCATGAAAATGCCGCCTTTTTTATGCGGCGCAGGGGAGTATTACAGACGATCAGCGTGATGCAATTGAACAAACTTATCCCACAATTGCTCGTTTGACTCAACCCACGCAGGATCGATAGCAATAGTGTTATCGATAGGGCAGACCAACTGGCACGTTGGGGTTTCGTAATGACCGACGCACTCAGTACAACGCATCGGGTCAATCTGATAGATTTCTGCACCCATGGAAATCGCCTCGTTAGGGCATTCTGGCTCGCACATATCGCAATTAATACATTTACGAGTGATCAACAGGGCCATGGTTCTCTTACCTTAGGTCGGGCATTCTCAACAGCCGAGGATTATACGCCTCTGAAGTCCTTAGACCAGTTTTTTCATCAGTGCCGCACTGTGCTTAATGTGATCCTGTGCACTTTCAAGATCTTGTTGAATCATCGCCATAAACAGCAAGTCCGTTAGCGCATACTGCGCGGTGCTTGAGGAGATAGCGGCACTGCGAATGACCGGTTCTTCGGAGATGGTATATAAGCAATGGTCAGCGCGTTGTTGCAAGCTGTTAGGGGAGAAACTGGTCAATGCGAGTACTTTGGCACCGCATCGTTGGGCTTCTTCCGCCGCCAGATTGACCTCACGCCGCTCACCGCTGAACGAGATGGCCAAAAGTAAATCCCGCGAATCTAATGCTTGTACGGCCGCTAACTGTGCATGCATGTCTGTTTCTGATACCGCCATCACACCAATTTTTAGCAACTTAAAGGCCAGATCTTTGGCTACCAGCCCAGAAGCCCCAATGCCGGTCAGGATTATGCATCTAGCTGCTCGCAGCATCTCTAACGCTTGGGTGAGGCGCTGTTCACTATTGATGTCCAGAGTCGCCCGTAGCGCGGCTGTTTTTTCACTCAATAACTTCTCGCCCACTGCTTTTAAGCTGTCAGTACTCAAAATTTGGTTATGGAGAGTGACAGGTTGTATTGGGGAGGCAACAGCCTCGCTCAGTGCTAACTTGAGGGCAGGAAAGCCTTTATAACCTAATTTTTGGGCGAACTTGACCACGGCAGACTGGCTGACACCTGTTTTCTGTGCCAGTAACTGAGAACTCAGATGGCGTGCTTGTTCAGGATTCGCCAGTAGAAAATCGGCCAGCTTACGGTCATTTTGTGCCAGAGTTGGGTAGAGCTGACGGATGCGTAAAAGACTGCTCATAAATCAGTTCCTGAAATTCTGCTGTGTTAGTTAAGAGTACCCATCCACCTATTATCTTCCGTGCTGGTGTTTGCTCATCGCCTTTCAGCAACGCCATATTCTTTACGAAAGCGTCTGGGGGGTAAAAGCTAAGTGAGGAAGCATAGCACCCTTTTTTTGTGATCAACCGATGAATACAACAAGAAAATGGCGCGGATCGAGTCACCAGGGATGATTTCACGGTGTCTTTACGATCTGCTTGTTCTCTCCGTAACAGGCAAAGTGATGTTGTATTTAATGATAAGGGTTGTCACCATACCGGCCTAGTTTTCTATTTATCTGGTTTATGGGATTCAATGATCCTGAGGAGTGACCTTTGAGCGTAGAGCAGTCGACATTCGCCACTGAGCAGGCTGACATTAACCCAAAGTCAGTAAACGAGCCGCAAGAGGCTGATAACAAACGTGTTGTCTTTTTTGATTTAGATGGCACCTTGCATCAGCAGGATATGTTTGGCAGTTTTGTCCGTTTTTTGATACGTCATTTGCCATTGAATCTTCTGCTAGTGATCCCACTGCTGCCCGTCATCGGATTGGGATTATTGGTGGGCGGGCGTTGTGCTCGATGGCCGATGAGCCTCCTACTATGGGCGATTACGTTTGGGCGACGTGAAGCACACTTGAAAGATTTGGAATTGCGCTTCGTGAACGAATTTCGCCAGAAAGTGACTGAGTTTCCAGTGGTGGTGATGCGGTTGCGTCAATATCTGGAGAGTAATGACGCAGAGGTTTGGCTCATCACTGGTTCGCCACAGCGGTTGGTTGAACAGGTATATCATGACTCCATGTTTATTCATCAATTACGGCTGGTGGGTAGCCGTATGGCACGGCGCAATGGCGGTTGGGTATTGCCGATGCGTTGTTTAGGGCCTGAGAAAGTTGTTCAATTGGAGCAACGCCTAGGTTCTCCATTAAAACTGTACAGTGGATATAGCGACAGTAAGCAGGATAACCCGCTGTTGTTTTTCTGCGAGCATCGTTGGCGAGTCAGTAAAACGGGCGAGCTGCAGCAGCTAGAGTAACAAGGGTGACTGCATTCGCCTCACTAATCGGCCCGGCCCCTAATGGGTGAAATCCTTGTCATGGTGGCCGGATAACGGGTGTAGAGGCTATCGTTAACTGTGTATAATGCAGGCCGCAAAAAAGCCAGAGAGGTTAATGTGTCTGCTGAAAATAATTTGTCTACTGAGCGTGATACAACGGCTGAGTACAGTGATGAGTACTGGATGCGGCATGCGTTGACGCTGGCCTTACGTGCGCAAGAGGAAGGTGAAGTTCCCGTCGGAGCCGTGTTGGTGCTCGATAATAAAGTGATCGGCGAAGGTTGGAATCGCTCTATTTGCGATAATGATCCCACCGCCCACGCAGAGATCATGGCACTGCGCCAAGGTGGGCAAGCGGTACAAAACTATCGCCTGCTGGAAGCTACGCTGTACATCACGCTAGAGCCGTGCGTGATGTGTGCTGGTGCAATGATTCACAGCCGTATACGCCGTTTAGTGTATGGTGCAAATGACCTCAAAACTGGTGCAGCGGGCTCGCTGGTGGATATTTTGCGCCACCCAGGGATGAATCATCAGGTCGAAATCAGCTCAGGCGTGCTGGCAGATGAATGCTCACATCAGTTAAGCGCATTCTTTCGCTTACGCCGCGAGCAGCAGAAGGCGTTGAAACTTGCGCAGCGGGCAATGCCTGAAAAGCCTTAGCCCGCATACGGAATGTCTTTATGTCTTTATGACTTATATAGTCTAGTTATTGATTGACCAGCCAGGGCCAACGACAGGATAAGCTTTCCCCAGTTCGGCTTCGATAGCGGCATGCTGCGCTGCTTTTTTCTCTTTTTCCTGCAAATATCCCACTAAGCTCACCTGATAACGGCGGATGTTTTCGACGTAGTTATAGGCTTCGTGGCCCCGAGCATAGCCATAGGTGGTACTCGGGTAGTAGCGTTTTTGGCTCAGCATCGGTAAGCGCATTTTGACGTCAACCCAACTGTCGGGATTGCCATTTTGATTTTTGGTCAGACGACGAGCATCCAACATATGCCCATAGCCCATATTATATGCGGCCAGTGCGAACCAGATTCGCTCATCTTCAGGGATAGTATCCGGCACTTTCTGCATTAACCGCTGCAAGTAAACGGAGCCACCTTTGATGCTTTCCTCTGGATCAACTCGGTCTTTGACCCCTAAACCATCTGCGGTGGCGCGGGTTAGCATCATCAGCCCGCGCACGCCGGTCGGTGAGGTGGCCTGTGGGTTCCAATGAGATTCTTGATAAGCAATCGCGGCCAGTAATTTCCAATCGATATCGCCTGCATGTTTTTCAAATAGAGGCTTGAAAGTTGGCAGCACATTATCGATGGCAGACAGGAATGTTTTGGTATCGACATAATCGAAGCTACCTACATGGCCGATGTATTTTTCTTCCAGCCGCGCCAGACTACCGTCTTCCACCATCTGACTATAAAAATCGAGCATGGCAGCATACAGACTGTCATCTTTGCCTTTAGGAAAATACCACGTCACCGGTTCTTCATCTGTCACATCAAAAGCGACCGCCAGTTGCGGGTGGATACGTTGTAGCAGGGCAATGGTGATGGAATCACCGAGGGTATAGTCAAGTTTGCCGTCGGCAACCTGTTCCAGTAACTCTTTACCTGAGCGATCGATAGAAGAACCCCAGTTAAGGTCAGGGTATTTGCTCTGCTTGAGCTGCTTAAGGGTGGTCATATGAGCAGAGCCGGAAGCTACGATCAATTGCCCCTTCAGATCACTGAATGATTTTGGTCGTGGCGAGCCAAGGCGGTACACCAGTTGTTGCGAGACGGAATAGTAGGCAGGGCCAGTGCGCGCCCGATTAAGACGTTCACGATTATAAATCAGCCCAGCAGCCAGCATATCGGCGTCATCGCTATCTAAAGCATCAAACAGATCGTCAATATTATGACGTGGAGTCATGACCAGTTTGACGCCCAAATAATCGGCAAAACGTTTCGCCAGCTCATAGTCAAGGCCGGTAGGGCCATCTTTTCCGGGTGCGTAAATCAGTGGTGAGCTAATTGTGCTAACTCGCAGCTCACCACGGGCTTTTATACGATCGAGTTGCCCCTCTTGACCACTGCGCCAAGGAATATTGGGCCACAGCGCGAGGGCCAGAAGCATAGCAACTACACCGATAACAAAGTAATTTAATTTTATGCGCGTCAAATAGTTATCTCTCGGCAGCGCTCTTTATAGGTGTGTCGTGAAACGTAAATCGACATGGTTAAATCCCCAGTGGAGTGGCATTTTGCGCAACAAATCGTCAGTGTGCAACTTTATTACGAGCTTATTTATTGGGTATTCCACCGATAACCCAGACGCCAGTTTCTGACGCAATTATGAATAATAGCTACGCAAACGGTTTCGTCGGCGGCTTAGATTCACTATAATGGCGCGCGTTTTCCCCTGTTGCGCCCAATGAAGTGCTGTTCCAGTCGCTTCGAAGACGAGAGAAACTAAGATTATGGAAATACTGCGTGGTTCGCCCGCTTTGTCGGCTTTTCGTATTACCAAACTGTTGTCCCGCTGCCAAGATGCTCACTTACCGGTAAGTGATATCTACGCCGAATATGTTCACTTTGCCGATGTTAGCGCACCACTGAGTGCTGATGAACACGCCAGACTCCAACGGCTGCTGAAATACGGACCATCTCTCCCTGAACATGCGCCAGAAGGGCGTTTACTCTTGGTGACACCAAGACCGGGGACGATTTCTCCGTGGTCATCTAAAGCGACGGATATCGCGCATAACTGCGCCTTGCCGCAAGTTCTGCGTCTGGAACGTGGTTTAGCCTTTTATATTCAAGGCTCGAGTCTGTCTGAAAGCCAATGGCAACAATTATCGGCGTTACTGCACGATCGCATGATGGAAACAGTCTTTACTGATTTGCAGCAGGCCGAGCAGCTGTTCTCTCATCACCAGCCAGCCCCAGTACAACGGGTGGATATTCTGGCGCAGGGCCGTAGTGCACTGGAGCAGGCCAATACAAAACTCGGTCTGGCACTGGCATCGGATGAAATTGACTATCTGTTGGCCGCTTTCACTGGGCTTGGGCGCAACCCAACGGATATTGAACTGTACATGTTTGCTCAGGCAAACTCAGAGCATTGCCGCCATAAGATATTTAATGCGGATTGGGTCATCGACGGTGTTGCTCAACCGAAGTCTCTATTCAAAATGATCAAAAATACCTTTGAACACACGCCGGATTACGTGCTGTCTGCCTATAAAGACAATGCGGCCGTGATGGAAGGTTCGCAGGTTGGGCGCTTCTTTGCTGCGCCAGAAAACGGTGTTTACGGCTACCATCAGGAAGCGGCGCATATCCTGATGAAAGTTGAAACCCATAACCACCCAACGGCTATTTCACCTTGGCCGGGTGCTGCGACGGGTTCAGGTGGTGAAATCCGCGATGAAGGCGCGACTGGGCGTGGCGCGAAGCCGAAAGCAGGCTTGGTGGGGTTCTCCGTTTCTAACTTACGTATCCCTGGCTTTGAACAGCCATGGGAAGAGAATTTCGGTAAGCCAGAACGCATTGTTACCGCGTTAGATATCATGACCGAAGGCCCTCTGGGCGGCGCGGCATTTAACAACGAATTTGGTCGTCCTGCGCTTTTGGGCTACTTCCGTACCTATGAAGAGCGTGTTAACAGCCATAACGGCATGGAATTACGCGGTTACCATAAGCCGATTATGCTGGCGGGTGGGATCGGGAATATTCGTGCGGATCACGTGCAAAAAGGTGAAATCACCGTTGGTGCTAAGCTGGTGGTGCTCGGTGGCCCAGCGATGAATATTGGTCTGGGTGGCGGGGCAGCTTCTTCTATGGCCTCTGGCCAGTCAGATGCGGATCTGGATTTTGCGTCAGTACAACGTGATAACCCTGAAATGGAACGTCGTTGTCAGGAAGTGATTGACCGTTGCTGGCAGCTAGGTGATCACAACCCGATTCTGTTTATTCATGATGTCGGTGCGGGTGGCTTGTCCAACGCCATGCCAGAACTGGTCAGTGATGGCGGTCGTGGTGGCCGTTTTGAACTGCGCGATATCCTTAACGATGAACCGGGCATGAGCCCATTAGAAGTGTGGTGTAACGAATCTCAGGAACGTTATGTCATGGCAATCGCCCCCGCGCAAATGGCTCAGTTTGATGAGATTTGTCGCCGTGAACGCGCCCCTTATGCGGTGATTGGTGAAGCCACAGAAGAGCTACACCTCACACTTAATGATCGCCATTTCGATAATCAACCTATCGACATGCCATTAGATGTGTTGCTGGGCAAAACCCCGAAAATGCTGCGTGACGTGAAAACCTTGCAGGCAACAGGTGAGGCACTAGCGCGTGCTGATATCTCGATTGCAGATGCCGTGAAACGTGTGATGCATTTGCCTGCTGTCGCAGAGAAAACTTTCCTGATTACGATCGGTGACCGTACCGTCACTGGCATGGTGACCCGTGACCAGATGGTGGGGCCATGGCAGATCCCTGTTGCTGATTGCGCCGTGACCAGTGCCAGCCTTGATAGCTATTATGGTGAGGCTATGTCGCTGGGTGAACGTGCGCCCGTTGCCTTACTCGATTTCGCCGCCTCCGCTCGTTTGGCCGTCGGTGAAGCCCTGACCAATATTGCGGCTACCCAAATTGGTGAGCTGAAACGCATTAAGCTCTCTGCTAACTGGATGTCAGCTGCCGGTCATCCCGGTGAAGATGCTGGTTTGTATGACGCGGTACGCGCTGTCGGCGAAGAGCTCTGCCCTGCGCTGGAAATTACCATTCCAGTGGGCAAAGATTCCATGTCGATGAAAACACGTTGGCAGGAAGGTAACGAGCAGCGTGAAATGACTTCGCCACTCTCACTCGTTATTACCGCTTTTGCTCGTGTTGAAGACGTGCGCCATACCGTGACACCACAACTGCGTACAGATAAAGGCGACAATGCGCTGCTATTGATCGACTTAGGCGCAGGCCACAACGCACTGGGTGCGACTGCACTGACGCAAGTGTACCGCCAGTTAGGGGACAAACCTGCAGATGTGCGCGATGTACAACAACTTGCGGGCTTCTTCAATGCCATGCAGCGTTTAGTGGCTGATCAGCTGTTGCTGGCTTATCACGATCGCTCAGATGGCGGTTTGTTGGTCACACTGGCTGAAATGGCCTTTGCTGGTCACTGTGGTATAGATGTTGATATTCAGTCTCAGGGTAATGATTCATTGGCAGCATTATTCAATGAAGAGCTGGGTGCTGTTATTCAGGTCCGTGCTGAACAGCGTGCTGCAGTAGAAAAAATATTGGCTGACCACGGCTTGGCAGACTGCGTTCACTTCTTGGGCCGTGCGATGGAAGGGGATACTTTCGATATTCGCAGTGGCACTGACGTGGTTTACAGTGAAAAACGCAGCACTCTGCGTTTGTGGTGGGCAGAAACTACCTGGCAAATGCAGCGTTTGCGTGATAACCCTGCCTGCGCGGATCAAGAACATGAAGCGAAAAAGGATGAACGCGATCCAGGCTTAAATGTGAAGTTGACCTTCGATCCTGCGCAAGATATTGCCGCGCCATACATCATCAAGCAAGCGCGACCAAAAGTCGCGGTGTTGCGTGAGCAGGGGGTTAACTCCCACGTTGAAATGGCGGCCGCTTTCCACCGTGCCGGTTTTGATGCTGTCGATGTGCACATGAGTGACCTTCTGGCCGGGCGCACTGATTTACGTGCCTTCCAAACCTTGGTGGCTTGTGGTGGTTTCTCATATGGTGACGTGCTGGGCGCGGGTGAAGGTTGGGCGAAGTCCATCTTGTTTAATGACCGCGTTCGTGATGAGTTCGAAGCTTTCTTCCATCGTCCTGAAACCTTGGCGTTGGGCGTATGTAATGGCTGCCAGATGATGTCTAATCTGCGCGAACTGATTCCTGGTGCTGAGCACTGGCCGCGATTTGTCCGTAACCTGTCTGATCGCTTTGAAGCGCGTTTCAGTCTGGTTGAAGTGGCAAATAGCCCGTCTCTGTTTATGCAAGATATGGCAGGTTCACGTATGCCAATTGCTGTTTCACACGGTGAAGGATTAGTCGAAGTACGTGACGCAGCACATTTAGCGGCATTGGAACAAAACAACTTGGTGGCATTACGCTTTGTGAATAATGAAGGCGTAGCCACTGAGCAATATCCCGCTAACCCGAATGGTTCAGCTAACGGTATTACGTCTGTAACCAGTACCAGTGGCCGCGCAACGGTGATGATGCCGCACCCTGAGCGTGTCTTCCGTACTGTCAGTAACTCATGGCACCCAGAAGAGTGGGGCGAAGATAGCCCGTGGATGCGTATGTTCCGAAATGCACGTAAGCAACTAGGCTAATCTCTTAAGTTAGAAAAAACAGGCTCAGGGGAGTGATCCCCTGAGCCTTTTTAATTCAGCGTAATATGATAATTTCTTGTTACTGTCATTTTATTGTTATCGACTAACTCAATCGTGACCTTATATTCTCCAGGCTGAGTGCTGGTTTTCTTTAGTGATACATACTGGCTGTTGCTGTTAACGAAACCTGATATATCCTTGATTTCTTCATTATCTTTATCCTTCAGAGATACATGGTAATACAACAACCCATTGCTTTTTAATGTGAACTTAATTTCGGCCTCTCTACCGGCGACGTTTTGTTGCACGTTAAAGTCCTCAATGGAAAACTCTGGAAAGTTATCATTATCTTGATAGTCGACGGCGGAAAACCAAACAGGGTAAGGTTTTGGTGTCAAAGAGAACGTGGCTGACGAGGGGATAACGATAAATAGAGTACAAAGAAATGTAATGACAGCTATTTTCATGGATGTTACCTGCAAGTTAAGGTTAAACGGCATCATCCTTGGTCAATTGACTATTATGGGTACCTCTTTTTGGTCGTCGCGTTTGAGTTCAAGCAGGATCGTGAATCATCTGTATTGGAAATGAAATAGCATAATTTATAACACTATAGAAATTTTCGGACGGATGTTACGCCATTTTGGATAAAGCTTTATGCTAATCTGCAATAGCAAGGTCTCATCTTATTGAATTTAATCTATTTTAATTTACTGTCGGCAAATCGCGACAAACCATAAAATGAATGTCTCAAATTGGAGACACTTAATTTGTTGATTTATATATATTTTATTTTATGAGGATTTTGCTGTCGTGATTAAGCGACAAAGAGTCAATGATTGCTGAATTATTGGTTGAGTATGGTTTTTCATCTTGAGAGTAATAATTATTTTTTGATTTAAAATCAATTAATTGAGTTTAACTTGTAAAAGTTGGCACGCAAGCTGCATTATCTTATACAGTTGCTCATTCACCTTTTTATGATAGTCCCGCGGTTAAGCGGAATATGCGCTTCATAAGCCACCGAATGATGCCTAAGACTGGTGCCTATCGTCCACCTAAACCGATATTGTGTGAATGCACATTATCAAACATCGGACGACACGTTGAGTGAGGCACCGCCTATGTCCTGCTGTGATGAACCATTCATCAATATTGGACATGTCTGGATGCTATTCGTCTCATCCTCCCGATGATTGCCTCGGCTTCATCAAACTGGAGACGATTTTTAAGGGCATCCACATATTCTGCGACGGGGCATTTATTGCCCCGTTGTCTCATTCTTAGTTAGCCATTTCGTCACTGTGTAACAGGTGGATTTGATAATGATGCTGACGGTTTTGAGCCAAAAAAATTCAATTTAAAGCACTTAGCCACCGGCGAGTGCTTTTTTTTTATCTCAGCCCAGAGGTGCAAACCTTGTCACATGCCCAATAGATTTCTTGATGCAGATAGGTGGTAAGCTCGTCGCCCACACCCTACCAAGTGAAAGATGAGCAGTAATTTGGCATCAAGCATTGTAATCCTGACAAAGTCAGTTAGCATCACAACAGAATGATAGGTAATGAGATGATTTCGTTGAAAAGATGGCGCTTATTCCCCCGATCTTTACGTCAACTGGTGCTCATGGCATTTCTGTTGGTGCTATTGCCGCTATTGGTCCTGGCGTATCAGGCATATCAAAGTTTGGATCACTTGAGCACTCAAGCGGCGGATGTTAACCGCACCACGCTAGCAGATGCCCGACGAAGTGAAGCAATGACCAGTGTGGCACTCGAAATGGAGCGAAGTTACCGCCAATACTGTGTATTAGATGATCCCACATTGGCTACGCTGTACCAGCATCAGCGTAAGCAGTATGCCCAAATGCTCGATGCGCATGCATCAATCTTGCCCGATCCCCGCTATTACCAGAATTTGCGAGAGCTTCTCACACAACTTTCTGATATTAAGTGTAAAAACAGTGGTCCTGAACAAAATGCTGCGACGCTCTTAGAGAAGTTTTCCCGTTCGAATGTCGAGATGGTACAAGCCACTCGCGATGTGATTTTCTCTCGTGGTCAGCAGTTGCAAAAAGATATCGCTGAACGTGGACAATTCTTTGGCTGGCAATCTCTGCTACTGTTTTTAGTGAGTGTGCTATTGGTTGTGCTATTTACCCGCATGATAATCGGGCCAGTTAAAGGTATTGAGCGAATGATTAATCGCTTGGGGGAAGGGCGTTCGTTGGGTAATACGGTGCTCTTTAAAGGGCCGAGAGAGTTACGCTCGCTGGCACAGCGCATTATTTGGCTCAGCGAACGCTTAGCTTGGTTGGAATCACAACGCCATGAGTTTTTGCGCCATATCTCCCACGAATTAAAAACCCCATTAGCGAGTATGCGTGAAGGAACCGAACTTCTGGCTGACGAAGTGGCGGGGCCACTAACCCAAGACCAAAAAGAGGTGGTGGCAATCCTTGATAATAGCAGCCGTCATTTGCAACTGTTGATTGAGCAATTGCTGGACTATAACCGTAAATTAGCGGATGGCCCTGGCGAGCTTGAAAATGTTGAACTGCCTAACATGGTTGAAGAGGTGATTGCTGCGCACAGTTTACCAGCAAGAGCCAAGATGATCCGCACCGAGCAAGATTTGCAGGCGGACATTTGTTGGGCAGATCCGACATTATTAATGCGGGTATTAGATAATCTCTACTCCAATGCGGTGCACTATGGCGAGGAATCCGGTACCATTTGGATTCGTAGCCGTCAGGTCGATAACCGCGTACAAATTGATATTGCCAATACCGGAGCACCCATCCCGAATTCAGAAGAGACAATGATCTTTGAGCCTTTTTTCCAAGGGAGCCATCAGCGAAAAGGGGCCGTCAAAGGCAGTGGATTAGGATTGAGTATTGCTCAGGACTGCATCAGAAGGATGCAGGGCGATTTGCAACTAGTGTCAGTGGATTACGCCGCAGTCTGTTTCCGTGTTGAATTGCCATTAACTGCCGAGAATGAATAAATAATGTACAAATGGTCGATGAGTCGCATCATTAAAAAGACCGCCTTTTTATCACGCCCGACACCCGCTACGGCAGCGATGCCTGCTGGTCGCTTTGGTTCGGGTATTTTTTGGCGAGCCTTATTGCTGGCCCCACTTTTACTCACAGGGTGTACGGATAACCCAGCAAGCAGCCGTTTTTCGCAAGCGGTTCAAATGGTGATACCTGAGACGAAAATCGTAGATTATCGTACGTTACCTTGTGATGTACTGTGGGATCTTGAAGATAAAGAGACGTTGGAAAACTCACTTTACTGGTTGCGTGCGATGGATTGTGCTGAGCGTCTTGGCTCTACGCAGGCTCGTGCGTTAGCCAAAGCATTACCGGTCACTACGTGGTCCACGGCCTTTAAGCAGGGGATTTTAATCAGCAGCGCCGAGCCATCAATTGCAGAACGGCGTCAGGTGGTCGAGCGCCTGAACAGTTTCAGTCAAACCATCCCTGGCGCTGTGCGCCCATTGATTCAGTTGTGGCGTGAGCAACAAGTTCTGCGTATCTCTCTGGCTGAAGAGCGTACCCGTTATCAGCGTTTACAAGACGAATCGGATACCCAGATTGACCGTCTACGGGAAAGCCAAGTTCGGTTGCAATACAATTTATTGGATACCACCCGTAAGTTGGAAAACTTGACCGACATTGAACGGCAGCTTTCATCGCGCAAACAGTTGCAAAATGAAATTCCGGAAACAGACACAGACAACAAACCTGCGGTAGCCGCACCTAAGCCGACGGAAGTTCAGCCTCAGCCAGCAGCGCCAGTAGAGGTAAAACCCGCAGAAGCTAAGCCAGTAGAAACGAAACCTGCTGAGGCCAAACCGGCAGAAACGAAGCCAGCAGAAACGAAACCTGTTGAGGCCAAACCGGCAGAAACGAAACCTGCTGAGGCTAAACCGGCAGAAACTAAGCCAGTAGAAACCAAACCTGCTGAGGCCAAACCGGCAGAAGCTAAGCCAGCAGAAACCAAACCTGCTGAGGCCAAACCGACAGAAGCTAAGCCAGCAGAGACAAAATCTGTAGCACCTCAATCAGCACCGTCAGTGGTGCCACCTGCTGATGCCTCTCCTGCAACAAATAAGGAATCCCATGACGCAACGCAAACCGGCCAATCTACTGCTGGTTGATGACGATCCCAGCTTGCTCAAGCTGTTGGGGATGCGGTTAACCAGTGAAGGTTTTAATGTCACCACCGCGGAGAGCGGTCAGGAAGCATTGCGGCTGCTAATGCGTGAGAAGATTGATCTGGTAATCAGTGACTTGCGGATGGATGAAATGGATGGCATGGCGCTGTTTGTTGAGATCCAGAAACATCAACCCGGTATGCCGGTGATCATCCTGACAGCCCACGGTTCAATTCCTGATGCTGTTGCTGCGACCCAGCAAGGAGTGTTTAGCTTCCTAACCAAACCCGTTGATCGTGATGCCTTATATAAAGCAATCGATGCAGCTTTGGAGCTTTCTATTCCTGCTGGCGATGATTCTTGGCGCGAAGAGATAGTGACCCGCAGTCCAGTGATGCTACGCCTGTTAGAGCAAGCCAAAATGGTGGCGCAATCCGACGTCAGTGTGCTGATTAACGGCCAAAGTGGCACCGGTAAAGAGGTGTTGGCGCAAGCGATCCATGCTGCCAGTCCGCGAGCAAAAAAAGCCTTTATCGCCATTAACTGTGGTGCGTTACCAGAACAACTGCTCGAATCAGAACTCTTTGGCCATGCCAAAGGTGCATTTACGGGCGCGGTCAGTAGCCGAGAGGGGCTGTTCCAAGCCGCAGAAGGCGGCACATTGTTCTTGGACGAAATCGGCGATATGCCCTTGTCTTTGCAGGTAAAACTGCTGCGTGTGCTACAAGAGCGTAAGGTGCGTCCGCTGGGTAGTAATCGTGACTTAAGCATTGATGTTCGAGTGATTTCGGCCACCCACCGTGACTTGCCAAAAGCCATGGCGAAAAATGAATTCCGCGAAGATCTCTACTATCGTTTGAATGTAGTGAATCTGAAAATCCCTGCGCTACATGAGCGCTCAGAAGATATCCCGCTGTTGGCGAATCATTTGCTACGGGAATCTGCCAAACGGCATAAACCTTTTGTCCGTAGCTTCTCAACCGATGCCATGAAACGGTTAATGACGGCCAGTTGGCCGGGTAATGTGCGCCAATTGGTCAACGTCATCGAGCAATGCGTGGCATTAACTTCAGCTCCTGTCATCAGTGAAGCGCTGGTTGAGCAGGCGTTGGAGGGGGAAAATACCGCTTTACCGACCTTTGTGGAGGCGCGCAATCAATTCGAATTGAATTATTTGCGTAAACTACTGCAAATCACCAAAGGTAATGTTACCCAAGCGGCGCGGATGGCGGGGCGTAACCGTACTGAATTTTACAAATTGTTGTCACGCCATGAACTGGATGCCAATGATTTTAAAGAATAACTGGCTGTAACAGTCATTATTGGTAGTCACTATATCCCTGATATACCCAATAGTAGTTTGAACGATAGCGGGTATGAAACTGATAACTGAGTTTAAATACAATGAGCAGATCACTTTCCGTTGCGTTAGCCCAGTTGAATTGGCTAGTGGGCGATATCGAAGGCAACACTGAACGCATGTTGCAAACCCTCAATGAGCAGCAGAAGGCGGGTGCCGATCTGGTGATGTTCTCAGAGCTGGCTTTGTCCGGTTATCCGCCAGAAGACTTGCTGTATCGCGATGATTTTTATCAGCGATGTGAAGCCCAATTGGATCGCTTACAAGCCGCAACGCAGCAGATTGCAGTGCTGGTGGGTCATCCATGGCGTGAGGCCGGTAACCTGTATAACGCCCTATCACTGTTTTCTGAGGGGAAATTGCTGGCGCGCTATTTTAAGCAGCAATTGCCTAACTATGGTGTATTCGACGAGAAACGTTATTTCTCTGCCGGTCATGACAGTTGCGTCGTTGAGCTGAAAGGCTATCGTCTGGGTTTACTTATTTGTGAAGATTTATGGTTCGACGGCCCAGTTGATGCTGTGAAAGCGGCGGGGGCAGAAGTGTTACTGTCAATCAATGCGTCCCCGTATAACCGTGAAAAACCTTATATCCGCAAAACGTTGATGGCGGCACATTGTCAGCGTACCGGCTTACCACTGGTGTACCTCAACCAGATTGGTGGGCAGGATGAGCTGATTTTTGATGGCTGTTCTAAAGTCTTTGATGCCGCAGGTAACCTGACTCATCGTTTAGCGGCATTCGCTGAGCAAACAACGTTATTACAGCTTAATGAGTGTGAAGTCGTGCCAATGATGGCACCGGCTGCAGAATTACCGCCATTGGCGCAGGTCTATGAAGCACTGGTGTTAGCCGTACGCGATTACGTCACTAAAAATGGCTTCAATGGCGCGGTTCTGGGCTTATCTGGCGGGATTGACTCGGCACTGACGCTGGCAATTGCGGTAGATGCATTGGGTAAAGATAAGGTTCAGGCATTGATGATGCCGTTCCGATACACCGCCGATATCAGCATCGCTGACGCCAAAGAAGAAGCTGAAATTTTGGGCATTGAATTCGATGTGCTTTCTATTGAGCCGATGTTCGATGCTTTTATGGGGCAGTTGTCTCCGATGTTTGCTGGCACTGCGCGCGATACCACGGAAGAAAACCTGCAAGCGCGTTGCCGTGGCGTGGTGTTGATGGCGCTGTCCAATAAACGCCGCAGCATTGTATTAACCACCGGTAACAAAAGCGAAATGGCTGTGGGCTATGCGACGTTGTACGGTGATATGGCGGGTGGCTTTGATGTGCTGAAAGACGTGCCAAAGACATTGGTATTCAAACTATCGGAATACCGCAACACGGTTTCTTACGTGATCCCACAGCGAGTGATTACTCGTCCACCGTCAGCGGAATTGGCACCTGATCAGAAAGATGAGGATAGCCTGCCACCTTATGATATTTTGGACGCCATTCTCGAAGGCTATGTCGAGCAGGATAAGTCCGTGGCCGATTTGGTCGCAGACGGTTTTGATGAAACTATCGTGCGTAAGGTCATCCGCCTGGTAGATATCAATGAATACAAACGGCGTCAGTCAGCTGTCGGGCCGCGAATTACTGCCCGCAATTTTGGTAAAGATAGACGCTATCCGATTACATCAGGCTTTGGCCGCAAGAATTGGTAAAACAGGGATTCACCATGAAAAAAATTGACGCGATTATTAAGCCATTCAAACTCGATGACGTGCGTGAAGCGCTGGCCGAGGTGGGTATCACTGGGATGACAGTGACAGAAGTCAAAGGCTTTGGCCGCCAGAAAGGGCATACCGAGCTATACCGTGGCGCTGAGTATATGGTGGACTTCCTGCCTAAAGTTAAAATTGAGATCGTGGTTGCTGACGATATTGTCGATACCTGTGTCGAAGCGATTATGCAAACAGCTCAGACCGGTAAGATAGGCGATGGCAAAATCTTCGTATTTGATGTTTCTCGCGTAGTGCGTATTCGTACTGGTGAGCAGGATGAAGAAGCGATTTAATTCGTCCTATGCCCTGCAATCGAAGCAGATGGCAGCAGACTACTCGTAATAAAAAAGCCCGTTTCGTGAACACGAACGGGCTTTTTGATGCTTAAAAAGGACTAACGGCATGATGAACAGCAAATCAAGCCGGAACGAACAGCCCTATCCAATAGAACAGATTCAGCACAATACCGGCAATAATCACCGCCACCACAGGCGCTGCAATTTTCATGACTGGGCGGCCAATGGCTTCGTTGAGGAAATAGAGCGCGGTAGTAATGGTAAAACCGGTATAGCCAGCCATCTTGATTGACGCGAAAATAGCACCAATGAGCAGCGCGTACTCCATCAACAAGTTCATGGCGTTACGGATGTTGTCCGAAGCATTACGCACTGATGGGAAGCGGCCTAGCCACTTGCCGATGGAACGTAGCATCAGGACTTCCAATGAGATAACGATCGCCCCAATGATGCCCGCGAGTAATGGGTTAGGCACCAAATAACCCACCACAAAGACAAAGGTGAAACCCGCGACCGCATAGACGCCCGTTGCCAACGCTGTGGTGGCAATCAGTGGCACAAAGCCAAGACCGCGCATAAATTCAGCCAATGAGGCTTGATGGATCAGCGCCAATGATTCTTCCGGTGTAATACCCGGTGCATAGGCTTTTGCGAGGGTATAAATCGACACTTCACTGCCGCCGAAGATCTTCATACTCGCTACCGCAGAGATGAGTCCGCCGACAACGGCCAGCATGGGGAGATTTTTAATAATGCGCTGAGTTCGTTCTTCGAAAACAGAGTGCCCGCCACCACCCCCGAGGTGGGTTTTTGCACGTAAATCTTGTGCGATGGCGATGCCAATAAGCAGTACCATACCGACGAAAATTTCGATGGACTCAGGGAACAGCCCAGTAAAACGGGTAATGAGCAGGCGGGTCAGCAGCACAATAAAGGCTGAGACAATAGCGGTTTTCCAACCAAATTGATAGAAAATCGCCACCAACGGGAACAGGGCGAAAGCAGAAATAACCGGACTGCTTAACTCCCCTAACGAGCCGATAAAGTTTACGGGCAATGAGGTCAGCGCGGTATTTACCGCTGGCAAACTAGTGAGGGCTAAAATGCCCCAAGCAGCACCTAGCGCGAAGGCTAAATAGCTGTTGATCGCCAAGACACCGATAATGTCGGTTGGCAGGAAAAGTAACCAAGAGTTAAGTAAACCGGTTGAGAGTGTGAATGAAATACCGACTGAGGCGATAAACCCTACACTCAGGCCGAATGCGATACTGCCTGCTTCGCGGCGAGTCATGTTGCCTTCAACCAATTGCGGCAAGATAGGGCGTATGCCGTCATGGAACACGGCGACAGAACGGTGGGAAAGTAGGGCGGTCATCCCCGTCAGTAGAGCGACCACAACAATATGAATATAATCCACGGAGGCCCCTTAGCGCAGCTGTGTAATCAGCAATGGGATTGCATGTTCAATATGTTCGACGGATAAGCCAAAAGCGACTTTACCTTCCGCCACCACTTTTTCTATTTGCTCAGGTTTTGCTTTGATGCCGGGTTTGGCAATCGTCGCGCTTTTGTTATAACCAATAATTGCGATGGCCATTGATAATGCTGCCCCAGCACCGGTATTACAGGCACCAATATAATAATCCAACTGCCCTTCTTTCACTTTGACGGCGGCATCCATGTCCGAGAGAATAAATGTCTCAAAGGTGTTCGGTGCCGTCTGCTCAATCATTTCGCGAATTAATTCTCGTTGCAGCCCGGCAATACCAATCTTCTTCATAATCACTTTCCTTGCGTGGCGAAAAATTTATTAGGATTGTGGCGCAACATCATTTCCACCTGAGCGTGGGAAATCCCTGCGGCCAGTAACATGGGAATAAATGAATCAACTAAATAACTAAATCCGCTGCCCCCATTCGCTTTCAAATGGGACCGACGGGTGATATCCATTGAGAGCATAACTCTATCCAACAACCCGCGCTCAGCTAAGGTGACAAGCATGGCAACCCTGCGTTCATCAGGGAAATAGCTATTTTTACCAATAGTGTCGAATTGGACGTACACACCCATATCGATCATTTCTAGAATAAGGTCTGGCTGCTCTTTCAGATCGCAGTGGCCAATAACCACGCGATCTAACGGTACACCATGTTGTTTAAGCAGGTCGATTTGTTGCAAGCCCATGGTGCTGAAACTGGTATGGGTAGAGATGGCGAGGCCAGTTGCATGGTGGGTGAGTGCTGCGGCGTGAAAGACTTTTTCTTCATCAGGGGTAATCACGCCCTCACTGGTGCCTATTTCGGCAATCACACCGGCTTTCAGATCCGTACCATCAATCCCTATTTCAATTTCATCAATCATGGTCCGCGCAAGTTGTTGCGCGCTGCTCTCTCGCACCATTGGCGGGTAGAAACTATCGGTATAGTAACCGGTTGAAGCGATGACATTTATGCCACTGTCTCGCATCAGATTCAATAAAAATTGAGGGTTTCGGCCCATGTACCGGTTGGTGACTTCAACAATATTCGCGACCCCTTTACTCACTAATTCACGCATTTCGTCACAAATGGGCTGATATTGATCCAAGCGACAGTCCAGATTATTTTTAAATCCAGATAAGTCGATGTGCAGATGCTCGTGGGCGTAGGTGTATCCATTAGGATTGATCATCGGGCAGGCTCCGAAGGAGGTAAATATAGGGACAAATGTTACCCGATATTGACAGTCGCTTATCACTGGACGATTGATTTCATTAGTGCTGCTTATAATGGCGGCAACTAATATATCGGCAGATTAATCAATCAGTACAGTAAAAAATAACGTATCCATCATAATGTTCGATAACGTCTATATAAGAACATATTACATCGGCTAACGCATTGGATTGCTAATAATTATCTTATTTTGCTATGACAGTAGATGACCTCTGCTGTCATAACGACCAAGCAAGCGGGGTTTGCCGCTTTGAATGCCATCAATCAGCACGACATCACTGCGGGTAACAAATATCTGAGTCCGAAAACTCATGATAACTGGGCTACCAATAGGGAACTCATTGGCCAAACTCAGGCAGTAATCAATGCTGCTATCATCGAGGGGGAATACCGTACTTTGGCTGAATTGATTGTCGTGGTAAATCAACGCATTTTTTAAATGGCTACGGCGGTAATATCCACCACCAAAGAAGTAGCTGCGGCCAGAAACATGATGGGAAATCTCGGATAGATAAAGCATCGAAATCTGTTCTGGTTGATCACCATGTTGATTGGCAGGGATGGTTCCCGTTAAGGCATGGCCGGGTTCGCTGTGCGTTACGCCGAGTTGAGCCAATTGTGGCAAAGTGATGCAACTGGTCGCGGAAGGTGCATTCACCTGTTCAACTTCGACACCCTCTGCTAGCAAAATATCCCGCGCAGCGAGCAATGTGTGCATATTCGCCGTTGGTAAGGTTTGCTGTGAAGATGCGTCATATAGCATACAAGGGAAGTGGGTAATCCCGACTAATCTTACTGCCGGTAATTTGCGAATAGCGGCAATGACTGCGGGTAAATGTGATAACTCAAACCCTGCTTCTTGTCCGGAATACAGTAAATCGCCCGTCTGACAAACCTTCAACATGAGTGGCTGGGTAATATGTAATTGGTGTGCTGCTTGCGAGATCTCCAGCGCTTTTTCCAGTGAGAAAACGGTAATAACCTCCGGTTGTCTGCGTACTATTTCCGCAACCATACCAGAAGGGGGCTGGACCAAATGGCCAACATGGGCGACAGGGATATCGTGATGATAAAGTTGCCGCGCTTCTTTGAAATCAACGGCAACCATACCTTGATAGCTTGTCCCCTCATAACGGCAGGCGAGTAGGCGGCGGCAGAGCTCTGGGTTACGCCCAAATTGCTTACTCATCAAATACAGTTTTATCTGGCTATGATGAGCAGCTTCTAGCAGTAAACGAGCATTCGCTTCAGTTTGTTCAACATCAATAACATAGCTATCTGGGCTGATTTTTCCCTGGTGCCAGAATGAAATAGCCGCGTCAACCAGTAGAGTATTTTGCTTTAAAAGTGTTTTTAAAAACATTCTATTTCCTAAGGTATTGAAATATAATTATTTTTATTAAATCATCATTATTTTGAATATTTAAGGAGGAAAAAAATCAAAATATTGTGTCTTAATGACAACCCACAGAAATCATTAACGCAGTGGTGGCAAATCACTAGAAAGATATAGACTGTAAATGTTCGTAAGTAAATACCCAATTTCATTTTCTGCAGGTTTTAGCGAAAAAAAAGCCAATAAATCCTGATTAATTTCACGAATATAGTGAATGTGTTCGCTTTGAATAATATCTGCAAGGAGCATCGGGTCTAATGCATTTATCGCTTCGCCACGGCGGGTACGCATTAATGCATTTGCCATGTGAGTTATTGCCATCGCTCCTTGATCGGTGTGAACGGGTAGCCGCCAAAAGTACTCTAATCGCTTGATAACCTGATCCAGACCTTGGCCAATGTCGGCATCGATAATCCCTGACTGACAGAGAATGTTAAGGCGCGGATCAAGACAAATTTCCAATGAGTGAACCTCCTGAAAACAACGGGTTAGCTTGCCATTAACGGCGCAAGACTAATAGCGAGGTTCTATTTCACCTTTTTGTACTGCCCGCTGATGATTAAGCAATAACGTCTCATTAATCCCTTTTTCCAACAGTAACTTTATGGGATGGTTATCCGGCCGGATAAGAATGACGGCTTGTGAAGCTTGAATATAACGCTCATCGCCTTGTAGTTTGAGTGCTTGTAAATGTTCATGGGGAACATCGTCAGCCAAGTTCCAAATGGCGGCATCAATGTCGCCACGATTAATGTGCGTGATACAGTCGCTATAAGGTAATTCGACCAATTCGATAGGTTGCCCAGCAAATTTAATTTCAGTCAGCAAGCATTGATCGGGTGAGCGTGGGTCTAATCCGACCCGACGAATATTGTGCTGTTCACCACGACGGCAAATAAGCTGGTGGCCATCCACATAGGAACCATTTCCCAGATTTAATGCGAGTGCCACTTTCCCTTGAGCCAGATAACTTTTCGCTGCCAAATGCGATACCACAGCCATATCATAAACACCGTCTATCAGGCATTCGATACGGACTTCAGCTCCACGCATATGTGCGAAATAAAGAGGAAGTAAGGTAAATTGTTCCCTTAAGCCACTGGCTAGACCTTCATAAAGTTTGGTATAGGGCAGCGGCATAGCACAGACCATATTACCCAAATCAGCCTGCTGTAATAACAGTGGCATATTCAGATCAACCAGCAAGGTGCCATTACGGCCACGACGCTCAACGATGATAGCCCCATCGGCTTCCAACACTTTTAATGCGTGCTGTACCACACCGACAGAAATACTAAAATCTTCGGATAATTCATCGATGGTTTTAAGCCGATTGCCGGGACGCTCACCAATTAAATAGCGCGCCATAGAGACTAATGCCAACCCTTCTTTTTTTATGAATTTCTTACTCATGGTAGGTTAATTCAGCCTTAATTTACCCAGCGTTGCTGGGAATAAATAGAAAGGGAAATTTTAGCCACATTAATAATATTTAGTTATATCAATATTGAGACAATCATTCGAATCTCTCATCGTGGCAATTTCGAGTAAGGATATATGAGATCTAAATCACGTTCTACCACATTTAAGGAGAATAATTAGAAGGGATCTGGGGGGCTAAATAGGTGAAAGGCCGGATGGCCTCTCACGATATATAATATTCAATAATTAAATGACTTTATGCGGACCGAAACATTCATAATGAATTCTGTTGGATGAGACCCCTTGCGCCAATAATTGACGCCCTGCAAATTGCATAAATCCCAGCGGTCCACAGAAGTAATAATGCCGGTTAGGTTCTGCTGCCAAGCCCTCAAATGCACCGAGGTCCATTAGCCCTTCGCTATGGTAATCCACCCCTTTATTATCGCTCGCTATGGGTTCGCGGTACCACACGTGGTGACTGAGATTAGGCATATTCTCTGCAATGGCGGTAACTTCATCGGCAAATGCATGCACACGGCCGTTTTCTGCAGCATGTAACCAATGTATTGGGGCAGAATGTTGCTGATCATGTAACGTATTGAGCATGCTTAGCATTGGGGTCTGACCCACACCCGCAGAAATCAACGCCACGGGGGTATCCGGTGTGATATCCAAGAAGAAATCACCGCGAGGAGGCGCGATACGTACGATATCGCCTTCATTCAACTGTTGGTGCAGATAATTAGAAACCGTGCCTTGTTCCTCACGTTTAACGGCAATGCGATATGTCTTCCCGTTAGGGGCTGCGGTCAGTGAGTATTGACGAATTTCTTGATATTCGAGCTGCTCGTCTTCGATATAAAGACCTAAATATTGGCCCGGTTTGAAATCGACTACTCGGCCACCATCTTCAGGCGCTAATACAAAGCTGCAAATTACGTCACTCTGCATCTCTTTTTTAATGATGCTAAAGCGGCGCAAGGTCCGCCAACCGCCAGTGCTGGTTTCACTCTGCTGGTAAATCTGACTTTCTCGCTGAATAAACACCTCAGCCAATACACCGTAAGCTTTACCCCAAGCATCTAATACTTCTTCACCTGGAGAGAACATTTCATCTAGCGTACTGATCAGGTGATGGCCGACTATCGCATAGTGCTCAGGTTGAATGTTCAGGCTGGTATGTTTCTGTGCAATACGTTCAACAGCGGGTAGCAAAGCCGCCAAATTATCGATATTTGCCGCATAAGCGCAAAGGGCGTTAAACAGTGCTTCACGCTGGTCACCATTCACTTGATTGCTCATGTTGAAGATGTGTTTTAGCTCAGGATTATGTTCGAACATGCGATCATAGAAATGCGCAGTCAGTTTGGGGCCAGTAGCAGCAAGTAGCGGAATGGTGGATTGAACGGTAGCGATGGTTTGGTGGTCCAGCATGGTGACTCCTTGGTCGTTTGATCCCTTGCTATTCGTCATAAACCTGCCAAATAGCGTTGGGTATTATTATATGCATTTCAATACATGTATTTTATATGCATCTTATAATTTACATGCTGATTTGTAAATGCACTTTCTTTATGTGGGGGATTGTTGTGGCGAGTCAGTTCACAGAATATGAAAAAATCACATAATGAATATGAGGATAATTCCCTTGCCGTGAATGAACCCATAACAGCTCAAAGCCTTACGCCATCAGTAGCCAATCGTTTGCGTAAAAACCTCTGTCAAGACCTATCATCACAAGGGGGAAACAGTTTACACTGTGTGCCAGAACCCGAACGGGTGACCTTCAAGGTATAATTTGCTAGCTAAGTCAGGAGAGCCGGATGTTAAAGCGTGAAATGAACATTGCCGATTATGATGCAGATTTATGGCGTGCAATGGAGCAAGAAGTGGTGCGCCAGGAAGAGCACATCGAACTCATTGCGTCTGAGAACTATACCAGCCCGCGTGTTATGCAGGCGCAGGGTTCTCAGTTAACGAACAAGTATGCTGAAGGCTATCCGGGCAAGCGTTACTACGGTGGTTGTGAGTATGTTGATGTTGTTGAGCAACTGGCCATTGACCGTGCTAAAGAGCTGTTCGGCGCAGATTACGCTAACGTTCAACCGCACTCCGGTTCACAAGCTAACGTCGCGGTTTACTCTGCCTTGCTACAACCAGGTGATACTGTGCTGGGGATGAATCTGGCACATGGCGGCCATTTGACTCACGGTTCACCGGTTAACTTCTCCGGCAAGCTTTACAATATCGTGCCTTACGGCATCGATGAGTCTGGTCAGATTGATTATGACGATTTGGCGCGTCAGGCAGAAAAACATCAACCAAAAATGATCATCGGTGGCTTCTCTGCTTACTCTGGGATCGTTGATTGGGCAAAAATGCGTGAGATTGCAGACAGCATCGATGCATGGCTGTTCGTTGATATGGCTCACGTAGCCGGTTTGGTTGCTGCGGGTGTTTACCCGAACCCCGTTCCACATGCACATATCGTGACCACAACCACGCACAAAACACTGGCTGGCCCACGCGGTGGCTTGATTTTGGCGAAAGGTGGCGATGAAGATCTGTACAAAAAACTGAATTCATCTGTATTCCCTGGTAATCAGGGTGGCCCATTGATGCATGTTATCGCGGGTAAAGCAGTCGCGCTGAAAGAAGCCATGGAGCCTGAGTTCAAGGTTTACCAGCAGCAAGTGGCTAAAAACGCCAAAGCCATGGTGTCTGTGTTCTTGGAACGTGGTTACAAAGTCGTTTCTGGCGGTACTGAAAACCACCTGTTCTTGCTTGATTTGGTGGATAAAGACATCACCGGTAAAGATGCCGATGCCGCTTTAGGGCGCGCCAACATTACCGTGAACAAAAACAGCGTACCAAATGATCCGAAAAGTCCTTTCGTGACTTCAGGTGTGCGTATTGGTAGCCCTGCGATTACTCGCCGTGGCTTCAAAGAAGCAGAATCTCGCGAATTGGCTGGCTGGATGTGTGATGTGTTAGACAACATCAACGATGAAGCCACTATTGAGCGTGTGAAGCAAAAAGTATTGGCAATCTGCGCCCGTTTACCGGTTTACGCATAATTTCGTCAGATTAGCTTTAGCTGAATAAAAACCCGCAAAATGCGGGTTTTTTTTTATTTTTTTTCAGTTAACCGAAGCCATTGCACCATGCGAGGATGACCGCAGGGCTTGTCCGTATTTTGTCACTTTTGCAGCCTAAGTGTGAACTCAATCTCAAACTCTATGTTTGTAGCACGGCATAGTTGCTAGCCGACGGGGCCTCTGTCACAGTGACGGCTGACCTCGGAGGGATTCATGGTATTACAATCAACACGCTGGCTTTCGCTCAGCTATTTCACCTATTTCTTTTCTTATGGCATTTTCCTGCCTTTTTGGGGCATTTGGTTGCAAGGTGAAGGGATACCACCTGAAACCATCGGGATTTTATTGGGTGCAGGCTTAATTGCACGTTTCCTTGGTAGTCTGCTGATTGCCCCTAGCGTGAAAGATCCCTCTCATCTGGTCACCGCGATACGAATTTTGGCACTGCTGGCGTTAGTCTTTGTCGTCGGTTTTTGCTTTGGTCATGGTTGGGCATGGTTAATGCTGGTCATTGCCGGCTTTAACCTGTTTTTTGGCCCACTGGTGCCGTTAACGGATGCATTAGCGGCTACTTGGCAAAAACAGATCACCATGGATTACGGCAAAGTTCGGTTGTGGGGATCGTTGGCTTTTGTGATTGGTTCGGCATTAACCGGCAAATTAGTCTCTGTTTGGGGCCACCCGGCCATTCTCTATAGTTTGATTTTCGGTGTTTCAGCCATGTTGCTAGGCGCTTTACTGAAACCCAATGTCATGCCACAGGGGGAGGTGAAGCACCGAAATGTTGCGGCCACAAGCTGGAAGAAGCTACTGTCTGATTCACAAGTATGGCGCTTTTTACTTTGTGTGACTTTGTTGCAAGGCGCACATGCCGGTTATTACAGTTTCAGCTCGATATATTGGAATGAGGCGGGGTATTCTGCCGCTACTATTGGCTATTTATGGTCGTTGGGGGTCGTGGCTGAGATTCTGGTGTTTGCGTTCAGCAATGTGCTGTTTCGCCGCTGGACTGCACGCGGTCTACTGCTACTTTCTGCCATCTCTGGGATTATTCGTTGGAGCTTGATGGCTTCAACCACTGAACTACCTTGGCTTATTTTCATTCAAATCTTGCATTGTGGTTCCTTTACCGTCTGCCATTTAGCGGCGATGCGGTTTATTGCGGCGCGACATGGGTCGGATGTGATCCGCTTGCAGTCAGTTTATTCTGCGCTGGCAATGGGAGGCGGGATTGCGGTGATGACCGTCATTTCTGGTTTCTTATTCGAACATTATCAGGGCGGGGTTTTTTGGGTGATGGCTTTGGTGGCGGTTCCTGCACTGTTTATCCGGCCTCGGGTCGTGGCGAGTCAAAGTGACGCTACCGGTTAAGGCAATTCTAATATATGGCGCAATTGCTTGTTTTGTTTTGTACTTAGCGGCAATTGCACCTGAATAAGTGACGGTGTTGATGCCGATTGCTGTATAGCGTAAGGCGTCAATACCACGGCTGTGCCGGCAGGTGCACCAGATTGTAGATAGACGTCATGGGGCAAATATTTGATGTGCAACGGCAGCAGCGTTAGCTCACGTATCTGCTGCTCCAGTTGTTCTTCTAGCTCAGGATTGTTCTGCGTTAATAGCAAAATCTGTTTTTCCTGTAATGCATTATCCTGCATTAGACAGGCGCCAAAGCTAATCGCGATCAGGCCCACTTCATCGGTAGAAAATTGAATTTGATATTCTTGTTCAAAAGGAACAAGCGCTTGTTGGGTGGTCCGCAGCAACAAGGGGTACTTGCGAATGACCTCGTCCAGCAATGAATTATCAATACCGATATTGAAATAACAGCGCTCAATGGCCGGCGCTAGGTGGGCAAAAAGCTGGCTAACCAATGTCTCACTATTACTCAATGTCATTGCTGAATGCTGCTGAAAATCCTCAACCAACCGATGAATAGCGCTGATCAAACGGATATCTTCTGTTGATCTCGTGCTGTGGTAGCTGTGCGCTTTTATCATTGTCAACATTAGGATCAGAATGTCTCGCTCAATGATATCCAACGGTTGGCCAGCTAAAGGATGGCCTAGTAATGGATTAAAGGAATCATACAAACTGTCAGCTGCCGATAACGCAGGTTTACATTTTAGCCACCGTTGCTGAACGAGTGTGAGTTCTGGTGGGGGCTGCTGAAGGTTTTCCCAAGCGCAATAGGCCAGATACAACTGTAAAAACTGACGATCTTTATCATTGAGTTGACGATTAAGGTGGGGTTCACACTGACTAATGATTTGCGGTAAATGTTGCGATAGGACTGAGTTATCCCAAGATAATGCTTCAAACAAGCTAGGGCTAAACTGATTCTCAACGAAATGCGGGCAATACCGCAATCCACGTCGTAACCAATGAATTAGGCAGAGCCTTTTATCGAGATGGCTGCCCTGAATCAGGAAACACTCATTGTTATCGGCATTAACCTGCAAATGGTAGAAACGCTGGATTTCACTTGCAACCTCAGCTATATCTTGCCGGGTAATGGATGGCTCGACGCCATTCAGTTGGCTGATGCTCTTTAGTTCTACTCTGCGCGCAGGCATAAACATCATCAGCACCATATGGCAGCGTCGTTGCTGACCAGATAGCGGTTGACTTGAGAACTGAGATTCAGAGGAAGTGTCTACGCGCATATAACATTCCATGATGGATGTGCCGTTATTCATCAGGTTTAAGCATAGCAAAAGAGATTCTTTTCGGTTTAGCGAGGCGGCGTGGTTTTGTGTCGACTTTCAACATGCATCACGTTATACCCTGCGTACTCGGCGCTACAGGGTTGTTAGCTGTGCCAATAACATTGAGTATCAGATGATTTCCAAGGATTGATTAATGCAAGAAATGTTATATCATCACAATTTTGCCGTGATTGATAAATTGACCGTGAGTGATAAAACAAGCGCCGTTAACCGCCTGATGATTCTGCTTATTGCAGGAGGAACGTTCATTTATAGCCATTTTGCTGAAGCCCACCCGCACAGCTTTATTGATATGGATGCCACCTTCGTCAGTGATAAACAGATGTTGACTGGCATGAAAATGGTCTGGACGATGGATGAAATTACATCAGCAGATCTGTTATATGACGCTGAAAATGCCAAAAGTGATTCTGAAATCTGGAAGAAACTGGCAGCAGAAGTCATGGCTAACGTACTGGGGCAACACTACTTCACCGATATATATCGTGATGGTAGCCCAGTGAAATATAAAAATTTACCAACGGAATACCACCTAGCACGCAAGGGCCATCAGGCTGTTTTAACGTTTGTGATGCCATTGGCTGAACCACAGCCTTTAGCCGGTAAACCGTTCATTATTTCAACTTACGACCCGACGTATTTTGTCGATATGACCTATGCCGATAACAAATCGGTCAGGCTGTCGCCAGAAATGGAAAAAATCTGCAAATTGACCTTATTCACCCCGAATCCTAATGCTTCATTACAGGCTTATGCGCTGTCGTTGGATAAAAGTGATTCTCCCGGAGAAGATATGGAACTTGGAAAACAATTTGCACAGCGGATAACAGTGCAATGTCAGTAGGTATCAAGGTAGCTTCCCGTCAGCGGCATTGGTTGATAAATCTTTGGCCACTATTGCTTTTTCTGTTGCTACTGGCTGGCGCGGCCCATTTCGCATGGTTATATTGGCCAGAACTGCTTTTCAAAACAGTGGTTTGGCAAAAAAACATGCACCAGCAGATGGCTCAATTACTCCAACAGGTAAAAGCCAATCCACATCAGACCGGCTTAACGCTTATGCTGTTCAGTTTGATTTATGGTGTGATGCATGCGGTCGGCCCAGGGCACGGTAAAGTGGTGATTGTCACGTATCTGGCCACTCACCCGGCCCAACTTAAAAGTAGTTTGAAGCTGACCTTTGCGGCTTCGATACTGCAAGGTGGTGTTGCCATCATGTTGGTGACGTTGCTGCTGGGGATAATGCAACTCTCTTCCCGTTATTTGCATCAAAGCAGCTTCTGGCTAGAAAAGGGGAGCTTCCTACTCGTGGCTGCGTTAGGTGTTTTACTGTGCTATCGCGCGATAAAACGGCTTTATATTCAGGTAAAAGCGTTAAAACCGCAAAAAATAGCTATCCAGCGCATACAACCCTTAGTCTCCGATCATGTCCATAGCGATGATTGTGGCTGTGGGCATCACCACTTACCCAGTGCGCAAGAGCTACAAGCGGGTGATGATTGGCGTACTCGATTGGCCATTGTATTGGCGATGGGGATGCGACCTTGTTCAGGTGCCATCATGGTGTTGCTGTTTGCTAAAGTCATCGGCGTGTATTGGTGGGGGATACTATCCGCACTGGCTATGGCAGTCGGGACATCTCTTACCATTTCTTTGTTGGCATTGTTTGTCCATTATGCGCGGCGATTGGCCGTGAAATTAAGTCGAAAACGCGCCCCAGCCGCATGGGGAGCAATTGCTTGGTCTACGTTGGCGCTAACTGGCGGGATTATTTTACTGTTTGCAGGAGGGCTGCTTTATCTTTCCAGTCAGCCTGAATTTATCGGGGGAATCCGACCTTTCGGCCGCTAAGTTTGGCGATAAAAAAAGCCAGTCATTCAATTCTGACTGGCTTTTTAGCTGAAACCGCGAATAAAGAGAATTAGCGCTTCAATGCATCACTAATTTCATCGTTCATCGCTTGAACGATAGATTTCACAATACGTGGGTTACCCGCGACGACATTACCAGAGCTAAAATGATTATGGCCGCCAGCAAAGTCAGTCACGATACCGCCAGACTCACGAACCAACAGTTCGCCACCCGCGAAATCCCATGGTTTCAAGCCAATTTCAAAGAAACCGTCAACGCGGCCCGCAGCGACATAGGCTAGATCCAGCGCGGCTGAACCGGTACGACGGAAGTCTGCACAATGCTCAAACAGTTTACCCACGACACGCAGATAAGCAGGTGCGTGTTGTTTCACTTTGAATGGGAAGCCTGTCGCCAAAATGGTGCCGTCTAATTCTTTGGCATTGGTACCGCGCAAACGATAGCCGTTTAACTGAGCGCCTTGGCCGCGGGTTGCTGTAAATAGCTCGTTACGCATTGGGTCATAGACAACAGCGACTTCGGTGCGGCCTTTAATGCGCACAGCGATAGAAACAGCGAAATGGGGGAGACGTTTGATGAAGTTGGTGGTGCCATCCAGCGGATCAATAACCCATTGCACATCATAATCTTCGCCGAGCAACTCACCGCATTCTTCACTGATAATAGTGTGTTTTGGGTAAGATTTACGGATAACGTCGATGATTAGATGCTCAGCATCGCGGTCTACATTAGTAACAAAATCATTACTGCCTTTCTGGCTCGCTTCGACAGCGTCCGGAGTTTCATAATTTTTGGCAATCAGGTTACCGGCCTTACGCGCAGCGCGTATGGCGATAGTCAGCATCGGATGCATGGGTATCTTCCACTAGGATGTTAAAGAACGAGAAACGGCGCATAGTATAGCAGGGGATCTGATAAATGCCTATACCCGTTGCCCTTCAAGATGCAGGGGGGTTGGCTGCCCTTACTCACCCTAGTCACATAGTTATCTAAGTTCCTAGGGATTCATTCAGTTGCCGCCTACCTGAATCTCAAAGTAGCTTGGGTATATGTCTGTGTTAAGATATGGCGATTCCCCGTTATCCTCAGAGTTTGTATGTTACACAATATTCGTATCGTTTTGGTTGAGACTTCGCACACTGGCAATATGGGCTCGACAGCTAGGGCCATGAAAACAATGGGATTAACCAATTTATATTTGGTCAATCCTTTGGTAAAACCAGACTCTCAGGCTATCGCGCTTTCTGCCGGTGCCAGTGATGTGATAGGTAATGCCACTATTGTCGATACTTTGGATGAGGCGCTCGCTGGCTGTAGTTTGGTTGTCGGCACTAGTGCTCGTTCCCGTACATTACCTTGGCCAATGCTGGAGCCGCGTGAATGCGGTGTTCGCAGTGCGCGTGAAGCAGAACATGCCCCTGTCGCGCTGGTATTCGGTCGTGAGCGAGTCGGTCTGACGAACGATGAGTTACAGAAATGCCACTATCATGTGGCGATCCCCGCAAACCCAGAATACAGCTCGCTAAATTTGGCGATGGCCGTTCAAATCTTAGCTTATGAAGTGAGGGTGGCTTTCCTTGATCGCCAACAAGCGGCTGCACCAATAATAGAAGAAGAAGCCCCATATCCATTGGTGGATGATTTGGAGCGCTTTTATCTGCATCTGGAGCAGGTGCTGTCTCATACTGGTTTTATCCGCCAGGCACATCCGGGCCAGATTATGAGCAAATTACGCCGCTTGTTTACCCGCGCGCGCCCAGAGGCCCAAGAGCTGAATATCTTACGTGGCATGCTGACGTCAATTGAAAAGCAGGATAAATACCCACAGCGTGATGCCAATAATTCAGCTGAAAATAATAAAAATTAATGCCTTATATCAAATGGTTATTATAATTTTCACGGCATATTATTGAGAATGGAATAGGTCAATAATACTTGAGTGAATTACTAGGTTAAATAGTTGACTAAAACACTCAAGAATGTCAGACTTCTGGCTTGTTTTCGCCAACAGGTAATTTTAGCTATGAGACTGACATCCAAAGGCCGTTATGCCGTGACCGCCATGCTTGATGTGGCATTACATTCCCATGACGGGCCAGTTCCTCTGGCCGATATTTCTGAACGTCAGGGGATTTCGTTATCCTACTTGGAACAACTTTTCTCACGGTTACGCAAAAATGGCTTAGTCGCCAGTGTTCGTGGTCCAGGTGGCGGTTACCTGCTGGGTAAAGATGCATCAGCAATCGCAGTCGGTGCAGTGATTACCGCGGTTGACGAATCTGTCGATGCCACCCGTTGTCAGGGTAAAGAAGGTTGTCAGGGCGGCGATCGTTGCCTGACTCATACATTATGGCGTGATTTGAGCGAGCGCATCAGCAGCTTCCTCAATAACATCACACTGGCAGAACTGGTGAATAACCAAGATATCCTAGAGGTTGCGGATCGTCAGAATAACGATACGCGCCGTACGGCTAATGGCCGACCGCAAGAGACGATCAACGTCAATCTGCGCGCATAAGCAGAATCTGCGGAATTTTACGTTTTGGAAGTGATGTACGGAGCATAAGAGCAATGACCGAATCAAAAATAAAGACACCGATCTATTTGGATTACGCAGCAACGACCCCAGTTGATCCTCGTGTCGCTGAAAAAATGATGCAGTATCTGACTCTGGATGGCATTTTCGGTAATCCCGCCTCTCGTTCACATAAGTTTGGCTGGCAGGCAGAAGAAGCTGTTGATATTGCACGTAATGATATTGCTGCATTGGTTGGTGCTGACCCTCGCGAGATTGTCTTCACCTCCGGTGCAACAGAGTCCGATAATCTGGCCATCAAAGGTGCTGCTAACTTCTATCAGAAGAAAGGCAAGCACATCATCACCTGTAAAACCGAACATAAAGCTGTGCTGGATACCTGTCGCCAATTGGAGCGTGAAGGCTTCGAAGTGACGTATTTGGCACCGCAGCCTAACGGTATTATCGATCTGAAACAGCTTGAAGCGGCAATGCGTGAAGACACCATTTTGGTTTCTATCATGCATGTGAATAATGAGATCGGTGTGGTGCAGGATATCGCTGAAATTGGCGAAATGTGCCGCAGTCGTGGGATCATTTTCCATGTCGATGCCACACAAAGCGTCGGTAAATTGCCTATTGATCTGAGCAAACTGAAAGTCGATCTGATGTCCTTCTCTGCCCATAAAGTTTATGGCCCGATGGGTATTGGTGCGCTGTTTGTTCGTCGTAAACCGCGTATTCGCATTGAAGCACAACAACACGGTGGTGGTCATGAGCGCGGTATGCGTTCTGGCACATTGCCAGTGCATCAAATCGCGGGTATGGGCGAAGCTTACCGTATCGCAAAAGAAGAGATGGAAAGCGAAGCTGCGCGTTTGCGTTCACTGCGTCTGCGTCTGTGGAACGGTCTTAAAGATATTGAAGAAGTGTATCTGAACGGCGATTTAGAGAATGGCGCACCTGGCATTCTGAACGTCAGCTTCAACTATGTTGAGGGTGAGTCGCTGATCATGGCACTGAAAGATTTGGCTGTTTCATCAGGTTCAGCCTGTACTTCCGCGAGTCTGGAACCTTCTTACGTGTTGCGCGCGTTGGGGATGAACGACGAACTGGCTCACAGTTCAATTCGTTTCTCTCTGGGGCGTTTCACCACTGAAGAAGAGATCGACTACGCCATTGCGCTGGTACGTAAATCCATTGGCCGTCTGCGTGACTTGTCTCCGTTGTGGGAAATGTTCAAGCAGGGCGTGGATATCAGCAGCATTGAATGGTCTCACCATTAATTCCAGACTTTAAGATTCAGGAGAAATCACATGGCTTACAGCGAAAAAGTAATCGATCATTACGAAAATCCACGCAACGTCGGTTCATTCGACAACGCCGATCCGACGATTGGTAGCGGCATGGTTGGCGCACCAGCTTGCGGCGACGTTATGAAATTACAAATCAAAGTGAACGACGCCGGCATCATTGAAGATGCGCGTTTCAAAACTTATGGCTGCGGTTCCGCCATTGCATCCAGCTCTTTGGTCACTGAATGGATGAAGGGCAAGTCTCTCGATCAGGCTGAAGCGATCAAGAATACCCAGATTGCTGAAGAACTGGAGTTACCGCCAGTTAAGATTCACTGCTCGATTCTGGCTGAAGATGCCATTAAAGCGGCTATCGCCGACTACAAAAGCAAACATACTGCAAAGTAATTGCGAAAACGTAGTTGTAAAATAGGTCATTAATCACTAGCTCATTCTTAACTCAGTATTCATTCACTGAGTCTATGCCCATAAGATTTGAGGGCAGGAAGGCGACACGTTAGATAACCCGATGAGCTTACATCAGTCAGTGATTCGGGGCTGCCAGAGTCGCCAACACACCTGCTACTTGAACGATGAGCAGGTTATGAGTGGGTTTTCAGAGTTGAGGTTGTTGTATGTCGATATCAATCAGCGACAGTGCTGCGCAACGGGTCAGCGCCTTTTTAAGTCACCGTGGTAAAGGCCTAGGTCTACGCTTAGGTGTTAGAACATCGGGCTGTTCTGGAATGGCGTATGTGCTGGAATTTGTTGATGAAATGAACGATGACGATATCGTTTTTGAAGACAAAGGCGTGAAAGTGATCATCGACGGCAAAAGCATGGTCTATCTTGACGGTACTGAGCTGGATTTCGTCAAAGAGGGGCTGAACGAAGGCTTTAAGTTCAACAATCCGAACGTCTCAAATGAGTGTGGATGCGGCGAAAGTTTTAACGTCTGATTAAAGCTTTAACGTCTAATGAAAGCGTTAGCACCTCATTTCGGTTTCGTTCCTGCCTCGGGCATTTGATGCTTTACAACGACTCGCCGTCATTGATGTGACTGTGAAGCCGCAAGCTAGCACTTGCGGCTTTGATGACGAAGAGTGACAACCTCCAGAGCAAGCTATGGATTATTTTACATTATTCGGGTTACCCGCTAGCTATCAGGTTGACGGTACCCAACTCACAACCCGCTATCAAGAATTGCAACGCCAATTCCATCCCGACCGTTTTGCAAGCCAGCCTGAACGCGAGCGTTTAGCTTCATTGCAACAAGCCGCAACCATCAATGACGCTTACCAAACCCTCAAGCACCCGTTAAAACGTGCTGAGTATATGCTATCTTTGCAGGGGTTTGATTTAAGCAACGAACAGCACACTATGCGCGATACTGCGTTTTTGATGGAGCAGTTGGAGTTGCGTGAAGAGCTTGATGCTATCGAACGCCAACCTGATGCCGAAGCCCAGCTCGCGGCATTCAACGACCGACTGGCTTTGATGACACGAACACGTACTCAGCAAATGGTCGAGCAGTTGGCTCAACAGCAGTGGGAGCTCGCGGCGGATACAGTCCGAAAATTACGTTTTCTGGATAAACTGCAGCAGCAAGTTGAACAGTTAGAAGAGCGGTTGTTTGATGATTTTGCGTAAGCAGCCCAGTGCGTAAATAGCATGCAACAAATTGATAAAAATAAATAAAATTCAATTTGTTGGTTACCAGAATGCTGAATGAATTCTTATTAGAGCATGTCGCGACAGTTTTTTTTATAGCTATATATGGCCTGTAATTTATCACCGGTATAGCTATAGACTCATGATTGATGGAAGCTCAACATGGCCTTATTACAAATTAGTGAGCCTGGTTTAACGGCGGCCCCGCATCAACGTCGGTTGGCTGCTGGGATAGATTTAGGCACTACCAACTCTTTGGTTGCAACCGTGCGTAGCGGTAAAGCGCAAACGCTGGTCGATGAACAGCAGCGGGACCTCTTGCCCTCTGTGGTGCACTATCAACAAAATGGTATTGATGTCGGTTGGCATGCGCGTGAGTTCGCCGCGCAGGACCCAGTCAATACGATCAGTTCCGTCAAACGCATGATGGGCCGCTCTTTGGCCGATATTGTGCAGCGTTATCCCAATCTGCCTTATCAATTCCAACCGAGCGAAAACGGCTTACCGATGATCCAGACCGCGGCTGGATGGGTCAACCCTATCCAAGTGTCTGCGGATATCCTGAAAGCGTTGGCGCAACGTGCACAAGCTGCGCTGGAAGGCTTACTTGATGGTGTCGTGATCACTGTCCCTGCCTATTTTGATGATGCGCAGCGTCAAGGCACCAAAGATGCCGCGCGTTTGGCTGGGCTGCATGTGCTGCGTTTGCTGAATGAGCCTACGGCAGCGGCAATCGCATACGGTCTGGATTCAGGCCAAGAAGGGGTGATTGCCGTTTACGATCTCGGGGGCGGTACCTTCGATATTTCTATTTTGCGCCTTAGCCGTGGTGTGTTTGAAGTGCTGGCCACGGGTGGTGATTCTGCATTAGGTGGTGATGATTTCGATCATCTATTGGCAGACTGGCTGCGTGAGCAAGCAGGCATCGATTCCCGCGCTGATCATGGTATTCAGCGGCAACTTCTTGATGCGGCCATTGCGGCCAAAATTACCTTGAGTGATGCCGATGTTGCCGACGTCTCTGTGGCGGGTTGGCAAGGGCAGGTCACGCGGGCACAGTTTGAGGCTTTGGTCGCCCCACTGGTCAAACGTACATTAATGGCTTGTCGTCGCACATTGAAAGATGCAGGTGTCACTGCTGACGAAGTGCTGCAAGTGGTTATGGTGGGGGGATCAACCCGTGTTCCGCTGGTGCGTGAACAAGTAGGGCAGTTCTTTGGCCGCACACCACTGACTTCCATTGATCCTGATAAAGTGGTCGCTATTGGTGCCGCGATTCAGGCCGACATTCTGGTGGGAAATAAACCCGATAGCGACATGCTGTTGCTGGATGTTATCCCACTCTCATTGGGGCTGGAGACGATGGGGGGATTGGTGGAGAAAGTGATCCCACGTAATACCACTATCCCTGCTGCCCGCGCGCAAGAATTCACCACCTTTAAAGATGGTCAAAGCGCGATGATGATTCACGTGCTACAAGGTGAGCGTGAACTGGTACAAGACTGCCGTTCATTAGCCCGTTTCACCTTACGTGGCTTGCCGCCGCTGCCTGCGGGTGGCGCGCATATTCGCGTCACTTTCCAAGTGGATGCAGATGGCTTATTAAGTGTCACGGCAATGGAGAAATCCACTGGCGTTGAGGCATCGATTCAGGTGAAACCCTCCTATGGGCTAACGGATGATGAAATTGCCAATATGATTAAAGATTCGATGGCGAATGCGCATGAAGATATCAGTGCGCGTAAGTTAGCGGAACAACGCGTCGAAGCTGCCCGTGTGCTGGAAAGTTTGCAAGGCGCATTGGCGCAAGACGCCGCATTACTCAGTGAGCAAGAAAGTACGGCTATCGCTCAAGCGATGACGTTATTACAGCAGCAGATGCAGGGCAATGACCCGAACGCAATCGAAGCTGCGATCAAGGCGTTAGATGCACAAACGCAAGATTTTGCCGCGCGCCGGATGGATGACTCCATTCGCCGTGCTTTGGCTGGCCATTCAGTGGATGAGGTTTAATCATGCCCAAAATAGTATTTCTGCCCCATAAAGACCTTTGCCCGGATGGAGCAGTACTGGAAGCAACCCAAGGTGAGACGATACTGGACGTCGCCTTGCGCAATGGTATCGATATTGAGCACGCGTGTGAGAAATCTTGTGCCTGCACCACTTGCCACTGTGTGGTACGAGAGGGTTTTGATTCCCTGCCAGAAAGCAGCGAATTGGAAGATGACATGTTAGACAAAGCTTGGGGGCTGGAACCGGAAAGCCGCTTGAGCTGTCAGGCACGAGTGACTGACGAAGATCTGGTGGTTGAGATCCCTCGCTATACGATTAACCATGCGCGGGAGCACTAAAATGAGCTTAACGTGGCAAGATACACGCGAGATTGGTGAAGCCCTATACGACCAATTTCCAGAGACCGATCCTAAAACGGTGCGTTTTACTGATATGCATCAGTGGATTTGTGATCTGGAAGATTTTGATGACGATCCGCAGGGATCGAATGAAAAAGTGCTAGAAGCTATCTTATTGGTCTGGTTAGATGAATTTGAGTAAGCAGATAAGGGTCGCGTAAGCGGCCTTTTTTCTTTCTGCTACTTTTTTCTTTCTGTTACTTTTTATCCGCTACTTTATATCTAACCGATGGCACTTTTTAGCGTAAAGTGTTTGCTAGAAAAGTTAGATCGTTCGATAGAACAGCTTGATCGTTCGATAGAAAATTTTGTTTCGCCGTGGCTTACACAGTGCCACGTATAATCAGCTGACTAACAGCAAAAAATAATAATGACGAGGTCGTCTATGACAACAGAAATGATGCAAATCTCCTTATCCGATAGCCCAGCAGATGCTCGCTGGGGCGAGAAAGCGCTACTCAGTACCAATACAGAAGGTATGACTATCCATCTGAGTGCTAACGACAAGTTAAGTACTATCCAACGTGCTGCCCGCAAGGTTGATGGGCAAGGGATTAAGCAGGTTAAGCTGGCCGGTGAAGGCTGGGGGCTGGAGCAAAGCTGGGCATTCTGGCAAGGGTTCCGTGGGCCAAAAGGTCAGCGCAGCGTTGAGTGGGCAGAACTGCCAGAGAATGAAAAAACTGAACTTGAACAACGCCTTAAAATTATCGACTGGGTACGCGACACCATTAATGCGCCAGCAGAAGACTTAGGGCCCGAGCAACTGGCTAAAAATGCCATTGATTTGATGTGTGCCGTTTCCTGCGATGCGGTCACCTACCGTATCACTAAAGGTGAAGATTTACGTGAGCAAGGCTACGCTGGGATTTATACCGTTGGGCGTGGTTCTGATCGCGCACCGGTGCTCTTGGCGTTGGACTATAACCCGACCGGCAATCCAGATGCACCCGTTATGGCCTGCTTAGTGGGGAAAGGAATTACTTTCGATTCAGGTGGTTACAGCCTGAAACAGAGCGCATTTATGGATTCCATGAAATCCGATATGGGTGGCGCAGCAACCGTGACCGGTGCATTGGCATTGGCGGTGGCTCGCGGGCTAAAAGAGCGCGTGAAGCTCTACCTCTGTTGCGCGGACAATATGGTGAGCGGCAATGCCTTTAAGTTGGGCGATATCATTCGCTACCGTAATGGCAAAACAGTCGAGATCATGAATACCGATGCTGAAGGGCGTTTGGTCTTGGCCGATGGCCTGATTGATGCTTCTGAGCAAAAAGCCCCCTTGATTATTGATGCAGCAACCCTAACCGGTGCAGCAAAAACCGCTTTGGGTAATGATTATCATGCATTGTTCAGCTTTGATGATGAGCTGGCGCAAGAGCTATTAAGCAGCGCGAAGAGTGAGCATGAACCCTTCTGGCGTTTACCGTTGGCCGAATTCCATCGTAGCCAGCTACCTTCTAATTTTGCTGAACTGAATAATGTGGCGGGTGCCGCTTACAGTGCGGGTGCCAGTACTGCCGCAGCCTTCTTGTCGCATTTTGTGAAAAATTACCAGCAAGGTTGGCTACACATTGATTGCTCAGCTACTTACCGTAAAGGGGCAGTTGATCAGTGGTCTGCCGGTGCGACAGGGTTAGGGGTGCGTACCATTGCCAATTTGTTGTTAGCGAGAGCAAAATAGTCATTGAGTGAATGAAGGGGCTAGCGCACCTACGGGCATTCCGGCGGCTTACGTCGCTACGACCCGAACGGCACACTTCCCCTTCAATCAGTATTGTTAGATGCTAGTGGGGCGCTATTTGCGCCCCACTGTTCGATCGTATTACTGGAGTAGAGCATGAGTTTGCCGCAACCCCCCATTGATGATAACCACGATCATCACCATCATGATGATGACCAAAGTTTAGAATCGCTGCTAAAACTGGCCGCGACGACATCGATTCATCGCATCGCTTTTTTCCGCGCTTTGCTGGATGCCACCGTCTTAGTGCTGGTGGATAACTCAGCGCAAAGTGACGAAGACGATGAAATGACATTCACGGCGGCTAATGGGGTGAATATTTTGCATTGGGAAAAACAGGACGGTGAATCTGTTATTCCCTTCTTCACCTCGATAGAGGTGTTGCAACAGGCGCTGGATCTCGCCGAAGACCAACCTATCAACAGCGAAAAACAGCCTTTTATCGCGATGCCGGTGCGAGTGTTATTTGAAATGACACAGGGCGCACACCTGTTTTTGAATCCAAAATCAGAGCATGGCAAAGAGTTTTGGCCGCAAGAAGTGGCGATGCTGTTGGAAAATGGTGGTGTCGCTCAACCTGCGGAAATGACAGTCGATAAAGAGAGCCAAATCTTGCTGGGGCAACCTGAAGAGTACCCTACAGCGATGGTTGACGCGCTGATACAGTTATTCAGCCAGCGTAAACCCGTGCGGCGAGCATTTTTGGCGCTGATGCATGATAAGCATGTGGACGAGAAACCGAACTTACTGGTTGGGCTAGAAGTGGATGGTACTGAAGATGAGATTGACCAGCTGATTCAAGAGGCCGGTAATGTCGCCAGTGACTACGCACCGGACGATAGCCCTGTCGATTTTTGTCTGGTTAGCGAGAAAGAACGGGGTGTTAGCCATTATCTGATGACCCATACCCAAGCATTTTACCAGCGCAGATGGGGCAGTTGGCTGAGGAATGTCATTCCGTCTACTAGCCATTAGGATTAATGGAGTGCCGTGCAGTGCTTATGGACGGTGGTACTGTGTGAGTGGATTGCATCGCAGCGCTAATTTCCATTACTCATAGGTAAGCCAAAAACGACTAATAAAAAGGGAGCCATAATGGCTCCCTTTTTTAATCACAATAAATTGTGTTATGGCAATAAATCGTATATCAACACTCAGTTCTATGGCTACACGAAGAACTTAGCGTTCAACTTAGAAGGTATAAGCGACACCAAGGTTGATGGTGACCGGCGTATCAACGTTTTTGCCTTTAGACACCTTGACTTCAGAACCGACAGACAGGTTTTTCGTCACATTCACGTTAGCACCCAGACCGGCATTGACTCGAGTTCCTTTACGGCTGTTATCAAACATTTCACTGTTGATCATCACATCGTTGCTTGCCTTCAGGTCTTGATCAACAGACAACAGTGCATATGGCTTGATTTCAGCGCCGTTGTTCAATACGAAGCGGTAGCCTGCGTTCATACCCAAAGTCCCCGTTGTATTGCTCGAACCTTTGTTCTCTACTTTCATGCCGTTAGACAACTCGGACGAATTCTTACCTGAAGTAAAGGTGCTCAGTGCAACATAAGGAGAAATATACGCCGCATCAAGATTGATATGTTTACCCGCTTTAACCGCGATCCCCAGACCGGAGACGTTGGCATTACCATTTGCGCTATGACTTTGCGAGGCAATATTCAACTTCTGCTTAAATTGGTTGGCCTTCAACACACCGTTCAGGTAATAGCCGTTGTTGGTTAAATACTGCGCATAAGCACCCAGTGAGTTACTTTTCACACTACCGCTGCTTTGGTAATCAGATTTGATATCTGAGTTACTGTAACTGCCGAAACCACCGATACTGAGCACCGAATCACCAATCTCAATGGCTTTATCACCACCGAAGGTCATGCCACTAAGTTTTTGGTCGAAATTCGCCGCCGTGCCACTGACCTTAAAATTATCATTCAGGTAATTAACCCATACGCCACTTTTATTGGCGGAGGTGCTTTGCTTATCCAAACGATTTTGAATGGAACTTAATTCAGCGTTAAAGATAACTGGCAAGGTATTAGCAACAGCCAAAACACCCGCGGTACTTGGCGTCAACTTGGTGAGGTCAGCCACCAGTTTAAAACCACCTTGGCCATCGCTAACGAGTGTGTGCAGGTAGTTACCCAAGTTCACTGCACCGTTGTTGAGTGTAAAGCGCGCATTGTTTGCACCCTGTACATCAATAAGTTTCAGGTTAGTTGGTGCGACCCCATTGTCCTTAATCTGAATATCAAATGTACCATTAGCATCACCCAAGACATTCAGTGGCGCATTTGCTTGGTTGTACAGAGATGACGCGAGGGTAAAGTTACCATTGCCTGCCAGTGATGCCATGGTCAACTGAGTATTAGTGCTGCTCATATCAATTGTGCCGCCGTTCAGCGTCACATTTTTAAAGGCAAACTGTGCAGGATTTGTCATTGCAGCACGGTGGAACGCAGACTGTGGTGCATTTGCGCCAATCAATTGCAAGTTGCCACCTAAGTTTAGGTCTACATCTGCCGTTTTAGCGCCTTCATACACGCTGAGAACATTGTTGGTATTGCTATTAATGGTGCCGCTAATTTCCGCTGTCTTATCGAAGATAGCAGAACCACCATTTAAGGTTGCGTCTTCAAGCTGACCGGCAATCATGGCAATACCATTTTCCAGCTCAAGCTTCATCGCTCTAGCTCGCGCCATTACGTTGAATTTGCCGCCTTTAACCGTGGTGTTATTGGCAGTGGCTCCATCAGTAATCGTGAATTCGCCACTGTTCAGTATCGTGTCGTTAGCCGTACCCGCAAGGTCGAACTGACCGCCATTAACTGTGGTGTTATTAGTAGCGGCTCCTTTAGCAACGTAGAATTTACCGCCTTTAACCGTGGTGTTGTTGGCAGTTGCGCCTTCATTAACGATGAATTCGCCTCTATTCAATATCGTGTTATTCGCTATTGCATTCTTTTTAATAAAAAATGTGCCGTTATGAACATGGGTATCTTTAGTTTCTGCGCCGTCTAAAAGAGTGAAGCTTGAGCCCTCAAGCAGCAAGGTACCATCAGCTTTCGCACCATTTGCTAGACTTAATTCGGCAAAGTACAAACGAGTGTCAAGTGCTTCTGCACCCGATTGAATGGTGAATGCGTTCACTCGACCATGCATTGTCGTCTTTTCAGCTTTGGCTCCTGATTCGAGTATCAGTTCACTTCCTTCGCTACCTTGTAGAGTCGTATCTTTAACACTAGCGCCAGATTTAACAGTCATTACACCGTTATTTAGCGTGGATGAGATAGCTGATGCACCGCTCTCTAATACAAACTGACTCGAGTCAGCTTCCAACATTGCTCCAGAGGTGGTCGCATTGTTTTTAAGCGTAAAAATACTGCCAGCGCCAACGATCGTGTGGTTAGCCGTTGCGCCTTCAATCAAATCCAGAACCGCACCAATTAGCGTTGTTCTTTCTGCTTTAGCACCAGCTTTAATCGCCAGCGTACCGCCATCAATAGTGGTATTAGAGGCACTGGCACCGGTTTTAAGTTCTATCTCACCTTTAGTGCTGTTCAGGTTATTGATTTTAGCAAATTCACCAACCGTGACTTTACCGCCTTCACGTACTTGCGCGTTATGGGATGTAGCGATGTTATCTTTGTCGGTTCCTGCCAATTCTAACAGGCCTTTAGCACCAACCAGCGTGTTGAAGTCCTTACCACCGCGACTAATCATAGTGCCTTCGGTGATCACGGTTTCAAAGGCATGTGCACCTGCTGCAAGGTCTATTTTGCCATTGTCTGTAATAACGCCGGCAATAATCTTACTTTTATCCGCGACATCGTGGGTACTACTGGTAACTTGTTTACCAAAGGCAACAGTATCTGCAATGGCTGACTGTTTATCATTTAAGTTGGCGCCTAGCTTCTCTCTCTGTTCTTGGGTAATGACACCTTGCTTAAGATAGTTATCCAGCTTTTGGAGGGCTTCTACTTTCAGTTTAAGTTCTGACGGAAGTCCTGTTAAATCATTGGTTAAGTGTGCGGTAACTAGCAACTCTGCTTCTATAGTTGTGAACTCACCGTTAGGATTGATTTTGCTAATAAAAACATCTTTTTTAGCTGCAGTGAGCTTATTTTTATTCTCAGTGCTTGGATCTACTGCATAGGCCAGAGTAGCTTCTAACTTCGCCATTTCTTTATTATTACTATCTTTAATTTTGGCTAATTTTTTAGTTACTTGTGCTTTCTCGTCGGGTGCTGACTTGGAGATTTGGTCTTCATAATCTTTTATAGTCTGCTCGTTACTCGCTTTTACTTCCTTAATCTGAAGCTTAGCTTCTTCGATCATCTCGGGCGTAATCGGCACTCCGGCAGGGAAGATATCTTTCATTGATACATCAGCAGAAGATTTCGTGCTCGCCGCTGGGCTATGGCCAATAAAGAAACTTCCACCATTAGCTATACGTTGAAAGCTGCCTGTCGGCACCTGAGTGACATTGCTTGCACTTACCTGAGGGCCATTTGGAGAAATATTATTTTTTGTTGGTATCGATGATGTAGCCGAAGTTGTTCCAGATGCTATCAGCGAAGAGATCAAAATAGATAAAGGTAATAAGCGCGTATTTAATGTATTGCGATGATTCATGATTTTATAATTTCCTACATACAAGTGAATTTGAAAGACTTAATGAAAATAACAAAGTAAAAATGTTGGGAGGAATATAAGGAATTAAAGGTCGATAGCCTAGTTATTAAAACATTAATTTCTTTTGTTTATATTTATTTGATTTTATTTTCTATTTGTTAGTAAGGGTGTCTGCGTTTAACTTATTGATTCATATTAATTTAATTCTTAATTTTTCTGTCTATCAATTTTGGATTTTAATTAATTTAAAATTTTATCAAAAAAATATTAAATGCAATTTCCGAGTTTTTCATAAAAAGTAATAATAGAAATTAGTGAAATTTAATCTCATTTGTGCTGAGAAAACTCTCATGGCTATGTAGCTATATTACCTTTCAGACGAATGCTATAATCCTGCTATCAGCCAGGGAGCAAGATATGAATAACATCGGTTTGCAGCGGTTAATCTCATTCATGAAAGGGCACCGGACAGCGACATTCGTCAGTGGTGTGTTATTAAGTACCACATTACTTTTAACGGGTTGCGATGACAGTAAAAGTAAAGATGAAACAGTCACTGCACCTGCGCCAGTTACAACGCAGGCTACAGCTTCTACTCCCGATACTCCGGTGAGCAAAGCAAAAGATGCGGCGACATTGGCAGAATTAGCCAAACGCCATGCCGATCAGCCGCTCACCTTGCTGGATGCTTCTGAACTGCAACTCGATGGGGCCAGTGCCATGGTGCTGACCTTCTCACAACCGCTGGACCCAAATCAGGACTTCGCTTCACAAGTGCATCTGGTGGATACCGTCAGCGGCAAAATTGACGGTGGCTGGGAGCTATCAGACAACTTGATGGAGCTGCGTTTACGTCACCTCAAACCTGAGCGCAAATTGCTGTTAACTGTTGATAGCACGCTAAAAGGAGTAGGGGGTGCTCAGCTTGGTGCGCAACAACAGCAGCAAATCACCACCCGTGATATCAAACCGAGTGTCGGCTTTGCCAGCCGCGGTTCTTTGCTGCCCGCTAAACTGGCACAAGGCCTGCCGGTGATGGCACTGAATGTCGATAATGTTGATGTGAACTTCTTCCGCATTAAGCAAGATAGCTTGGCTAACTTCCTCGCCACTTGGCAGTATCGCAGTGCACTCTCTAACTGGGAGTCAGACGATCTGTTGAAAATGGCTGATTTGGTCTATACCGGCCGTTTTGACCTCAATCCTGCCGTCAATACCCGTGAAAAACTGCTGCTACCACTGGCGGATATTAAGCCGCTGCAAGAATCTGGCGTTTATCTGGCAGTGATGCAACAAGCCGGGCATTACAGTTACACCAATGCGGCCACCTTATTTACACTCAGTGATATAGGCGTTTCGCTACACAGCTACCACAACCGGATGGATGTCTTCACGCAAGCGCTGGCAGGTGGATCCGCCATGAAAGGCGTGTCATTGCAACTATTAGATGACAAAGGCCAAGTGCTGGTACAGGCCGAAACGGACGGGCAAGGCCATGCGCAACTGGAGAAAAATACCAAAGCGAAGCTGTTATTGGCGTCGCAGAACGGGCAAACCAGCCTGATTGACCTCAATGCACCCGCGCTGGATCTGGCTGAATTTGATATCGCGGGGCCGGAAGGTTTCCAGAAGCAGTTCTTTGCCTTCGGTCCCCGTGATTTGTATCGTCCCGGTGAAACCTTAATCGTCAATGGCTTACTGCGCGATGCAGACGGGAAACCGTTAACCACGCAACCGGTTAAAGTCGATATCCTCAAGCCTGATAGCCAAGTGGTGCGTAGTTTTGTCTGGCAGCCGCAAGAGGGGCTATATCAGTATCAATACGCCATTCCAGAGGCTGGCCCGACGGGTGAGTGGTCGCTGCGTTTTGACTTGGGTGATAACCAGCCGCGTTTGTACAAATTCAAAGTGGAAGATTTCCTGCCTGAGCGTATGGCGTTGGACATTAGCGCCAGTAAAGAGCCCATTGCCACCGACAGTGAAGCGAGTTTTGCCATCACAGGCCGCTATTTATACGGTGCTCCGGCTTCTGGCAACCGCCTACAAGGCCAACTGTTCTTGCGCCCGCAGCGTGAAGCTGTTGCGTCATTACCCGGTTTTGAATTTGGTTCGATTATCGAAGAAAACCTGTCACGGACTTTAGATGAGTTCGATACCACGCTCGACAGCGACGGCCAAACGGATGTCGAAGTAGAGAACAACTGGCAAAATGCTCAGTCGCCACTAAAAGTGATTTTACAGGCCAGTTTGTTGGAATCAGGCGGCCGACCGGTGACTCGCCGCGCAGAACAAGCCGTGTGGCCTGCCGAAGCGCTGGCCGGTATTCGCCCACTGTTCAATAAACAGCAGGTGTATGATTACCGCAGTGACAGCTATAAGTCACAAGCGATGGTCGACCAAGACACGCAAGCAGGTTTTGAAATCGTTTATGCCAATGCCGACGGTGAAAAGCTCGCGGTTGATGGCTTGAAAGTTAAGTTGGTGCGTGAGCGCCGCGATTATTACTGGCAGTGGTCAGAAAGCGATGGCTGGCAGTCACTGTTTGATAAAAAAGATCTCCAACTGGCTGAACAAACGGTCAATATTGCCGCCAATGGTAGTGCGAAAGTGAGCTTCCCTGTGGAATGGGGCGCATACCGTGTTGAGGTGAGCAATCCAGATAATGAGCTGGTGAGCAGTTCGCGCTTCTGGGCCGGTTACAGTTGGCAAGATAATACCTCAGGCAGTGGCGCAGTACGGCCGGACCAAGTGAAACTGACGCTGGATAAACCGGCTTATCGCCCCGGCGAAAAAGTGAAATTGCACATTCAAGCGCCTGCCGCGGGGAATGGCTACCTATTGGTGGAGTCCAGCGATGGCCCACTCTGGTGGCAAGAAGTGACTATTCCTGAAGGGGGCACCGAGGTTGAAGTGCCGATTAACCACGGTTGGAATCGCCATGATTTATATCTCAGTGCCACGGTGATCCGACCCGGTGACAAAGCTCAGCAATCGACCCCCAAACGGGCCATTGGTTTGCTGCATCTGCCGTTAGTCGATGAAACCCGTAAGTTAGCGCTGCAATTAGACGCGCCTGCGCGCATTCGGCCAAACCAAACCTTAACGGTGAAAGTGAAAGCTGAACGAACGGGGGCGCCGTTGCCTGAAAAAGTGCAAGTGCTGGTGTCTGCTGTTGATAGCGGAATTTTAAATATTACCGATTACACCACGCCGGACCCTTACGATGCTTTCTTTGGTCGTAAACGTTACAGTGCTGATCAATACGATGTCTACGGGCAATTGATTGAAGGGCAGGGCCGTTTAGCCAGCTTGCGGTTTGGTGGTGATGGTGATGACGAAGATGCACTATCTCGTGGCGGTAAAAAGCCGATCACTGAAGTGACCATCGTGGCGCAGCAAGCTCAACCTGTCACACTTAATGCGCAAGGTGAAGGCACGGTCGAATTGGCGATCCCTGATTTCAACGGTGAACTGCGCTTGATGGCGCAAGCTTGGAGTCAGGAAGACTTCGGTAAGGCGGAGTCTAAAGTGGTGGTTGCCGCGCCATTGATTGCTCAGTTGGCTATGCCGCGCTTCTTGGCTGGCGGCGATAGCACTGAGCTGGCGTTAGATCTCAGTAACTTATCCGGCCAGCCTCAAACTCTTTTACTCAATCTCGCCGCCAGCGATTTATTGGCGTTAAAAGGCGAACCCACTCAAACGGTCACGCTGGCTAATGGTGAACGTAAAACGGTATTGATTCCGGTTCGAGCGTTGAACGGTTTTGGGCAGGGTGATATTGGCTTGACCATCAAGGGTATGGTATTGCCGGGCGAGAAACTGGCTGACTATCAACATCATTGGAAAATTGGTGTGCGCCCAGCCTATCCTGCTCAAACTCGTCATTTCGCCAATGTACTGCGCAGTGGCGAAAGTTGGAGTCTGCCAGCGGAAGCCCTAGCGGGATTAGCGCCAGAAACGCTGCAAGGACAACTGTTGGTGACTAGCCGTCCACCGCTCAATTTGGCGCGTTATATCAGTGAGTTATACGCTTATCCGTATGGCTGTCTGGAACAAACGGTGAGCGGATTATATCCTTCGCTGTACAGCAACCACGCGCAACTCACCGCGCTAGGGATTAAGGCGGATAGTGATGAAAAACGACGCCAAACGATCGATGTAGGGATTGAGCATTTGCTCAGTATGCAGCGATATAACGGCGGTTTTGGTTTGTGGAGCAATGACAGCCCTGAAGAGTTTTGGCTGACGGCTTATGCCACTGACTTCCTGTATCGCGCAAGCCAACAGGGTTACAGTGTGCCCGCGGCCGCATTAATCGCCGCCAATGCACGCTTGCAGCGCTATTTGCAAGATCCTAACCAGATTGAAATTCGCTACAGTGAGCAAACCAAACACACCCGTTTTGCCGTGCAAGCCTATGCCGGTTTAGTGCTCGCGCAGCAGCAGCAGGCATCACTGGGAGCATTGCGCCAATTGTATACCCGCAGCAATGACGCTCGTTCAGGTCTGCCACTGGTACAGTTGGGGGTCGCACTGAAGTTGATGGGCGATATGCCACGAGCCAAAGAAGCCATCACACAAGGGCTGAATACCCAGCGTAGCGATAAGGATTATTGGCTGGAAGATTACGGCAGTTCAGTGCGTGATGATGCGCTGATTTTGGCACTATTAACCGACAACAATTTACTGCCAGAAGCGCGAGATACGCGTTTGTTGGCGCTATCCGATGCGCTGGTAGGCCGTAATTATCTCTCCACCCAAGAAAGCAATGCGTTGTTCTTAGCGGGCCGCACACTCATGAGTGGGGCCGAGACACCATGGCAACTGGCGATAGCACCGCAGACGGCATCACTCGAGAACAGTACCACGCTGACGCAAAGTAGTGCATTGAACCAAAACTGGTCGGCGCAACAACTGGCTGAAGGGATGCAACTGCAAAACCGTGGTGATATTCCATTGTACAGCCGCGTCGATGTGGTGGGTTATCCGCAGCAAACACCAGTCCCGTTTAGTCGCAACCTCCATATCAACCGCAGTTATATCGGGCTTGATGGCAAGCCGTTACAGCTATCGCAACTGAAAAGTGGTGAACTGGTGCTGGTGCATCTCGATGTGTGGGCTGATCAGCGCGTACCGGATGCACTGGTGGTAGATTTACTGCCTGCGGGCTTGGAGCTGGAAAACCAAAATCTGGGGGACAGCAGCGCTAGTCTGGGCGAGAGCGCCAACAGTGTGACTGAGTTATTGCAGGATATGCAGCAGTCAGATATTAAGCATCAGGAATTCCGTGATGATCGCTATGTTGCAGCCGTTAGCGTTGATGGCTACCGCCATACCACCTTGCTGTATCTGGCGCGTGCGGTCACACCGGGTATCTACCAAGTGCCCGCGCCGCAAGTAGAATCAATGTATGTGCCGGATTGGCGGGCATTAGGTGTTACGCCGATGCAACTCGAAATTGTGAAATAAGTTTTCCCCCTTGATGGCTGGCGACTCGCTGCACTAAAGGGGGAATCACGTTATGCGAACTGCGTTGTTTTCTCGCTATCGCCGCCTGTGGCTAGCGATGGTCATCATAGCTGTATTGCTTCCGGCCACGTTGTGGCTGGCAGATAGGTTATGGCCATTGCCATTGACGCAAGTTCAGGTCGCCCGCGTGGTGGTGGCTGAAGACGGCACGCCCTTATGGCGCTTTGCGGATGCCGAAGGTGTATGGCGCTATCCGGTCAAACTGCAAGACGTTTCGCCATACTACCTGCAAGCGCTGCTCACATTTGAAGATCGCTGGTTTTACACTCATCCAGGCGTCAATCCATTGGCGTTGGCCCGTGCTGTTTGGCAAGATCTGCGCGCAGGTAAAATATTGTCTGGTGGCAGTACGTTATCGATGCAAGTTGCACGCCTTATCGATCCGCATCCTCGCACGTTTACCGGTAAGTTGCGGCAAGTTTGGCGAACTTTTCAACTTGAGTGGCATTTCTCCAAAGATCAAATTCTCGAACTCTACCTGAATCGCGCCCCTTTTGGTGGCACACTACAAGGGATTGGGGCAGCCAGTTGGACCTATCTAGGGAAACCCCCTTCCCAATTAACACCCGCAGAAGCGGCACTGTTGGCGGTATTGCCACAAGCCCCTAGCCGCTTACGCCCTGATCGTTACCCACTGCTCGCCAAAGCGGCGCGCGATAAAGTCCTCACACGTTTAGCTGATTATCATGTGTGGTCAGCGGAGCATGTGGCTGAAATTAAGCAAGAGGAAATCTGGTTAGCACCGCGTCAGGTGCCACAATTAGCCCCACTGCTGGCGCGGCGGTTGAGTACAGGCAATCAACGGGAAGTGATTCAGACCACGTTAGATGCACCATTGCAGCGCCAACTGGAAGATATGGCTGCCGGTTGGCGTCGGCAATTACCAGAGAAAACATCGCTGGGGCTGCTGGTGGTTGATCATACCACCATGAATGTACGGGCTTATCTGGGGTCGGTTGATTTTCAGGATAACAGCCGCTTCGGCCATGTGGATATGGTCAGCGCGTGGCGTTCACCGGGTTCAACACTGAAGCCATTTCTCTATGCGATGGCATTGGATGATGGGCTAATCCATGCTGAATCCTTGTTGCAAGATGTCCCGCGCCGCTTCGGTGATTATCGCCCCGGTAATTTCGATACCGGATTTCATGGCCCAGTCAGTGCCAGCGAAGCCTTGGTCCGTTCACTGAACTTACCGGCAGTGCAATTGTTGGAAGCCTACGGCCCTAAACGCTTTACTGCGAATTTACGCAATGGCGGCCTGAACTTGCGTTTTCCGCCTCACAGTGAACCGAGTCTGGCAGTCATTCTTGGCGGGACGGGCTCACGATTGGACCAGTTAGTTGCCGCCTATAGTGCGTTTGCTCGTGGTGGTATGGCGGCGACATTGCGCTTTGAACCCCAGCAGCAGGTGCAGGAACGTCGGCTGTTTTCAGCGGGTGCGGCATGGATTATCCGGCGAATATTAGCCGGAGAAAGCAGACCATTGCCGGATGATAGCTTGCCGGCAACAGTACCATTGGCTTGGAAAACCGGCACCAGTTACGGTTATCGTGATGCGTGGGCAATTGGAGTCAATGCCCGTTATGCCATCGGCGTGTGGGTCGGGCGGCCAGACGGGACCCCTGTCGCTGGGCAGTTTGGTTATGCCACGGCTATTCCAATCCTTAATCAAGTCAATAATTTGCTGCTGGTGGGAATGCAACAAAATGGCCGCCAGTTACCGAGGGATCCGCGGCCTGCATCAGTGAGTCGAGCAGAGATCTGTTGGCCAAATGGACAGCCGCTGGCGGCGGGGGACAGTAACTGCCGACAACGTCGCCAGAGCTGGGTGCTTGATGGCACATTGCCGCCCACATTGGCGGCAGCAGGCCAAGAGAATATGCAAGGTAGCCAACTCAGTGTATGGCTTGATGCTCAGGGCTTGCGAGTGGCGGCAGATTGCCCTCAGGCCACACCACACCAAATAGCTTTATGGCCGCTACCCCTTGAACCTTGGTTACCCGTGGCGGAACGTCGCAAACAACGCTTACCAGCAATGAGTGCACAATGCCCACCACAAGGTGGTGTCGACACTCCCCCATTACTGATTTTAGGTCTGCGTGATGGCGCTATTGTTAAGCGTTTACCTGGTCATAGCAGCCTTGATCTTCGTCTGGCTACCCAAGGTGGCAGTGGACAACACTGGTGGTTTCTTAATGGGGAGCAAGTTGCAGTAACGGAAAATAATCAGTCATGGGTACAAACATTATCTAGCCCAGGGCACTATCAACTTAGTGTATTAGATGAAAGTGGATTAGTCAGTAATTTGGGTTTTCGCGTGGAATAACCCTCCTGTTTTTTATTAAGTTAAAAACTACAGCGCTTG